>NVVJ01000002.1 GCA_002402175.1 SAR86 cluster bacterium
TTGAGTTTGCTGTGCAAACTTGAGGGAGGGATTCATTCTCAATTTTGCTAAGCAAAATCGCTCACCCTCCGGGCGCCTTAACAGGCGTGCTGCGCAGCTTACGCTGCTGGTCGAACCCTCGAAGCCTTACGACTTACACGCTTTCCAAGTGATACGTACTAGGCTGTATCACTGCGATAATCGTTTGTCTGTTCATTCGATCAGGTCACGAGTTTTGGCCACTCGGACACCTCACCGTATTCTGTGTGTACACCATAGCAGAAAGCGGCGTAACCTTAGCTTAGGAGCATCTTTAATTCAAGCGTGCTATTGCCGTATCTGCCGGTAGTTGACTGAGTCTGATGTTACGGGGACAGTGCTTCTATAAACATTTATGTCTAACCCGCCTCGGCGAAGAAAGTTCATTGCGACTCGCAGCTCTGTGGGCTGACATTGCACTGTTATGTCTCTAAATATTCTCTCTGCACATTCCTCGTGATAACCCTGATGGCCTCTATAAGAAATCAGATATGTAAGTAAGCTGGCTTCGTCGATTTTCTTTCCGGTGTAGCGAATTTCTATACTGGCCCAATCTGGCTGGCCAGTTACTGGGCAATTGGATCTAAACAGATCAGAGTATAGTTGTTCATCATCGACTACTAATTCGTCTGTGGTTAGTAATTCTGCATCCGCTGAACTTGAATACTCGCCTATAGAAAGCTCATCGATAGATTTACCTGCTCTATGCTGCCTCGGATAATTTTCAACCTCATCGAGTCCATAAATCTCTATCATTACTTCAGAACGACTTAATGCAGACAAGTCTTTTTCCAGTACGGCTTTGAACTTATCTGAAGTTTCAAATCGTTCTTGGTTAAGTGAATTTAAATATAATTTTAATGATTTTGATTCAACGATGTTTTCTGAATCGCTATTGAAAAAGAACTCCCCTATTCCCACTCTTGGCTTGCCATTACTATCTAACCAGGAAATTTCGTAGGCCTGCCAATGATCTATACCGAACATCAATATTTTTTTATCAATGTCCAGCAGTGAGCGAGTTGCCCACCTTGCAATTGGGTACAAAATATCCGGGGAATATTTGTTTGGATTAGGGCTGTCTTCACCTAGAGGATTTTTATCCATCGACACATCTCACTTTAGGTTCTTAAGCCTGTTCCTCGACGGAGAAGAAAAATACAGCAGCAATACAAGATAACTATAAATAGAAGCAGTATTGAAAACGACCAAACCACATTTACATCTGAGCTGCCCAATATGCCGTATCTAAAAGTGTTTACCATATAAAATATTGGATTCAGCGCGGAAATGAATTTCCAGAAAGGCGGCAGAAGATCAACTGAATAGAAAACCCCACCAAGATAAATCAATGGCGTTAACACGAACGTAGGCACAATTGAAATATCGTCAAAACTATTTGCAAACAACGCGTTAATAAACCCGGCAAGTGAAAACACAATTGAGGTAAGCAATACAACCGCTATAGTTATGGGTATATTTTGAATACTTAGGTCAGTAAAAAACAGCGACATCGCCGTTACGATAGCTCCTACACCTAACCCTCTCGCCATTCCACCTACAACAAAGCCGCATAAAATAACGTAGTTTGGCACTGGCGACACTAGCACTTCTTCTATGCTGTGTTGAAATTTGTGACTAAAAAATGAAGACACAACATTGGAATAAGAGTTTTGAATTACCGACATCATAATAAGGCCAGGAACAATAAACTCCATATATTGAAACCCGCCCATTTCACCGATTCGACGCCCGACCAAATTGCCAAAAATAACAAAATAAAGACCGATCATCATTGCTGGCGGCACCAGAGTCTGCAGCCAGATTCGGGTAAAGCGTCGGATTTCTCTGACTACGATAGTTTCAAATGCTATAAATTTATGATTTGTAAACACACTGCAATCCTATTCACCTTTTAACTTGGACAGGAAGAGTTGTTCCAGTCTATTGGTTTTATTTCTCATGCCA
The DNA here is from genome assembly GCA_002402175.1 of SAR86 cluster bacterium. GTDB lineage: Bacteria > Pseudomonadota > Gammaproteobacteria > Pseudomonadales > Pseudohongiellaceae > UBA9145. The sequence continues at coordinate 1,987 of NVVJ01000002.1, forward strand.
TCGACCTTAACTTCTAGCTTGTCGAATTGAGAAAAAACGTCATTGATACTCAGCTCTCCCGAAACTACCAACTCGATACTATGATCATCAATTTTTCGTACAGTGGCGCACTCAAGACCTATATCAAAATTTTCAGGAATTTTAGATGCGGTATCGAGAATAAATGTTTGTGAATCCAGTTCCGCCAGAAGCTCTCGCATGCTGGTATTCTCAATTATTTTACCTTCGTCAATAATTGCAATATTACGACAAAGTTGCTCTGCTTCTTCCAGGTAATGAGTTGTTAAGACAATGGTAGTTCCGTTGTTATTAATCTCTGTTAGAAATTCCCACATCGAACGCCGAAGTTCAATATCCACACCCGCCGTAGGTTCGTCGAGAATAAGAAGTCGAGGTTCGTGAACCAGCGCTCTTGCTATCATCAATCGGCGCTTCATGCCGCCAGAAAGAGATCTGGACCTTTCGTCGCGCTTTTCCCACAAACCCAGTTTACGTAAATATTTTTCACAACGCTCAGTGGCTAGTGCGCGGGGCATGCCATAGTAACCAGCTTGAGTCATCACTATATCTCTGACTTTTTCAAACTGGCTGAAATTGACTTCCTGGGGAACAACACCCAGATCGAGCTTGGTTTCATAGACGTGAGTGTCTACATTCTTACCAAATATCTCTACAGAGCCTGAGGACTTATTCACTAAGGTGGAAAGCACGCCGATGATAGTAGATTTGCCCGCGCCATTTGGGCCAAGTAACGCAAAAAAATCACCCTGCTCTATTTCAAGCGAAACTCCTTTTAGTGCTTCCAGGCCATTCGCGTAAGTTTTGCCGAGGTTTTTGATAGATATAGCAGTAGTCATTTACAAGAGATCGTCGTCGTGAGGGTTACTAGAAAACTGAGGCTGGAGTATGTCGATTGTAGGTTTGATAAGCAACTACGAGGCGTTCGAGCCCTGGCATTACAAGGGTTTTATTAGCAGGATTGGCCCGGTAATTTTCCATAAAAAAGCCCGGCTGTTGCCGGGCTTTAAAATATGGCGTCCCCTAGGGGTTTCGAACCCCTGTTGCCTGGATGAAAACCAGGTGTCCTAGGCCTCTAGACGAAGGGGACAATTGAATCACTGGCAGAGCTGATTCAAACAGCGGGGGATTCTAAGAAGCTTGGCCTGCACAGTCAAGCGTAAAGCTGCAATAATCGGGGAATTCTTTAAATTTATAACAGAATTTAACTCCTTGCCGCATCGCGTGCGAGTTTATAGCCAGAATCCGGCCATCATTGCTGGATATTCGCAGAATCTTGACCCCCGTTTTGGTCTATGACATCCTGAACTCCTGTCTAACGACAGAGTCAAAAATAAGAAAGCAAATGCTATAACACAAGAATATACAGACTTTGTCGAATCAGCCGATGAAGTTCAGGTTCCCGCTGTACTGCTACTGAGCAGTTTAGGCTATCGAGAACCACGGGGACGAGAGGATTACAGACGATGAGCGAAAAGCACCAGGCAGATATGGCCAGTGACATAAGTATCGATCAAAAATTAATCGAAGAAGGCACTGCCCAGCTAAACAGTGAAATCCAGGTACTTGAAGACTGGTTAGTCGAACTGGATGCATCAAAAAATGGCGATTCTGAGACAGTTGCTGCTAGAAAGTCATATAACGACATGCTTCGCAGCCGTAAAGAAATGCTTAGCAGCCTTGCAAAGCAGGCGAAGCTTCAGCCTGTTCCTAGCAGCTAGCGCACGGCGCAGTCACAATACATTGATAGCCGCGCATACGCAGTCTGTCTAAAACTTACCCCATAACCGCAGTATCTTCTATGTTATCAACCTCACAAGCTGAAACCATGCTTTCCCTGCAAGGGGCAATGAACTCAAAAGTAGATCCAAACTGGGTTGCCGCTAAATACCCTTACTTAAGAGCTGTCGTCATTGAGGGTTCAGAAGCTATTGAGCACCACGGCTGGAAATGGTGGAAAAAGCAGGATAAAGACCTGGCACAGTTACAGATGGAGCTAATCGACATCTGGCACTTCATTCTTTCCGAGCTGTTGCTGGAAAGTGAGGGCGATGAAGCTATTTGTCTTGCATCTCTAATGGAGTTGTTGAGTAACACGCAGGGTCAGTCAACGATAGAATTTGATACCACAAGCTACCAACTTGACCAGTTAGACCTGATAAGCAAGCTGGAACTGCTTATTGCTCTGTCTGCTAGCCGGCGCATTGAGCTGGCGGTATTCGCTGCAATCATGCGTGATTGTGAAATGAACTGGACAGATCTTTATTGCCAATATGTCGGCAAAAATGTGCTTAACTTTTTCCGACAGGATCACGGATATAAAGAGGGGCATTATCAAAAAATCTGGAAAGGCCGTGAAGACAACGAATATTTGGTAGATATTATGGCTGAGCTTGATCCAGCTGATGACGACTACAAAGACAAGGTGTATTCAGCCTTAGCGACCCACTACCCGTCCTGAAATCAGTCTATTGCTATTTGTAGTAGGCGTTTTCGGTAACAGTATGATCTGTCACATCCCTGACTTCTTTAAGCTGAGGTATTTGCTCCAGTAGGGTTTTTTCTACTCCATCCTTAAGTGTGACATCTACCATCCCACAGCCCTGACAACCACCACCGAAACGAAGCACTGCAACATTCTCTTCAAAGATTTCTTCCAGGCTGACATTACCTCCGTGAGCTGCAAGACCGGGGTTTACCTCGTTGTAGAGTATATAGTTCACTCGATCTTCAATGGGGCTATCATCCGAAATTTTTGGCAGGCGCGAATTCGGCGCTTTTATCGTTAGTTGCCCACCCATTGAATCCTTGGCAAAGTCCACTACCGCGTCTTCCAAAAATGGTATGCTATGCTGCTCTATGAAGGACTTAAAACCTTCATATTGTTTCACTTCGTCGTCGTCTTTTTCTTCTCCAGGCCGACAGAATGAAATGCAGGTTTCTGCTTTAGGCGTTCCTGCATCCAGAATGAAGATTCGTACAGATATCCCCTCACAATCTTGCTTCGTCAGCAATTCAGTTAGGTATTCCTGTGCAGTTTCGGTGATGCTAACCATGTAATTCACTCGCAGTTGTTCGTTGGGTGCTGATGTTATCAGCCAATTTATATGGTCATCATACTCTATTCGCCTAGAAATTTGAATACTTGACTATTATGCTTGGTTATTTAGATGATGGCGCTTAGCCCAGCATTTGGTAGAATTGCCGGCTTTTTAGCCGATATGGCGTAGTAGCCAATACAGTCGTAAATACAGGTTCGCAGTTAATATGAGCAAACATAGTTCGGAACAAATACTAAGTAACATACTCCAGCAGCGCATACTGGTGCTTGATGGTGCTATGGGCACAATGATTCAGTCGTACAAGTTGTCTGAAGAAGATTTCCGCGGTGAGCGATTTGCAGATTTTCCCTACGATCTATCAGGGAATAACGATCTTCTAAGCCTCACTCAAGCAAAGGTAATCAAGGAAATTCACCTTGCCTACCTTAATGCTGGCGCCGATATTATTGAGACCAACACTTTCAACTCTACCCGAAGCTCGCAGGCTGATTACCACTTAGAAGACATTAGCTACGATTTGAACTATGCCGCGGCATGTAACGCGCGCGAAGTCTGCGATCAGGTAACTAAAGAAAACCCGGACAAGCCACGCTTTGTTGCCGGTGTGATAGGGCCAACCAGTAAAACCACTTCAATCTCACCAAAGGTAAGCGACCCTGGTTTCAGGAACATTAGCTTTGATGAATTAAGGGATGACTACCAAAACAGCACCAATGCTTTAATAGATGGCGGTGTCGATATCATCATGATTGAAACCGCTTTCGACACCCTCAATGCGAAGGCTGCAATTATCGCCATAAAGAATTCCTTCGCCGAAAAAAATGTGACTTTACCCATTATGATTTCTGGCACCATCACTGATGCCAGCGGGCGAACGTTGTCAGGGCAAACCGTTGCCGCATTCTGTAATTCTGTTGCACATGCCAATCCACTTTCCATCGGCTTCAATTGTGCGCTTGGGGCCGACCAGTTACGTCCACACATCGAGGAGACTTCATCGCTTGCTGCATGTTTTGTCTCAACACACCCCAACGCAGGTCTACCCAATGAGTTTGGGGAATACGATCAGTCACCTGAAGAGATGGCGGCCATAATTGGCGAATTTGCTGAGAGCGGATTCGTAAATATTGTTGGTGGTTGTTGTGGCACCACACCTGCTCATATTGAGGCTATTGTCGATGCCGTTGCAAAAATTAGTCCCAGAAAAATACCAACCCTAAAACCTGCCTGTCGATTAAGTGGTTTGGAAGCCTTTAACATCGACGAAAATTCCCTGTTTGTAAATGTAGGGGAACGAACCAATATTACTGGGTCAGCAAAATTTGCACGCCTCATCAGAGACGAGCTTTTTGATGAAGCGCTGGAGGTCGCCAGGCAACAGGTAGAAGCTGGCGCGCAGATTATCGACATTAACATGGACGAAGGCATGCTGGATTCTGAAGCGGCCATGGAGAAGTTTCTAAAGCTGGTTGCATCGGAACCTGACATCTGCAAAGTACCACTGATGATTGATTCTTCTAAATGGGAGATCATCGAAACCGGCCTTAAGTGTTCCCAGGGAAAAGCCATTGTAAATTCAATCTCTCTCAAGGAAGGAGAAGATGAATTTTTGGCCAAGGCAAAGCTGTGCATGGATTATGGCGCCGCGGTGATAATCATGGCGTTCGACGAAAAAGGCCAGGCCGATTCGCTAGAAAAGAAAAATGCTATCTGCAAACGCAGTTATGATCTTCTCATTAACGAACTACAGTTTCCGCCAGGAGACATAATTTTTGACCCGAATATATTTGCCGTCGCAACGGGCATAGAAGAACACAACAACTACGCTGTGGATTTTATAGAGTCCTGTCGTTTCATTAAGAAAAACTTACCTGGAGCTCTCATCTCCGGCGGGGTTAGCAATGTCTCTTTTTCCTTCAGAGGAAACAACTTTGTAAGAGAAGCAATTCATTCCGTTTTTCTATACCACGCAATTAAAGCTGGGCTGTCAATGGGCATTGTCAATGCTGGCCAGCTCACTGTGTATGATGACATTCCTACCGAACTTAAAAAGGCCGTTGAGGATGTCATTCTCAATCGCACGAGCGAAGGTACAGAAAATCTGATGGATGCAGCACTTCCCTATACCGGAAGTGGCACTAAAGAAGCAAAGGAAGATTTAACCTGGCGCGAAACCAGTGTCGAAAAACGCCTTTCTTACGCACTGGTTAAAGGAATTACCAAGTTTATTGAGGAAGACACCGAAGCGGCTCGATTAAACGCAGATAGACCGATCGAAGTTATTGAAGGCCCGCTGATGGACGGCATGAACGAAGTGGGCGACTTGTTCGGTAGTGGAAAGATGTTTCTACCACAAGTTGTAAAAAGCGCCAGAGTGATGAAACAGGCCGTGGCCTACTTGCTACCTTACATTGAAGATGAAAAAGACGGCGGCAAAATTCAAAGCAATGGAAAAATCCTGATGGCAACAGTCAAAGGCGATGTTCACGATATCGGAAAAAATATCGTCGGCGTGGTTCTTGGCTGCAACAATTATGAAATCATCGACATGGGTGTGATGGTTTCCTGCGAGAAGATACTGCAGGCCGCCATAGATCACGATGTAGATATTATTGGTTTAAGCGGACTTATCACTCCTTCTCTAGATGAGATGGTGCATGTCGCTAGTGAAATGCAGCGACTGGATTTTAAAATCCCCTTGTTAATTGGAGGTGCAACCACATCCAAGGCGCACACGGCGGTAAAAATTGAGCAGAACTACGAAAATGACTGCACTGTATATGTGCCAGATGCCTCACGTAGTGTCTCGGTTGTCAGCACCCTACTAAACCAGAAAAAAAAGAAAGATTATATCAGTGACATTAAAGATGAGTACGCCGCAATTAGAGTGCGGGTTGCCAACAGACGTAAAACTCGCAAACTGCTTAGTTACGCTGATGCAAACTCTAATCAATTCAATGCTGATTGGGACAAGTATCAACCAGGAAAACCAACGTTTACTGGTACAAAGGTATTTGATGACTATCCCCTGGAGACATTGATTGATTATATTGACTGGACTCCTTTTTTCATCACCTGGAGCCTGGCAGGAAAATACCCCGCAATTCTCAATGATGAAAAGGTTGGAGAAGCAGCCACAGAATTATTCAAGGATGCACAAGAGTTACTGCAAAAAATTGTTTCTGAAAAACTGTTAACCGCAAAAGCTGTTATTGGTTTTTGGCCAGCAAACAGAGTCGGGTTCAACGACGTTGAGCTATTCCAGTCAAATGACGCGAAGCAACATTTAGGAACATTGCATTTTTTAAGGCAGCAGATCCCGAAAGATGCAGAACTGCCAAACCTTTGCCTCGCCGATTTTGTAGCACCAGTCGACTCAGGAAAAGATGATTACATGGGCGGCTTCGCTGTCACCGCGGGCATTGGCGCAGAACAGTTAGCTGCTAAATACGAAGCTGAGAACGATGACTATACCGCCCTGCTAGTAAAGGCATTGGCAGATCGCCTTGCAGAAGCTTTTGCTGAACATATGCATGAAAGAGTACGCAGGGAATTTTGGGCTTATGATGCTAGCGAAAAACTTAATAGCCAGGATCTGATTAAGGAGAAGTATCGAGGCATAAGACCTGCACCAGGTTACCCTGCCTGCCCTGATCATTCTGAAAAGCTTACCCTGTTTAAATTGCTGGAGGCGACAGCAGAAACAGGCATTGAGTTAACAGAAAGTTTTGCTATGACGCCGGCCGCCAGTGTCAGCGGACTTTACTTTTCGCATCCAGAAGCGAAATATTTCTCAGTAGGAAAAATTACTCAGGAACAGGTTGATGATTTAGCGAAACGAAAGAATAAAGATTTAGCTGAAATGACTAAACTACTGTCACCAAACCTTGAGTGATCAACTGAAATAGCACTTACTACATCATTAGATTACAGCTATGGTTAATTATCACTACGCCTGGTTATAATACTGAATAATATTTTTACTTTTAGCGGGATAATGTAAAACACTATGTATAGATACGATGACTACGATCATCAAATGCTCGCTGATCGGGTGGCACAGTTTCAGGATCAGACGAATCGTTATACTGATGGAAAATTAGCCGAGGCAGAATTTCTGCCTTTACGCTTGCAGAATGGGCTTTATATTCAAAGGTTAGCACCGATGCTTAGGGTTGCAGTGCCCTATGGCATGCTATCGTCAGCCCAACTGAGGAAAATGGCCTTCATTTGTAATCACTATGACAAAGGTTATGCCCACTTCACCACTAGGCAGAACATTCAATTTAACTGGCCTCAACTAGAGGAAGTACCCGAACTGCTTGCCCACCTGGCCGAAGTTGAAATGCACGCCATTCAAACCAGTGGAAATTGCATTCGAAATACCACCACTGACCAGTTCGCAGGTGTCGCTGTCGACGAACTGGAAGATAGCCGGCCTTATTGTGAAATTATTCGGCAGTGGTCAACTTTTCATCCAGAGTTTGCGTTCCTGCCTCGGAAATTTAAAATCGCGGTCTGCGGCACAGCTGATGACCAGGCTGCAACACAGGTGCATGACATTGGCATCTACCTCGTTTCCGGTCCTGACGGTGAAATCGGGTTTCGGATTCTTGCAGGTGGTGGGCTAGGTCGAACTCCTGTTATCGGGAAAGAGATTTTCGACTTTGTCGAGAAGCAACACTTACTCACAGCTTTGGATGCGATCTTGCGCGTTTATAATCGCGAAGGAAGGCGAGACAACAAATACAAAGCCAGAATTAAAATTCTAGTCAAAGCAACCGGCGTTGAAGAATTTAGAAATAAAGTATTAAAAGAATGGGCGCAAATAAAAGACTCTGCTCTTACACTGACTGATGATGAAATAAAGCGCTGCAAAGGTTTTTTTACAGACCCTGCGTACAGCGAGCTTGAAGATAATCCTGCTGAAATGACTCAGCAACTAGGTCAGGATTTATTGTTTGCCAACTGGCACGAACAAAATGTACGACCACACAAGAAAAGCGGCTATGCAATAGTTACTGTCTGCTTCAAAGAAACCGGCGTCGCACCTGGTGATGTTACCGACACTCAACTGGAACAGCTGGCAGACTTAGCCGACGAATTCAGCTTTGGCGAAGTTCGGGTTAGCCACAAACAAAACGTTGTTCTTGCTGATGTTAAACAGTCAGAGCTCTACTCGCTTTGGCAAAAACTAAAATCAGGTTCTATGGCAAGTCAAAACCTTGGTTTACTTACCGACGTAGTTTGCTGCCCTGGGGGCGATTTTTGCGCACTGGCAAATGCAAAATCAATTCCTATCGCAGAGTCAATCCAGCGCGCTTTCGGTGATCACGAAGAACTTAAAAATATTGGCGAAGTAAATGTCAACATTTCTGGATGCATGAACGCCTGCGGCCATCACCATGTTGGCAATATAGGAATTCTTGGCGTAGACAAAAAAGGTGAAGAGTTTTATCAGGTGTCTCTGGGCGGCTCTTCAAAAAACGTAGCCAGTATTGGAAAAATTATCGGGCCATCTTTTGCCCAGGAACAAATACCAGAAGTAATAGAAAAAATCATCGGTGTTTACAAAGCCACACGCGAAGCTGATGAAAAATTTATTGATACTTACAATCGTGTTGGCATGGGCCCATTCAAGGAAATAGTTTATGCAAAAGCTGATTAAAAACGGCTCGCTCGCTGATGACAACTGGACTATTCTAAAAGCGGCTAGCGGCCCAGAAGTATTAAAGGCAGTTCCAAGGAAAAACTTAATTGTTCCTCTACAGTTTTGGAAAAGCTTTCAGGACGATCTCCTGGATCATAATGGCAGTATCGCTATTTGGCTGGACTCCCACGAGCAAGCGGAGCAGATTGGCGACGACCTGAAAGACATGTCTCTTATTGCTCTGAATTTTCCAGTATTTTCCGATGGTCGGTCCTATTCTAATGCGCGAGAACTTCGGCAACGCTTTGAATATAAAGGTGAAATACGTGCAATCGGCGATGTATTGAGAGATCAGCTATACTATATGTCACGTTGCGGCTTCGATTCTTTTGACCTGCGCCACGATCAGGATGCCCAGTTATGTTTGGAGGCGTTCTCCGATTTTAAAACAGCGTATCAATCAAGCATAGCCGAACCCGTTCCTCTGTTCAGGCGCCGCTAGCTGGCTACAGCCGATGTTAAACCAGTCGTTTACTAACAGTTAAATGCAACCCCTATGGAAACAGACTCTCTTCTTTTTTCTTTTTTTCTAATATTTACCGGCGCCGCTCTGGTTTCCACACTGGCTTTGTTTTTTCGACAGCCGTTGCTGGTTGCTTATATTTGCATAGGAATAATTCTTGGCCCCCATGGTTTAAATTACATATCTGACCCTACCCTGCTCACAGACATCGCTGAGTTTGGCATCATTTTCCTGCTTTTTTTACTTGGCCTGGACATGCAGCCGAAAAAGCTTATGGCGACATTACGAAAAACTTTCCTGGTCACACTAGCAAGTTCAACTTTATTTGTATTACTTGGATACAGCACTGGTTTATTATTTTCCTACAGTCCCGTAGAAAGTGCAGTAATAGGGTTTAGTTTGATTTTTTCCAGCACAATCATTGGAATCAAATTACTGCCCACAACTGTGCTTCATCAGAAACACATGGGAGAGTTGATGGTAGGTATATTGCTTCTCCAGGATTTTATTGCAATCTTTCTGCTTGCCTTTCTCGATGCTGGAAACCTCGAACAATCCACCGCCCTTAGAGTTTTGTTAGCATTCCCCTTGTTGTTAATATTTGCCTACTTAGCTACCCAGCACATTTTGGTAAAGCTCATTGCAAGATTTGATCATTTTAAGGAATATATTTTCTTACTGGCAATCGGCTGGTGCCTGGGCATGGCAGAATTGGCCTCAGCCATAGGGTTGTCTGCAGAAATCGGAGCATTTGTGGCAGGTGTAGCATTGGCAACAAGCCCTATTGCTCTTTACATAGCCGACAGGTTAAAACCACTTCGAGACTTTTTCCTGGTGCTGTTTTTCTTTTCACTGGGCGCCCAGTTTAATATTTCCCTGTTCGGCGAAATTATTGCCCCAGCACTTGTGCTCGCTGCACTTGCACTCACAGTTAAACCGGTAGTGTTTCGGTATTTATTACGAAGGTTTAGTGAAAAGAATCGGCTTGCCTGGGATGCAGGTTTACGCCTAGGGCAAATAAGTGAATTTTCATTGCTGATAGCTTTTGTGGCAACACAATCAGGCGTTATTAGTGAAATCGCCTCTCTGACAATTCAGGGCGCCGCCATCATTACTTTTCTGGTTTCGTCGTATATCGTAGTGATGTTCTGCCCAACACCAATAGCGTCCAACCCGAAATTACGAAGAGACTGAAATCAAGGGGCATGGTTAGAGTGTGAGGCTTTTTTCAAAGCTAACTAACAATGTTAATTAGTCTTGTTAAGCCAATATTTAGCTTACTCGGCCAGTGATAGAACTCGGTCTTTTCGTCGTTTGAACCTAAGTCCTGCCAAACCCAGTGCTAATAGCGCGAAAGATGAGGGCTCAGGAACAGCAGAAGAATCTACTATCGCCCTGTATAAACCTGCGTTCGTGTGGATACCTTCCTGATCTATCCATTCCCCGTTGCTGACCAGCATTGCGGTATATCGATTATTTCTGTTATTTGGATGGCCCATCACCCAATTTAAATATCCGACCGACGAACCATCGGCGAATACGTATGTGCCAAAGTTATCTGCGTTATTTAATCCAATCCATGTGGTGCCGAGGATACGACTGTGCAGATAAATATTCTCTTCAACGCTGGAAATAGAGGAGAGATGAAAATCGGAATCGATACTCTGTGCTACTGCTTCGTGTTCAGACCAAGTTAACAGCGTGCTGTTGAAGATATAACAATAACCATCGACCTCCTCACTTACAAAGCCGTCAATGATTCCATAATTTGATCCAATAGGGACATCTACTCCCGGCACCGCAGTACCCTGACATGCGCCGATAGGAATCGCGTTTGCTCTGGTCGAAATTGTGAGTACCATAGAGACTGTACAGAACCACAATACAAAGCTTATTGATTTCATTTCTCTTTTCTTACTTCTCTAGTGTGGTAAAAGATAGACATGTTGAATAATCATGCAATGAATGTTCCAATTATTTACCTTAATTAAATCAAAGGCTTGAAAATCACGCAATTCAAAAGTGTAAAAAATACTGACAATACCTTAAGCTTAACAAACCTCGGGGCCAAGAATGCTATGGGCGCCGAAAGATTTAGACGAGCTAAGCGTTGAGGTCCAGCACAAAACGGCCTTTAGCTTCGCCGTTGAGAACCTGCGTTAAACTCGACTCCAGTTGCTCGAAGCCGATGTCAGTACTAATTTCTTCCAGGTTTGATAACTTCCATTCATTGGCTAATTTTTCCCATATGGCTGCCTTGGTCTCTAAGGGCAGCTGTACCGAATCGACACCAAGCAAGTTGACACCACGCAATATGAACGGCAGCACTGTTGCCTCGAGTGCGGTTGACTGAACTAGCCCACAGGCGGCGACGCTGCCTCCATAGCTCAATGATTTAACTACATTGGCCAGTGTGGATCCCCCCACTACATCAACAGCCCCAGCCCATTCTTCTTTTAATAAAGGCCGTGGGTTTTCATCGCTCAATATAGATCTATCAACAACCTCCTGAGCGCCCATTGATTTCAACAAATCATGGGCGGAGGCTTTCCCTGTGCTGGCCGTTACTTTGTAGCCAAGCTTGCTTAGCAGTGCTACAGCAACCATACCTACCCCGCCCGTGGCACCAGTAACCAAAACTTTCCCACCTCCGGGCTGCACACCATTCAAAATAAGCTTTTCCACACACAGAGCCGCCGTGAAACCCGCTGTGCCAAGGATCATACTTTCTTTCAAAGTTAATCCAGCTGGGCACTTAACCACCCAATCCGCCGGAACACGTATTAATTGACCAAAGCCACCACTGGTGTTCATGCCAAGGTCGTACCCAGTCACTATAACTTCGTCACCCTCAGCTAAGGAGTCACTCTGTGAAGAAATAACAACGCCTGCTGCATCTATACCCGGTGTGTGGGGAAAGTTTCTGGTAACGCCTTTATTACCACTTGCTGACAGTGCATCTTTATAATTTAACGAAGAATACTGAACCCTGATTAACACTTCCCCTTCTGGGAGATCGGACACGTCGCGCTCAATAATTTCACCACTGAATTTTTTTTCTTCAACTTCTGATACTTGTAGGGCTTTGAACTTTTCCACTTTTAACACCACTCTAATTTTGAATTTTTATGTTTACACCAGCGAATAAATATTTTTTATTGATAGTCGGTTGTTGAAGGTTTGTTAATCCAGTTTGAAAATATTTTCTCAGACGCACTCTGAAAAACAAAACCAAGCTTGTCCTGAATTGTTTTGTGTATTTCATATTCCACTTCAAACACGTCGGAAATCTCGCAGGCGCTCATGATGATTTCATCGCTGGTTTTAATTTCATCAACCATATATCTTTCTTTTGCCTGCATGCCAACCCAGGTTTCTCCAGTAGAAATTTTGTCAATATCAACACTGGGGCGATGATCTTTAATCCATTTCTTAAATATCTCGTGCATGGTTTCAACATCTTCCTGAACTTTGTCTCGTCCTTTTTGGGTTATTTCACCGAATTGCGTGAGTGTTCGTTTGAACTCCCCCGCGCTGATAATTTCATAATCGATGTCATGCTTTTTTAACGCACGATGAAAGTTAGGCAATTGCACTAGCACGCCGATAGAGCCTATTATTGAAAATGGCGCTACGACAAGTTTATCCGCTAAACAAGCCATCATATATCCTCCGCTGGCCGCAACTTTGTCGACGCAGATAGTAAGTGGGATATTTTTATTTTTGATTCGCAGCAATTGCGATGACGCCAGGCCATAAGCATGCACCATGCCCCCCGGGCTTTCTAAGCGCAGCAGAACTTCATCTGTCGGTTCTGCTAGCGATAAAACCGTAGTAATTTCTTCGCGAAGAGAGCTGACTTCTTCGGCRGCAATRTCTCCRGTGAAGTTCAATACAAAAACTCGTTTTCTGTGAGRRGGYTCGTCTTCAGAAGTATTGTCGTCCGAATTCTTGCTTCGTTTCATTGCCTCTTTACTRGCTTTRTTTTTTTCTTTTTGTTCTAGTTTTGCCTGTTTCTTTTCYGCCTTATGGGTAAGTTTGAGTTCRTTCTTGTCCAGAATAGAATGGCGCAATACTTCTTTCATGTCTTCATAGTGYTCATTAAGCGGCGTYACTTTAATGCTACCTTTCTTGCCGCCTTTTTTTTGTCGRYTGCCATTCGCCGCAATAGCGCCCAATACAATAACTATAGCTACTACAATGGTCACCGCTTTAGCGAGAAACATTCCGTACTGAATGAGATATTCCAATCCTTTTACTCCTGTTCTAACATTTTGTTAGTTTATTTGGGTTGAGAGCTTCTTACTTGAGCAATAAAATGCTGAATAAGTTCTCCCGCAACACTTATGTCCGCAGAGGGAACATTAGGCAGATTGTCTATATCGTACCAATGCGCCTCTGCTATTTCAGAGGGTTCGGGTGTTATTTCACCGCTTTTGTAATCAGCCACAAAACCAAGCATTAATTGCGATGGGAACGGCCAGGACTGACTCTTGATATAACGAATATTCTCCACCTCTAAACCCACTTCTTCCATTACCTCTCTGGCTACAGTTTCTTCGGGCGTTTCGCCTATTTCAACAAAACCTGCAAGACAGCTAAAAAAACCTGAGTTGAATCTGCTGCTTCTGGCAAGCAACAGCTGATCGCCTTTAACCACTAGCATGATCGCACAAGGGTTTATGCGCGGAAAATAGTGAATCTTACACACCTCACAAACCACCGCTCGTTCTGCGCCATGATGTATTGTGCGGTTACCGCAGGTACCGCAATAGCGATGCGTATTGTACCAGTCAAGCAATTGACTCACCCTACCCGCCACTGTGAATGAAGTATCCCCTCCAATAAATAGCAAACTCCGAAGAGAGCGAGCTTCTGCCTGTAACGTGTCAGAGATGTCGTTACGGGTATTAACGGCTACTATCGCAGACCCGCCCTCATCTTCCAGAAGGATAATATCTGCACCGTTCAGTAGATTGGGGTCTAATTCAGACAGACTCCATATAAATTTTTCATTTCGAACAAGAATTTGAGCTTCGTAAAGTAATACGAGTCGGTCAGAGTCGCGCAGCTGTGCGATTTCTAGAAAGTGGTTCCGCTGAGACATAGGTTAATCAGTCTTTAAGGTAATTATCGGTGAATACTTTAAGGGTAAAAACATAGTTACTCAATAGAGTTTAAATATTACAGAATAGCGTCAAGTTTAATCTATGTGCCGATAGGTTTGGCGAAAAAATCGAAGAAGAAATACATAATGACGGTACATGACGTAAGGGTCAGCAACATTACCGGCAGGCCTTTTCGAAACCACAACCCTGGCGTAATCGCCAAACTTGGATCGCCGGCATCCTTCGCCATTTTTTCCGAAATGGTCACAATAAACACATTAGCTGTTGAGCCAAGATGAGTTCCGTTGCCACCCATGCCTACACCAGCTGCCAATCCCCACCAAAGCGGCGTTACGTTAATGCCCTGTGACTCCATGCCGAGAATGATTGGAATCATCGCCGCGGTGAAAGGAATATTATCAATTGCAGCCGATAACACAGCTGATATCCACATTAGCATCAGTGTTGCAGTTAGCAGATCACTTTCAACATAAGGAACAATAAACTGACCGAGATATTCAAGAAATTGGCTATGCTCTACACCACCGACAATAATGAAAAGTGATATAAAGAACATAAGCAGCGCAAGCTCAGTATGTGCGAATGCTTCTTCCATATCGATATCTTTACCGATAAATACTAACGCTGTAAGCCCAACTGCAGTAACAAACCACGGCTCCCAGCCCAGTCTTCCGTGCATAATAAAGCCAATTACCATTATGCCAAGAACAGCTAATGCGCCGTACCATGTTTTAGGGTCAGATAGTGGTTCGCGATCAGATAAGTCTAATTCATGAGGAGTAACTGATAGCTCTTCTTTAAACAAATAGCGTAAAAATACCAGAATGATGACCCAGGCGACAAAAACCATAGCGCCCATATGAAGAACAAAATCATTAAACCCAATTCCCGCTGCGGAACCAATCATCAGATTGGGCGGATCGCCAACCAGGGTTGCTACACCTCCGGTGTCTGACAACAAAGCCGCAGCCAACAAGAAAGGAATCGCGCTAACGCGTAGAGACTGACAAATAAGAATAATAAGCGGTCCGAAAATCACCACGGTAGTCACATTATCAAGCAATAAAGACAATACCGTAACCAGCGTTCCCATTAAGGCCATCAATAGAAACAATCTACCTTTACTGTAATCTGCTATGGCGTAGGCTAGCTGCTGAAAACCCCCTGTTGGAATCATGATGGCAACAATAGTCATCATGCCGCCAAGTAAAAATACGACGTTCCAGTCGATTGAGTGCACTGCTTGTTCCGGGTTATAAAAACCAAAAATCTGCCCTGCAACAATCATTATTGCAGCACCTGCCATACCACACTTAACTCGATGTATACCGTGAAGGCCTTCAGTGAATATTGCGACAAATGTCAGCACCAAAACTACTGCGGAAACCATCATTTCGGTGTTCCAAACAAGTGTTTCCATTTTTTGTTCGTCCTTATCGAATTACAGTTTTATTTTACTGTCAGGCAGCTATTTATTTTTATGCAAACGGTTAATTAGTTAGGCGACGTGCTCATAACAGCCTATGCACATCATGAACATTGCTGTAGTTATCAATCGCTATAAACGCGCCAAAGACTATAGGTTCTAGGTAGCCTATTCAAGATAAACCACCTCGATTTCGCCCGGAATACAACTCATGAAATGCGGCTTAGCCCTTGCTATTGCTCGGTTTCTAGCTGTAGCCACAAACACCCATCTTCACTTTTGCTTTCGATTGCATCTAGTCGACTCTGGTGCGCTTTCAGCTCGTTCGAGCTCGCCTGAACAACCATTATTGAGCTGCGGTTCGCGTCGAATGTCCTAATACGCTGGTGCCCACGAAAGTCGTTAGCCTGCTCATCATCCAATAACAGGCTTTCCTGACCACTGGTCATCGCCAGATACACATCAGCAAGAATTTCCGCATCAAGTAAGGCGCCGTGTAACTGCCGCTGGGTGTTATCAACTTCGTAGCGTTTACACAACGCATCTAGACTGTTTCGCTGACCTGGGTGCTTTTCTCTAGCCAATAGCAGGCTGTCGAGAACCGTGCAGAAATCCGTCATGACTCCTGTCGCTGTGCCTGTTCCTTTTAGTTCATGATTTAGAAACCCGATATCAAATGGCGCATTGTGAATGATCAGCTGCGCCCCCTTAACAAATGCTATGAACTCGTCTTCAACTTGAGCAAATCGAGGTTTATCAGCTAAAAACTGCTGACTGATTCCATGAACTTCAAAAGCAGCCTGATCAATTTCCCTATCAGGATTCAAAAAGCACTGAAAATGCTGCCCCGTAAGTTTACGGTTATCAATTTCAACACAGCCGATTTCTATAATTCGATGGCCCTGAGCCGGATCCAGGCCTGTGGTCTCTGTATCAAGTACAATTTGTCGCATTAGAACTTGTTTAATCCCTTTTTAGTTTTAAAAATCGAGTTCATCAATACCAAGGTTTGCCAACTGATCGGCAATTTCGTTCTCGGTGTGCCCACTGTGACCTTTCACCCAGGTCCATTGCACCGAATGCTGCTGAACCAGCTCATCGAGTTGCTGCCACAAATCAACATTTAGCACTGGCTTTCTGTTCGCGGTTTTCCAGTTTCTTTTTTTCCAGTTAATTATCCATTCCGTCATGCCTTTTAAGACATATTTAGAATCTGTGGTTATAACTACCTCGCATGGCTTAGTAAGTGCTTCCAGGCCTTTTATTACGGCCATTAGCTCCATTCGATTATTGGTTGTCATCGCTTCGCCACCGTATAGAGATTTTTCCACGCTGCCAAAGCGCAACAAAGCTCCCCAACCTCCTTTGCCAGGATTTCCACGACAAGCACCATCGGTATACATTTCAACTAATTGAGGCACGCTACTGTGTTCCATTGATTGCTGTAATTAATTTTTATTATCGCCTGAATAGGTCGAATCAGTGAAGCTTCGCTCGTATATTTTCCGCCGCCGGCATAACTGAACTTGTCCGCGCGCGCAATGGGCGCCACCGAGGTAATACGGGTGTCGCCGGAATAACTTGCTTTACGCTGTGTATTAAATATACCCCGCCTAAAGGGCTATGTACCTTACATCCAAGTTTTTCCAACGTTTTAGCGTGCTTAAGAAGCTTCGAAAACTTCAATGGCAAGAAATGCAGTCGATAAGCAACTGAGTCAATATGCAGATCCAGTAATTTCAACCAGTCTGCAACACGCCCTTTAGAAATAAATCTACCTCGCCAGGGAATATGAATGCGACGTTTTAAAAGTTTCATCAAACCCCAGGGACTGTAGGGGTTAAATCCCAGTATCAATAGATGCCCACCGGGCCGTAGCACGCGTGTTACTTCTCTGAGCAATCTGTGGCTGTCTGTAGTGAAGTCCAGAGCGTGATGCACAACAACTATATCAATGCTGTCGCTTAATAGCGGCAATTCTTCATTATCGGCTACTGCATTTTTTGAGCCTGCTCTATGCTCGGGAGAGAAAATGATTTTATGCCCAACAGGGCTATCTTCGATGAGAGAGTGTTCTTCGCTAAACCCTACTTGCAAAATATGATACCCGAACAATTTTTCAAGAACAGGCCTGACCGCGTCTCTTTCGGCCGTCAGCACCTCTTCGCCTTGAGGCGATTGAAACCACTGACTTACCAATGTAGGCAATACATCAGCCTCAGGAAGCCCCCTAAGCAGACGCCGCCGAATTTCATGTTTAGAGAGCATATTCAAAGTGTATATCCTAGCCTGCAATATCGACAACTAAGCTGAAATGGCAGTTTAATCGCTCTCAAAGGAAAAATTAAGCGATATACGATGGTATTTGAGTAATAGTGCATTCTTACAGGCTATCAGCGTTACAGCACAATGGGGCTTGTAATCAATGAATATCCTTATATCATGTCGTTTTTGCCATTAGCGTCAGCCTTATGATTCAAACCATCCAGCCAATTCCAGCATTCGCAGATAACTATATATGGATTATCACCGAAGCAGGCAGCAATAAAGCCTGTGTTGTAGACCCCGGAGATGCGACGCCGGTTATAGAATACCTCGAAGCCCAGCAACTGGAGTTGTCCGATATACTCATCACTCATCATCATGCTGATCACACAGGTGGTGTACAAGAATTAAAAGATAAATATTCACCAAGGGTTATAGGTCCTACTACTAGTAATATTCAGGGTATAACCCAAGCTGTTTCCCAGGGAAGTCAGGTAGAGCTGTTTGAGCAAAATTTTGAAGTTATAGAAGTGCCTGGTCACACTCTTGACCATATAGCTTTTTTTTGTAGCGAGACAGAAAATAGCTTGCCCGTTCTTTTTTGCGGCGACACATTATTTGCAGCTGGTTGTGGAAGGTTATTCGAGGGCTCACCTGCGATGATGCATGAGTCTTTAGCAAAGCTCACTTCCCTTGCTCACAATACAAGGGTTTTCTGCACCCATGAATATACGATGGCGAATTTAAACTTCGCCATCGCTGTAGATTCAGACAATGAATTGTTAAAAAAACGGATAATAGAAGAACAAGCAAAAAGAGACAGAAATCAACCTACGCTGCCATCAAGCATCGAGTTAGAACTTGCAACCAACCCTTTTCTCAGGTGCACAGACTCTAAACTTATAAGTAGCGCTCACGACCAACTTGGTCGCAATCCTGAAAATGAGGTCGAGGTGTTTTCAGCACTGAGGTCTCACAAAGATAATTTCTAACATCACTCTATGTATTTAATTCCACTTAACACTGTTGCCCTAATCAGAAATGGAAGAACCATTCTGTTATTGGCTGCCTTAAGCACGTTACTCGCCTGTCAAAATATCGACTCAACGCAAAGCAATAAACCCTCAAGCATGAATGCCGAAAGGCTAATAAAATCTGAATCGAATGTTACTACTGTCTCTCTCTCGACAATCGATCAAGGTGCAGAGGTTTATGATAATGTATGGGAAAGAATGCGTGCAGGCTTTGAGCTCAATGGGCAATATCAGAACAATGCCGTCGCTCATCAAATAGAAACCTATTCTGGAAACCAGAGGTATTTTGACCTTGTTACTGAGCGAGCAACACCATTTCTGTACTGGATTGTGGATGAAATAGATCGACGTAATTTACCCCAGGAATTAGCACTACTTCCCTTTGTTGAAAGCACTTTCAATCCCAACGCATACTCCCAGGAGCATGCGGTTGGTTTATGGCAATTCCTTGGCTCCACAGGCAAGAGTTTCGGTCTGCAACAAGACTGGTGGTATGACGGCAGGCGCGACCCTTACGCTTCAACCATAGCCGCGCTGGACTTTCTGGAAGTACTGTACAAACAATTTGATGATAACTGGTTAATAGCATTGGCCGCCTACAATACCGGCGAAGGCAATGTTCGAAAAGCCATTAGAAACAGCGGCAATAGCTCTGACGAAGTTGATTTCTGGAGCCTACGGCTTGCTGGAGAAACAAGGGCGCATATACCAAAACTGTTAGCTCTAGCGGCCATTATCTCTAACGCTGAGGCATATGATATCGAATTAACACCTTTGCCCAATCAAGCCGTATTAACTGCTGTTGAAATCGGCTCCCAGATTGATATTTCTCAGGCGGCTAAACTAGCCGATATTGACTACGCTGAGTTACGCGCCTTAAACCCTGGATACTTGCAATGGGCCACTCACCCAGACCAGCCTCAACACCTGCTGATGCCTTTTACAAATGCCAGTGAGCTCCAAGATAAGCTGGCAAACTTAAGTGAGTCAGAGCTGGTCACCTGGGATCGATATGAAATTTTACCGGGAGATACTTTGGGTGGGATAGCACGCAAACTAAACACTCGAGTAGACATTCTTGAATCGGTAAATGCGCTGCGCAATAGCCGAATTATCGCAGGTAATTCTCTGCTGATACCCCGCGCCAGTAACCTCGACTCTATAACCCTGGCTCCGACGGTTCGTCGCAAACAAAACATAAATGTTCCTGCCAGTTATACTATCAAACGTGGCGACAATTTATGGAGTATAGCCAGGCGCTACAACTTGAAATCAAAAGAAATTGCCGCCTGGAATCAAATTGAGCTTGACGTGATATTACACCTCGGACAAACACTTGACCTGCAGTACGCAACACACAGCGAGGCACAGCTATCTGATGTTTTTAGTGCAGACTCTCGAGCAGATTATCTGGTTCGCCCAGGAGATAGCATGGCACTGATAGCCAGGCGATTTGAGTTTGACTTGCAAGACCTCTTATTGTGGAACGACATAAGCATAAATGAATTGATTCACCCAGGACAAACTATCCGTTTTCTTTCTAATAAACTGGAAATAAATTAATAATTATGACAACAACTACTGCTAGTCAGACATCCCCTGGAGAATTTCTTGGCCATCCAAGAGGTTTAGTTATTTGTTTTCTTACCGAAATGTGGGAGCGCTTTAGCTACTATGGAATGCGCGCACTGCTGATCTTTTATTTAACTCAGCACTTTTTGTTTTCTGATGAAATTGCCGCTGGAATTTTTGCCGCGTATATTTCTCTGGTGTATATAACACCCGTAATAGGAGGCACTGTAGCTGATCATTACCTCGGCCCGGTGAAGGCCGTTATTCTTGGAGCAATTTTGCTAGTTGCTGGTCACTTTGGATTAGCGATCGAGGGCTCTCAAGCTGTCGAGATTATAGTTAATGGACAAAGAGAAGTTCAGCGCGACCCCTTCTATTTACAGATTTTCTATTTTTCCCTTGCGCTTATTATCATGGGCGTTGGCTTCCTGAAGGCTAATATCTCTACTCTGGTCGGCTCAATGTATCAACGGGAGGACCCTCGCCGCGACGGAGCTTTTACTTTGTTTTACATGGGTATAAATGCAGGGGCTTTTCTCGGCGCCATTATTTGCGGCTTTCTTATGGAATATAAAGGCTTCAATTGGGGCTTCGGTGCCGCTGGAATTGGCATGTTGTTTGGCTTAGTGGTGTTTTTGAAAGGCAATCACTTGTTTGGTGAAGCAGGTAAACCCAAACGACCCGACGTCCTGAGGCAGAGAATCATTCCCGGGGTTTCCAGAGAAACTCTGATTTATTTACTGACCATTGTTGGTGTATTTTTCTTCTGGCAGCTAATACAGCGCCCACCGATTGTTGGCGGCCTGCTCGGAAGCTCTTTAGTGATTATGGTCTTGATCGTTATCAGTTATGCTTTTACCAAATGCGAGCCTGTCGATAGAAACAGAATGCTGGTTTGCTTATTCCTTATGAGCTACCAAATTATATTCTGGTCACTGTTTGAACAAACCGCCAGCTCCCTGAGCTTGATGACTGACAGAAACGTAGACCGAGTAGTTTTAGGCTTTGAAATTCCCGCAGCCGTATTTCAATCGGTTAATGCTTTTTTCATTGTAACCCTGGCTCCTATATTCAATATGACATGGATGTATTTAGCCCGTAAAGGATGGGAACCGTCAACGCCAATGAAATTTTCCCTGGCGCTCATCCAGCTCGGCCTGGGCTTTTTACTCCTTGTTTATGGCGCCTCACTGGCCACAGATCCAACACAGGTTGCTCTGATCTGGATAGTGCTGCTGTATTTACTTCATACCACTGGTGAGCTTTGTATATCACCAGTAGGGCTTTCCATGACCACCAAACTTTCAGTACCTAGAGTTGTAGGCATGATGATGGGTTGCTGGTTTCTGGCGTCAGCTGCTGGAAATTACATATCCGGCACCATTGCCGCTATGACTGGGTCCGACACAGTTGGCGGCGAAGTAGTTGATCCAGCCGCAGCACTTGCAACCTATCTGGACGTTTACTATACCGCAGGGCTCTATAGTATCGCTGTTGGTGTATTAGCCATGTTTCTTGTGCCGTTTCTGAATCGATTCATGCACGGCATCAAGTAAACCGGCTTTTTACCAACGGTGGCGAGAGTAATCACTCTATATTTACAGTAAAATAGGCAGAACCTTTGATAAGTATTCAGAGGTTTCAAATTGACTTCACTTTTAAACAGCAGGATAAGCATATGGGATATTTAACAGGCAAGCGCATTTTAATTCTTGGTGTTGCCAGTAAGCTATCCATTGCCTCGGGGATCGCCGCCGCCATGCATCGCGAAGGTGCTGAACTGGCATTTACCTATCAGAATGAACGACTCAAGGATCGAGTTCTTAAATTTGCCGAAAGCTGGGATTCTGATCTTGTCTTCCCCTGCGACGTCTCTAATGATGAAGAGATCACCAACTTGTTTTCAGAGTTATCAAATACCTGGGACGGCCTGGACGGGATGGTTCACTGCCTGGCTTTTGCACCTGGACATGAACTTGATGGCAATTACGTTGACGTTACCACCCGTGAGGGTTTTCGGACGGCCCATGAGATTAGCTCATATAGCTTCGTTGCTCTGGCCAAGGCTGCAAAGCCTCTTATGGAAGGAAGGAATGGCGCTCTGCTGACCTTAAGTTACCTTGGGGCAGTTCGCAGCCTTCCTAACTACAATGTTATGGGGCTTGCCAAGGCCAGCCTTGAAGCTAATGTACGTTATATGGCTGCTAGTCTTGGGCCGTCTGGCACACGAGTGAATGCAATTTCCGCCGGCCCAATAAGAACTCTTGCTGCTGCTGGCATCAAGAGTTTCCGAAAAATGCTGCAACATAATGCCAATCAAACACCATTGCGCCGTAACGTAACAATAGAAGAAGTAGGAAATGCAGCAAGCTTTATGTGCTCAGACCTAGCATCAGGAATAAGTGGCGAGATTTTATACGTAGATGGCGGCTTTAACACAACCGCTATGGGTTCCCTGAACGACCTGCCTGACGCTAACGCTTAGCGGCAGGCTTGAACAGGAAGGAACTGATAGAAAAATAATTAGAAAGTTTCTTCGTTGACGCTGGACTGGATGTCGGCGGTTTCCTGCAAATTTGTCATAAACGCCTGAAAGTCACTGTTGCCAGAATCTGCAATCATCGCAGTAGTCATGCCTTGACGTTCAGCATCATCCATAGAATCCAGGGTTCCAACATTGATTTGATTTAACTCAACCAATACGAAGGTCCCGTTATCCAGACTTATATTGTCATATGTCGACTCGCTATTTTCTAGCAAAGACATAGCAAATACTCTGCTCAGGATTTGCCCATTAACCATTACCGAGCCTCGCGACGCATCGTCCAGTGTTATCCATTCCAATTCATTTTCAGTCAGTAATTCTTCTAATCCAGCTTCCGCTTCTACGGCGGTAAGAAGCTCATCACCTAATGTCTGCACAGCGTCTCTTTCCATTCTAGTTCGAAGCAAGACCGCAATTTCAGGCTCTACATCTTCAACCGGCATCAGGCTTTCTTCGCTAAATTCAAGCATACTCAACACCACCGCCTGAGACGCACCAAGCTCAACAACGTCGCTGTTATTTCCTTCGAGCAATACTTCTTCGGCAAACGCTTGCGCAATCACCGACGAATTTGCAAAAATACCACGACCACCAACTCGACCAAAGGCATCGCTTTCCAATATAACCAGGTTCAGTTCTTGGGAAATTGTTTCAAGATCACCGGTTTCAAAAGCCAGATTAGACAAATCTCCTAAACGTTCAGCATATATAGCTTCAACTCGCGAGTTCTTCAACTCACGCTCCATCCTTGCTGAAACCTCATCAAAAGTTTGAAAAACGTTTTCGGAATCTTCCGTTAATTTAAGAATATGTACACCAAATTCCGAGACTACAGGCCCAGAGATTTCATTCAATGCCAGGGTTTCGAGCGCAGATTCAACCGCATCAGGGAAGGCATTGCCGTCTGTGTAACCAATATCTCCTCCATTGGCAGCAGAACCGGTATCACTGGAAAGCTCAAGAGCAATCGCTGCAAATTCTTCCCCAGCATTCAACCGCTCAATAGAATCACTTGCTAGTTGCAATGCGGCGTCTTGTGATAAATTTGCACCGACTTCAAATAGTATGTGAGAAGCTCGCTTCTCGGCAGAACCTTCAAAGGCGCCCTTTTCTTCTTCGAACTTCGCTAGCAGTTCGGACTCGTCTACTTCAATTTCTTCGGCAATAACGTCTTTGTCTAACAGAACATAGCGAACAATAACTGCTTCGTCTTCAGTGAAATTAGATTGATTTTCATCGTAGTAAGCCTGAATTTCTTCATCGCTTATTGCTGTGTCCAGGGTACGTACACCTAAAGGAATGGATATATAACGGAAATCGCGAGTCTGTGCCGACAGCTCCGCCATTCTGCTCAATTCTGACTCTATTACGAAACCAGAGCTCGTGTAGGCACTAGCAACTTGAGATAGCATCATCTGTCGTTTAATAGTTTCTCTGTATAAAGGCACACTGTAACCCTGGCTAGCCATAGTACGTACCGCAAGGTCTGAATCGAATACACCGTTTATCTGGAATTGGGGGTTGGTGATAATGTTTCTATCGAGTCTATCGCTTGATATGGACATAGACGCCCTTTGCGCCGATTGCCGGAGTATCACCTCTTCAATGATTTGGCCTAACGCCACCTGCTCCAACAAACTTTGGTCCAGTGACTCCAATCCCCCACCTAGAGAATTGAGCAAGGACTGAACACTGGCCTGCAACTGCGCATCGGTTATTTCTTCACCGTTGATCTCCGCAACTGGCGGCGAAGTGGTAAAACCACCAATTATTGAATCAACACCAAAAAGCGCGAAAATTGCCACGATAAACCCAATAATGACTTTCGCTATGACACCTTGTGAATTGTCCCGAATATCTTGCAGCATAGTTTTTCCTAAATTCTCCTTGCCAGACTGATTCAGAGAATGATTTTTTTGTAATTTAACTTCAAATGCAAACTAAAAAAGGCGCATCACTGATGCGCCCTGTAAAACCTTAGCAACCCCTTGGTATAAACCTCTAAACGTGCAAACTGCAACAAGCGCTAAATCTGCAAATTAAATACCAGCGGTTAGAATGGTGTCGAAATAGCGTTCTCGACACCATCATCGAACGCGCAGTCAAATCGACTGTTAAGCGTTGTTAACAGCGTCCTTAAGTGCTTTGCCAGCTTTAAAACTAGGCACACGGGCTGCCTTAATTTGTATTGGCTCACCAGTTTGAGGGTTACGGCCTATTCTTGCAGCACGATCTTTAGTAGCAAACGTACCAAAGCCTACAAGCACAACAGGCTCAGCTTTCTTTAGTGAATTGGTGATTGCTTCAATTGTTGCATCAATGGCACGACCGGCCGCGGCTTTTGGTAAATCCGCACTTGCAGCAACAGCATCTATTAGTTCTGATTTATTCACGTTATCCCCTTTTTAATAATTGGAAGTTTGATTCTTGATAATGAACACTTAAAACTCAGGTGTACGGCAAACAATTATAGGTTTTATGCACACAAAATTTAAGCAATTATTTTTTTTTAGTTCTTGTTCCCAAAGTGATTCATACCTGCTGTATGAGCAGCATTTATACCAATTGCAAGAAAGCCATGTCAATACAAAACGCGGGCCATTAGTGGGTATTTATGTGTTTTTCGTCACTACTTTTATCATTATCCTCTTGCTTACCCTGTTTTTTTGCTGACTTGCTTTCATCATCGCCTAATGGGGTTGGCTGATACTGCAGCGCTAGCTCTAAGACTTGATCAATCCAGCGCACAGGAACGATGTTTAAATCCGCTTTTATGTTATCTGGAATCTCCGTTAAGTCTCTTTCGTTATCGGCGGGAATGATTACAGTTTTAATGTTTCCTCGGTGTGCCGCAAGTAGCTTTTCTTTAAGGCCACCTATCTTTAAGACCTGACCACGCAAGGTTATTTCTCCGGTCATTGCGACGTCCGCTCGTACCGGGATTCTAGTTAAGGTTGAAACTAATGCAGTGCACATACCTACTCCGGCACTTGGACCGTCTTTTGGAGTCGCTCCTTCGGGCACATGTATATGCAAATCAACTTTTTCATGAAAGTTTGCAGCCAGACCTAAAGATTTTGCTCTGGACCTGACAACCGTAAACGCAGCCTGTATTGATTCCTGCATGACCTCACCAAGTGAGCCGGTCTTAATGGTCTTGCCCTTGCCATCAACCGCCATGGCCTCAATTGTGAGTAACTCTCCGCCAACGGATGTCCATGCAAGTCCATTAACCTGACCAATGAGGTTCTCTTCCTCGGCTTTTCCGTAGTCATACTTTCGCACACCAGAGAATTGCTCTAGTGTTTTGGATGACAGCTTCACGGTCTTTGGCTTCTTTTTCGAAGGCTTATCGAGGGAATTTTGTTTTACTACCTTTCGGCAAATTTTTGCTATTTCGCGCTCCAGACCACGAACTCCAGCCTCCCTGGTATAGTAACGAACCAGATCCTGTATAGGAGCTTCGCTAAACTCTAGCTCATCGTCTCGAATGCCGTTGTTCTTTTGCTGCTTAGGAATAAGATACCGCTGCGCAATATTAACCTTTTCTTCCTCGGTGTAGCCGGGAATTCGTATTACTTCCATACGGTCCAGCAACGGTTCGGGAATATTCATGCTATTAGAGGTACAAACAAACATAACCTCAGACAGGTCATAGTCCACTTCTAAGTAGTGGTCGTTAAAACTGTGATTCTGCTCTGGATCAAGTACTTCCAGCAATGCAGACGCTGGGTCACCTCTGTTGTCCATGCCCATTTTGTCAATTTCATCGAGCAGAAATAGAGGGTTTTTTACGCCAACTTTAGATAGCTTCTGAAGCAGTTTTCCCGGCAAAGAGCCGATATATGTCTTGCGGTGCCCACGGATTTCGGCTTCGTCACGCACCCCGCCTAAAGCCATACGTACAAATTTTCGATTAGTGGCGCGTGCTATAGACTCTCCCAATGAAGTTTTACCGACACCTGGCGGGCCTACCAAACACAAAATCGGACCTTTGAGTTTCTTTACTCGCTTTTGAACTGCAAGATATTCAAGTATTCTCTCTTTGACTTCCTCGAGACCATAGTGATCATTCTCTAAAATCTCCTCTGCCTTAACTAAATCCAGCCTGACTTTGCTCTTCTTTTTCCAGGGTATGCTCACCATCCAGTCTAGATAGGTTCTAACTACAGAAGCCTCCGAAGACATAGGCGACATTAATTTCAGTTTATTCAATTCTGACGTGGCTTTTTCCTTTGCTTCTTTCGGCATGCCTGCATCATCAATGCGCTGCTTAAGCTCTTCCGCCTCATTAGGCACGTCGTCCATCTCACCCATTTCTTTCTGGATGGCTTTCATTTGTTCATTTAAGTAATACTCTCGCTGGCTTTTTTCCATTTGTTTCTTAACACGGCCGCGAATGCGCTTCTCAACCTGAAACAGATCAATTTCTGACTCTATCAACGCCATCAAGTGTTCGATTCGCGCTTGCAAACCAGCAAGCTCTAACAGATTTTGTTTTTCAGGTAGCTGCAATGACATATGCGATGCGATGGTATCCACCAACCTGCCCGGCTCATCAATACTCGAAATTGATGTCATAACCTCAGGCGGTATTTTTTTACTAAGCTGCACATATTGATCAAATTGAGACAATAGCGATCGAATCAATGGTGCAGACTCTTTTTCTGGAATACCTTCCGGTGTCAAAATTTTAGTTTCTGCACGAAAATGATCCGACTCAAACGAAACATTCTTAACCTGTGCGCGGTCGAGCCCTTCAACCAACACTTTAACTGTGCCGTCGGGCAAGCGGATTAGCTGCAAAATCGTAGCCACAGTACCAATTTGATAAAGATCTGCGGCGGCTGGCTCATCATCAGAGGCGTTTTTTTGCGCCACCAGTAGCACTTGTTTATCGCTAGCCATAGCTATTTCCAGGGCTTTAATCGACTTTGGTCGCCCTACAAACAACGGCTGTACTATTTGGGGGTATACCACTACATCGCGAAGTGGCAGGAGAGGAAATGTTGTATTACTCGAATCTTCCGCTGGTATGCTCATAAACTACTCTAAATATAAAGACGGAACTAAAATGAATAGGGGTAGCAGAGTGCAACCCTCAGAAAGAGATGGTGCCCAGGCCCTAAAAATCAAGGCTTCACCTCAATTTTTTCACCTTTAAACACCAATCCCCTAGATATTTTGTAGTTAAATCTGAGCTACGCCAGTAATCTGTAATTGTTACTCTTCAACTGCAGCGGATTTACTAGGCGGTTCGATATTCTCGTACATCAGCAATGGCTCTGATTCACCATTTATTACTGCTGCATCGATAATGACCTTGCTAACTTTATCCATAGATGGAATCTTGTACATGGACTCCAACAACACAGCTTCCATAATGGAGCGCAACCCTCTGGCACCGGTCTTTCGCTCTTGTGCTTTCTCGGCAATGGCGTTAAGTGCATCTTCTCTAAATTGAATTTCCACATCTTCCATTTCAAAAAGCTTGGCATACTGCTTTGTGAGTGAGTTTTTAGGTTCGCATAAAATACGCACCAGAGCATCAAGATCCAACTCATCCAGAGTTGCGATCATTGGTAGTCTGCCTACGAACTCGGGTATTAAGCCGTATTTAACTAAATCCTCAGGCTCAACGCCGCGCAATGTATCTCCAACTTTGATCTCTGCATCTTTTGATCGCACTTCGGCAGAAAATCCAATACCACTCTTCTCTGAACGATCACGAATAATCTTGTCGAGCCCTGCAAACGCGCCGCCGCATATAAATAGAATGTTGGATGTATCTACCTGCAGAAACTCCTGCTGCGGATGCTTGCGCCCTCCCTGAGGAGGTACAGAAGCAACCGTGCCTTCAATCAATTTAAGCAATGCTTGTTGCACGCCTTCACCAGAAACATCGCGAGTAATTGAGGGGTTATCTGATTTACGCGAAATTTTGTCTATTTCATCTATGTATACAATACCGATTTGAGCTTTCTCGACATCGTAATCACACTTTTGCAATAGCTTTTGAATGATATTCTCAACATCCTCGCCCACATAACCGGCCTCAGTTAGCGTGGTGGCATCGGCGATAGTGAACGGTACATCAAGAAGCCGCGCTAGAGTTTCAGCCAGCAATGTCTTACCCGTACCAGTCGGGCCAACCATCAGTATATTACTTTTGCTAAGCTCTACTTCCCCATCGGACTTATCATAATTCAGACGCTTGTAGTGATTGTATACAGCTACTGCCAACACCTTTTTAGCGTGTTCCTGGCCTATTACATATTCATCAAGGGTATCTTTGATCTCTTGTGGAATAGGCAGCTTGCGCGTCGTGCTTTCGCCGTCCTTTTCCTGAATCTCTTCCTTAATGATGTCATTACAAAGATCCACACATTCATCGCAGACAAAAACCGATGGGCCCGCGATTAGCTTGCGTACTTCGTGCTGACTTTTGCCGCAAAAGGAGCAATACAACAATTTGCCATTGTCGTCTCCCTTGTTGAAATTATCATCTGCCATGTTTTAACTAAAGCCTGTGCTATTTAGTGTTTCTATTGATTCAGCCCGGGTCAAAACCTTCTGATACCCTGTGTAGCCTGCATGTCATTTTGTACATAACGGCTATCAATATCTAAAGCTGAACGAGTAAATTTGGGTTGTTTTCAGCTACTGATGACTAAAATGGCGACATATAGTCGGAATTGCAAGTCTGAGCTCTCAAAATTAACCCTTGGGGCCAACTTCTACCTCTTTGTTATCTACCCGAGGTTGAATTACTTTATCTACCAGCCCATATTCCTTAGCCTCGTGAGCACTCATGAAATAGTCGCGCTCTGTATCTTTCGCAATTGTCTCTTCGGATTTCCCTGTATGTATTGAAAGTAAAATATTAAGTTCTTTCCGTATCTTAATGATTTCATTAGCTTGTATTTCAATATCAGATGCCTGTCCCTGAGCACCACCACTTGGCTGGTGAATCATAATTCTAGAATGAGGCAAGGCAATTCTTTTCCCCTTAGCGCCGCCGGCTAGCAGCATAGCCCCCATGCTGGCCGCCTGGCCTATGCACATGGTGCTTACATCTGGCTGAATGAACTGCATGGTGTCGTAAACAGATAAGCCCGCTGTTACCGAGCCTCCTGGAGAGTTTATATACAGGTGAATATCTTTATCTGGATTTTCAGATTCCAGAAAAAGCATCTGCGCCACGACCAGGTTAGCCATATGGTCTTCAACTTGCCCAGTCATGAATATGACGCGGTCTTTAAGTAAACGCGAGAAAATATCATAAGAGCGCTCGCCTCTTGCGGTTTGTTCAACCACCATCGGGACTAAAGCAGCGCTAGTTTCAACAGGGACGTTTGACATTAACTAAATCCTTTAATAATAACATCTTGGAGAGGTTTTCTCTAAACCAGGTTACTACTTAGTCAGTAGACTTGGTCTCTTTTGCATCTTTTTCCGCGGGCTTAGCATCAGGTTGAATTACATCCTGATAAGCCACCAGTTTATCGATCACTTTAGCTTCACTTATAATGTAGTCAAACACCTGATCCTCTATGACAGACGACTCAATTGTTGCTAGCTGCTCCTGATTACCGTAGTACCAGTTAATCACGTCATCCGGAGACTCATAGGTCGAAGCTAGCTCTTCAATAGATTCGCGGACCTTTACCGGGTCCGCTTTCAATTCTTGCTGTTGAATGACTTCACCCAACACCAGGCCTAACAAGACACGGCGACTCGCCTGTTCTTTAAATAATTCGTCAGGCAACATACTAGGGTCGATACCCTGACCGCCCCCCATTTGCTGCGCAGCCTGCTGTCGTAGCTGCCCTATCTCACCAGCAACAAGTGCATCAGGCACAGCGACATCTACGGCATCAATGAGCGCATCCATAACCTTTGTTTTCAGTTTGTTACGACTAGCAGTCTTCATCTCCCTTTTCATGTTGCTTAAAACTTCTTCTCTGAACGCTGGCTCGCCCCCTTCTTCGACACCAAAGCTCTTGTAAAATTCGTCATTCAGCTCAGGCAATACCTGCTCACTAATCGAATTTAGAGTTATTTCAAACGCTACATCTTTGTCTGCAAATTCCTTGTTGTGGTACTCCTTCGGGAACTTAAGCTTCATGGTGAAATTATCACCTGCACCCTTACCTTCGATACCTTCCTCGAAGCCCGGAATCATGCGCTCGGAGCCTAATACCAGATTTGCAGCATCGGCCTTACCACCTTCAAATTCTTCTCCGTCCATGCGCCCTACATAGTCAATGTTAACCATGTCTTTCGTCGCGGCCGCACGCTCAGCAACTTCCCATGTCTGACGCTGCGTTCTGAGTGTTACTATCATTTCATCAATGTCAGTTTCAGAAACTTCGGCGCCCAACTTCTCTACTTCAATTTTGGAAAAATCTGGCAGGGATATATCCGGATACACTTCAAAAGTTGCTACAAACTGTAGATCCTCACCCTCTTCAAGATTAGTGGGGTCAATAGTAGGCTGGCCTGCTGGCTTCAAGTTTTGCTCACTGATAGCCTCATAGAAAGAGCGATTCATCATCTCTCCTACGATTTCCTGGCGAACTCCTTTGCCAAATTTGCTCTTTACAACTTTAAACGGAACCTTTCCTTTTCTAAACCCATTCAGGTTCACATTCCGGGCTGCTTCCTGAAGTCGAGCATTAACCGCCGATTCCACTTCTGCACTTGGAACAGCGATAGTCAATTTACGTTCTAAACCTTGTGTAGTTTCAACTGAAACTTGCATGTATAAACCTCTTCATTTTGGATTTGAAAAACCCGCAATTCTATGTATCAATTTCTAGCGTTAATAACTCTGTCGAGCGATTCTCAACAGATCGATAATCCGATGACTTGAAACCATTGATTTTCAAAAAATTCAATAAGTTAAGGCCCCGTCAGATAGGCCGCAAAGTGCGCGATTTTCCCATAACGATTACTTAGTTTCAATCATAGAATGTCTAGTGCGATGAACCCTTTCAAATATGCACGAGTTCAAATCTAATTATCGTCTCTACTGTTTCAATGTCTACATTGAAACAGGTAAGCTACCAAACATGATTTTACAATCAGAAATAGCAGCTGTAGTCCTCGCCGGAGGCAAAAGCTCACGCATGGGCTATCAAGATAAGGCCTTGTTAACTTTGCATAAAAAGCCGCTTATCGAGCATGTTATTGAGAATGCCAGAAACCAGGTCGGCAGCATGGTTATCAGTGTTAACAATTGCCCGCAAAAATATGAATACCTTCAACTACCCTTAATTCCGGACAAGCTCTGTAATCAAGCCGGCCCTTTGAGTGGCATATATAGTGCTATGGACTGGTTTCATAAGGAAAAAAAAGAGTCAGATATCAAATATCTAGCTTGCTTTGCCGCTGACGTACCCTATTTTCCTGAAAATATAATTGCGCTGCTATCTGACAGCCTCGAAAGTACAGGATGTAAGGTAGCTTATTGCATCAGCGGCGGTCAGATTCAACCATTGTTTTCGCTATGGTCATTGGATTTGCTTGACGATATTAAAGCGGCGCTTAACCGGGGTGTTTATGGACCAAAACCCTTGCTTCCAAAGCTTCAAAGCGTGATGGTAGATATCCCTTCAAGTAAGCCAGAGTATTTCTTAAACATTAACTCCCCAGACTCTTTAGCTGAGGCAGAAAAGCGGTCTGCCTAGTGCGCGTCTGAAAATAATTATAAAAAAGATAGCCTCAATAATAATTTTCACTTTTAGATAAAACCCCTATGTTGTTGTTAAGTCTTATAAAGTCAATCTGCACGTATTTTCAAAACCATCTTTATCTTGTTGATTTAAATGATATTTCTCTAAAGATAGATTTTTCACAGAGTTTCGCTGCAATTTGAAATGGCATATTTTTTGCGCCCTTTTAAAACCGGACAAGCGGTATTACTGTGTTCTTACTCGTTAGCTTAAGGCTATTTACCTGGCTCAATGCCAGAACTGATTTTTATTACGGTTGTAGTCTTAAGCTAGCGAAGACCATTAAAGAGACCAGCAAAATGACTACCTCTTAATAAGGTAGCTGGTTATACTGACCAAACAATAAAAAGAAAACTTAGCTCACTATGTCCAATTCTCGCCGACAAGACTCTAACCAGTCACTCCCTATTGACCGCAGCGAGCGAATTTTTAGCCAACAGGATCTCTGGTATTTTAAGATTCGTGAAGGCGATGAAGTCGGGCCATTCCGATACCGCTCTGAGGCACAAAGCAATCTGAATAATTTCATGGAACAGCTCAAAGTTCAGATTCAATCTCGTCACAAGCTCAATCCATAAAGCTAATAGTACGTCCCGCTTAGTCAAGAGTTCTCCGGAGCTATCGCTAATAACAGCGCTGTGCGTTAAACTTCTCCAAGCTTTGTTCTATGGCACCAACTTCAATGAATACATTCTCTAATTCGCAACGAACCATAACTATCGGTTATGGTCCCGGTTATGCGCGCAGTGAAGTCTGGAGCCACCTCAAGTCAAAACTGGTAATCCCAACTGAAATAGTTTCAATTACGGCAGCTCAGCGCTACAACCCGGCGTTGATTCTGCTAGATATGCATCTCATTCGAGAAATGGATCTTGCCCAATGGGTAGAAGATTTTCCTGAAGCAATACTTCTATGCAGTGAATCATTGGACCTGGATGTCGATTTAATTCTCAGCAACAATTTACCCTTTCGTCAGACTTGCAAGTTATTGGAGATGGCCTGTTATCAATGGGTGCTAAAAAGCGAAAAAATGGAACGTGCAAAAATGCGCGATACAAGTTTTCGCTATCTTAATAAACTGGCCGACATAAGCATTTCCCTTTCAGCGGAAGATGATCTTATGACCTTGTTGAGAAAAATTCTAAACGAAGGTCAGAATATCGCCTGTTGCGACGCCGCCTCACTATTTCTTATAAACGAAATAAATGATCACGAACGCGATCTGGTTTTTAAGCTTACTCAAAATGACTCCATGGAATTTCCGTTTGAGGAAATGCGATTTCCTTTAGATGATTCTTCTATCGCAGGTTATGTTGCCCATACAGATACTGAGTTAAACATTACTGATGCCTATCAACTTTCAAAAGATGTCCCTTATAAATTCAATCAGTCGTTTGACCAAAATACGGGGTACAGAACGAAGTCGATTTTAGCGATACCACTTACAAACAAGCAGAAGGAAGTGATTGGTGTTCTACAATTTATTAATAGAAAGAAAGCTCGCTCTTTAAAGGTCAGTGATGAAAAATCTGCAGCAGCTTACACGCTACCCTTCGACAGCGATATTAATGTACTGCTTCAAGCATTGGCCAGCCAGGCTGGCATTGCCATTGAAAACACTATTTTACAAAATGATATCAAGGCTCTATTTGAAGGGTTTGTAAACGCGTCGGTTGCCGCGATTGAACAACGAGACCCAACTACAAGCGGTCATTCCTTCAGAGTTGCGGACCTTTGCATAGACCTGGCGAATTCTGTATCAATGTCTAATCTCACCAGGCTTAGAAATGTACGCTTCACTGACGCCGAAGTGAGAGAACTTAAGTATGCTGCCCTGCTACACGACTTCGGCAAAGTAGGTGTAAGAGAGTCGGTCCTTGTTAAAGAGAAAAAACTCACAGCCGGAAGTCTGGACAATATCCATTATAGAATATTACTTGCTCAGGAGCGGCTTACATCACAGGCTCTAGCAAAACAATTGGCGATGTATCGCAATGGCACGGCCATAGAGTCTGAGCTTGAAATTATTAATGCACAGCTTACCGCTGACATAACAATGCTCAACGAATTCTATAACACCATAGTTACCGCAAACGAACCAAGCATTCTAAAAGAAGACAACAAAGAAATGCTGGATAAAATAAACGGTTATAACTTTGACTCTCTGGAAGGAGATTTTCAGATCATTACAGAAGAAGAATTCGGTCTGCTATCTATCAAAAAAGGTAGTCTGTCTCCTTCGGAACGTAAAGAAATCGAATCACATGTTGTACATACGCAAAACTTCTTGAATCATATTCCATGGACAAAAGAATTTAAAAATATCCCTATCATTGCCGGTGCGCATCACGAAAAGCTAGATGGCAGCGGCTACCCTTACGGGATGAGCGCTGAACAAATCCCCTTGCCGTCTAAGATAATGACCGTTTGCGATATATATGACGCGCTCACCGCCTCTGACCGCCCTTACAAGCCAGCCATGGGCACAGAAAAAGCACTAGACATTTTGCAGATTGAATCTAAACAGGGGTATCTCGACAACGACCTGGTACAAATTTTTATCGAAGCTAAAGTTTATCACTGCATCGACTCAAAAGAGTATTCCACCGCGGCACCGCAAAGCGGAGCTAGCAACCATCCTTGTGCTCACGATTTGCATGATCACGACTAGCAACTCTGAATTAATAGTCTTCTCGCTGTAGCCAGAGCCCAAAAAAATCGCGCGTACTTATTTAGTAACTTCTATAATTTTTTATGCTGCCTTTGACACCGAGGCAGATGTCTTTATTTGCAGACGAGCAAGAACTTCATCCATGTGCTGCAAAAAGAAAAAGTGCCCAGCATTCGCCACTCGATAGAAATTTGCGAAAGGAAGATTAGAAACTAAATACTCACAATCAGAGCGCTTTGAGAGCCTGTCTGCTGCCCCTTGCCAAACCTGAGCCGGCACAGCAACGTCATGCAAACTAAAGTTCAATTTGTGAAAACAAAGCGCTGCATCCTGCGCAACACCACGACCTCCCTGCCTAACAACCTCGCTTTGATCCAGAGCTAGCATTTTGAACACTTGCGGATTTGAAAGTATTTTACGATCTGTGTAGCCCAAATATTCCTGCTGGCGTCGCAGGGCGAGCTCTACATTTTCTGAAAACAATGTGTGCTTCAAGCGCACAAGGAATTTAATGACAGAGGGGGCAATGCTATTCACACAATTTGAAAGAGTTGAGTGTTTGTCTGGCTCATTAAATACTGTGCCTGGCACGCCTCCTAAACAAAGCTGTATGCTTACTCTATCTGGGGCCATATGCGCCAGCGTTAATCCATACACTCCGCCAGCACCCAGAGAGAGAACACCAAATTCACTCAGATCGAGTTCATCAGCCAGTAATAGAATATCCTGACAGAACTGCGTACATGATTGTAGTGGATAGAAAGTAGACCCTCCTATTCCCGGGCGATCCACTGCAATCAGGCGATATCCTTGCTTACACGCACTGTGATGATAGAAAGAACACTCAAGCCTTGAGCTTCCATTGTCGTGGAAATAAATTAGTGGGTATCCCGACTTACATCCATATTCGGTGTAGGCCAGCTGTTGCTTTGAAGGCAGTTTGAAATATTCTATCGGTGACGGGACATTCGGCTGTACTTTATCCAAGCTCAGCGCCTTTTCGAGCACAGAGTTCTCTTTTTTTCCTAATGAATCTATTTGTGCCACCTCTTTCTCCAGAGGGTTTAGTATTAACTTTTAGTTTGGACTTATAATAAGTGGGAATATTTCCCACGTCAATCATATCGAAGAGTTAGACTAAAACTTTAGAACTTAGACATGTGGGATTAATTCCCACCTGTGCGTATACTCATAATATGACTAACTCTGCTCAGTCACATTCAGGCGGACCACCACCGCTTCTGGTTTCTGCCATTAAAAAGATACTGCGTCCGTTAGTAAAATTGATGCTGTCGTATCAAATTACTTATCCATATATAGCCGGGCTTCTAAAATCTATCTATGTCGATGTCGCCGAGAGTGAATTTAAAGTGGCCGGGAAGCGTCCATCGGACAGCCGCATTAACCTATTAACGGGCGTTCACAGAAAAGATGTAAAAAAGCTTAGAGCCGAAACAAAAGTAGCCAACGTTGTACCGAGTAATATTTCCGTAGGTGCGCAACTCATTGGCGAATGGCTAGGGTCTGAAGAATTCACCGCAGCCAATGGCACGCCAAAGCCTTTACCACTGAAAACCTCAGCAGCAAGTGATACTGGCTTCGATATGCTTGTAGCTAAAATTTGCAAACAAGACATACGCCCAAGAGTTATATTGGATGAATGGTTAAGACTTGGTATTGCCCATGTTGAAAACGAACACGTAATACTGAACACCGGCGCGTTTACACCAGAAAAGGGATTTGATGAAAAAGTATTCTTTTTTGGGAAAAACCTACAAGATCATATTTCTGCAGGCAGTCAAAATCTACTCGGGAGTCGCCGCGCCTTCTTTGATAGAAGCGTTTACTACGACAACCTATCTGAAAATTCTGTACAGGAGCTTAGCAAATTGGCAAATACTCTGGGCATGCAGGCATTAACCGAAATGAACAAGCAAGCATTAAAGAAACAGCGTGCCGATAAAGCCTTAGCGGGAGCCCAGCATCGAATAAATTTTGGAATATTTAATTATAGTGCAAGCACTCATAATGACGATGAGCCCACATAATGGGCTCTACACACATAATCACTCACTGAAACAATGATAAATAAAATGCAAACAACTACAACCGCAATAGACTTGATACTCCGCGCATGTAAGCGCGTTGAGGCTCGTGCCCTTATTGTCGGCGTTGTTGTGCTAATTACATTTATTTTAGTAAATAACCCTAGCACTGGCATAATTCGCGGCGGCGATGATGACGGCAGTGGCGTAGGCGGAACTGGACGCTCGCTTAACCCTGGTGGAAGTGGATTAGGTGGTACCGGCCTCAAACCATTTATTGGCCTGAGTATTGAAAATGAAATTCAGATACTGAATTCAATAGAACAACAAGGTTCAGCGATCTCTGAGTCAATACGAGCAGACTTTGAACCGTCGCGGACAATTATACCGACACCAATCGAGCCACAGTTTGCACTGGCGACAAACTCAACGACACCACGAAATTCCTCGGCTATACCTATAGATGAATCAATTCAACGCTCAGCCGACGAAAATGCGCTCTATTTTCAACAACTGCAGCAGTTAAGCACTCGCCAGAATTTTGTAGGGTACTACCTTGAGAGCACAAGCAAACCGGGAGAATTTAAAACGATAAATACTGAGTTAAATCATAATATTACAGACAATATTTATGACACAATATCAATACTGAATAGCTCTCAAGCGTCGACAACCGCCACGCTCGCCCCGGCCACGAATGACAATCAAGTGACATGGGGTTCGGTATTACGCTTTTTAGCAAAAAACGTAAAAAATCCGGCCCAACTTGTTAATCCTGTATTGGAAGAGATCATTGTTAAGGCCGATGGTAGCGACTCGGCCTTAAGGCCAGTAAGGGTTGCAAGGCCTGAGTTACCACCGGTACAACGACTCCGCCCTATGCAAAGGCCTTCTATTCTTCCACCCAGGATACAGCCCTTCCGCTTGTAGCTTATCGACTCAGGCCTCAGGCTTTACCAGCGATAGCTCAATTGCCCCAGAACGCTTAGGTCAGCGCTATCAGCGGTAAACCCCCAACTAGTCATCCCAGTAAATGTCCATTGCTTAGCAAACTGCCAGCTGAAATAGGGTGTGACCTCGTGAATTTCGCTTGAGTAAACTGACGCCCGCTCTCTATAGTCATAAAACACACCGATGTTCCATTTTTCAAACAATGGCCTTGCGACTCCCAACTGCACAAATGCAGAGTCCTGAAGCCCCTCATACAAGCTAGACTTTCCGCGAAACGAATAACCAACTGTTGAAAAAAATAGTGAATTACCTACGTTCTTTAGAAAATCGACTTGCAGATTGTAATCTACCTCACCACTACCCAATCCCTTGCTTTCATCGGCTGTCGGCAATTTGATATCCAGCCTCAAGTCGATAAAAGGGGCAGATTCAGAAACGGCATCCATTTGATAAGTCATTGAAAAAACTGAATCGCCTAAACCACTGGAATGACTTCGCTGTGTCCCCGCTACAGCACGGTTAATTCCACCTACATTGACTAACACTGAACCTACGCCATTTACTTGTAGGTAAGGTATGGCAATCTGAAAATTGAACTTTCCATAATCCACCCCGTAACTTACCGGGAAATATAAAATGCTGGTGTCTTCTTTCTCGCCATAATCACCGTTGCTGTAATAAGAAGACACGCTAAGTGTATGATTTGGCTGATTACTGTTTTCAGCCGCCACAGTATAGTGCGCCACAAACAGCAAATTTATAGTCAGTAAGGCCCATAGGAAGATTTTTGTCGGCATTATAAATAACTCATCAGGCGTTAGCTCATGCTCCAGTATTTTAGGCGTTCGACGAGGATATCGAAACAATGATTTAGTACAGTTTGCGCACAATTTCACCTGTGTACAGCAAAATCAATACCTATGCGGCCATAATATGTTGCATAAATTTTGATGGAGTTCACAAAAAACCACAAGAAGAGCGCGTGCTTGCTTGAAACGTCATTTCCTAAGAGTAAAGTAAGACTTATTCCAGCATTTTGGTACAATGTTTGATGCTTATAGGCACCGTAAAACCTGAAGTTTTGACAAATCTGAAACTTGAGTTTTACCGTTCATAAAAACGACGGACAAAAATAATGAAAAAGCATCACCAAATCCTCTTACCTATCGTATTTTTCTGCTTTCAATC
Organism: SAR86 cluster bacterium; assembly: GCA_002402175.1. Lineage (GTDB taxonomy): Bacteria > Pseudomonadota > Gammaproteobacteria > Pseudomonadales > Pseudohongiellaceae > UBA9145. The sequence continues at coordinate 41,803 of NVVJ01000002.1, forward strand.
TGCAGTTTTAGCAGCAGAGAATGACCCACCTCCTAATGCCGAAATGGATCTACTGATTACAGCCCAACAGTATCAGGAAGCTTACGACCTAGGCGCTGCTAATCTTGGTGAATGGGAGGGGGAACCGGAATTCGATTTCTTGTATGGCTTAGCCGCTCTTGAATCAGGCAACCCCAATGAATCAGTGTTCGCGCTTGAACGAGTCGCTGCAACATCAACCGATGCTGTACTACGAGAACGGGCAAGGCTGGAGTTGGCCAGGGCCTATTTTGTAACCAATAACCTGACTGCGTCCGAGAACCTTTTTAACGCAGTGCTAGAAACCAACCCGCCGCAAAACGTACAGCAAAACATCCAAGCATTCTTACAACTAATTGAAGCCAGGCAAAACGCTCAGAGTCCTAGTGTCAACTGGTCCCTATCAAGCATTATAGGGAATGACGACAATATCAACAGTGCGACCGACAATGGATTGATTGACACTCCACTAATTGGGCAAATAGAGCTGAATCAGGATGGCCAGCAAACAGATGACAGTTTCACCAACACGACAGTCTCCATGGCCTATAAATATCCATTCACCAGGAATCGCTCTCTAGACTTAACAGTTAATTTGATGCATCTGGATAACTTCACTACCGATCAGTTCGATATAGACAATCTTCGTGGCGAAGTCGCTTACAACTGGGGCGATGAAGTCAATCGATTCAAACACGGTCTAACGGCTAGCAAAGTCAATCTGGATCAAAATGGTTTTCAAAAATCATTCGCACTTAACTCTTCGTGGCAGCACGCAGGAAATAATGGTTGGTATCAATCAATATCTGGCTCTTACACGCAAGTAAGATACGACACAAGCAATGGTGGCACGTTAAACGACTTAAGAGATGTAGACCAGGTACTTATTACTGGCGGCCTGACAAAAATTGCTGGCGCCTACACACACTCCTTAAACCTTTATCATGCGGACGAATCTCCTGAAGCTGCAACTGGCGGCGACCACAATGGCCGCGAGTTTACCGGCCTAGCTTACAGTGTGATGTACAGACTAAACGCCCAACATACACCTTATCTGCGCGCTTCCGTTCAAGACGTAAATCATGACAGCGAGCATCCTGTATTTTTTAATACAAAAAGAAGCGACAACACGGAATCTATTACCCTGGGATGGTTTTGGCAAGCCGCAAGAAACTTAATGGTTACCGGTGAAGCAGGCTATACAGATAACGATAGCGATATAGTGCTATTCGATTATTCAAAATTTAAATATCAGGTTGGTTTTCGATATCAATTTTAGAGTTGAACCACTTGTTTTATGAACAACAGATTTCGAACATTAAATTAAACTTATATTCAACTGAGCAACGAATATGAAAACCAAATCAAAGAAAATCTTTGAAAGGCTATGCTACAACTTCTTCGTTCTGTGCATAGCTGTTTACTCTCCTGGTAATTTTGCTGCGGAACAGGCGATTGCCGCCGGCCTGGTCGTCGCCGTTAATGGCCAGGTTAGCGCTGTTGATACCACAGGCAGCTCCAGGCGTCTTAGTCGCCGGTCCGAAATTTTCGCCGGTGACATTATCGTTACGCAGGCAGCGTCTTTTGCTCAAATTCGCATGACCGACTCAGCGATTGTATCCCTTAAAGAATCAACTCGTTTTGAAATTCTCGATTACAGTTACACTGGCGCAGTTGGTCAGGGCGATGTATCGACCATGCGCCTGATAGAAGGTGGATTTAGAACTATCACTGGCAATATCGGACAACAAAACCGAGATGCTTATAATATTGAAACTGAGTTTGCCACTATCGGTATTCGTGGCACAGATCATGAAGGTGTCGTTGTAGATGGCATTCTTTACACCGGCGTATACGATGGCGGCACAACTGTTGGTAATGATGGCGGCTCTCTCAATTTAGGTGTGGGAGCAGACTATGATTTTGGCCGCGCACTAAGTAACACTACCGCTCCTGAAGGCCTCACTCTACAACCTGCGGAACTTGGAAATATCCCCGTACTAAACGTTGGCGACCCTGAAGAAGAAGGCGGAGACGATGGGGATGATGGTGGAGATGGTGGCGGAGATGGAGATGGCTCCACTGATGGCGATGGCGATGGCGATGGCGATGATGGTGCTGCTGATGGGGATGGGGATGGCCCAGCTGACGGCGGTGATGGCGGAGACAATGGAGATGGCCCTGCCGACGGAGGCGATGGTGGAGGTGGCAACGATGGCGCGGACGCCGACGGTGGCGGAAGTGGAGATAATGGCGGCACAACAGGTGGACAACCTCAGGGTGCTACTGGACTTACTGCCCCAACCCCAACACTTGCTGACACGCAGACTGCAACCGGAACCGGTACTACGGGTGGCGGATCTGCACAACAGGTAGATGCAATTCAGGTCAACCCTAACGAAACATCTGGCGACGGCACCCTCGCCTGCACACTAAACTCTAATAGCCCAGCTTGTAGGCCTGAAGAAGATGGCGAACCTGAACCAGAACCCCAGCCTGAGCCAGAGCCAGAGCCAGAACCAGAACCTGAGCCAGAACCTGAGCCAGAGCCAGAGCCAGAACCAGAGCCAGAGCCTGAGCCAGAACCTGAGCCAGAACCAGAACCAGAACCAGAACCTGAGCCTGAGCCCGAGCCCGAGCCACCGGTAGTTGTTCCACAAGATCAATTTGGATTAAACGCTCAAGAAATCAGCGGACTGAACAAAGTTGGTTTAGCCGCAATCGGTAATCGAAACTTTATTGGCGGTGCATCCAATGGGGCTCTTGATTCCGATCCAATCGTGTTGTCCACAAGTAAAAATTCGCCTCTGTTTGTTAACACCGCCGCAAGTGCCGACCTATTGAAATTGGCCGGTATCAATCCAACAGTTATAGAAGATATGGTTGACGGGTTTAATTTGACGTGGGGGCTATGGGAGGCAAGTCCATCAACCCCTGCCACGCTTGAAAAATTCAACAATGGTGGCGACAGCGACCCAGGTATTGTGAATCTTACTAACAGCATTGTGCTTACCACCGGCATACCTGAAAATATTACTTCTTTTACCGGTCAAAAATTCTTTAACGCTACAGATGATTATCTAATAACTCTGCGCGGAGATACTATTTTCAGCGACGAGAGAGTCACTGATGTAACTGGAAGTTTCTATGTTGACCTTGGTGTTGGAGTCATTTCCGATGCTAGCTTGAGCTTAACAATTATTTGCCCTAGCTGTAGTGGAGACACCTTTGGATCAAATAGATGGCCTGTCTGGGGCTTTGGTCAAAAGCTTGTTCTCGACAACCATGGGAACACCATTTTTGCACAAAGGGATTTTACTAACGGTCTGTTTTCCGATGATATGGATTTCATCATACTGCCAGCCGATGTGAGTGGTTTCTTTCTCAGTAGCGAAAACTCCGGTGCTGCATCAGGCTTTGTTCTGTCATTTGAATCCAGTGGCTTTGCATGGAATTCGGTGTCGGATACTTTCTCTGAACGAGTCAATGAAATTTATAATACACCAGGCCTGGAACCAGACAGGTCTGTAGGTGGGTCGGTATTATTCACTGCAAACAGCACAAGCTATGTACTCGATGCTAGCGATCGAAGCTCAATGAACAGAATTGGATTAGCCATTAGCGCTGACGATATTAGCGGTGGAGCGGGCTTCCTGTTTGGCGGCGCTACCGAAAATCTGGATGCTGGCAATAATTCAATCATCACTTCCACAACCGTGACGCAATATGGCAACTCGAGTCAATTCGGATATAACGTGTTGCGACAAGACGATGCAATGATGACAGAGCAGGATATCGGAGATTTGCCATTCAGATGGGGAATATGGGAATCAGATTCCGATTACCCGGCAACTCTTTATACAAACGCATACGATGACACTGTGAACAACGAAGTTCACGAAAACATATTCGTTGCCAGCTTTGAACCTACTTATCTAGCCGATTTAACCGCATCACGCCTATTCACTGTGTCCGACTGGCTAGTGGACTCGGATGGTGATAATGAGGTTCGCGGCTCTTTTGATTTTGACCTGGAAAACGCCATCATCAATGATTTCAGTCTGGAAGTTTGCGAAGGTGGCTACTATTGCTCTAGTCCTGTGGACCGCTGGATTACCAACGAGATTGATGGAATTGAAGTAGCGGATGATGGCCTTATCTTTATAGATAATGTCACTGGCTCAATAAACAGTAGCGCCCCTTTCTCTGGTGTCATTCGTGGCGGGTTTCTTACCGACGATGACTATTATGACTACAGTGAAGGCTTGATACTCGGATTTCGATTCGAGGAAGACAGCGGGCCTAAGTTTATTGATGGCGGTGCATTATTCGAACGCAGCGTATTACTTGGCGTCGCCGAAGTTGATGCTTTGAATCAAATTGGTTTTGGAATATTTCCTGGCAACTCAGATAATCATGCCGGCTTTCGAGGGATTTACGGTTCCGCCTCCCATGGCTACGATATGGGCCCGGTCATCGCCTCAAACCGAGACGGGCTAGTAACTAGTACTATCGACCCTTCTGTCTCTGGAGATAATTACGACTTACTGAGAGGGCGTAATGCCGAACTAGTTCAAGATGATAACTGGATCGATGTTGCGGGCTATGAAGGATTAAACTGGGGACTGTGGCTAAGTATTGGCGAGGGAAGCAATGATCAAAACCCATTATTCCTTCACAATGCAGGCACGGGTGGTAGTGGAACTGCACACTCCCTGTGGTATGACAATGCCTGGTTTGCTACTGGCAGCGCTACGTCAACCGATTATTTCACCCCACTAACCGGCAAAAAGCGCTTTGAAGCTACACAGCTTAATCGCTTCGAAATACTCTCCAATGAAAATTGGGAGTATTTCGAATTCAACTCTAATTTCGAAATTGACCTTGATGCTGGCTTTTTAACGGGCCAGCTTTCTTTGGACGTTTGCGATATTAACTGTGATGGGCTCAATCTTAAGCAAAGATGGGTAGGAACATTTAACAATGCCGTTTTTGCCAGCGCAGCAAACCGCGGATTTCATACATTTTTGAATGGCGTTGTCACTCAAGACCCAAATGGTTCATCCACAGCCGAATCCTTTGGAGGGCAATTTTTTGGCTTCTTCGTTGGTAACAATGCTCAGGCTGTTTCCGCTGGCTTCAGTATTGGCGGAGAAGGCGGAGGTAATACAAGTGATTTTATCTCAGGCTTAATCCTGTTCGACGAATTAGCCAATCTAAGTCAGGATCAATCTGATGACGTCACAACAAATAACGCGTTTGGTTTTGCGCTTAGCGACAGCGTGTTCTTTGATGGAACTTACGGCTCTGACCTAATTTGGGGCTGGAGCGATGCACAAGGGAGCGACACAGACATAGTGTTTCTCAGCAATAGCGAAACTGGCTTCGATACGAGAATTCACGGCGCTAACGATCTACACCATAGTGAAGAAGGCTTTGAAACAGGTTTTGAATACCTTGCTAGCAACAGCCTAGACAGTTCCTTCGTAGGGCAAATAGATGGTTTTGATCTAAGCTGGGGAATCTGGCAAAGCAACAGCAATCAAATTGAGGTCTATGACGAATTCAGTGTATTGGACGATTTTGATATTAGCGGGTTAAACCTGCTGGTAACTGGCCCTACCGCATATCAGGGCACACTGTTAAGCGGCTCTGGAAATTACAATACCGTTACCTCGTTTATAGGCGCTGATGACAGCGGCAATGAAGTTGGCCAAGTAGTTGGCAGTTTTAATCTGAATTTAGGCACTGGCAGTTTTAACCTCACTAGCCTGGAAGTTTGCTTTGGCGCAACCGGACCTACATGTACAGGTTCGGACGAAAACTGGACCGTTGATCCTGGCAGTTATTCTGCCGTAGTCGGTAAAGGTATCCTTGAGGCTCAGGTAGTTAACGGCGCAATGTTTGCCGGGGAATCAAGCGTTTCTTTCACTGGTAGTATCAACGGGTACGCTATCGAAACAGATCAATTCAGAAAAGGATTTGTTCTCGGCTTCGATTTCAACACAGGCTCTGAAGGCGTTATAGGTGCAGGGCTATTTACCCAGACCTCAGAGCCTTTGGTTATTAATTTGGCGGATTTCAATGGGGTAGGCTTTGCACTTTATCGTGATGGCTCAGGCGCTCCGTCTTCAGTCTACGGAAATACTATTTACAATGAAGACTTTAACAAGAATCCCGAAATAATAAGCTTTGAGGGAAGCGGTAGTGTAGACGGACTATTTATTGACGAACCAGATACATTCGTAAGGCCATATAATAATTCTAGCTCAGCCCTAGTTAATTTGGGCCACCCTTCCGCCGGGTCAAATGATATTCATTGGGCGATCTGGAATACTGATTCAAACGACCCTCATCAATTGTTTAACGATTTCGATGATGATTTGGCTTTTCAGTCTATTACCGACGAAATGGTGACTGTCGCTGTATTACCTACAGATGTAACACAACTAACTGGAACCGTACGCACCTTCCTTGGAGGGTTTGGTATTTATGGTGCACCAGGAGGCGCTGCTATTGCAGTGTCAAATGGCTTTGGTGGCCTACAGAACTTTCTTGGCTATATAGATGCAGAAGTTGACCTCAGCAACGGCAGTACGCTAAGCAATGGACATATATTCCTTAGCTTCGAATCTGGCGGTGGAGTTGTTCAGGAATGGAAAGTTAATTTTAGTGGCGGGCTTACTACGTTTGGTGACGCAGGCACTGTTAGCGACAACGTTACATTATTGAATTCGTTTAACATAGATAATGCAAGTAGTGGTATCTATGTCGACGGAGTCTTTGACGGAATACCGAATGGTGAACTAGCTGGATTATTCTCCCCCTATGACCCTAGCGAGGGTACTAACGGTTTTGTAGGTGGTTTTAGCCTGGTAAATTCTTCTGATCCTTCCGTCAATACCAGTGGTGCATACTTACTACGAGAACGGAATGCTATTTCTGCACTTGAACTTTCCGGCTTCGACGGATACGGAATGCTTGCAACTAACTCCTCTTTAAACGCAAACATTGGAGCTAAGCTTTATGGCGGTGCTGCAAACCCAACGGTAAACGACGATCCGGTTTTTGCAGCCCGAATGTTTAACAACAGCACTTTTGAAAATGATTTTAACGTAGCCTCCGAATCTATTCTTCGCAGAAGCGCTGTCAACTCTACTGGAGATAATGGGAATACAAGCTTTTACAACACAGGCACGAATATAAGCTGGGGAAGCTGGATAGGTACTACCTCAGTTTTTGATAAGCAAAGTTTTAGCTCGAATTCACAAATTGATCAGAGTGCATTCTGGTTTGTGGCTGATCCAACTCAGGCCGTAATCCCAACATCAGGAAGTGCTCATTATCAACATGTTGCCGGTTATCAGGGTGAATACAATTTCACGACCAGTAATGGTGCAGGGACTTTAGGTACGTCAGCACTTGCTGACGTTAGTATGTTCGAATTTGATGTAGCATTCGATACTGGCGTAATTAGTGGCGGAAGCCTAACTATGACCACCGCTAGCGATGTTGAGTGGAGTGCCACATTTGCCGGGGCACTAAGCGGCCCATTCCTTAACATTGCTGTTGGTTCAGGCTCTATCATTGAGGACGCCTCGACTACAGCACTAAATTTGAACGGCAATGTCACTGGAAATATCGCGGGCTACTATGTTGGCGACTCGACGCTAGACGGCATCGCGCTCGGCTTTACTCTTGAAAACACTACGGCTGATAGCGATGTCGACCATGCGCTCGCAGGCAATATTTTCATCAGCACTGATCAATCCGCTCCCGCTCCGCTGTCTTTACCAGAAACAACTCTCGAATCGCAGAACATCGACTGGGGCACATGGAACAATCCACTTGAAGAAAATTGGGTTGTAGTAAGTGCCGGAGATAACAATCAAGTTGAATTACAAACGTCTAGTTATCTAGCCAGTGTTAACCCAACTCCAGTAGCGAATTTACAGGGCACAGGCTCCTATGCAAGCTCGGCCGCCTCCTCTTTTATCGGTAGCGGCAGCGCGGGAAGCGTGACTCAGGTTGTGGCAGGCATGGATGTCGATTTCAATACTGGTGCAATCTCCAATGGCTTATTGCAAGTTGAAGTGGCGGGCTCTCAGGCATGGGAAATTGATTTTTCAGGCTCAATAAATAACGGCCTGGTAGATATTAATTCTCTAGGTGGAACCCTGTCTAACCCCGGCGGCATTATCAGTAATTCAATCGATGCTAACCTTGGTGGTGTATTTACTGGCGTCGGCGCCGAAGCCTTCGTAGGCGGCTTTGACATGATTGATGAGCTAAATTTGTTTAATCAGGTAGATGGCTTATACACCATCGAGCGTTAACCCTGTAAGTTTATTAGGGCACATAAAAAGGCGGCTGTTATCAGCCGCCTTTTTTTATACGTCAGGAATGCTCCGTAAATGCCACGAAGTTTATACGTGCCCAACAAATTGAGCGCCCTATTCAGGCTTTCTCTTCTTTCTCAAAATCCAGAGCTACGGAATTAATACAGTATCGCAATCCAGTTTCTGGCGGCCCGTCTGGGAATACATGACCTAAATGAGAGTCACATTTTTTACAAACCACCTCGGTTCTAATCATGCCGTGGGCGTGGTCATTATTTTCAGTGATGTTTTCCGGGTTTGATGGCTGGTAAAAACTTGGCCAGCCAGAGCCTGAGTCATATTTGTTCGCGGAAGAAAACAAAGGCTCTGAGCAGGCCGCACAATTGTAAATGCCTGCATCTTTAAGATCATTGTATTTGCCAGTAAAGGCCGCTTCGGTACCTTTTTCGCGGGTAACGCGATAAGTCTCACTATCGAGCTCACTCTTCCACTGCTCTTCGGTCTTTTCTTTCTTATCCAATTATCTATTCCTCAGCAAAAATACAAAACTGAAACAGGCTAGCGAAATAACTTTCTATTTTCATTTTACAGCCATGGTTGCGGTAAAATCGAGCCAAGTAACAAATTAGCCATACCATCCAGTCATTTTAACAGCATTAAGTTACCTTTTTTCAAAATAAAGTGGTTATTGCTACGGCACAAACAGCCGATTACCTTGTATACATTTAAAGCCAGCCAGAGTTATCTAACCACGGATGTAACGAACATGAGCAAGATACTGCAATCAGACAAACTACAAAATGTCTGCTATGAAATTCGCGGCCCTGTTTTGGGAGAAGCAAAGCGCCTTGAAGAGGAAGGCCATCAAATATTAAAACTCAATATCGGCAACCCCGCGCCATTTGGATTTAATGCGCCAGATGAAATATTGCATGATGTTATTCACAATCTGTCTAATGCTCAGGGCTATAGCGACTCTAAGGGCTTGTTCTCCGCTCGCAAAGCCATTATGCAAGAGTGCCAAAGACAGAACATACTCAATATAGATGTAGACGACATATACCTCGGCAATGGTGTAAGCGAGTTAATAACTATGGCTATGCAGGCATTGCTGAATAACGGCGATGAAGTGTTAATACCTGCCCCCGATTATCCATTGTGGACTGCCGCGGTAAGTCTAAGTGGCGGTAATCCAGTTCATTACCTATGTGATGAAGCCAGCGACTGGTTTCCCGACATTGCCGACATCGAGTCTAAAATTAGTAGTAGAACTCGAGCGTTAGTAATTATTAATCCCAACAACCCCACCGGGGCGGTATATAGCAAGGAGTTGCTACTAGAAATTGTCGAACTTGCACGCAAGCATGAGCTAATTTTATTTACCGATGAGATCTACAGCAAGATCATCTACGATGACGCCATTCATATTCCACTCGCATCGCTTTGTGATGATGTCTTTATAGTAACGTTTAACGGCCTGTCAAAATCTTATCGCCTGGCTGGGTTTAGATCCGGCTGGATGATTCTAAGCGGCAATAAAGATAATGCTCAGAGTTACATCGAAGGCCTTGAAATATTAACCAATATGCGACTTTGCGCGAATGTCCCCGCGCAGTTTGCGATTCAAACCGCATTGGGCGGGTATCAAAGCATTAACGAACTCATCCTGCCTGGAGGTCGACTTAAGCAACAACGCGATGTCACCTGGAACCTTCTTAGTCAAATCCCTGGCGTCAGCTGTGTAAAGCCAAGAGGCGCAATTTATATGTTCCCAAAACTGGACCCAGCAGTTTATACAATAAAGGATGATGTAGCCTTAGTACTCGACATTCTGAACCAGGAACAGATTTTACTAGTTCAGGGCAGCGCATTTAATATAGAGGATCAACAACATTTACGACTGGTGTTTTTACCGCGTGAAGATGAACTCGCACAAGCCATGACCAAGATAGCCCGAGTATTGGAGCAGTATCGATAAAGCGTAGCACCACTCAAACCTATAGCAAAAATTAAGTCGCAGAACAAGAAGTGTACTTTTATTGGTGTAAGTCAGGAGATATTAAAGCCCAGAACATTAAGATTTTTTTGCTGCTTCTCTGTGAGTTCATGGGAGTTTAAGATTATGGCCTTAAACTCCCGACGAGAAAGTAATTGCTGGCGAATCTGATCAAACACTCTTTCGCCAACACCCTCTGAAACCGCATGCTTGAAATTTTGGCTTATTTCCTCCAAAGGAAAAGCATTAAGCAATACATTCCAAGCGTGCTCCGTGCTTTCCTCTTTGACATCAAGCGGCAACATTTCTTGTTCAGTTTTGTATATTGTAATAGTGTCCGTTAAATTAAAATGAGTTAGAAACCCCTGCCTTAGAAGTTCTGTTGCAGAAAATTTGGCTTCCTGACTATAACCGGCTATATGTGGTGTAGCTATATCTACTGCTTCAACAATATGCCTGTCTACTTTAGGCTCTCCCTTCCAAACATCGAATACAAAACTCACATCGCTGCGTTGTTTCATGAATTCACTCAATGCATTTTCGTTTACCACTTCGCCCCTACAGGCGTTAATAAACAAAGCGCCATGTTTTAGCAGCTGCAACTGACTAGCCCCGATCATATTTACTGTCGAGTAAGAACCAGTTCGGTTAAGAGGAACATGAAGTGAAATCACATCACACTGCAATGTCTCTTCGAGTGTGTGATAACGGATATTAGTCTGATCATAGTCTAATAACTGCTGTTGCGCTAAAGGCGGGTCGCAGAGCCGATTCCGAATACCTAGCGCATCCAGCTTTAAGGAAAATAGACCTCCTACTTTGCCGGCCCCTACTATGCCCACTTCGCAGGTTTCAACATTCAACCCTTTATTAATCACGGCAAAAGCAAGTGCAGAGAAACAATAGTCCACGACAGCATTTGCATTACTGCCTTTGGCGTCAGCGAAGAATATTTTTCTATTTTCTAAATACTCAAGATCAATATGATCTGTGCCGCTTGTCGCCGTCCCCACAAACTTCACCTTGCTTCCCGCAAGCAACTCTTCATTGACCCTGGTTATTGAACGCACTAATAGAACGTCAATATCGCGCAAGTCTTTGCGAGTGATTTCTCGTCCGTCGAGTAATATTAGATCACCGAACTGCGCAAAGGTGTTTTCCACAGACAGGATGTTTTTATCAGCCAGGATTTTCATTAAGTACGTTTTGCAAGCGACAGCAAATAGTCTTTGTCGTTGTTAGTAAATTTGTATTTGAAAAGAAACTCCTCAAAAGAAGGCGAATCAATAGCATAGGGTTTCAGCGAACTGGGTAGCGCATTGGTAAAACCTTCGCCCTCATCACTAGCATCACAAACAATTGTTGCGAGGGTTTTACTTAATTTTGCCAGCTCATGATGCTCTTCAAGTACCGCAGCCAGTCGGCTTGCACCACGCAGTGAAAGTCCGGAAATCGACTCCAGGTTTTGATACACACCTTCCAATGTATGATAATTCTTTAATAGCTCCTTTGCCTTAACTGGCCCAACACCTGGCACGCCAGTTATGCAATCAACAGAATCCCCAACCAGGCCGAGATAGTCAGGAAACTGTTCCGGTGCGACGCCATATTCATTTTGTATATCTGCCCGGTAACGCTTTCGATTGCCACTGTAGTCCCAAAGGCTATCGTTTTTGCTTTTCAGCAACTGAGCGAGATCTTTGTCTCTGGAAACAATGCAGACTGCAATGTCCTGCTCACTAAATTCAACCATTCGAGAACTGAGTGTTCCGATAATATCGTCCGCTTCATATTTTTTACTAGAATAAGCAGCCAAACCAAGAATTCGACAAATTTCTGCACAAGCGCCAAGTTGCATGGCCAAGTTTTCATCGGGTAATTCTCTATTTGATTTGTACTGCGCACATAATTCATGGCGAAAACCGCAGAACAGGCTCTCATCCATTGCTATTCCAATTCTTTCAGGCTTAACTCTTCTCAAGAATTGAAACAGGAACTGAGTAAATCCATACACGGCGCTTAGCTCTTCACCCTCCTCACTAAAGCATTCGACGTTAGGCGAAAAATGAGACTGGAAAATATAGATTGATGCATCTATAAGGTAAAAAGCCTGAGGCGCTGGTAATTGATCCGACAATTTCATCACGCCTTAAACTAGTGAGTGAATACACCGCTGATTGAGTTCGAATTTCATGATTCAGATTTGCGAATAAGGTAGTGATACTTACCATTGTGCTCTGTAGTTTTAAGCAGCTCGTGGCCTAAAAAAAGACAAAACTTCGGCACATCGCGAGTGGTTGAAGGGTCGGTTGCAGTTAATTGCAACAAATCTCCATTTTCCATATCTCTTATTTTATTGTGCAACAACATTACTGGCTCGGGGCAAAACAAACCACTGGCGTCCAGCTCTACGCAATCACTAGCAGAAAACTTAATATCGGCTTCTTTATTTACGCTGTCTGACATTGACCGGGTTCGTTTCCTGAGTGGAGAGAGTGAGAAGATATTCTACATTCGTTAATTTGTTCAACTTGATTTGGCATGTAGATGGCAGGTTTGAGTTTCGGAATCATAATTAATCACAATCTCACCCCGCTTTAGTTGCATTTTTACCTGCTCAGTTTTTTGCACTAAAGAATACTCTTGTTCGCCATAATCGGTTCCCTCTCGAGTGATAAACTCTTCGATTATCGCGTCCAGCGCATCAGTAGAAATTTCAGTGAAGGGTATTTCCATGGAAGCTACACCAACTCCAGCAAATCCAGAGGGGCTTTTTGTTTACTACCCACTCTTAGTTCAGAAAAAGGAAAGAGGCTGGTATCCGCAAGCTGCGACAGAGAAACATTCGAAATACTGCGAAAAATTGTCTCCACACGACCCGGATGAAGCTTATCCCAACCTTGCAGCATTTCCTTAATTACCTGCCGTTGTAGATTGTCCTGAGAGCCACAAAGGTTGCAGGGGATTATAGGAAAATCACATAATTGTGCATAACGTGAAATCTCCTTTTCCTTGCAATAAGCCATCGGGCGGATAACTACATTCCTCTTGTCATCGCTAAGTAACTTAGGTGGCATAGCTTTTAGTTTTCCACCGTAAAACATATTTAGAAACAGAGTTTCGACAATATCGTCCCGGTGATGACCAAGGGCAATTTTGCTAGCACCAATAGAGTCCGCATAGTTGTAGAGAATTCCGCGTCGCAATCTGGAGCAAAGCCCGCAGAAGGTCTTACCCTCTTCTATTTTATCTGTAACTATTGAGTAGGTGTCCTGCTCAATAATTTTATACTCAACACCAAGGTTAGTAAGATATTCAGGTAGTACATGCTCAGGGAAGTCAGGCTGCTTCTGATCAAGGTTTACCGCATGAATTTTAAAACTAATGGGCGCATGCCTTTGTAAACTTAACAGTATGTCTAGCATTGCATAGGAATCCTTTCCCCCGGAAAGGCACACCATAATCAAATCGCCGTCTTCGATCATATTATAATCGGCGATAGCACGACCTACGTCTCGACGTAAATTCTTACGACTTCGATTTAGTGTCAAACTGTCTTTTGTTTTAGCTTTAATTTTAGGCTGCATGTTAATAGTCGCACTAGACAAGCTGGCTAGCTACACCCGCTCCAATATAGTTGCAATTCCCTGCCCTAAACCAATACACATAGTAGCAAGCCCAATCGTTACATCTTGCTCTTCCATATTGTTTAACAAAGTAGTGGTAATGCGCGTGCCAGAGCATCCTAATGGATGGCCCAATGCAATAGCACCGCCCTTTAAATTAACTTTACTATCGATTACATCCATTAATCCCAGGTCTTTTAGTACTGGCAATGATTGCGCCGCAAAGGCCTCATTGAGCTCAATACACCCTATGTCGTCCATGGTAAGACCCGCTTTCTTTAATGCTTTTTGAGTCGCAGGAACTGGCCCATAACCCATTATCGAAGGATCAACTCCTGCAATGGCCATTGATTTAATTCGAGCTCTGATTTTAAGGCCCTGAGCTTGTGCTTTTTCTGCAGACATTATCAACATGGCGGAGGCGCCATCGGATAACTGAGAAGAAGTGCCTGCTGTCACCGTACCATTTGCAGGATCAAAAATTGGCCGCAACTGGGATAAGCCTTCCAAAGTTGTATCAGGGCGAATAGTTTCGTCATGCTCAATCAGAACCTTCATACCTTGAGCGTCATGCCCCTCAATTGGAATAATTTCGTTATCGAATCCACCGCTACCTCTCGCCTGATCTGCTAGCTTATGAGAACGCACCGCAAACTCATCCTGTTGTTCTCGACTTATACCATGCATCTTTGACAGTACTTCTGCGGTAACGCCCATCATCCACGCTGCTTTCGCGATGTGCAGCGATGCCTTAGGGTTTGGATCAACTCCGTGTACCATTCCTACATGGCCCATATGCTCAACACCGCCCACAATAAACTGATCGCCATTATTGCTTTCGATAGCCATAGCCGCCGTATGCAATGCGGACATGGAAGACCCACACAAGCGATTGACTGTTTGTGCCGAAGTTGTATGGGGTAATACAGAAATAAGTGATGCGTTACGAGCTATGTTCCAGCCCTGCTCAAGAGTCTGGTTTACACAGCCCCAAATAACATCTTCAACATCTACCGGAAGTGCTTCTGGATTTCTTTCGAATAGAGCATTTATAAGATAGGCGGAAAGCTCTTCAGCACGAACGAACCGAAAGGCGCCTCCTTTGGAGCGCGCCATTGGAGTACGAATTCCGTCAACAATCACTGCGTCTCTGGCATTTAAATTCATGTTTTTTCCTAAAGTCTAAATAACTGTAATAATAAAAAACGAAATAGTAAAACCTGATCACTAAAAACTAATAACTAACTACAATATAGCTTATTTGTAGTAAGTCTCGTTCTTCGCCGCCATTGCTCGCATAGTGTCGGTCGGGTGATAAATCGCTCCTAAGTCCGCATATTTGTCGGCTATATCGCAAAATTTCGACAGACCAATACTGTCGGCGTAGCGCAGAGCTCCGCCGCGGAATGGCGGATAACCCAGGCCTAGTATTAAGCCCATATCAGCCTCAATTGCCGTTTCAACAATTCCGTCTTCCAGGCAACGGGCGGTTTCAAGACATAAGGCAACCATCATTCTTTCTACAATTTCCTGATCTTCGAATTCTTTTTCCTGTACCTGGGAAGAAGCAACTAACGATTCAATGGCCGGATTGTGTAATTTCCTCGGCTTACCTCTCTTGTCTGGCTCATACAAATAAAACCCACTTCCGGTTTTCTGCCCGAGGCTTTTCTGTTCATATAATTTATCTATTAAGCTTTCAAAGCCTAGAGACATTCTCTCAAAACCCTCGGCCATTACATCCTGACAATGAAAGGCGGTGTCCAGCCCTACCACATCGAGCAGATAAGCTGGCCCCATGGGCCAACCAAACTTCTCCATGGCTTTATCGATTTGCTTAAAATCGGCGCCATCATGAATCAGGCGCGAAAACGCACCAAAGTACGGAAATAATATTCTGTTCACCAAAAAGCCAGGACAGTTGTTAACAACAATTGGGGTTTTTCCCATTTTCTTGGCAAGGGCAACGGTTGTGGCAATTGTTTCATCGCTGCTGTGCTCTCCGCGAATAATTTCCACCAATGGCATAACCGGCACTGGATTAAAAAAGTGCATGCCGCAGAATTTCTCAGGCCTTTCTAGTGCGGTAGCCAGCTCGTCTATTGATATCGTCGAGGTATTGGAAGCAATTATGGCATTCTCGTTTACCAGCCCTTCAAGCTCACTTAGCACTGCTTTTTTAATGGATGGGTTTTCTATTACCGCTTCCACAACGATGTCTACCTTATCAATGCCATCGTAGCTAAGTGTTGGCTTGATACTGGATAAAATAGAAAACATTTTCTCGCTATCTATTTTGCCGCGAGCCATTTTCTTTCCTAGCAGTTTTTTCACTTCACTCATGCCCAGATCTATTCCTTCCTGGGAAATGTCTTTCATCAAAATTGGCGTGCCTTTAAGGGCTGACTGATAAGCTATGCCACCGCCCATAATGCCCGCACCTAAAACTGCAGCGGAAGTAATGTTGTTCGCTTTTGCAAATTGCTTTTTGGCTTTACCACCAAGAAATTGATCGTTAAGAAACATCTGCACTAAATTTGCTGCTGTCTCTGAACTTGCAAGCTTCATAAAACTCTGATGCTCTAACTGTAACGCACCAGCACGATCCAGAGTCGCCGCCTTAAACATGGTTTTTACGGCCGTGACTGGCGCTGGATAATTAGCGCCAGCTTTCGCAGCCACCATGCCTATGGCTGTTTCATAAGCTACATTAAGCTCGATAGGTGTAAGCGTTAGCGGTGATTTTTTCCTGGACCTAATTTCTTTATAATCCAATTTTCCTTGATGGCATTGCTCAATTATTTTTTCTGCTGCATCAATTAATAAGTCATCATTTACGATAGCGTCCAGCGCACCTTCCGCGAATGCCTGCTTCGCTTTAATGTGCGACCCGCTACTTATCCAAAGGTTTGCATTGTCGGCACCAATAAGCCGAGGCATTCTAACCGTGCCTCCAAACCCAGGCAAAATACCTAATTTTACTTCAGGAAAACCAAGCACTGCGTTTTCGGTCGCAACACGGTAGTCGGTTGATATTGCAACTTCCATACCCCCGCCCAATGCTATTCCGTTAATAGCAGTCACCGAAGGAACTGGCAAATCTTCTATATCTGAAAATATCTTGTTAACTTCTTCAAGCCATTCAAGAATTTTCTGCTCACCCTCATCGAACTTCGCGGCAAACTCAGTGATGTCCGCTCCAACAATAAATGTAGACTTGGCACTAGAGATTATAAGTCCTGATATATCCGCTGCTTGAAGAACAGCAACGGCTGCCTTTAATTCACCCAGGGTTTTTTGATCAAATTTATTTACCGATGAATCTTGTAGATCGAAGACCAAATGCGCAGTGCCTGAAGGCAATACATCGACACTTAGTGCCTTGCCTGTATATATCATATCTCGCTCCAAACTGTGATGAGCCCGAATCACCGGCCCTGAACCGCTCATTATAACGTTGCCGGCACTAGATAAGAAGCCGATCATCGCTTAAGTGTGCGTTATCAAATATGGGTTATCATTCATCAATGATTATCAAAGATTATAGGCGCGCGCCAACATCCACTCGAGTAGGCAACAGTGGCTTTATGTACGCTATACCCATTAATCCTCTATCTTTCCTGCTGTTTGTATCTAGCCTTGTATTTGCATTGCTGCCTGAGCCCACCCAGGCCAATGAACATGGAGTCATTCTTCTTTATCATCACGTTGCAACCGACACACCTCCATCTACGTCAATATCACCCAGTGATTTTGAAGGTCATTTACAGTACTTAAAAGACCACAATTACAATGTTATTGCCCTGGATGTGATGATCCAGAGCCTGAAATCTGGCCAGGCGCTACCAGATAAGGCTGTTGCTATTACTTTTGATGACGGCTATAGCTCGATATACACAACGGCGTTTCCCTTATTGAAGTCATTTGACTACCCGTTTTCCCTATTCCTCAGCACTGGCCCCATCAACAATAACCAGACCAACTACATGAACTGGGATCAGGTACGGGAAATGGCAAATGAAGGTGTATTGATAGGCAATCACATGGTCGAACACCCCTACATGCTTGAACGTACCGATGGAGAGTCTGAGCAGCAATGGTTAGGTAGGTTACGTAATGAATTACTGGAAGCAGAAGAAACTATTCGCAATGAAACCGGGCAAACTCATCACTACTTAGCCTATCCGTATGGCGAGTACAATCCCGCGATAAAGCAAATGTTGTCGGAATTGAGCTTTGTGGGTCTGGCACAGAACTCTGGAGCAGTCGGGATCAATTCTGATTTTCTGGCATTACCGCGGTTTCCCCTGGCCAGCATATACGCCAATATCGAAACGGCTAGCACGAAGTTCTCTACGCTGTCTTTTAACATGAAACTGATTGAGCCATTATCGCCAGTAACATTAAATAGAAGCCCTAGAGTTACTCTTCAGTTTCAAGCAGGCAATTTTATACAATCGCAAATAGCATGTTTTGCTAATAGCAGGCCTATACCTATGACCTGGCTTGATATAGATGCTGGTATTTTGGAGCTTGCTCCCGAAGAAAAATTTACCGGTCGCCGTTGGCGCTATATATGCACCGCACCGGATTCAGGCTCTACTCGCTATTTTTGGAATTCAGTACAGTGGATAAACCTGAATTGAGATGACTAAATTGTCTACTGGGGTATAGCCAAGCCATTCAACCTCTATCTCGACTACGCAATCGGTTCTGAATAATCAAAGTTTGCACTTCGTCAACATAATGGTCGCCACGTTGTGAGTAACGACCCAGGCCAAAAGCTAAAACCATAGAGTCCAGCTCTTGTTTTTGCTCACGCATATAAGCGCGCAGTTCGCGAAAATAGTCATATGCACGCTGACTGTTAATGTTTAGGAAATACGCCTCTACTGCGCTCTCAACTGAGGTAAAGCGCCTGACCTCGTGAGTGGCCCCACTAACTCGTTGTCGCGGCACTATTCCGCAGCCTTCCTCAAAACACCATTGACCAAAAACATTGTTGCCTTCTAACGTAAATCGAGATGTTCCCCAGGCGGACTCGTTTGCTGCCTGAGCCAATACTAATGAGACAGGAATCTGATCAACTCTTTTCAGTAATTCATCAACAATTTCCTTGTCGCTATTTAATCCAGTTTCGACTCGATAAGTGCTAACAAGCTCTAGCAGCCAGCCTCGTTCACGAGCGCTCAATGCTACACCGGTATTAACTATAGCGGCATAATTTAATAACTGCCTACGAGTATTCGCAAGGTCATTATTTTCAGCCAGAATGAAATCTTGTAGATAATCAAAAAACTGCTGCTTTTTTACGTTCACATTAGGAATAGAAGCAAAGTCGGGAAACACAGCGATTGGATCAGCCTTGGGCGGAGCGGACACGACTACTCTGGCACTCGCTGCGTATTGCTGAACCAATAAAATCAACACAACCATAGCCACCGAAATGGCGGCCGCAAGCAAAAAGTCTAACTTACGCTTATTGTCTATTGCACCATTCACAGACATAGTTTTTGACACCTTGCATAGTAAAATAATTGCAAATTTACTAGTAAATAAAAATATTGCTTTATCGGTTTCAGCGCACTCTCACATGCAGAGTTAAATAACCGACACATGTCGCTGAATTATATCAAGTTACAGCAATAGGTATTATTACACTCATCTCATATGTGCTGCTTTAGGTAGATACTACTAAAATTTGAGTAAAACCTACATAGTATTTGGTCAGAAAAAAGAATGGCAAGATGGCACCCCAACAGTGAAAATTCACGGTGCAAGAGAGCATGAACATGGATGGCACGAATTAATGACGCGCTTACGCGTTAAAAGAATGATCGGTTAATATTTCAAGTTTCGCCGAAATTATTACTCACTTCCTCCTCGGCAATTCGGGGACTCAGGCGTAGCCTGCTGTCGCTTTTTCCATTCTTCGGGCGTGTATAAATGCAAAGCCAGAGCATGCACACTGGATGCCAATTCGGCAGAAAGTATTTTATACACACGCTGATGGCGTTTTACTGGTGATGTTTCTTTGAACTGTGTCGAGACCACAGTCAAATTAAAATGTGATTCAGTCGCCGGACCGCCATGCATGTGGCTTTCGTTTTCGATAATCAGCTCACCTGGCTGCAAGTCAGCCTCCAACTTCGAACGTAGTATATCTTCCATCATTACGGCTACCTGCTCTGTTTCAGATTTCACAATCAATAACACCTGTGCACGTCAAGTATAGCGCAGATAGTTCTTTATATTTGGCGGTGGTGTTAATCCCCAAGCCTAGTTAAACTGTCGCCCTCACGGAGCTTCATCAATGGCCATTTCCTGGTATCCCGGACATATGCATAAAGCCAGTAAAGAACTGGTTAAAATTATGCGCGAAACACAGGCTGTAATTGAAGTCCTGGATGCACGCATTCCCGAATCTAGCTGCAACCCTCTGCTGGCATCGATCAGGGAACAATTACCTTATATTCGTATATTGAACAAAGCAGACCTTGCAGACCCTGATATTACACATGCATGGCAGAAACATTTTGACAAAGAAGCTAACTGTGCCTGCTTAATCAACGGCCGAGACAAGCCCTTAAGCAAAGCCAGTCTCGTACAAGCTGCAAAACGCCTTATCAAGAAGACTGATGGCTCGAAGTTTTCAAAGGTGCAACTGGTAATTGAGGGAATACCTAATGTTGGCAAATCGAGCTTATTAAACCAGCTAATGGATCGAAAAGTAGCCAGAACCGGCAATGAACCAGCCGTAACCCGGGGTCAACAGAGAGTAAAGCTGGATGACTCCTGGTATTTAATAGACACCCCCGGCATGCTCTGGCCAAAACTGGCCGACCAGGACAGTGCGTATCGTTTGGCTGTAACAGGCACAATACGCAGTACCGCCGTTCAGTCAGATGATGTAGCGTGGTTTCTCGCCGAACTCCTTCTTGAAAAATACCCCAGCCGACTTGCAGATCGCTATCGCCTAAACAATACCAACATCAAGACTGAGGAGCTGTTTGATCTCATTGCCAAATTAAGAGGGTCTCTACGCCGAGGTGGAGGAGCAGATATTAACAAAACCGCCGAAATACTACTAAACGACTTTCGCTCGGGTAAACTAGGCAAATTCAGCCTGGAAACCCCACCACAATAATTATTCAGACTATCAAAACTTAATAGCAATCAACATTCACAGCTAAACCGATCATTACGTATAAGGCATTAAATAGAATGACAGAAGTCCACACCGCTAACGCCGAGCAACAGACAAACGCACCAAAGGAATTACACCCCGCCTTTGAATGGAAACGCAGCGAATTAATCCCTTCCCTAAATATAGTAATGGAAGAATATAACCATCGAAAAACAGGGGCTAAGCATTTTCATTTGAGCAGTGATAACCCCGAGAATGTGTTTCTGGTCGCTTTTCGCACCGTGCCTATGGATTCAACTGGAGTTGCACACATACTTGAACACACCGCTTTGTGCGGCAGCAGCAAATACCCTGTACGCGATCCTTTTTTCATGATGATTCGGCGTTCACTGAACACCTTTATGAATGCATTTACCAGCAGCGACTGGACTGCTTACCCCTTTGCCAGCAAAAACAGAAAAGACTTTAGCAATCTGCTGGCTGTGTACCTAGATGCCGCATTCTTTTCTCGTTTGCACAAACTGGATTTTGCCCAGGAGGGGCATCGACTAGAGTTTTCTGATGCCAGCAATAGCGATAGCGAACTTCAATACAAAGGTGTTGTTTTCAATGAGATGAAAGGCGCAATGAGCTCCACTAATAGCGTACTTTGGCAGACCCTTAGCAAATACCTTTTCCCAACTACCACCTACCATTTCAACAGCGGCGGAGAGCCGGACAATATCCCCGATCTTAAATACGAGGAACTGCTAAGCTTTTACAAGAGTCATTATCACCCAAGTAATTCTGTTTTTATGACTTACGGCGACATACCCGCCTCGGAGCATCATAAGCAATTTGAAGAGCTGGCCTTGTCTTCATTTGAAAAGCTAGATATTGATATTAAGGTAGGCGATGAAAACAGGTATTTATCGCCTATACGCATCGAAGAATCTTACGCGGCCGACGCCTCCGACAAGCCGCAAAGCCATGTTGTAGTTGGTTGGCTGCTTGGGCAAAGCACACAACTTGACGAGCTATTTAAAGCCGAATTGCTCTCTAGCGTGCTGCTAGACAACAGTGCAAATCCATTATTTAAAGTGCTGGAAACTACGGAACTGGGTAGTTCACCCTCCCCTATGTGTGGGCTGGAAGATTCCAATCGAGAAATGAGTTTCATGGCCGGACTCGAAGGATGTGAAGGCAGCTCAACACTCGAAATAGAAAAACTAATAATAGACACGCTTGAAGAAACTGTTAGAACCGGCATTCCTTTGGAACAGGTTGAGGCCGCCTTACATCAGGTAGAACTAAATCAGCGAGAGATTTCCGGAGACAGTTATCCTTATGGGCTGCAACTCATTCTTGCAGGCCTTTCCACGGCCATGCACCGAGGAGATCCAATAGCGCTTCTTAACATCGACCCGGTACTGGCTCAGCTTCGAGAGGAAATTAAAGACGATAGATTTATCCCTAATCTGATTCAAGAGTTATTACTTGATAATCCACATCGAATTACACTAACTCTAAACCCTGATCCACAGCTGGCTACTCGGAAGATCAACGCCGAGATTCAAAAACTCGCCAAAATCAAAAGCGCTCTGAGCGAAGATCAAAAACAGGAAATCATTAATCAGTCATCCAAGCTCGCCAAACGCCAGGAAGAAGACGACGACCCAGGTGTTCTTCCTAAAGTAGGCTTAGAAGATGTACCGGAAAAAATAACGGAGCCTGCTCGTGTTAGCTTAAAATCTCCCAAAATCGGACTTCCTGTTACCTACTACGGACAGGGAACCAACGGTCTGTGTTATCAACAAATCATCATGGATTTACCACAACTCGACAGCGAGTTACTTGATATTTTGCCTTTGTATACCAGCTGCCTGACAGAGCTTGGTGTTGCAGACAAGAACTACGCTGACGTTCAAGCCTGGCAGGCTCAGGTAAGCGGCGGCATTAGCTGCTTCAGTAGCATCAGAAGCAGTAATGATGATGTACAAAACATCAAGGGCATCATTGCTTTTTCATCCAAGTGCTTAGCAAACAAACATACTCAGCTTAGCGAACTGATGCACGCAACAATTCAAAATGTACGCTTCGATGAAGACCAGCGTTTGCGAGACCTGATAGAGCAAATTTGCGCACGTAAAGAGAACAGCATAACCGGCCAGGGGCACAGCCTGGCGATGAGTCTTGCTTCGAGCAAAATGAGCCCAACCGCCCTCTTAAATCACCGCTTTGGAGGCCTTGAAGGCATTGCGCACCTAAAGACATTACGAGATCAGTTGAATTCAGAACCCGCCCGGATCAAGGTTCTCGATAAGTTTCAGCAATTACATTCTTTGGTGCTTGCCGCCAAAAAAGAATTTCTGCTTATAGCGGAACCGGACAATCAAGCAAGTGTAATTAGCGACATTGACAAAATATGGCAAGCTGAGACTAGCAACAACTCTGACAGCAAATTATCACTGCCTTCTATTAGAGAAACTGTGCGCCAGGCATGGACCACCTCGACCCAGGTGAATTTCTGTGCAAAGGCGTACGCCACTGTTCCATCCAGCCACGAAGACAATGCAAGCCTGCAAGTACTGGCTGGTTTTTTGAGAAATGGCTTTTTACACCGTACTATTCGCGAACAAGGTGGTGCCTATGGCGGAGGTGCCAGTCAGGATGCCGGCTCTGCCTCATTTAAGTTCTTTTCTTATCGGGACCCCCGCCTTCAGGAAACTCTAGATGACTTTGATCGTGCTATTGATTGGTTGATGACCAATAAGCATCAACCTCATCAACTAGAGGAAGCAATCCTTGGGATTATAGCTAGCATGGACAAACCAGCATCTCCAGCCGGCGAAGCCAAGCAAGCGTACTACAATCATGTTTTTGACAGGTCTATTGAGTATAGAATGACCCTTAGAAAACGAATTTTGAATACCACTGTGGACGATCTAAAGCTGGTTGCCGAGCGCTATTTCAAGCCTGAACAAGCAAGCATTGGCATCATTACTAACAAAGAGCTTGCCGAAGCACTTAATATCCAAGATTTATCCTTGGTGAATTTATAGAATATACAGCGAGTTACGGAATATGTTTAATCCATATTATATTTTTGTAAATTTAAATGCAAATTATCTAAATTTTCTGGGAACTTTCACTAAACAGTGCAGTCTTATTATGTGTAGGTAGATGTAATACAAAATTGTGGGTTTTGTTTCATTTATCTCTCCCTTGATAGTATATTAAGCCCAACACCTCTGGTCGTTGGGCTTTCTTTTTTGTTCGATTCCTACATTCCAAAATCCCCTTACCTTAATACCTATTGTCGCAATAACAGCTGGCACAATTAATAATGCTATGAATACACCCAGTGCAAAATATGAAGCGACACGCGTCACGCTGATTGGCATGTGTCTGGACTTGATACTGGGCTTCGGCAAAATCGCAGGAGGCATGTATACCCAGTCTTTTGCTCTAGTCACAGACGGCATCCACTCCCTTACCGATGCTGTCACCGATGTATTTGTGCTAATCGTAGCTCGTATATCCCATTCCGCTCCCGACGAGGAGCATCAATACGGCCATGGCAGGTTTGAAACTATTGGAACCATTGCCATGGGCATCGTGTTTTTTACGACTGCCGGGATAATTCTATTCGATAGTGTTAATCGGCTTAGGGAAAGTGACTTTTCCCCTGTTCCAGCTATCGCTGGCGCCGCTATCGCCGCCATTTCCATAGCCAGCAAGGAATGGATATATCACTACACAATGCGCGTCGCCAACCGGCTGAACTCTAATTTACTGAAAGCGAACGCGTGGCACAGCCGCAGTGATGCATTTTCGTCTGTGGCCGTCCTAATAGGCATCCTCGCCGCTCAGCAAGGCTATGTCTGGATGGATATTGTCGCCGCCATGTTTGTCGCCTTAATCATTGCCAAGATAGGCTGGGAGCTGTGTGTTGACAGCCTCAAGGAATTGGTCGATACCGCTGTTCCCAAGCAGCGTCGTGCTCAGTTTGTATCCTGCATATTAGCGGTTGAGGGAATACTGGAAGTGACGAGTTTGAGAAGTCGTCTGTCCGGAGGAAAAATAATTCTGGAAGTCAGGCTGCTGGTTAACCCTCGAATATCGGTTTCAGAGGGTCACCAGCTAGGCGAAACTGTTAGTAAATCTCTAACCGGACAATTTGCCGATATATCGGAAGTGCTGGCGCATATCGACCCGGTAACTCACGACGACAATAACGCTACACAGGCTAATTTATCTGAGCTTCCACAACGAGCAGAAATCATCGAACGCGTTAAGCATAACTGGCGGGCATTGCTTGATGATAACGATATCGAGTCTATCGACCTTCATTATCTAGGCAGCGGCATTGAAATAGACCTGACACTGAATCGAGACACTGTTTCGCCACAGCTGGCATCTGATCTTGAATCTTCGCTTCACACTATACGTTGCATCACATGCCTGCGAATTTTTCACAAGCTATACGAATCGAACCCCACTCAAACGCCGACCTGAGCCGCGACACCACGGTCGTTCTAAGCCGCCAGAAAGTACTTACAAATGCCATGGTTTTCCCTATACTAGATACGCTCTTGATTTGGCGACTTAGGGACGCCAAAGTCAGAATTAACCAGCGAAGCCGATATTAACGACGTACAATGAAACCGACCAATACCGACGACCCTAGCTACTTCCACAAAGTAGTAGACTGCCAGTGGGCATGCCCTGCTCACACGCCTGTTCCCGAATATATTAGACTCATTGCTGAAAAACGCTATACCGATGCCTACATGATTAATTGGCATTCGAATGTGTTTCCTGGAATCCTCGGACGCACCTGCGACAGACCTTGTGAACCAGCTTGTCGGCGGGGCCGAATAGAAGAACAACCTGTTGCCATCTGTCGATTAAAGCGCGTAGCTGCAGACTACAAATCAGATATTCGCGATCGCATTCCTGAAGTGCCTAAGAAAAAAAATGGTAAGCACATAGCTTTAATAGGAGCCGGCCCTGCCGCGCTTACTGTTGCACGCGACTTACTACCACTAGGATACGAAATAACTCTGTTCGAGCGAGACGCCGTAAGTGGTGGCGCCATGCGTACACAAATCCCCAGATTCAGACTCCCTATAGAAGTGCTAAACGAAGAACTGAATTACGTTCTCGACATGGGGGTGAATTGCCGTTTCGGCGAAGAAATAACCAGCATGAAATCTGTGATGAGCGAAGGCTACGACGCCATTTTTATTGGAACCGGCGCACCGCTGGGAAAATGGCTAGACTTACCTGGACATAGTGACGCCGCTGACAATATACATACCGGCATTGAATGGCTTGCGAATGTTGCTTTTGAGCATGTCACATCAATTGGCAAAAAAGTAATAGTGCTTGGCGGTGGAAATACAGCCATGGACTGCTGCCGAACCTCCAAACGAATCGGCGGCAAAGACGTTTCGGTTGTTGTACGCAGCGGTTTTGATGACATGAAAGCATCTCCCTGGGAAATAGAAGATGCAATAGCTGAAGATATTCCCATTCTTAATTTTCACGTTCCAAAACGGTATATAGTTGAGAATGGCAAACTAGTTGCAATGGAGTTTGAAAAGGTAAGGAAGGAAGTTGACGAGAACGGCCGACGCCAGTTAATTCCAACCGGGGAAGAGCCGGCAATAATACCTTGTGACGATGTGATTTGCGCCATAGGACAGGAAAATAGCTTTCCCTGGATTGAGCGCGACCTCGGCATTGAGTTCGACAAGTGGGAAGTCCCCGTTCTCAACAAAGCCACCTACCAGTCGACGCATGAAAATGTATTTTTTGGTGGTGACGCCGCATTCGGACCAGACAATATAATCACTGCCGTTGCACACGGTCACGATGCCGCCGTTTCTATTCACATGAGTTGCGAGGGCCAGGACATAAATAGACGACCTGACCCCTTAACAAATCTTAGCAGTCAGAAAATGGGTATCCATCAATGGTCCTATGATAATGATATTAGTGCCGACTTTAGGTTTGCCGTGCCGCATGCCGACAAAGAACAAACCTTAAACGATATAAACGTTGAAGTAGAACTTGGCTTTGACGAACAGCTAGCCCTTAATGAAACTCAGCGTTGCCTGAATTGCGACGTACAAACAGTCTTTACCGATAAATTATGTATTGAGTGTGACGCCTGTGTCGACATCTGCCCTACTGACTGCATAACCTTTACGCAAAATAGCGAGGAAAGTGAGCTGCGCCTAGACATGCTGTCGCCAGCTGAAAACACAGAGCAGGACTTGTATGTTTCAGGCACTTTGACCACAGGTCGAATTATGGCTAAAAATGAAGACCTATGCCTACACTGCGGCCTCTGTGCAGAACGCTGCCCTACTAACGCCTGGGATATGCACAAGTATTTATTTAACACAGCCAAGGCTCAAGATTCATGTCAGAGCTAATTCAAACCTCAAAAGTAAGCAGCATTACTCGAACCAATGATTTCGTAGTGAAGTTTGCAAACATCAATGGCTCAGGCTCTGCCAGCGCAAATAATATGTTTGCCAAGTCCATTTTTCGTATGGGCATTCCGGTAAGCCCACACAATATATTTCCTTCTAATATACAGGGCCTTCCTACCTGGTATGAAGTGCGAGTAAACGAGGATGGGTATCTCGGTCGTCGTGAGGGAATAGATTTGATGGTTGCAATGAACGAGCAGACCATCAAAAAAGACATCGACAGCGTAGTACCCGGCGGCTATGTTCTTTACGATTCGTCTAAGACATTGGCAAACGAACTTCTTCGAGATGATGTCAACTATCTGCCAATACCATTAAAAGACATTTGTTTAAGAGAGTTTGAAAGCCCAACACAGCGACAGCTATTCAAGAACATAGTCTACGTAGGCGCTCTGTCTGCATTTTTAAATATCGATTTTAAAATTCTTACGGAAATGGTCAGCGATCAATTTCGTGGCAAAGAAAAACTCATACTTCCAAATATCCACGCTCTTGAGTTAGGCCATCATTATGCGAGTGACAATTTTGATTGTCCTTTAACTTTACGGCTGGAAAAAAGCGATAAAAATGCAAATAAAATACTAATGGATGGCAACACCGCCATTGGTCTTGGGTGTGTGTATGGCGGCGCCACTGTGGCGGCATGGTACCCACTTACACCATCGACGTCAGTCGTTGATAGTTTTGGAAAATATTGCAAACGGCTTCGTATCGACCCGGGCAGTGGCAAAAAGAAATACTCAATAGTTCAGGCTGAAGATGAACTGTCTGCTATTGGGATTGCTATAGGTGCTGGGTGGAATGGCGCCCGTGCATTCACAGCAACAAGCGGCCCCGGCATATCACTCATGCAGGAATTCATGGGGCTCGCCTATTTCTCTGAAGTACCCGTTGTTATTTTCAACATACAAAGAGTCGGGCCGTCTACTGGCATGCCTACTCGTAGTCAACAAGGCGATCTGCTTAGTTGTGCCTATGCCTCTCACGGAGACAGCAAACATATTCTGTTATTTCCATCGACTCCAAAAGAATGCTTCGAAGATGCCACTGCCGCATTTGACTTGGCCGATCGATTGCAAACGCCAATAATCGTTATGAGTGATCTTGAATTAGGCATGAATGAACAAATTTGCGACCCACTATCCTGGGATGACAACCGCGAATACGACCGAGGAAAAGTCTTAAACGCTGAACAATTAGAAGACATTGAAAAATTCGGGCGCTATCTTGATTCCGATGGTGATGGCATTCCGTATCGCACTTACCCAGGCACCCATGCAAGCAAAGGAAGTTACTTTACTCGTGGTAGCTCTCATGATGCTTATGCCGCTTACACAGAAGATGGAAGCATCTATGCAGAGGTCATGGACAGGCTGGTTCTAAAATTCAAGACGGCATTGAATTACTTACCTCAGCCGGTAGTATCTACGCACACGAACAGCAAGTTCGGCATACTTTTTTTAGGAACTACAATAAGCGCAATGCAGGAGGCGCTTGATATGCTCGCTAAAAAGGGCATTACATTAGACACCATGCGAATCAGAGCCTTTCCTTTTCACGAGAATGTTACACAATTTATTGACAACCATGAGCTCACCTATGTCGTTGAGCAGAACCGAGATGCGCAACTAAAAAGCCTGCTTAAAATTGAATGTAATGCCAATGAAGAGAAAATGCACTCCATTCTTAGTTACGACGGAGTGCTACCAACAGCA
Source organism: SAR86 cluster bacterium (assembly GCA_002402175.1). Classification (GTDB taxonomy): domain Bacteria; phylum Pseudomonadota; class Gammaproteobacteria; order Pseudomonadales; family Pseudohongiellaceae; genus UBA9145. Next base: position 71,129 of record NVVJ01000002.1, read on the forward strand.
CAACATATTGAACAGGGAATACTGGAGTCTATGCAACAACTTCAATCGGATGACAAAATCCCTGCATAAGAAATTACTGCATAGACACCAGGCATGAACAAACGTGCAAGCGCGCTAACTAACAGAGCAAAGCTGAAATTATGAGCTATATCAATAAGCCAAAGTTCAAACATCCTCAATTGCAAACCAATGACATTGGTCTGACACGTCGCGACTATGAAGGCACTTTAACAACACTCTGTGGCGGTTGCGGCCACGATTCCATCAGCGCCGCCATTATTCAAGCTTCAGCTGAAATGTCGTTAGAGCCTCATCGTATTGCTAAAATTTCCGGCATTGGTTGTTCGTCTAAAATTCCCTCCTACTTCCTTAGTAAAGCTCACGGCTTTAATTCGGTTCACGGACGGATGCCTTCTGTTGCAACCGGGGCAAATATTGCCAATAAGGAACTTAGCTATATAGGAATTTCAGGCGATGGCGACAGTGCATCCATTGGCCTTGGACAGTTCTGTCATATTGTAAGAAGACGAGTCAACATGCTATATATTGTGGCTAATAACGGAACGTACGGATTGACAAAAGGCCAATTATCGGCAACGGCAGACCTTGGCTCCAGAACCAAATCTGGCGAAGAAAGCCTGTTCGACAATATCGATTTGGCAACGCTGGCGATTGAACTAGGCGCCAGCTTCGTTGCAAGAAGCTTCTCTGGAGACAAAAAACAACTTGTGCCATTGATACAAGCTGGGCTCACTCATAAAGGTTTCGCATTTATTGATGTGGTTTCTCCCTGCGTTACTTTTAACAATACAGACCTTTCTACCCACGGGTACAAAAATACATGGGAAAACCATATAGTATTGAGCGAGGTTGATTTTGTTCCCATGCGCGAAGAAATCACTACTAGCTATGCCCCCGGCAAAGAAAAAGAAATTACTCTACATGATGGCTCTGTAATTCATCTACACAAGACCGGCAGCAATTACGACCCAATGGACAAAGAAAATGCACTGCACCACATTAACGCATACAAAAAACAAGGAAAAATAGCCACTGGCCTGTTGTACATAAACCAGACTACTTCTGACCTACATGAGCTTCAGGATACGGTAGACAAGCCATTTAACAGCCTCGGCTGCCACGAGCTTTGCCCTGGCGACGAAGCACTTGGTGACATTAACAACACATTCAGATAATTTTAGTAACTGCGAATTAGCATTCGCCAAATCCTGCAACCTATTTTCTCTGCTCTTTGATTAACTCATATGCGGCTTTTATTTCCTGAGTCTTTTGTGTAGCAATACCTATCATTTCTTCCGGCAAACCTTTAGCTACCAATTTATCTGGATGATGTTGATTCATTTGCCTTCGATAAGCTTTCTTTAGTTCTGCATTATCGCAATTTTTGGCAATTCCTAACAATTCGTAAGCGGCTGATAATTTTTCTTCAATAGGTTTTTCACCTTGAAAATGAGCTTGCCCAGAGAGCCGGCCCATTAACTCTTTGAACTGCTGATGAGAATATCCAAGGTCGCCTGCAATATTTTCTAAAAAACGCTGCTCGGAAACATCCAGACGTCCATCTGCAAATGCGGTAGCAACAACTATCTCCAGAAACATCTGAATTAAATTACGTCGCCTGAAACATTCTTGCTTAAATTGAGCCAACACTTCGTGAACAGGAAAGTCCGCTTGCTTACCTGCATTGAAAAGCTTCATCGCCACCGATCGCTGCTGCTTGTTAAGCCGCATCTGCTGCATGACCTGTTCAGCCATGGCTATTTCATCTTTAGTGACTTTGCCGTCTGCTTTTGCAACATAGCCCATGATTGCAAATGTGGTAGTAAAAAATACCGATTGCACTCTCTCTGTCGCACCCAGGCCTAAACCGCTATCGAGGCTTAGATTATTAAGACCATTATCAAAATAATTCCCTAGGGACGCCCCCAGCAGCGCGCCGAGCGGCCCACCCATCATAAAACCAAACGTGCCACCTACAACTTTTCCCCACCAACTCATAATTTAATTCTCTGCTTGATCATTGTTTTCTCACACATGATTCTTGATACTTAATAGCTACACAGCCTCTCGATAAAGGTATGTGTGTTTGGCAATTGAAGTTTGTTAGGAAATAAGTCGTTGGAACCAGTTCTTATCTAACTCACGTCTACAACTGTTTAATTGCATTGAATATCGATTTGAATTTGATGCTACCCGCTGTGCGGCATCAATAAGCCATTGCTTGTCTCTATACGAACCGCGCTGAAAACCGCCGTTACCTTCATGATACGCATAGTAGAGATTCTTCGCATCATCGCTATCGATGCGACTCGTCCTTGTAGAGTTAGCATTGTACCAACCTACAAAGTCTATGGCGTCGCTAAAATTGGAACGTGATGCTCGGCTATTTCCTGATTTTTCCTCATACTCTTCCCATGTGGCGTCCAGTGCCTGAGCATATCCATAAGCTGAAGAAGGCCTTGCGCCAGGAAGTATCCATAGAAACCGCGATCGTTTAGGTTTCGCACGAGCTTGAAAAGCTGATTCCTGATAAATAAATGCCATGTTTACCGCAATCGGCACACCCCAGCGTCGCTCAGAACTTTTTGCAGCTTGATACCAGGAGCGACGGCCTTCAAATACCTCACATAAATTACTGACATTACTCGAAGTGCCGGCACAGGAAGCCAGTAGCGCCAATGCCAGTAAACCTGCCGTTAACTTGTAGTGATTGTTTGTTTTCATCGTATAGTTCGGGAATTAAAACTAACTAGTATCGAAATTAATTATTTAACTCGTTGAGAAGCGCTAAAAAGTCCTTTTCATTTATAACTTTTACTCCCAACTCTTCTGCCTTACTCAGCTTGGAGCCTGCGCCCGGGCCAGCCACCACGCAACTTGTATTTTTTGACACGCTCCCCGCCACCTTGGCGCCCAAAGCGATTAATCTGGACTTCGCCTCGCTACGAGGCATTAATTCCAATGTACCTGTCAGCACATATATCTGTTTGTTCAGTGGTTTTACGTTATCGCTAACTTCTACCTTTGGCCAGATAATGCCATATTCTTGAAGTCTGCGTAAAAGAGTCAGGTTTTCATCGTTGTTAAAAAACACTGACACATGTTGCGCAACCACCGGGCCAACATCCGGCACTTGCTCAAGACTATCTGTATCTGCTGATATGATCTTATCTAAGTCGCCAAAATAATTGACTAACTGCAAGGCTGTTGCCTCTCCTACTTCGCGAATCCCTAAGCCAAACAAAAAACGTGGCAGAGTGGTTTGCTTGCTCTTCTCAATTGCCTTTATTAAATTAGCAGCCGATTTATCGCCCATTCTTTCCAGCGCTGATATCTGCTCAGCTTTTATCGCGTATACATCGGCAACACTTTCAATAACTCCCTCATCAACCATAAGTTCTACGAGTTTGTCGCCAAGGCCATCGATGTCCATCGCACTGCGTGACGAAAAATGCTTAATGGCCTCTTTGCGCTGTGCCGGGCAGATAATTCCCGCGCTACATCGGTATAAAACCTCTCCGTCTTTTTCTATAACGGAGCGACACGCAGGACAGTTTTTGGGAAGCCTGATAACTTTCGGGTGTTTGTTTGTTATTGAACTTACGACTCTTACTATTTTCGGTATTACGTCACCAGCTCTGCGCACCACTACCGTATCGCCGACACGAAGCCCAAGACGTTTTATTTCGTCCATGTTATGAAGTGTAGTATTGCTTACTGTAACGCCGCCGACAAATACAGGTTCTAACCGAGCAACCGGTGTAATCGTACCTGTCCTTCCCACCTGAAATTCCACTTCTATAACCGTAGTGGTTTTTTCTTCTGCAGGAAATTTATAAGCCATAGCCCAACGAGGACTTCGCGCGTTATTACCTAGTTCCTTTTGCAAAGTAAGGTTGTTAACTTTAATTACAGCCCCATCAATTTCATAAGTAAGGGAGCTTCGTTTCTTTAATAGTTTTAAGCAATATTGTAAACAGGATTTAATCCCTGTTTTCACATCGCGATCAGGATTTACTGGCAAGCCCCACTGATCGAGTGTTTTGAAAATTTCACTCAATTTGGCCGGCAACGCCACTCCTTCTACAATCCCCACGCTGTAGCAAAACATTTGCAGAGGTATTTTAGCGGACTTTCTTGAGTCCAGTTGCCTGACAGCTCCAGCCGCGGTATTTCTCGGATTAACAAACACTTTGCTACCAGCCACTTCAGCCATCTCGTTTAAGCGTTTAAAGCCTGGTTTACTCAAGAATATTTCACCTCTTACTTCAATAAGAGATCCAGCACCTACATTCCTTAATCGCAATGGAATACTGTGAATAGTTCTTACATTGTGGGTAATGTCTTCCCCTGTTACCCCATCACCTCGCGTTGCAGCTCTTTCTAGAACGCCATCTCGGTATAATAAGCTCACCGCAATTCCATCTATCTTCGGCTCACAGCTATATTCAAATTTATCTTCTGTATCCAGACGCTTGCCTATTCGAGCTTCGAATGCCTGCAAGTCACCCTCATTAAATACCTTATCAAGCGAAAGCATTGCCTGCTTATGCGTGACTTGAGAAAACTGAGAAAGCGCTTCGCTGCCTACTCTCTGTGTTGGTGAGTCTGGTGATTCAAGCTTATATTCAGATTCAAGGAACTGTAAGCGCGCTAGTAATGTATCGAAGTCCGCGTCGGGGATTTCAGGAGAGTCAAGGGAGTGATACAAACGGTTATGGTGTTCGAGCTGTTGTCGAAGCTTAGTTACTTCCCGTTTGATTTTGTCAGAAACTGCCATCAGTTTTCAGTATCTTGAAAGTTAGCCTCTAGCGCCAGCAGTTTTCAGACATAGCAATTCAAAGTCTCGAATTCGCTGACGGTAATGTTCGGTAGTTTGCACTGTCATCCCGTTACGATGATCGTCTTTAAGCTCACCGTCAAGTGTATCTCTGATTTGCTGTGCAACTTCTAGCAATTGTTCAAACGCATCCATATTGTTTATTGGCGTTGGCAAGGCCAGGAAAAAACTAACACCCAAGGTGGTGAAGTTTTCCATATTGTTAAGATCAAAAGTCCCTGGATTTAACATGTTCGCCACACTAAAAAGAATCGGCCCCTGAGAGTCATTGCTAAGACGCTTATGGAATATATTCATGTCGCCAAACCTAAGCCCCGCGGTAATCAAGCAATGCAAAAGGTCATTGCCCGCAAACACCCTTCCCTGTTTTGCCATAACATTGATAACAATAACCTCGGAGGGCTCGCTATGCTCTACTTCAGTTTCCTCAGGTATGGGGCTTGCCTGAGCTATCACGTCTTCCTGCACATCTGACATTGAGGCTTCAACGACTTCCTGCTCTGTTTCCAATGCGGCATCGTCGTGCTGCGGAGTTTGAAATTCTGCTTCTTCAGGCTGTAGCTCTTCAATAACTTCTTCAAGCTCGTCTATAGCTACTTCAGACTCGGGTTCTGAAGTAGGACGCTTATTTTTGACTTTACGTCCGAAAACTGAAAATATGGATTTGCGTTTCGGCTTTACACTTTCCTGTTGAACTTCTTCAAGCTCATCAAACAATCCGCTTTGTTTTATTTCATCCCCAGTACCAGCATTGAATCCAATTCGTTCGCCGGCCGTCATGGCAAAGTCCTCAGAACTATTGGCCGGTTCTACGATTGCTTCCTGTTCTGTTATTTGATCTTCTTCCTCAGCGTCTTGAATCGTTTCTTCTTCAAGCGGCTCTTCAGCGAAACCTTCATCTTCGATATTTTGTTGATCAGGCTCTTCTTCTATTTCTTCATAGGCTTGCTGAGAAGTTTCATCAGCATCAAACTCAGTGCCGTCTTCATCTGAATCATCATAGTCAGGTGTCACGTCATCAAGCGTATCAATCGCTGAATGAGAGTCTTCATCGTCGTCTGGAAGCTCTTCATTTTGGGCATCGTTTTCATCATAGTCGAACAGGACATTGTCTGAGTCATCTTGTTCGTCAAACACATCATCAGAAGTTTGCTCGACATCGCCTATCTCGGGCGCGGACGTATGGTCTTCGTAGTCTTCTTCATTATCACTAGGTTGAAACTCAGCTTCATCAGCAACATCTGCAGTCACAGCAATTGGCGCATCCCTGACTTCTACCGCATCCATAAGCACAGGAATATGATCTGTCGCGCCCTCGTTATCACCAAGGTGCAGAGCCTCGGCTTTAGCTTGCGCAGTATTCAGCGCACTGTTCTGTAGGTTCACCTGTTCCAGAGATCGATCTATTGTGCGAGCTCCACCACCAGGTAATTCAGACATCTCAAGCGCATCAAGATCAACATTACGAGGAATATTTTTATCGATGGCAAGGCGAATCTGCCCTCGACGTGCCTGAATTGCAACATAGAGCCCCCTTAGCACTACCGCCACAATGGCAAGGCCCAACAATAATATAACTAATTCTCGACCACCCATAAGAAACTAACAACGCTGGAGTTGATGATTACAATTACTAGAAAATTTTTAATGTTATCTTACAGTTAGCGCATTTTCTTTAGGAAAGAAACGGGCTATTTCAAGAGGTCCACGAGGTAAGCAGTTACATAGCCGCTAATTCAGCAGCCTCTTCGATATCCACGGCCACAATTCGCGACACTCCAGCTTCATGCATGGTGACACCCAGCAGCTGGTTGGCCATTTCCATGGTGATCTTATTGTGAGTGATAAAAATGAATTGAACGCTTTCAGACATTTCCTTTACCAGACTAGCGTAACGCCCTACATTCGCGTCATCCAAGGGCGCGTCCACTTCGTCAAGCATACAAAACGGTGATGGATTTAGACGGAAAATAGAAAATACCAGCGCAATTGCAGTCATGGCTTTTTCACCACCAGACAGCAAATGTATAGTGCTATTTCGCTTACCCGGCGGACGCGCCATAATAGCTACGCCCGTATCGAGCAAATCTTCACCTGTCATATCGAGATAAGCATGCCCTCCACCGAATACCTTTGGAAACAAATTCTGCAACCCTGAATTAATCTTGTCGAAGGTTTCCTTAAAACGAGATCTGGTTTCTTTATCAATTTTTCGAATCGCATTTTCCAGGGTGTTCAGCGCTCTCACCAGGTCGTCATTTTGCTGATCCAGGTATACCTTGCGCTCGGACTGCTGTGAATATTCATCAATAGCTGCCAAATTGATTGGCCCTAGTCTCTGTATTCTATTACCAAGCTTTTCTAAATCCTGCTCACATTGTTGCTCATTTACATCTTCTGGCAACGCAGCCAGCACGGCTTCCAGCTCAAACTTGGCTTCCTGTAATTGCTCCAATATGGCATCACGTTTTACTGAGCCACCTTCATTTTTAAGGCGCTTCTGCATGAGGTTCTCACGAATTAGATTTACAGACTGTTGAATCTCATTTCGCTGCTGCTCAAGCCGTCGAATAGTATGTTCGTTTTCGTCTACCCGTGATTTCGCTCCTGCGAGGTCTTTTTCAACTTCAAGGCGCTGTTGCAGCAAGGCTTCCAAGTCTATTCGCATCTGCGCCAAAGGCTCTGTAGACACTTCTATTTGATTACTCAGTGAATCCATTCGCTCATGGCTTCGCTGCACCTGTGTAGCCATTCTATCCATGGTCTCGCGAGTTGACTGCAACTGAGACTGTACTGATTGCTGTTTCAGGGCCAATTCGTGTGCTAAATCTTTGTCTTTTCTTGAGCTTTCCCTGCATGTCTCAAGCGCTAACTGCCGCTCATCACGCGCAGCCTCAAGGTTTTCCCGACCCCCAACGTCTTTCTCCATACTGTCCAGCGCGTCCTGCAATCGAGCTCTTGCTTCAGAAGTGTTCTCTTCCTCAACGGTCAATTGCCGGTTTAGCTCTTCCAGTTCATGGTGGATGCGCTGCTTACGCAGCTCAGCCTCTTCGACTTTAGCCATTTGAGCGCTGGCCTGAGATTTCAGCTCGCTATGAGTTTTAGTCATTTGAGCTATTTCTAGCTGCAATGCTTCTCTGTCAGTCTCGCCATTTCGCACGGCCTGTTTTAGCTCATCTTGCTTTTCATGTAAATTAGTAGATAGTTCTTCTAGTTTTTTGATTTTTTTGAATAATTCTGCAATTACTCCACGCCTTTCTACAACTGAATCCTGCTTATTGAAATTGCTGAGCTGCACCCAGTTATTCCCCAGCCAAATTCCATCAGTGGTAATAATTGATTCGAGAGATGACAGCTGTGCACGATTCTCCAGAGCTTCATTCAAGCTTGTAGCAACATAGATACCCTGCAACAAATCATTCAAGCCCCAGTCACTGCTAACCTTTTCGTTTAGAGACGCTAACGACAGGGAACTCGATATGCCATGAGATGCCTGCTGGGGTGCTGCTACATCAATTAGCGCCAGTTTCCCCTGAGGCAATTCAGCTAACAATGACTGAATATTATCTAGCCCCTCTACGCATATACTTTGCAGTGAGTCTCCCAGGACCATTTCGACAGCCAGTTCCCAGCCTTCGCTTATCTTCAGCCCTTCGGCAAGCCGTAGTTGATTATCCAGCCCTTTCTTCCCCAACCACTGATTTAGCGCCTCGTTATCCTGCCCTAGCGCGGCTTGCTGTAATGCTTCTAGCGAAGCTAATTTACCCTTTGATGTTTGTAATTCACTGCGCGCTTCGTCAAGATCGTCGGAACATTTCCCCAAGCCTGCGCGTCGTTCTTCGATAGCCAGGCCCAGCTGCGTGTTTTTTTGCTGAACCCCATTAAGACCTTCTTCAAGAACCATAACCTCTCGCGATACTTCGGCGATAGATTCGTCTTCAGGGCCACTGAGTAATGACTTGCGCTCGTCCTCCAGCTTGCTTCTTCGATCTATTCCTCGCTCGACGATGCTTTCCAGTTGCTGAATTCGGGACTGCTCTACTTCGGCAATTTGCCGAGGCTCTTCAGCTTGCTGATTAAACTCGTCCCAGTCCTGTTGCCATTGCCTTAACGCTTGTTCTGCTTCTTCGAGTGCCGCAGAAGACTCCACTTCAATTGCCCGCGCAGATTCCAGCGCTGGCGTAATGGACAGCATTTCAGCATCGAGTTGGGTGATTTTCTTTAGATCTACATCCAGCTCTTCTTTAGTTTGTGACCAGACCTCATCTGTTTCGGTAAGATCAAGTTTGAGCTGATCGATGCGCTCAATATTATGTTCGATGGATTGTTCGATACGTGCAATGTCGTTACCGAGGCTGTAAAACCTTGCCTGCACTTCGCCTAGTGCGTCTGTTAGTTCTGCATTGAGCGACAGATGCTCTTCTACTTTTGCGTCGACTCCTCGTTGATCGGCGGTAGTGGATTCGATTTTAATTTCAAGGCTTTTGATTGCTTCCTGATTTTCGCTAAGCTCTTCATCGAGCGCGCGCCATCTCAATCCATTTAGTTGAGCTGTTGTTTCTCGTTCCTGCTGCTTAAATTCAGCATACTTTTCCGCCGCCACAGACTGTCGCTGTAAGTGCTGCAACTGACGGCCTAATTCATCACGAATATCTTCCAGGCGCTCCAGGTTGTCCTTGGTTCGCTTAATACGACTTTCCGTTTCTTTTCTTCTTTCTTTATATTTAGAAATTCCCGCCGCTTCTTCGATAAAAACACGCAACTCTTCAGGTTTGGACTCAATCAAACGAGACACCATTCCTTGCTCAATTATTGAGTAGCTACGGGCGCCAAGACCTGTACCAAGAAATATATCGGTAACATCTTTACGCCGACATTTTGTGCCATTTAGTGAATACGTGGACTGTGCATTTCTATCAACTTTACGTTTGACCGAAACCTCGTCGAAGTTTGCATACTCTCCTGAAAGTTTATGATCGTGATTATCAAAAACCAGCTCAACGCTGGCCTGACCAACAGGCTTGCGGCTTGACGAGCCATTAAAGATAACATCAGTCATGTTCTCGCCACGCAAGTTCTTGGCAGAACTCTCACCCATCACCCAGCGAACGGCATCAATCACATTAGATTTTCCACAGCCGTTAGGCCCTACAACCGAGCAGAGGTTCGAGGGAAATTCGATAGTTGTGGGGTCAACGAAGGATTTAAAACCAGCTAATTTAATACACTTCAGGCGCATGAATAACTCAGAAAAATACCTATATATTACGGGTATGGGTGAATCGAAATCGGACTAATAATTAAAATATTAGCATTATCTTTATGGTTTTAATGAAGCTAAATCCGCGTTTTATTTTACTGGTTCGAGCTATGGAAAGTTTAGCTGATTTGATGATGCAATAACACTACAATTCCAGTCGCGACTGGGAAATATCTGAATATGGAAAGTCGCTCTCTACTGACGGACTAATACCGGTATAATAACTTCGGCAACTATTGGGTTAACCGCAGACGTCAACAGATGCTTGCAAAGACCATCAACTATAAATCTCGTCTAACCGCATTCCTCAACAGGCACAAATTGGCAATGACATCAAAACTACTTAGCTCTCTATTAACCAGTGTTTGCGCTTCGATGTTAGTTCTGCCCGTGCATGGAATTGCCGACACCCCACTTGGCTGGATAAACAGTTCCAACTCTTCGGCCTACACCATTGGCGCAGGAGAACTGGAAATCAGCCTCGGTGGTTTGGCGGTTAATAGTACGATTGACTTCCTTAATATTAGAGACGATCTGATTGCAAACAATCGAGCTTTAGAGGGTGACAGCGGTGATTTTTCCGGCAAAAAGTTTGAGCTACATTACGGCATCACCGAGTCACTGGCGGTGTTTTACAAACAACAACAACATAGCCTAACTATTGACCTTGGTGAGATAGCCTCAGTCTCGTTGGTAGATATAGACAACTCACTCGATACTACCCAGCAATCGGCCGGCTTTAAGTGGACTTTTTTTGAGGCAAACATTTTAAACCCCGACAATCGCCGCTCCGCCGCGTCACTGGAGCTGTCTGTTTATTCAAACAAGAGTAATGATTTCGATGTGATGATCGATGAATTACGATTTGACAATTTGCAGATATTTTTTACAAACCCTCAAACATTCTCTGTGTCTGAGCTTGAAGATGAAGGCTGGAAAGCTCGATTTGTTTACTCTTTCGAGATGAGTCAAATAGGGATTGCAAGCGCCTGGGTCGGCTATGGCGAGAGCAAAGCTACATCGGCAACCACTTCAGACCTGACCAATGCCGCCTTGAAGAGGTTTTTCAAACAAAGTTTTAAAGTTGAAGAATCTTACGCCTACTTGGGCGCCAGTATGATGATCCAAATAAAACCTCGAATTCCACTCAACATTAGTTACGAATATATAAATATCTCTAATTCAGTATTCGACAGGTTTCCAGCAACACCACCAGCTCAGCTACCAGGTTTTCTAAGCGCCTCGTCGCAATCTGGTGAAAGTGGCAACCATACGCTTAAGGCACGAATATCTTATTGGCTTAGCCCGCAATTCAATATAAGCCTAACGGGCAATTTATACTCAAACCAGTTTTTAGGCGTGCTGCCTCATTATAACAACCCCCTTAGCGGGTCATTTTCGAGCATACCTTACGGATTTGCAGGAATCGAGCTAGGGTATAAGTTCTGAAGGGTTGTCGTCGAGGGCGTTTTAATGTTTCTTTTTTGGCTTTATTCACATACCGATGCAGACAATTCTAACTCAGGTATACCATTAAATTTTGTTGCTAAATCTGCCTAAACCACAACTCAGAGTTTGGATTCGGCTCTGCCCCGTATAAAACCATGAATTTAAGCATTAATTACTTAAAAATTTAGCCTAGACATGATAGTTTTACGTTATTAGATCAATAGTTTACCGGTTGCATGCCACTACGAACATATTTTCAATGTTATGCCACTTTTGATGCAACAGGTAACGTTTCGAGGGTGAGCAATATCCCTTCTCAGAGCAAAGGAAATCCGACCTCAAACAGTTAGTATTGAAATACTAGTTGCTTGAGTCAGTACCATGAATCAGATTTACCTTCTAAGTTCCTTCTTCGTAACTGGATTAGCCCTGTTCGCGCTCAAGCCAGTTGCAGTAAAAGTGGGATTAGTCGATCATCCAGGCGGAAGAAAAACTCACTCCGCTGCGACCCCATTAATTGGTGGCTTAGGTATATTCCTGGGTATATTTTGTGTTTCCGCTCTGACGCCCGGATTACTTGCTGAATACGCCTCTCTTTTAAGTCTGTCGGCACTTGTGCTTTTTATGGGCACAGTTGATGACGCAAAAGAACTAACTCCATTTATCAGAATGACAGGCCATTCCCTGGTTGCACTGGCCATGGCTGTTGTTGCTGGTTTGCAGCTAACTTCGCTAGGAAATTTGCTCTACTTTGGAGACATTAATCTCGGGCTTCTATCTATTCCCGTGACTATTTTTGCCACGGTAGGTGTTATCAACGCTATTAATATGTCCGACGGCATTGATGGACTATCTGGTGGACTTGTCATAGTGGCGCTGGGCTTTATTGGCCTGCTGGCTTTTGCTAACGGGCATGTAGGAACTGCCAGCTTCATCATAGTAATGATCTGCTCCATCATGGCTTTTCTAAGTTTGAATTTTCGTCGTCCATGGAAGAAAAAAGCGCTAATTTATTTGGGAGATGCAGGCAGCACTATGCTTGGCTTCATATTAGCGTGGCTGGTAATCGAGTCTACACAAGGTGATAACCCAAGCTTTGCGCCCGTTTACGCGCTCTGGTTCCTGGCGGTGCCATTGTTCGATACCGTTAACTTATTAATTAAAAGACCTATGCAAGGAATATCACCAGTTAAACCTGGTACCGATCACTTGCACCACAACTTGTTGAGTAGAGGGTATTCGGTTGAACAGGTGGTGATGATGCTTGTTGGTGTTTCTATAACAATGGGCTCAATAGGCCTTCTGGGCTACTCTATGGGCGCCAGTGACTCCTCTATGTTTCAGCTTTTTGTTGCCTTGTTTGTTCTCTACTTTGTGTTTTCTGATCACATTAAAGCCAAATAAAGCGTAGTCCTTATCGTTAGTTGCTACCCTACCTACTACTTCCCTTTGCCACTCTACCCCTGTCCGTTTTCACCTTGAACTTTACATAAACTCAGGCTCTATTCTGAATTTGGTAAACCATATTCCAATTATCGCGTTGTATAACGTATAAGCCGAAAATTGGAGTTAGTATGAAAAACCTGTATCGAATAAGCATAACCATGTTATTTCTAACGCTATACAACTGCGCCAGCATTGAAGAATTAACTGGAAACAGACCTATTATTGACACCCAAGGCATCAACATCAGCCAGTACAATAGCGACTTGCTGCAATGCCAGGCCTACGCAGACGAAGTTCAGCTTACTCAAAAGGCCACTTCAGGCGCCATATCGGGCGCCGCAGTCGGAGCGGTGTTTGGCGCCGTGTTGGGTAATAGCAATACCGCAAAACGCGGCGCGGGTGTTGGCGCAGTGGGAGGCGGAGCAAAAGGTGTCAGCGAAGGTTTTCGTGAACGCGACTTAGTGATAAAACGCTGCTTGAGCGGACGCGGGTATCGAGTTTTAAATTAAGAGCTGCTAGCTAATCGCTGTCCAGCACTTTGAGTGAATGCCCGGAATAGATTCAAGGTTCCGACATCGTATCTATTGTACTTTCTATCATCTCATCACTTGGTTTACCTGCGTAAACCTGCTGTAAATTTCTTGTTAACTGGCATGTCTTCAAATTGCGTCTATATTAATACTCAGCAAGGAAAGCTATGGCGAGTTACAGGGACGTACTCTCGCAAAATAAATCATAATAATAAATTCGCTTTGTGCAGAAGAGTTGGAGATTCAGGAAATGCTGACACTAGATTTACCAAACGAAATAGAAAAACGCTTACTGGTACTCGCCATGCATACTGGTCGCACTGTCCAGTTTTGCGCCAGAGAAGCAATTCTGGACTATATAGACGAGATTGAAGAGAGATATCTTGCTATCGATCGTATTAGGGAAAATGGTGCTGATGAACCGTACGATTTGCCGTGAACCTTAGTATGGTAGGCAGGCGTAGGATATTGGTCGGGACGAGAGGATTTGAACCTCTGACCACTACACCCCCAGTGTAGTGCGCTACCAGGCTGCGCTACGCCCCGAATAATTCTTTTGTAAATAGAGGGCGGTCAATTACAGCCGCGCGATGACACTCTCCAAATCTTTAACTAAAGATTTGATCTCACTAGCATTAACATTAGTTTTGGCGACTTCGTCAGGATTGTCGCTCATTTTTTGTCTGGCGCCACCGATGGTATAGCCCTGCTCATACAGAAGGCTCTTTATTTGCCTTATCAAGATAACATCCTGACGCTGGTAATAACGACGGTTTCCGCGGCGTTTAACCGGCTTCAATTGAGGAAACTCAGCTTCCCAATAGCGTAAAACATGTGGCTTTACGGCACAAAGCTCGCCGACTTCACCGATAGTGAAATAACGTTTAGGGGGAATTGGAGGTAATTCGTCGTTATTCTTCGGTTCCAGCATAGCCTTCTACTCTTGCTTTTAGCTTTTGTCCTGGCCTGAAAGTTACTACGCGCCTGGCCTTAATGGGTATTTCTTCGCCGGTTTTTGGATTTCTTCCGGGCCGCTGCTTCTTGTCTCTGAGATCAAAATTACCGTAACCAGACAATTTTACTTGTTCATTTCTTTCTAGGGAAAGACGGATTTCTTCAAAAAACTGTTCTACTACTTCCTTGGCCTCACGCTTGTTCAGGCCCAGTTCTTCAAAAAGACGTTCAGCCATGTCGGCTTTAGTTAGTGCACCGTCCTCCATATCTAAATCCCCAGCTAATTACCGTAAATTTGCATTAAATTTATCTTGTAGCCCGTTGACACAACTACTAATTATTGCATTTATATCATCGTCGCTAAGAGTGCGGGAAGGATGTTGCCACGTCAAGCCCAAAGCGATACTTTTTTTGTCTTTTGCGACCGCATCTCCTTGATAAACATCAAATATTCGTAAGTCAGTTAGATAGTTCCCGGCATTTTCACGGACATTACTCAATATGTCCGATGCACAGATATCTCGATCTAACAATATGGCTAAATCTCTGTTCACTTCAGGGAATTTTGACAAGGGCTTAATGGAGGGCAGCAACTTGGGCTTTATTGCCTCAAGGTTAAGCTCAAATAGCATGGTGTTTGCTGTTATACCCAGCTTTCGTTGAATGCCAGGGTGTAACGCACCGATATGACCGACTGTCTCCCCGTTTTTCTCTAACCTTGCACACTGCCCGCTGTGAAAACAGCCATAAGTTGCAGGAATAAAGCGATAAGAAGACAGTTCAATGCCCAGGGAGAGTAGCAATTCAACATCGCCCTTTACATCATAAAAATCACATAGTTCTTTGTTATTGTTCCAGTTAACTGGGTATTTTAAGCCGGATATTAAACCCGAAATCATCGACGTTTGCTGAATTTTCTCACCAACTTTGCGAAATACCAATCCGCTTTCAAACAAACGGATTCGTTCCTGTTGCCTGTTTTCGTTGTATTTTTCGGTGCTTAGCAGGCCTGGCAGAATGCTACTACGCATTACTGACATCTCTGCAGAGATAGGGTTTTGCAGGCTGATATGCTCTTCCTCCGGGCCTGGACATACAGTACTGGCCAGCTCGGGGTCTATAAAGCTATAAGTAACCACCTCCTGATATCCCAGCGCGACCAGCTGTCGACGTATGTCGCTCATACTAGCCATTCTCTCTGGGGTGGATTTTAAATTCTGCCGACTTAAGCCGCCTGTTTTGGGAAGTTTGTTATAGCCGACAATCCTGGCCAGTTCTTCTATTAAGTCCGCCTCAATACTCACATCAAAACGGAATGAAGGCACGCTTACGGTAAGAGAGTTTTCAGTTTCATCGGCAAGTTGAAAGCCGAGCCGTTGAAGAATATCCAGAATCTCTGTTTTTTCAATATCTATACCCAACAGGCTGCTAACAGAGCTGTATTTTAGTGTTACCTGAATAGCCTGGGGTAAGTCTCCAATAGCTTCTGTTATGGGGCCAGCGTCACCACCTACAATCTCAAGCAGTAGCTGGGTACCTCGCTCGATAGCACGCCTTTGCAACTGGTAATCTACACCGCGCTCGTAGCGATGCGATGCATCAGTATGCATGCCATAGCCTCTGGCTTTACCTGCAATAGCCAATGGAGAAAAGAATGCACACTCCAGGAATACATCTCGAGTCTGGTCAGTAACAGATGTTTCCAGCCCGCCCATTACTCCTGCCATGGCCACCGCTTTTTTCGCATCGGCAATCACTAAGGTGTCAGGGGTCAGCTCAACCTCTTTTCCATCGAGCAATGTGAGTTTTTCGCTCTTGTTAGCCAATCTAACTTCAATGCCTTTATCTAACTTTGACAAATCGAAGGCGTGCATTGGCTGACCTAGCTCTAGAAGAACAAAGTTAGTAACATCTACAATAGGGTCGATACTGCGCAAGCCACAGCGGCGTAACTTTTCCTGCATCCAAAATGGAGATTCAGAATTGAGGTTTATGTTCCGGATCACACGTCCTAAATAACGAGGACATTTGTCTTTGGCATTTATTTGAACGGGAAACTCATCGGGAATCGATGGAGTGCAGTCTTGTTGCTCAGGGTAATTAACATTTTCACGAGAAATCACCCCTATCTCTCTAGCCAGTCCTATCATTCCAAGACAGTCGCCTCTGTTAGGCGTCAAATCTAATTCTATGCTGGTATCTTCAAGGTTCAAGTAATCTCGAATATCTGCACCTACCGGTGCGTCTTGGGCTAACTCAAACAAACCATCGGAGTTTTCAGACAAGCCGAGCTCTTCACCCGAACAAAGCATTCCATTGGATTCGATTCCTCGAATTTTGGCTTTCTTTATTTTGAATGGTTTATCTTCACCATTCGCCTGAATTACAGCACCAAGTTTAGCAAACGGAGTCTTTAAGCCGGCACGAACATTTGGTGCGCCACAAACTACTTGATAAATATCTTTGCCGTCACTTACTTTACATAAATGTAATTTATCAGCATCTGGATGCGCCTCAACAGCCTCAACAAGACCAACAACGATTCCCGAAAATTTACGCGCAACCGAACTCGAACCGTCAACTTCCAGGCCGGCCATAGTAAGTTCATCGATCAGTTGCTGAGTATCGAGTTTTGGGTTTACCCACTCTCGAAGCCAATGCTCACTAAATATCATATTATTGGTCTATTTATTGGTCTATGTGAAGCTTTCTATAAATTATTCTTGCCGGGTTTTTTCTAAGTTCTTAACAAGCTACGCCAATTAAACGCTAGTTAAATTGCTTCAAAAAGCGCAAGTCGTTCTCGAAATAAGTTCTCAAATCCCCTACGCCGTAACGTAGCATCGCCAAACGCTCTACACCGAGCCCAAAAGCAAAGCCGTTAAATTTCTGTGAATCAATGTTCGACATTTCAAGTACTTTTGGGTGCACCATTCCGCAGCCCATTATTTCAATCCAGCCAGTTTGGCTGCATATTCGGCAACCTTTCCCACTGCAGCTCACGCACCCCATATCAACTTCGGCGGAAGGCTCTGTAAACGGAAAGTACGATGGGCGGAATCTGACCGGCATGTCTTCTTCGAAATAGGCGTGTAAAAAATCGATTACTGTGCCTTTTAAATCAGCAAAGCTAACCTTTTCGTCTATGAGCAAGCCTTCAACCTGATGGAACATCGGCGTATGGGTAATATCTGAATCACAGCGATACACCCTTCCAGGACAAATCATTTTAAAAGGCGGTTTGCCATTTTCCATAACTCGTACTTGTACAGGCGAAGTATGCGTTCTTAATACCGTGCCAGGACTCACATAAAAGGTATCATGCATCGCTCTGGCGGGATGATGCGAAGGAATATTTAAGGCTTCGAAATTATGATACTCGTCTTCAATTTCAGGGCCTTCTGCAACCTCGTAGCCACTTGATTCGAATATAGACGTGATCCTGTCTATAGTCATAGTAATTGGGTGTAGTCCGCCCTTGCTCTGCCTTCTGCCAGGTAGCGATACATCGATTGATTCCTGACTAAGCTTCGCATTTAAGCTTTCTTCTACTAGAGAAGTTTTCTTAAGGTTTAATGCGACTTGTACCTGTTGCTTAACCGCATTAATTTTTTCGCCTGCCGCTGGCCGTTCTTCGGCGGACAACTGTCCTAAATTTTTCAGCAAGGCAGTAAGGCTGCCTTTCTTACCTAAATATTGGACACGCAAAGACTCCAGCGATTTTTCATCACTAGAGTCTTGAATTGCTTGCAGAGCATCTGCAAGAAGGGAGTCAGTATCTGCCATGAGCTATTCCCGCGAGGAAAGTTTACGCTGCGAGGCTAGCTTTCGCCTGATTTAAAACCGCAGCAAAGGCTGGTTTATCACGAACGGCTAAATCAGCTAGAACTCTACGGTCTATTTCAATGTTCGCTTTTTTCAATCCAGCAATTAACTGGCTGTAGCTCATGCCATTTTCGCGAGCTTGCGCATTAATACGTGTAATCCACAGCGCACGAAATACCCTTTTCTTAACCCTGCGGTCACGATAGGCATATTGGCCTGCTTTTGTTACTGCCTGAACAGCAACTCTGTATATTCGGCTTCTAGCACCGTAATAACCTTTCGCTTTCTTTAATACTTTCTTGTGACGTCTATTTGCAACGACACCTCGTTTTACTCGAGCCATGTTCTTTCTCCTAAACTAATAAATGATTAAATTTTACGCAGCATACGTTTAACAGCGGGCAAATCGGCAGGATGAACTGCGCTAGTACCACGAAGCTGTCGCTTACGCTTAGTTGTCATTTTGGTTAGGATATGGCTTTTATAGGCGCTTTTACGCTTAAAACCAGAAGCGGTTTTTTTGAACCGTTTCGCTGCACCACTATGGGTCTTTAACTTACTCATTGCATGTAACTCCGCATTTGCATCTATTTTCTAGTTAATGAATAGATGCTTTTGATTGAATACCTAACAAGCAAAAGGTCAGAGCCCATTAATCCCGTAGGATCAATGGGCTCTGCCCCTCTATATTGTTAGCGCTTTTTAACCGGCGCCAGTACCATGACTATTTGCCGGCCTTCCATCTTGGGCTCCTGCTCTACGGTGCCATATTCAACAAGGTCTACTTTGATCCTGTTGACTAGCTCCATACCAAGATGTTGATGGGCCATTTCACGGCCGCGGAATCTTAGCGATACCTTGGCCTTGTCCCCATCTTCTAGGAAACGTATCAGGTTGCGTAGTTTTACCTGATAATCTCCGATTTCCGTCCCTGGTCGAAATTTTATTTCTTTAACCTGAGTTCGACGCTGCTTTTTCTTATTTGCAGCTTTTTCCTTCTTTAGATCGAATATGTGCTTGCCAAAATCCATGATCTTACAAACTTGTGGGTCTGCATCAGGTGCGATCAACACCAAATCAAGTTTTGCTTCGGCCGCGGCCTCTCGTGCGTCCTCTATTGACTTAATACCAAGCTGTTCTCCGCCTTCACCTACCAGGCGAACCACCTCAGCTTCAATAGATTCATTGATGATGGACTTCTTAGAACTACTTCTCATGATATGCGCAAATGCGTCATCCTCTTATTCAATATCATCTTAATGCTTAACAATTCCTTATAGTGCTTTGTTGTAGCTAACTTTTAGTTAGTTTTTCTGCATCGTTGCTACGACCAAAACGAGCAATGTCTTCACTTAACAGCAAGCAAAAATCATCAAATGTCATTGCACCCAAATCTTCGCCCCCGCGCTTACGAACAGCAACGGTACCTGATTCAACCTCTTTATCGCCAACTACAAGGATATAAGGAATCTTCTGCAAAGTGTGCTCGCGGATTTTAAAGCCGATCTTCTCATTTCTCAAGTCCGCAGACACCCTAAACCCTTTATTTTTCAAGGATTCTTCCAATTTCTTGCAATAATCGTCCTGCTTGTCGGTAATATTCAGAATCATCACTTGTTCTGGGGATAACCATGCCGGCATTGCACCTGCGTAATGCTCTATCAGCACAGCTATAAACCGCTCAAACGAGCCGAGTATTGCGCGATGCAACATGACAGGCTCTTTACGCGAGCCATCTTCGGCAACATATTGCGCTCCTAAACGTCCCGGAGTGAAGAAATCCACCTGGATAGTGCCGCATTGCTGTACCCGGCCCATACAGTCCTTCAATGAATACTCAATTTTAGGGCCATAAAAGGCACCCTCACCCGGCACAAGCTCCCAGGGCAAGCCGGTAGCGTTCAGGGCATCCTTCAATGCCTGCTCGGCTTTATCCCATAGGTCGTCCGACCCTACTCTTTTATCTGGTCGTGTTGAAAGACGTAAAATAACTTCGTCAAAGCCAAAATCCCGGTAGACGGAAAACAAAAGCTCCATAAACTCGGCTACTTCCGCTTGAATTTGACTCTCTGTACAGAAAATATGTCCATCATCTTGAACAAAGGCCCGCACGCGCATAAGGCCGTGCATACTCCCGGAAGGCTCATAACGGTGACAAGATCCGAATTCCGCCAGGCGTAATGGAAGGTCGCGATAGCTTTTTAGGCCCTGATTGAAAACCTGTATATGGCAGGGACAATTCATTGGCTTGATTGCATACATTCGATTGTCAGATTCAACACTGAACATCTCATCAGCAAATTTGGACGCATGGCCAGATTTTTCCCACAAGCTGTAATCTACAAGCTGAGGGGTATTGATTTCCTTATATCCGTTGGCGTTTTGAACCTGTTGCATATAGCGCTGAGCAACCTGATAGATAGTCCAGCCTTTCGGATGCCAAAAGGCCATACCAGGAGCTTCTTCCTGGAAATGAAAAAGCCCAAGTTGCTTGCCTAGCTTTCGATGATCCCGCTTTTCGGCTTCTTCCAGCCTTTGCAGATAAAGATTTAGATCTTTTTTGGAGCCCCAGGCAGTTCCGTGTATTCGTTGCAGCATTTCATTTTCAGCATTGCCGCGCCAATATGCACCTGCAACAGAGGTCAACTTAAACGCTTTAAACTTACCGGTGCTTGGCACGTGGGGGCCACGGCATAAGTCCATAAATTCGCCCTGGCGATAAAACGACAGGTCTTCATCACCGGGAATCGACTGAATAATTTCAACCTTGTAGTGCTCTCCCATGTCCTTAAACATGGTAATTGCATCGTCTCGGCTCAATATTGAGCGTTCAACTTTTAGATTTTCCTTAACAATTTGGCCCATTGTTTTTTCAATGGCCACTAAATCCTCAGGTGTAAAAGCACGCTCAAAGGCAAAATCGTAGAAAAAGCCATTCTCGATAACTGGGCCTATAGTTACCTGTGCCTTAGGAAACAAACGCTGCACAGCCTGCGCCATGAGGTGAGCACAGGAATGACGTAAAACCTCAAGACCTTCAGCATCACGCTCCGTGATAATTGCCACTTCTGCATCGTTAGACACTAAAAATGAAGTATCTACTAATACTCCGTCCACACGCCCAGCTAACGCGGCCTTAGCTAGCCCTGCGCCAATTGATTCCGCGATGTCTGCAACTGTAAGCGGGTTATCGTATTCCCGCTTGCTACCATCAGGTAAAGTTATGTGTGGCATCTAAAATCCAAAAGAGTCCATAGTATATCGTTAAGGCCGCCAACTGGCCGATCCAATTTTTGCACCTACAGGTATTTACTTCTAAGGAATGGTAGGCACGACCAGATTCGAACTGGTGACCTCTACCATGTCAAGGTAGCGCTCTAACCAACTGAGCTACGCGCCTAGATTCACTCGATAGAAAAGATTGGCGATTATACGGAATCTAAGGGTCGGGTGTCGATGGGTTTATCGACAAAATCGGGATTAAGTTATTGCTTTAACAGCTGATTCTTAAGTTCGGCAATCTTGTCTCTGGTATCGGCCGCTTCTTCAAATTCAAGATTTTTTGCGTGTTCATACATCTGTGTTTCCAGCTCACCTATACCTTTTACAATCGACGTTGGATTCGAGAAATCTATGCGTAAGAAGGCGCCTGATTTTTCTATAAGGCCTCGTTCCTTGCGCCGGACTCTGGTTCCTGGGTTTGAGTAAGCCCCTTCCATAATATCCAGCACCTTGGTCTTGACTCCCCTAGGCGTAATATTATGGGTTTTGTTGTACTCCATCTGCACATTTCTTCGCCTATCCGACTCATCGATGGCCCGCTGCATGGAGCCTGTAATTCGGTCGGCATAAAGAATAGCCTTTCCGTGTAAGTTACGTGCCGCGCGGCCAATAGTTTGAATAAGAGATCGCTCGGAGCGTAAAAAACCTTCTTTATCCGCATCAAGGATAGCCACCAGAGATACTTCCGGAATATCCAAGCCTTCTCTTAGCAAGTTGATTCCAACCAGAACATCAAAATGCCCCAGACGCAGGTCTCGTAGTATTTCCGATCTTTCTACAGTCTCGATATCCGAATGCAAGTAACGCACTCGCACATCATGCTCAGCCAAATAATCGGTCAAATCTTCTGCCATACGCTTAGTCAGCACCGTTACCAGCACGCGCTCTTCCTGAGCGGCAACCCTGCGTACTTCCGATAACAGGTCATCGACCTGAGACAAGGCTGGGCGAACTTCAAGCACCGGGTCCAGCAAACCCGTAGGCCTTACCACCTGCTCGACTCGACTCCCTTCATGTTCTTTCTCGTAATTTCCCGGGGTCGCAGACACAAAAATAATCTGCGGCGTCAGGTTTTCCCATTCTTCAAAGCGTAGGGGGCGATTATCCAGCGCTGAAGGTAGTCGAAACCCATACTCCACCAGAGTTTCCTTTCGTGACCTGTCTCCTTTGTACATAGCGCCAAGTTGTGGGATTGAAACATGGGACTCATCGGCTATTACCAAAGCTTCTGTCGGCAGATAATCATACAAAGTCGGTGGTGGCTCACCCTCTGATCGACCAGATAAATATCGGGAATAGTTTTCAATTCCTGTGCAATAGCCCAGTTCCTGTATCATTTCGAGGTCGAATTTAGTCCGCTGTTCCAACCTTTGCGCTTCGACCAGACGGTTATTTTTGCGTAAAAAGTCAAGGCGCTCTTTTAACTCAAGCTTTATGTCATCTAACGTCCCTAGCAGCTTTTCTCGAGGCGTAACGTAATGTGATTTCGGGAAAACCGTTAAACGCGGAACTTCTCGTATCACTTTCCCTGTTAACGGGTCGAAATGAGATAGCTTTTCAATTTCGTCATCAAACAACTCTATGCGAATGGCGTTGCGTTCAGATTCAGCAGGGTAAATGTCAATTACATCACCCCTAACGCGATAAGTGGCGCGCCTTAGCTCCATATCATTTCGGGTATATTGCAGGTCGGTTAATCGTTTAATTAGATTTCTTTGATCAATTTTTTCTCCACGATCCAGATGAACCACCATCTTCAGATATGAATTAGGATCTCCCAATCCATATATGGCAGAAACTGTCGCAACAACGATCACATCAGGCCGCTCTAGTAACGCCTTGGTCGCAGATAAACGCATTTGCTCTATATGGTCGTTTATTGAGGAGTCTTTTTCGATATAAACATCAGAGGAAGGCACGTAGGCCTCAGGCTGGTAGTAGTCATAATAGGAAACAAAATATTCGACGGCGTTCTTGGGGAAAAACTCTCTGAATTCACCGTATAGTTGAGCGGCAAGCGTCTTGTTAGGCGCCATAACCAATGTAGGGCGCTGCATCTGCTCGATAACATTAGCTATCGTAAAAGTCTTTCCTGAGCCAGTAACACCCAGCAGGGTCTGTGCACGCAAACCGTCATTAAGCCCTTCCACCAGACTGGCTATAGCCTGGGGTTGATCTCCAGCGGGCTTGAAACTGGATTTAATCTTGAATTCGTAGCTCATTAAATGTCAAATCTGGTCTGCGCAAACCCGTAAGATTACAACATAATGATACTTCAGGTGTAGCGAGTATTGACCAGATCAGTATTTCTCATTAGTATACGCGCGGTTCGACGTACTCCTTGTATATCGAATCGCGCTTGAAGATCGTAATTGCCCAATAGCTCAATGGTAGAGTAGGTGACTGTTAATCACTTGGTTCCAAGTTCGAGTCTTGGTTGGGCAGCCAAACAAAGTACTAAAAAACCCGCTACAGCCCAGTGCTGGCGCGGGTTTTTTATTGTTGCGAGATATTGTCCTACTACATCAATTTTGAGTTACTCCCTAAAGCGCCAATGATCTCTCCGACAAATTCATCTATGGTTAAGCTCAACCTAGATAATGTATAGTACCGAGTTCAAATTTAAGGACATTCCCACTTTTCGCACCTATGGAGACCATCTATGCGAACACTATTATTTGCAATACTTCTGACGCTGGGCACGAATACAATAGCGCAGGACAATCCAGTCGTTGTTTTAGAAACAAACAAAGGCGCAATAACAATAGAATTATGGGCTGACAAGGCTCCTATATCAGTGGAAAATTTTCTGCGCTATACCGATAACGGCTATTTCGATGGGCTTATATTCCATCGTGTAATACCAGGATTCATGGTTCAGGGCGGCGGGTTTACTCCTGACCTGGTACAAAAAACCACTTTTGATGCGATAAAAAATGAAGCCTCGTCTGCTGTTCCAAATAGTCGCGGCACGTTAGCCATGGCCCGTACAGGCATTATTGACAGTGCCACCAGCCAGTTTTTTATCAATCTAGCTGACAATGCCTTCCTTAATCATACGGATGAAACGACACGTGGGTTTGGTTACGCGGTATTTGGCGAGGTCATTGACGGAATGAATATTGTTGACGAAATTGCCACCGTAGCAACGGGGCCTGGCAAAGGAGGACTTCAGAACGTGCCAACCGAACCAGTAATTATTATATCGGCGGCTCAGCAGGACTAAGTCGCCAGAGACGAACAATGCTCATTCACTCTAATATGATTTATTTAACAGTGATAAATCGAGTGAGTGAGTACCTGCCTAGAATATTACATATTATTAATATGTCATCGAATAATATGTCAAAATTTTTTAATCTTTAAACAATGGCGTAATCTTATTTGGCTCGCTCTTATCAATATCCGAATGAGTTGAGTGGCGCAGGTCCCAAAGTGGGTCACTAGCCCCCTCCTTCGGCTCAAACCCATCTACCGCTTCCATCAACAATGCGCGAATTTTCTGCAAGTCGATAGTTTTGCAAGCCACCGCAAGCCTGCTCAGTAACGCTTCTAAAGTTTCCCACGGCAAAGTTTCTTCTTCGGCTCGCATTATTTTTGGATGCATCGTTCCCGTAACTGATTCGCCAATTAGTAGCTCTTCATACAGCTTTTCGCCAGGACGAAGACCGGTATATTCTATCGAAATATCACCCCTGTATGAGTTTTCATCCTTGACGTCATACCCCATTAAGTGGACCATTTTTTTCGCCAAGTCAATAATTTTAATAGGCTCATGCATGTCCAAAACAAAAACATCACCGCCCTTAGCCATAGAACCAGCCTGAATTACTAGCTGCGCAGCCTCTTGAACAGTCATAAAATACCGAGTCACTTCTGGATGGGTAACAGTAACCGGGCCGCCCATGCTGATCTGCCTTCGAAACAATGGAACGACAGATCCAGAAGACCCAAGAACATTCCCAAAACGAACCATACTGAATTTTGTATCGCTTCCTCTTTGAGCCATTGCCTGCAAAACTTGCTCAGCAAACCTCTTAGTCGCGCCCATAATATTCGTCGGCCGCACCGCCTTGTCAGTTGAAATAAGCACGAAATTCTTAACTTTGTATTTTTCAGCAGCTTGCGCCGGAACCAGGGTGCCAAATATATTATTATGTGCACCTTCAACAATGTTTTTCTCTACCATCGGCACTTGCTTATAAGCTGCAACATGATAAACAGTGTCCACCTTAAAGCTTTTAATCGCATTCTCCATTTGCTCCTTGTTGCAAACAGATCCTAGTAAAGAAATTATTTCAATTTTATCGCCATTTTCAATAGTCGCGAGCTTTTGCTGAAGCTCACTCTCAAGCTCATACAGTCCATACTCAAATATATCCAGAAGAACTAGCCTGGCTGGATTAATTGCCACAATTTGTCGGCAAAGCTCTGAGCCAATTGACCCTCCTGCTCCTGTCACCATTACTGACTGATTGCTTATACATGCGCCGAGTAGTTCGGGGTTGGGAGGTACGATATCGCGCCCAAGCAAGTCTTCAATATCAATATCCCTGATCTCGTCTACCCCAACTTTGCCTGACACCATGTCAAAAAGGTCAGGAACGGTTTTAACGTGCACTGGCAAATGCTCAAGACGATTCAATATTTCTTTACGTTCAGCATGGGTTGCAGAAGGGATAGCGAGTAAAATTTGACGAACTGAGAAGCTCTCGATTAGCTCATACAAGGAATTGGGGCTATAGACCCTAACACCATGCACCGTATTGCCAAGCATACGGTGGCTGTCATCCACAAATGCTACGGGTAGGTACTGATCACCATTTTGCAATGCCGCTACCAGCTGCATACCCGAGCTGCCTGCACCGTATATTATTACCGGCTCTTTGGGTCGAAAATTCTGAATCAGATTTTGCAGCATAACTTTCGCCACAAAACGACTACCCCCTATAAACAGCAGAGCTATCATCCAGAATATTGGCAATATAGAAAAATCTGATGACTCAGGAGTTTGTGAGAAAAAATAAGATGCAGCTACCAGGCAACTCGCAATTGTGACCCCTTGCAACACTAAAAACCCGGACTGCAAACCCATGTATAGGACGATCGCCCGATACAGGCCAATACGAATAAAAACCAGAATGCTTAAAGTCGTTGCGATAGAAAGGTAGAAGTAAAACCGCTGATCAAGCGCGAAAAAGTCTTTCCCAAGTAATTGAAATGAAAATACCAGCGCAAGAATGATCATTACGCTGTCAGCAATCATCATTAATATCTGTTTTACAGATCTCGACAATGGTATTGAGTACAAATGCATAGCAGTCCCTACCCTATATTAGCTTACTATTCAGCGACTTAAGCTTTTTTGCAATGGCCTTAAAATCCATGGTTCTACCCGCCTCCAGTTTAATAGCGAGTAATACTAACGGTACTATGCCTATCAGGGTTAAATAAATCCCCCAATCAGGTTGGTTTGTAGATAGCCATGCCAAAGGCGCCAGCCACAAACAGTTAATTAATATCACTGTTATCGTCACTTTACTGTGACTTTGATAGCGCCTTGCTGCATTTTGATAGGCGTGTGAAGCATGCCCGTCATACCAGCGCTGATTCTGCCTGAAACGTGTGAGCAAGGTTACGGCTGTATCTACTATAAAAACCCCTAACAACAACACCCAGGTCCATACAGTCATACTGCCGTGCTGCATTGACAATAGTGCCATTATGCCCAGGCTAAAGCCCGCAAAGCCGCTACCAACATCCCCCATAAATATTTTTGCAGGTGACCAGTTCCAAAGTAGGAAGCCAGCAGCTGTAGCGGCGAAGGTCGCCGACAGCAACGCCAAAACGTCATCCCCACTATTTATAACAACTAATAATGACAGTAAGTTTACAAACACCAGCTCACTACCGGCAATGCCATCAATTCCATCCATAAAGTTAAACAAGTTTAAAAGCCACACCAGGGCCACAACGGCTAAACAAGTTAATACCCAGGGGTTTTCGATAACAAACAAGCCTAAATTGATTGCCGGCACTATCGGTAGCCACCAAACAACCCACATAGCCGCTATGAACTGCATAGGAATACGCCAGCGAATATGAAGCTGAGTTAAATCGTCGATCAATCCTAAAAATGCTATCGCTAGAGCCGCAAGCAAAGCCATCGACTCTTCGAAGGGGATAAGCCCGGATCGGGAGTAATACAACACGACCAGGAAACATAAAATCACGACCCCAATTCCGCCACCAACAGCAACAGGTTTTGAGTGCGCACTGCGCTCTACCGGTATATCAAGCAAATGAATTCGTGGAGCCACAAGCCACAACAGGCCAGTCAGTAAAGCTGATGCAATGAATAAGCCTGCCATGAGATACAGAAGCGGCATTTGCGAGGAAACCTGAGAGCGACTAACGGAGTAGCTATTATATCCAGCTTTGAGGAATTTTCAGTAATAAAATCAGACACTTTCGTATAACTACGAAAGTGCCTGAAAGGTAAAATTGCGAAAATATTACAGCTTTGAAATGTAGTCGATATTGATTTCCATCAGTGTCATTTCGCCAACATCAATATTGCATCAATCCAAAATCTGCTTATTTATTCACAATAATGATACGACCGCGGTTTCGCTCTACAGTAGCGTCTCCAATCCCCTGCACTTCTACCAGCTCTTCAATTGAGTGGAAGTTTCCAAACAGTTCACGGTACGCCACAATTTCCTGAGCCTTAACCATGCCGACGCCTTCAAGGGCTTCTGCTATAGCTACAGCATCGGCGGAGTTTATATCCAGCATGGAGATCTGTTGCGTAGTGTTATGAACCGCGTCTGCTGCCAATGCTAATGGAGTCAATGTAAGCATTAGTGTTGCTACTACCGCTGCTACTGCCGTTTTTAACCAAACTAATTTAGTCATAGTAATTTCCTTATCGCTAATTTAATGAAAACAGCTCAATGCTGTTCACAAAAGCTTAGTCAAGAAATTAACTAACGCTAGCTACAGCCAAATTAAATTCCGCCAGAGCATCACTCGGGGACTCCGCCTGGGTAATTGGCCTACCCACAACCAGGTAACTGCTACCATTGCTAATAGCCTCGGCCGGGCCAAGAACACGTTTTTGATCACCGCTGGCATCAGCTGCACGACGAATTCCTGGTGTAACCAGGCAGAATTCTGCTGGCAGTTGCGCTCGCAACAAACGTGTTTCGGCTGCAGAGCAAACAACACCATCCAGACCCGCATCGTGACTAAGAAAGGCAAGCCTGCTTACTTGTTCTTCGGTGCTGACTTCAATTCCAATTTGCCTAAGATCATCCTCGGCAAGACTTGTGAGAACAGTTACGGCTATCAATAACGGCCTTTCGCTACCAGATTCTTCTAGAGCCTCCCTCGCCTTTTCCATCATCTCCCGCCCGCCAGAGGCGTGCACATTTAACATCCACACACCCATGTCTGCAGCCACTCGCACGGCATTCGCGACTGTATTTGGAATATCGTGGAACTTTAGATCAAGAAAAATATCAAAGCCTCGATCTTGAATTTTCGTAATCAGCTGCGGGCCACAGGCAGTAAACAATTCCTTACCAACTTTCACCCGGCATTGTTTCGCATCCAATGAGTCAAGCAACGACAGAGCCTTGTCTTCAGCATTAAAATCAAGCGCTACAATTATTTTCTTTGTCACTATTTACCTAACCCCTTTTTAACTAAATCTATAACAGTACAGAAAATCAACGTAAGGCTGACTGTGCCATCGGCTTGATTCGATCCCACTTTTTACAACTTGGACACATCCAGTAAAATTTCCTAGACTCAAAGCCACAGTGATTACACTGATATTCAGCGCTTTTTTGAAGCATTTCTTTCAACAGTTTCTGAACTGCGCGCAGACTTTCCCCTGCATCACTTTTATCATCAGCATCACCAATTTGCAGCCCAAGCAGCTTTAGCAGACCGGCCATTGAAGGGTTTATACTGAGCTGCTGCTTTAGGAATGAGAGTGCCGATTCACTCCCTGAATTTTCCTGTATCAATTCAGTTAGAGTGAGCATCACATTAACGTCCACACTATCAAGCAAGCTATCCCTCAACAACTTTTCAAAGCCGGCGCTGCTGCCAAGCTGCTCATAACAATCTGAAAGAGGTTGCAACAACTGACCAATAAAGTCTGGATTACTGGCAAGAATACGAACTAATTCTTTAATTGCCGCTTTAAACTTACCACGACGTTGTTCAATTTTTGCCAACAAAAATGACGCGCGAATATTTCGTCTATCGAAAGTGAAGGCACGCTTTATACTCGCCCTGGCTCCGGCATCGTTATTGCTTTCGAGTAATTGTTCTGCAATTTCACAACAGTAGTGCGCGGCGGCAGCGCGCAGCTCTATATCCTTTTTAAAGGTAGGATTGGCGAGCATCATACTTGAGGAGCTTATCGCCTGTTCCCATTCTTTTTCTGTCTGGTAAATAGTAATAAGAAAACGCAGCGCCTCCCATTTGAAATTTTTATTTTCATTTAAAACTTCATTTAGTAGACGCTCTGCTCGATCAAGCAAGCCAGCGGAGATATAGTCCTGCGCTAGCTGCAACCTGGCCGACCCCGAGAACCCTTGCTCGAGCTCTGGCCTCGCCAATAGAGCATGATGAACTTTAATCGCCTTATCCACTTTGCCTCTACGACGAAGCAGCGCGCCTAATGCAAGGTGGGTTTCAATAGTTTCACTATTGATTTCCAGAGCGTTTATAAAGGTATCAATAGCTTCATCAGGCTCATCATTAAGCAGATAGTTCAAACCCACAAAATAATCTTCAAATAAATCATTGTGGGATTTATCCTGAATTTTATTCCGCGGATACATAAATCGGCTCATGAGCCAGCCCGCAACAATTGCTATTAGCAATAGAAAGTAAAAACTTATGCTATCCATTATTTACGTAAATCTTTTATTGAGGTGCGGCGCAATTGCTGTACTTCCTGTTCGGCCTGATCTAACAATCTGCGAAGCCGTCTAATCTCGGATCTTGATTTCAAATTACGAAATATGCCCAATCCAAGCAATAGCCCTAGCATTCCTCCCGTAACAAATGCCCCAATTATCCATACCGATACGGGTACGGGGGGAAGTTGCCAGTTAGCGAATTTGATAATTACAGGGGTCGAATTGAAATACGAGAAAGCCGCGCTGATGACAAACATCAGTATCAAAAAAAATCCTGATAACAATCGTGCAATCTGACGCATCGCGGAAATCATCCCGGTTCGGCTACTTGTAGATTTAAGACAAGACCTATTATTTCATAGACAGTATAAATACTGCGAGTAAATCAATACCGATAGAAACAAAAACGGCATAACCCAAAAGGATATGCCGTTTTTGTTTCTATCAGCCGAACAGCTGAATTACATGTGATTCTCTACCAACATGCTGGTGTTGACTCGATCACGCAACTCTTTTCCTGGCTTGAAATGCGGCACATATTTTCCACTTAAGGCCACCGGTGTACCGGTTTTTGGGTTTCGCCCTATGCGAGGAATACGATAATGCAGTGAAAAACTGCCGAACCCTCTAATCTCTATCCTACCACCTTCGGATAACACCAAAGACATGTATTCAATAACGGCTTTAACCGCCAGCTCAACATCCTTGGATGAGAGTTGGGTTTGTTTTCCCGCTATACGGTCAATAAGTTCAGACTTAGTCATCGATAATCCCCTGTACCAGTGCGATGCAATTAAATTCCAACGCGCATTATCCGTTCAGGTAAATCCGAAAGAGAGTGTAATACCCTCTTTCGGGTTTGCTAGCTAGCTCTTATCCATCTCTGCCTTAATGAGATCACCAATTGTGCCCGGTGATACATCGGCTACATCAGCTTTGTGATCCTTCACGGCCGCTTTCTCATCGTCCATCTCAATTGCTTTAATTGACAAGCTGAGAACTCGGTTTTTGCGATCCACGCTGACAATCTTAACATCGATTTCAGCTCCCTCGGTCAATGCAGTGCGCACATCTTCTACTTTATCGCGGCTTATTTCAGAAGCTCGTAATACACCTTCAACGCCTTCCGCCAATGTCACAATTGCAGATTTTGCTTCTAGAGTTGTCACTACACCTTTCACTATGCTGCCTTTCTCAAACTCGCTTGCATAGTTCATGAAAGGATCATCTTCGAGTTGCTTCACACCAAGCGAAATTCGCTCGCGCTCTGGGTCGATGGAAAGAATGACTGTTTCGATCTCGTCACCCTTCTTAAATTCTCGAACGGCTTCTTCGCCAGATTCTTCCCAGGAAATATCAGAAAGATGTACAAGGCCGTCAATATTTCCGTCAAGACCAATAAATATACCAAAATCTGTAATTGACTTGATGCTACCGGAGATTTTATCACCTTTCTTGAAATTCTCAGCAAAGCCATCCCAAGGATTTTGAAAACATTGCTTAATGCCTAATGAGATTCGACGACGCTCTTCGTCGATATCTAATATCATTACATCAACTTCATCGCCAAGCTGCACGACTTTTGAAGGATGAATGTTTTTATTAGTCCAATCCATTTCAGAGACGTGAACCAGGCCTTCTACACCCTCTTCCAATTCGGCAAAACAACCGTAGTCAGTAAGGTTAGTAACAATAGCTTTAACCTTTGTCTTCTCAGGATAACGCGCTTTAATGGCCACCCAAGGATCTTCACCTAACTGCTTAAGACCCAGAGACACTCGATTACGATCACGATCATATTTGAGTATCTTCACATCGATCTCATCGCCAACATTAACGATTTCGCTTGGGTGTTTAATTCGTTTCCAAGACATATCAGTGATATGCAGCAAACCATCAACACCACCAAGGTCAACAAAGGCACCGTAGTCAGTAAGGTTCTTAACAATACCCTTAACAGACATACCTTCTTGTAGTTTTTCTAGCAGAGCATCTCTTTCTTCTGTGCTCACTGATTCTAGAACCGCACGCCGCGAAACAACCACATTGTTGCGCTTACGATCTAGCTTAATTAGTCTGAATTCAAGTACCTGACCTTCAAGATGCAATGTATCGCGCACTGGGCGTACATCGACTAGTGAACCAGGCAGGAAGGCACGAATATTGTTTAAATCGACAGTAAAACCGCCTTTGACCTTGCCATTGATAATACCGGTAACGATATCGTTCTTCTCATGTGCCGCTTCCAGCTCCATCCATGATTCAGCACGTTTTGCCTTTTCTCTGGACAGGCGTGTCGCACCAGTTCCATCTTCAACAGTTTCTAGTGCAACTTTAACTTCATTTCCAACCTCAAGTGAAAAATTGCCCTGCTCGTCGAGGAACTCGATTCTGGCAATAACACCTTCTGATTTGAGGCCGGCGTGGACTGTTACCCAGTCCGAATCTATTTCTATCACGGTGCCGGTTACGATGGCACCTGGGGTCATATCTATTTCTGTAAGGCTTTGTTCAAATAGTTCTGCAAAATTTTCGGTCATTAGTTAATCCAATTATTTCAAATAGTTATAAAGCATATTTAATATGACTTATAACTTTCCGCGCTCCAGTGTGCGGGGTAATTAAGTTTAATTCTATGGTTGCCAATTCTGGTGTTACAACCAAAGAACAGTTTCACTGCTTATAATCTACAACGGTTTCTTGCCGGGCTTTAACCACCTAGCTTTAACTACTTATTTCTAACTACCAGCTACCAGTTCAAGTACCTGAGAAACAACCTGATCTATATCCAAATTAGTTGTGTCAATAATAACAGCATCTTTAGCGGGCTTAAGCGGCGAGATTGTGCGTTCACTATCACGCTGATCTCGCTCTTTTAGGTCTCGCAAAAGGTCGGGCAGAATAGCATCAATACCCTTACCTATCAACTGCTTATATCGCCTCTCAGCTCTCTCCTCGGGGCTGGCTGTAAGGTAAATTTTAGGCCTGGCATCAGGAAATACTACCGTCCCCATATCCCTTCCATCCGCTACCAGCCCTGGCGGCTGTCGAAACCCCAGCTGCGCCTCCAACAAGGCCTCCCTCGCTGCGGGCATAGCGCCTAGTGTTGACGCCATATCACTGGCAATGGCTGTACGTATTTCCTTAGTAACGCTTTCTCCGTCTAACCATAAGGTTCCAGGGCCACCGCGCCCAAACTCGATATTCAGTTTGCCAGCTAGCTCCGCGACTGCCGACGGCTTATTTATGTCGATATTGTATTTTAAGACGGCGACTCCGAGCACTCGATACAGCGCACCACTGTCCAGAAGCTTATAGCCAAGATTGTCGGCTACAAGCGAAGCAATCGTGCCTTTACCAGACCCAGAAGGTCCATCTATCGCAATAACCCGAGCGTTGCTCATGTACTACTCAACACTTGCGACAATTTTGACTCCAACATGACTCGCCAACTCCACAAAATCAGGGAATGAAGTGGCCACATTGCCACAATTGGCTATAGTCACAGTCGATTTCGCCCGCAGTCCAGCAATAGCAAATGACATGGCAATTCTATGATCACCAAAGCTATCAACACAGCCACCACCGATATCACCCCCGGTTATACAAATACCATCCGGGAAGGTTTCTACTCGTATGCCTAATATTTCGAGTCCTTTTGCCATTGCATCTATGCGATCGCTTTCTTTAACCCGTAACTCTTCTGCTCCGTGTAATAAGGTTTTGCCCTCAGCACAGGCCGCCGCAACAAATAGCACTGGAAATTCATCGATTGCCAGAGGAATCTGATCCATTGGCACTTCAATCCCTTTGAGGGGACGATACCGAATTCTCAGGTCAGCGACAGGCTCCCCACCTACAAGCCTCTCATTACTTAAGCTAATGTCCGCTCCCATCTTGCCCAACAAATTAACGATTCCAATACGCGTTGGGTTAATACCAACATGCTCAAGCATTAAGTCTGAGCCTGGCGTAATCGCTGCAGCTACCATAAAAAATGCCGCTGATGACACATCCGCCGGTACTTCAATTTCGGTCCCGGAAAGATTGTGACCTCCTTCGACGCCACACGTCCCTTCATCTGTGTATTTTTTCATCGGATAGGAAAAACCACTTAACATTCGTTCCGTGTGATCTCGGCAAGGCGCGGGTTCGGATATTTCGGTGAGTCCTTCAGCATAAAGACCTGCAAGCAACAGACAGGATTTAACCTGAGCACTGGCCATTGGCATGTCGTATTTAATTCCCTTTAAAGGACGTCCAGTAATTTTTAGCGGTGGAGTACCATCGGTGTCCGTATCTATTAGCGCACCCATTTCTCGAAGCGGCTTTACAATTCTATTCATTGGACGCTGGGAAAGTGACTCATCGCCTGTTAGCTCACTACTAAACGATTGCGCCGATAGCAGGCCCGTTAGCAGCCGCATGGCGGTTCCAGAATTTCCCATGTACAGCGATTTACGCGGCGCTTTCAAACCGTGTTTACCAACGCCATAAATCGTCAGCTCACCGTTTTCAGGGCCGACAATAGTAACGCCCATTTCTCTAAAGGCAGCGACGGTATTAAGTGCATCTTCTCCCTCTAAGAAACCCTTAATATGCGTAGTACCATCAGCTATAGCACCTAATATAATTGAACGATGAGAAATAGATTTATCGCCGGCAACTCGAATCGTTCCTTCAATTGATCCGCCGGGATCAACACAAAATTTTAATTTACTGTTGCTCATTGTTTCCTGATTTGTAGGTTTAAAGTGTGTATTGATGAAGTTATCGCGTGTCTGCTTTGCCTGTGAAAAAACATTTTTCAAATAGTCGTGGTCTTTGTTTTCTATTGCCGTTTTCAGGCTATGTAAATTTTCAATATAGGCATCCAGAACTCTACCAGTCGCGGCGCTGTTCGCTATAAAAATATCTGCCCACATTCTGGCGTCGCTGGATGCCAGGCGGCTAAAATCGGCAAACCCGCCTGCAGCATAGCGAAAAATATCTTCACTTTGCTCCTGCTTTACGAGCACATCCACAATCGCATATGCCAGTAGATGTGGAAGATGACTGGTTGCCGCAAGCACCTCGTCATGTCTTTCACTACTCATTCCCAGCACATTCGCCCCTAAGCTTCGCCATAGGCTGTTAATGACGGCGATTGACTCCGGAGCATTCATGCTTTGAGGCGTAATGATTACATTACGATTAGTAAACAGGTCACTAATGGATGCGTCATATCCGCTTTTTTCTGAACCGGCGATAGGATGAGCGGGAACGAATTTGCGTTGAAAATCTTCGCCTAGCTCTCGTGATATAGCCAGCACATGTGACTTAACGCTTGCAACATCTGTAATAATTGCATCGCTCTTACAGTGCAATGCAATCTCCGGCAATAGCCTGGCAATAGTCAGCGGAGGCAATGCAACAATGACGACATCTGCTTTAGCGCACATCGCCGCGATGGTACCGCTCTCGTCTATTACTTTGTCCTGCTTTGCCTGCTCAAGAGTTTCCGAGCTCTTATCGCACGCAAGGAGTACTCGATGAGGCAAAGCTTTTCTTAATCCACGTGCGACTGACCCGCCAATCATACCAAGGCCAATAATAAGAATAGACTTTTCAGCGATATCACTCACTTAATTCGATCCGTGTAAGCATAGTATTCAATCTGAATGACGACGTGATGGGTATGAACCAAGGACCTTTATTTCAACCGCCGATGAATATAAACGCTCGAATAGAACAGCTATATTGTCATCTTTTACATGCCCCTCAAAATCAATGAAGAACACATATTCCCACGCTTCTTTTTTCGATGGCCTGGTTTCGATTTTGCTTAAACTAATCTGCAACTCTTCAAATGGTTGCAATAGCCTGAATAGTGACCCTGGCTTATTCTCGGTATATAGCAACAAGCTTGTTTTGTCGTTACCACTAGGTTCAGTTTCAGTATTTTTGCTGGCCAGTATCAAAAAACGAGTGCTATTATTTTTTTGATCCTGAATTTTTGAATCTAGAATTTCTAAATCATAAATTCGCGCCGCCATCTCTCCCGCTATTGCCGCAACGCCCTGCGTACTCTGCGCCAACTTTGCCGCTTCGGCATTGCTAGCGCATTCCACTTGTTTTACACCTGAGTAATTTGCTGACAACCATTTCCTGCACTGAGCCAATGATTGTTTATGTGACGCTATTGAATCAATATTTGCAGCATCGCTGTTTTTACGAACAAGAAAGTTGTGTTCAATTGACACTACTTTTTCCGCAACTATTGTTACATTGCTGTCTATCAAACAATCTTGCGTATTATTAATTGCACCCTCTGTAGAATTTTCTACAGGCACAACACCATAGTGCGTGCTGTTATTTTCAACTGCTGCAAAAACATCATCAATACTGGAACAATCTACATAAATACACTCATCGCCGAACTGTCTTAGCGCCGCCAACTGGGTATAAGTTCCGGCCGGTCCCAGGTAAGCTACTTTTGTGTCTTTAGTAGAATTAGAAATGTCAGTCATTTATGGTGGCTATTATGGCGGCTATGTATTTTGCTGCCGAAATTTGAATAAAGCTAATACCTGAACATATTAGCTAAAGTAACTGTTAGGTAGTCAGTTTGAATCACCCTAAATTAGAATGCGGTTGAAAATTTCCAATTTATTCTGCGTCAGAAGATCCCTCATCAGCATCATCCTCGAAAACTTCAGGCGCTTCCGGTTCGTCTACCTGCTCCAGACCAACCAGTTTTTCCCCTGCTTTTAAGCGAATCAAGCGTACGCCTTGCGTGTTCCTGCCTTGTACAGAGACTTCTTCAACGCGCGTTCTCACCAGAGTACCTTTATCGGAAATCAGCATTATTTCATCGCTTTCTGATACCTGTACAGCACCTACCACCGCACCGTTTCGCTCACTAACCTGCATGCCAATAACACCCTGGCCGCCTCGTCCATAAACAGGAAAGTCTTCTGTCTGAGTTCGTTTGCCGTATCCGTTTTCACTCACTGTAAGAATTTGTTTGTCGGCGTCTGGAATAATCAGGGCTATCATTTTAAACCCTTCCGCCATTTTGATTCCCCTAACGCCACGAGCAGTCCGGCCCATAGCGCGAACATCGTTTTCATTGAAGCGAATAGTTTTACCGCTACTGCTAATAAGCATTACATCTTTCGTGCCATCAGTTTCTGCTGTGCCAACCAGTTCATCACCTTCATCCAGTTCGATAGCCCTTAAACCAACACTGCGCTGTCTTGCAAAATTGGTGAGAGCAGTCTTTTTCACTGTGCCATTAGAAGTAGCCATGAACACAAAACGATCTTCCAAATATTCTCTAACTGGCAACATACTGGTAATACGCTCTCCTTCTTCAAGCGGAAGGATATTAATAATTGGTTTTCCGCGAGATATACGGCTCGCCACAGGAATCATGAATACTTTTAGCCAAAATACTTTTCCTGTACTACTAAAACATAGCAAAGTGTCGTGAGTGTTTGCTATTAACAAGTGTTCAACAATATCCTCATCTTTCACCGATGCTGCGGCCTTGCCTGTTCCTCCGCGTCTTTGTGCGGAGTAGTCTGCTAATGGCTGCGCCTTGGCATAGCCAGTTTTTGAAATAGTCACTACACGATCTTCTTCGGAGATTAAATCTTCCATCGTTAGGTCGAGCTGTGAGCCTACAATTTCAGTACGCCTCTCATCGCCATATTCGTCTCGAACTTGTTCTAGTTCTTCACGGACCACACTTAATAACCGCGGCTGGTTATCTAAAATATCCATATAGTCAGCAATTTGCTTAAGCAATTCCTGGTAATCATTGATCAGCTTTTCATGTTCCAAACCAGTAAGACGATGCAATCTAAGCTCTAAGATTGCTTGCGCCTGCTCAGGGGTTAGGAAATATTCCTGATCTTTCAATCCATATTTCGAATCCAGTCCTTCTGGTCGACATGCGTCGGCACCAACTTCGCCGAGCATTTTCAGCACACTGTCAGACTTCCATGAACGTTCTAGAAGTTTTACTTTCGCTTCAGCAGATGTTGGCGATGCTTTAATCAATGCAATCACGGCATCAATATTGGCAAGGGCAACTGCCAGTCCTTCGAGAAGGTGGCCTTTTTCTCTGGCTTTTCTTAATAAATAGCTAGTGCGACGAGAAACGACTTCACGACGATGCCGTATAAAGGAATCCAGAGCTTCCTTGAGGTTAAGTAATCTCGGCTGTCCATCTATAAGGGCAACCATGTTAATGCCAAAAACTGACTGCATTTGAGTTTGGGCGTAGAGGTTATTAAGGACTACCTCTCCCATTTCACCTTTGCGCAACTCAATAACAATACGCAAACCATCTTTATCAGACTCGTCACGTAGCTCGGTGATACCTTCAATTTTCTTTTCTTTAACCAGCTCAGCAATTTTTTCAATAAGCTTGGATTTATTAAGCTGGTATGGAATTTCATGAACGATGATTGTTTGTTTGCCGGTTTTATCATTTTCGATAATCTCAGCTTTGGCACGCATATAAATGCGGCCTCTTCCCGTGCGGTAAGCTTGAACGATACCCGCTCTACCATTAATGATTCCGGCAGTAGGAAAATCGGGCCCTTTTATATATTCCATCAGGCCGTCAATATCGATATCAGGGTTATCCAGAAGCGCAATCACGCCTCCAATTACTTCGATAAGGTTGTGCGGTGGAATGTTAGTCGCCATGCCAACCGCAATACCAGACGAACCATTCACTAGTAAGTTAGGGATACGAGTTGGCATTACATCAGGAATTTGCTCCGTGCCATCGTAATTCGGAGAAAAATCAACAGTATCTTTATCGAGGTCTGCCAGCAGGTCATGTGCAATCTTGGCCATGCGGATTTCTGTGTATCGCATAGCAGCAGCGGAATCGCCATCAATGGAGCCAAAATTACCCTGACCATCTATCAATGGATATCTTAAGGAAAAGCTCTGTGCCAGACGCACGATGGTGTCGTAGACAGCGCTATCACCATGAGGGTGATATTTACCAATGACATCGCCAACAATACGTGCTGATTTTTTGTAAGGTTTATTGTAGTCGTTAGACAA
The DNA here is from genome assembly GCA_002402175.1 of SAR86 cluster bacterium. GTDB lineage: Bacteria > Pseudomonadota > Gammaproteobacteria > Pseudomonadales > Pseudohongiellaceae > UBA9145. The sequence continues at coordinate 110,747 of NVVJ01000002.1, forward strand.
CACGTTCATCGCAAATAACACGCGACGGTGTACCGGCTTCAAGCCATCTCTGGCATCAGGTAATGCCCGCCCTACGATCACGCTCATTGCATAGGCGAGATAGGACTCACGCATTTCACTTTCTAAGGCAACAGGTAATACCTGCTTGGCAAACTCAGTCATAGACTAACTATTCCCAGGGGGTAAAACGTCACGTGGGGCGACGTTGGCTTGTTCATAATATTGGCACAAAAACGAACAGAGTATTTATGCGTTTCCTAGTTACTTTAACGGCCGATTGCGCACTTTAATTACGCTAAATCCGCAGATAAAATTGAGGGTTTAAACAAGCCTCATGAAGGTGCTAGATTGTAACATAAAGCGCCAAAGAGAAGACAGCCAAAAAGGGGTTTAAAGCTAGTAAAATCTCGTGTTTTATCAACAATTTCCGACACTTTTTGCGAGTATTCGGCAGGGGCGCAATTTTACATTTTTATAGGTATAATCGCGCACTATCTTTTTCCAAAAACCTGCCTTAATTTGCCGTTTGATATGGGGTTGATTTGAACACCGAAAACAACATAAATGCCGATTTGTTGATACATGCAAAGTGGATTATCCCCGTCGCGCCCCAAGGGGCCGTATTGGAAGATCATTGCATCGCTATTCGCGACAAAAAAATAGTAGCAATTTGTCCCAGCGATGTCGGCAGCGAAACGATTTCAGCCCAACAGATAACCCGGCTTGGCAGTCATGCACTCATACCCGGATTGGTAAATGCTCATGGACATGCGGCAATGTCCCTGTTTCGCGGCATTGCAGATGATATACCTTTAGAGCAGTGGTTAGAGAAAAAAATCTGGCCCCTTGAAAGCAAGTTCGTTAGTGAATCTTTTGTCCAGCAAGGAACCACACTGGCGATTGCTGAAATGATCAGGTCCGGCACCACCTGCTTTGCAGATATGTACTTTTACCCTGACATCGTAGCTAAGTCGGTAATCGAAGCCAGACTTCGAGCCCAATTAGCCAGTCCTGTTCTCGACTTTCCTACTGTATGGGCTCAAGACGCAGATGAATATATTTCCAAAGCCACAAATTTACATGATGACTATCGCCATAGTGAATTGGTGTATACAGCTTTTGGCCCTCACGCCCCTTATACAGTTTCCGATGCCCCGCTGCAGAAATTATCTATGCTCGCTGAAGAGCTGGGTATCCCCGTTCATATGCACGTTCATGAAACGGCGCAAGAAGTCGCTGATGCAATTAAAAATGATGGGCGTCGCCCACTGCAACGACTCGCTGATTTAGGGCTAATTAACCCAGGTTTGGTTTGTGTACATGCTACGCAGCTGAATTCTACCGAAATGAAATTACTCGCCGAACATGGCGCCCACGTAGTTCACTGTCCTGAGTCTAATATGAAATTGGCGAGCGGGTTTTGCGAAGTAAGTGAGCTTCTCGAACACGGTGTCAATGTTGCACTCGGCACCGATGGCTGTGCCAGTAATAACGATCTAGATATGTTCTCTGAAATGCGCACAGCCGCCTTACTAGCAAAAGTTGTAGCCGACAATGCCAGCGCCTTACCAGCGCAGCAAGCGCTAGAAATGGCTACCATAAATGGCGCAAAAGCCCTGGGCATGGAAGAACTCATCGGCACACTGGAGCCGGGAAAATTCGCTGACATTACCGCTGTTAACCTAGACAGCCTCAATAGCATGCCTGTATACAATCCGCTCTCTCAGCTAGTTTATTCAACTCAGGCTTCACAGGTCTCCCATGTTTGGTGTGGCGGCGAGCTACTGCTACTAGAAGGAGAGCTACAGACTCTGGATCGCGATCTGATTAAAGTCACAAGCTATGAATGGCAACAGCAACTTGAAGCAGCACAGAAGGCTTGAATCACTAATGGAAAATGTAGACGAATTAGAAATACGAAAATTTGAAAGTCTGGCTTCCAGATGGTGGGACAGCAATAGTGAATTTAAACCACTGCATGAAATAAATCCGCTACGAATGAACTACATAAGCCAACAGATTAACCTGGCAGGCAAGAAAGTACTTGATGTGGGCTGTGGTGGCGGCATTTTATCAGAGGCTATGACGCACCATGGAGCCGAAGTAACAGCAATTGACATGGCAGATGCCTCTTTAGCAGTGGCCAGGCTTCATCAGCTAGAGAGTAAACTTGAAATTGACTACCAAAAATCATCAGCAGAGAAATTTGCAGCGAGCAATCCAGAGCAATTTGACGTGGTCACCTGTTTAGAGATGCTTGAACACGTTCCGGACCCATCGTCGGTGATCAGAGCTTGCTATGATTTGGTAAAACCAGGCGGCAAAGTATTTTTCTCAACAATAAACCGAAACCCAAAATCCTATCTGTTTGCCGTATTAGGCGCTGAATATATTCTTGGTTTACTCCCTAAAGGAACGCATGATTACGCAAGGTTCATCAAACCATCCGAATTGGCCGCCTGGTGCCGGCAATGCAATCTACAGCTCGAAAATCAGATTGGCATGGGCTACAACCTGTTAAGCAAGAAATATTTTCTAGGAAATAACATTGATGTGAATTACATCGCCTGTTACTCAAAAGCTGATGACAAGCAAGAGCGCGGCATAGAATGAGCCTCGAGCTAGAAACATCAATAGAATGCGTGCTATTCGATCTTGATGGCACATTAATTGATACAGTCATAGATTTTGTCACGGTGGTAAATCTGCTATTAGCAGAGCATGACAAGTCCGCAATTTCTGCCGAATCAATCCATCAAACAGTATCTGACGGTGCACGCGCGCTAGTAAAACTGGCCTTTAATATTGAAGAAGATCATAAAGATTTCTTACGACTCAATCAGCGCTTACTGGATCTTTACTACATACAGCTGGAATCCACCGAGGCAAGCCTTTACCCAGGCTTAAATGAGTTACTGCTAAAACTTGAGAACTCGCAAATCCCCTGGGGAATCGTAACCAATAAACCTGAGAAATACACAGTCTTACTACTAGAAAAGCTTGAGCTTACCCACCGATGTAAAGTGCTGGTCTGCCCCGATCATGTAAGTGAGCGAAAGCCTCATCCTGAATCAATTCTGCTGGCCTGTCAGAAGCTTGGATGCGACACTGAACGCACCGTTTATATAGGCGATCATATTCGTGATATACAAGCGGCAAAAAATGCTGACGTGATTGCAATAGCCGCTGCTTATGGCTACCTTGCGTGTGATGCAAAGGTGGAAGATTGGTATGCAGATTTTATATTGCAATCCGCCGACCAAATAGAACCCTTATTAAACTTACTTAAATTCGCCTGATATGACATTTCAATACAAAGCCCCCGCTAATTTTTTAACCGATAAAACCATTTTGATAACCGGCGCAAGTGATGGAATAGGTAAAGCCTGTGCCAAATCATTTGCAGAGCACGGAGCTAGTTTAGTTCTCCTTGGTCGAACCCAAAGTAAACTGGAATCAGTTTATGATGAAATTGAAGAACTTCATCCAGGCAAAGTAGTCATTCATCCCATAGATTTCAAAACAGCATCAATAGAAGATTACAAAATACTCGCTGATTCTATAAACGATCAATATGAAAGTCTCGACGGCGTGATTCATAACGCCGCGTTATTGGGCGCTAGAACTCCAATCGAGTTTTACCCCGACCAGGACTGGAGCGACCTCATGCAGGTTAATGTGAATGCGGCTTTTCATCTTAGTAAGGTTTTAATTCCAGCATTAAGTCGATCAGCAGATGCCAGAATGATATTCACCTCATCCAGTGTTGGCCGCACAGGTCGAGCTTATTGGGGCGCCTATGGCGTATCGAAATTTGCAATTGAAGGCTTAATGCAAACCCTTGCCGAAGAGCTTGAAAACACAACATCAATTAGGGTGAACAGTCTTAATCCTGGAGGCACTCGAACACTAATGAGGCGTGATGCCTACCCGGCTGAAAATCCGGAAACACAACCCACCGCCGAATCATTAATGCCTGTTTATCTGTACTTGATGAGCCCCGAGGCCAAGTCGATACACGGCCAAGCATTGAACGTCAGAGGGTTCGAGTCGATCTAATTGTAATAGTCTTTGAAGTCTATGAGTTTCGAATACCCCAGTACCCGGCGACCCGGCTGAACGAGGTACGTCAGCAACGGAGGCTTCTCTTTGCTCCTTAAACACTGACCAGTTTAAGCAGTTTTTCTATATCCATTCTTCCCAGCTCGTGAAACCTGCCTCGGGAAATTTTGCTGGGAATAAACAAAGGACCAAACCGCACTCGTTTCAGCCGACTTACTTTCAAGCCCTGAGACTCCCACAATTTTCTCACTTCCCTGTTACGACCTTCCATTAATACTACGTGATACCACTGGTTAACACCTTCGCCGCCATAGTGTTGAATATCGGTGAATCGACAAAGGTTACCTTCGATCATTACACCTTTATGCATGTCCTGAATCATAGCTGGCGTTACGTCGCCCATAACTCGAACTGCATATTCTCTTTCAATTTGAGAGCTGGGATGCATTAGTTTGTTGGCAAGTTCGCCATCAGTGGTAAATAACAACAGGCCACTGGTATTAATATCCAGCCGCCCAACTGCAACCCATCGACCGTGTTTAAGTACAGGCAGATTATCAAATACAGTCTTTCTGCCGTCGGGATCTTTGCGTGACGAAATTTCATTTTCGGGCTTGTTATATAATATAACCCGTCGCTCATGGCGTGTTTTTTTCTGTGGCGACAGTTTTTTACCATCGACAACCACCTTGTCAGAGTCGTCCACCCGGTCGCCAATAACGGCGATTTTACCGTTAACTTTCACTCGCCCTTTCACAATCCAGGTTTCGATTTCCCGGCGCGATCCAAAACCGGCACGGGCTAATACTTTTTGTAGCTTTTCAGTCATGTTAGTTTCGTTTGGATTGTTTATTCATTAAAGGGCGTGATGCTGATTAGTGTTCTTCTTTATCATCGTCTTCGTCGACATCTGATGATTCGGTTTCGCTAACCACAGGCTCATCGCTCTCGTCCTGATCAGCAACAGTAACTTCTTCCTCAGAATCAGCCAACTCCGCATCTACCTCGTTATCTGATTCAAATTCACCTAGTTCTTCATCCAGCATTTCTTCTATTGGCTTTTCCGCGTCTGGATCCAGCAGTTCTTCACCCTCGTCGTCATCCAACTCGTCGGAATTATCTTCTTCCTTCTCTGGCTGCAAATTGAGAATTTCGTCAAGTGGCTTCTTAGACAAGGCTACTGCTTCTTCTTCGGCTATCAAATCAGCCTGCTCGGATTCGCTTGTCTCAAAACTACTTTCGTCAATAGCGTCTTCTGGTAACTCCAGTATGCGCTGATCAGCAAAGTCATCACCCATATCCAGCTCTGGATCGCCTTTGTCCAGTTCTTTGACCTCAGAAAGCGGTGGTAATTCCTGCAGACTTTTCAAATTAAAATAGTCTAAAAAGCCTTTTGTCGTTGCAAACATTGCCGGTCGACCTGGCACGTCTCGGTGACCAACAACGCGCACCCATTCTCGGTCCAGCAAGGTTCTAATAATATTGGAACTAACTCCAACTCCCCGAATTTCCTCAATGTCACCTCTGGTTATGGGTTGCCTGTAGGCAATCAAGGCTAGAGTTTCCAAAAGAGCACGTGTATATCTAGGCGGCCTTTCCTCCCAGAGTTTTGCCACCCACTCACTTAAATCCTGCTTAACCTGAAATCGATAGCCAGATGCAATCTCTTTAAGCTCGAAACCCCGATCTCCGCATTCTTCTGTGATGCGTTGCATAACAGCCTTCAACTCGTCGCGGTCTGGTTTTTCATCATCGCTAAAGACCTGAATAATATTATCCAGAGACAAAGGCCTGCCGGCGGCTAACAACAAGCCTTCAACGATCATTTTTACTTTATTATCTACATCACTCATGTTTTGTTATTAAGACCTGCCTTCTTAGCTTCTAGATTTTAAATGTATGGGGCCAAAGGACTCTGACTGTACAATTTCAATCATTGAGTCTTTTATTAATTCCATGATTGCCAGAAATGTAACAACTACGCCTAACCTGCCCTCTTCTCGAATTAACAAAGAAACAAGCGGCACAAATTTATGATCAGAAATCCGAACAAGAATTTCCGACATTTTTTCTCGAGTTGATAGTGTCTCAAGTTGAATATGATGATGCCCAAAGTTATCGGCGCGTTTTAGTACACGAGACAGTGAAAGCAATACTTCACTCAGGTCTATTTCAGGATCGGGAGTCATTCGCTCGATTACCGGAAGAGCCGCACCAGCACGATGAATGTCGCGGTCCATTCGCACCAGATTATCGATGTCGTGTGCGGCTTTTTTGAAACGCTCGTATTCCTGTAAGCGCCTGATTAGCTGCATACGAGGATCTTCTTCTTCAACATCTTCAACTACCTGGCGAGGAAGAAGAATTCGGGATTTTATCTCCGCCAGCATGGCCGCCATTACCAGATACTCTGCTGCCAACTCGAATTGCGAAGATTCCATTAAATCTACATAGGCCATATATTGATCAGTAATCTCGGCAACCTTGATATCCAGTATATTGATATTTTGGCGTTTGATTAAATACAGCAATAAATCGAGTGGGCCTTCGAAAGCTTCCAGGAAAATCGCTAGAGCATCAGGCGGGATGTACAAGTCTTTTGGGGCTTCGGTGATAACTTCGCCGTCTACGATGGCAAAGGGCAATTCCTGCTGCACCGAAGTATCGGGGTCATGGTCCTGGGGGGTTGCCGCTTCCCCCTGCGCTTCAAGATTTTTAGTGTCTGTGTCAGCGCTGTTAGTGGTCAATCTGATGGCCTACTTTGAGTTCTCTAAGGTGGGCAATTTTACCTCAACTGATGATGAAAAGCTCGACCGGAAAGAGCTTTGTTACCAATTGCTCAATCCCATTGCATCTCTAACTTCCTGTATGGTTTCTTTCGCGGTTTCACGGGCCGTTTCGCAGCCTTCAGCGATTATGGACCTGACAATATCCGGATCTTTTTCGTATTGCTCAGCCTCTTTCTGAATAGGCTCTAACTCCTTTACAATCGCGTCACTAACCGGCTTCTTACATTCAAGACAGCCAATACCTGCAGTCTTGCAGCCCTCCACAACCCAGTCTTTGGTTTCTTGAGTGGAGTAGACTTGATGCAGTTGCCATACCGGGCATTTTTCGGGGTCACCCGGGTCAGTTAAACGAACACGAGCTGGATCTGTAGGCATGGTACTAATCTTTTTCTCGATCTGATCCAGCGGCTCTCTTAGGCAAATCGTATTGTTATACGACTTTGACATTTTTTGGCCATCGGTACCGGGCATTTTTGCCGCAGGTGTCAGTAACGATTGTGGTTCCGCCAAAATCATCTTGCCGCCGCCCTCCAAATAACCAAACAAACGTTCGCTGTCTCCAATAGAGATATTCTGCTGCTCTTTCAGTAAGGCCTGGGCCTTCGCCAGAGCCTCATGATCTCCCTGTTCCTGATAAGCGGTACGCAAATTGGAATACAGACGAGCTGCTTTTTTACCCATTTTTCGGATTGCTGCCTGCGCATTTTCCTCAAAGCCAGGTTCGCGGCCATAAATATGGTTAAATCTACGCGCTGTTTCTCGGGTAAGTTCAACATGAGCAACCTGATCTGCACCAACTGGCACGTAACCAGCTCGGTAGATCAATATATCCGCTGCCTGCAACAAGGGATAACCCAGGAAACCATAGGTATCCAGTTCCTTCTCACGCAGTTTTTCCTGTTGGTCTTTATAGCTTGGCACTCTCTCTAACCAGCCTAGTGGCGTAATCATCGATAACAGCAAATGCAGCTCAGCATGCTCTGGCACTCTAGACTGGACAAACAGGGCAGCTGATCCGGGGTTAACCCCAACAGCCAGCCAGTCAATAACCATATCAATGACATTCTCTTCGAAAATGGATGGCTCGCCATAGTGGGTCGTTAGCGCATGCCAATCCGCGACAAAGAAAAAGCATTCGTATTCATGCTGCAATTTCACCCAGTTATTTAAAACGCCATGCATATGCCCCAAGTGCAACCGGCCTGTTGGCCGCATCCCTGATATTACCCGTTTCTGAGAATCCACCGTAGACAACTCGCTCTCCTACTTTATCTGATTAAATTTCTAAAATTAGCGACGCAATTATCGCTTAATTATACCTGTTAACTCTGACATTATAAAAAAGGTTCCGGATCACCCTTCCCCGTTCTCAACACCTCAGGCACACCGTCAACCAAATCAACCATTGTTGTTGGCTCTATGCCGCATACGCCTCCATCGACGATCAAGTCCACAAGCTTTCCGACCTTTTCCTGCATATCATAGGCATCAAACAGCGGCTCATCTTCACCAGGAAGTATAAGGCTGGTACTCATTATCGGCTCACCCAACTCACTAAGAATAGCTTGTGCGACCTTGTTGTCGGGAACCCTAAGACCAATTGTCTTCCGTTTTGGATGCATCAGGCGACGTGGCACTTCGGGGGTCGCTTTTAAAATAAACGTATATGGCCCAGGCGTGCAGGCCTTAAGTATTCTGTAGGCGCTATTGTGTACCAATGCATAACTGGCCAGCGAAGACAGATCGCTGCATACCAGAGTGAAATTATGCTTATCGCCAAGCTGACGAATACGCCGAATTCGGTCTAACGCGGACTTATCGCCAATATGACAACCCAGAGCATAAGTAGAATCCGTTGGGTAAACGATAACTCCACCCTGCAAAAGAACTTCTACAGTTTGTTTAATAATCCTTTCTTCTGGATTAACAGGGTGTATTTGCTGAAAACTGCTCATTACTTATTTTGGGCTTTCCCTGATAGTCAGGCTTGCGGTTACACTATCGAGTATAGTTATTCGTTAAAGCGGTGAATATCGGGATTAATATTGCAGAAAAGAAAGATTCTATTACATCACCTCGCAAAAGCAGACACATTTCTTTAAATCGATTAACATGAACCGGCTATTCACCACCCGCGCAGGTAAGATAAACGACAATGAAGCAACTTATAGATTACATTCCTCTGCTAGTATTTTTTAGTGTTTGGGCTATGGACGAGCGAGCGATTAATATCGCCGGGTTTGAGCACAGTATAGGTGGCGTTTTCAGCGCCGCCGAATTTCTGCTCGCGGCATCTATAATTGTTTACGCTTCACTTTTTATATCACAAAAAAGGCTAGATAAATTTCAGTGGATAACACTGGGCGCCGTAATACTTTTTTGCCTGCCGACTATTATTTTTCGCAACATTGAATTTTTAAAATGGAAGGCGCCAATCGTTAACTGGATTTTCGCAACTGTATTTTTAGGGTCACGTTTTTTCAGCGACAAGCCTGCCATAGAACACATGATGGGCCATGCAGTGAATGCACCCAAGGAAGTCTGGTTTCGGCTTAATACTATCTGGATTATTTACTTTATAATTCTTGGGGCCGTCAACCTAACTGTTGCATTCACCCTTAGCGAAGCGCACTGGATTCAGTTTAAAGTTTTCGGAAATCTGATAATAACTTTCGTTTTTATAATGGGCCAGATGCCCATTCTTTCTAAATATATTGAAATAGACGAAGACGAAAATGAAGACAGCCAGAGCAAAGAGTCCGTTCAGGGCGACTCTGAATAATTCAGTAGCGCCCTAATTTTCAACCATCACCAACGCTGGTTTTAAATCCGGAAACTCCGCATCAAGAACTCCGTTCCATTCATCTAGCTGAGTGCTCTTGCGCTTAAACAAACTAGCTGGATCTCCCGTAATAACAATACTATTAATAATATCTTTACGACGTAATTGGTTTACCACAGGCAAGCCGCTAACTACTTTACCAAACACAGAATGCAATCCATTCAAATGAGGCGTCGCAAGGTGAGTCAGGAAGAACTGGCTGCCGTCTGTTCCTGGACCTGAGTTTGCCATGGAGATAATACCTGGCTGATTGTGATGCAAAACAATTTCACCTCGAAATTTGTAGCCTGGCCCTCCTGTACCATTACCCAAAGGGTCTCCGCCCTGAACCATAAAGTTTCGTTCCACGCGATGAAATATCAGCCCGTCATAAAAACCTCGCATCGCAAGGTTGACAAAATTAGCGACTGTTGTCGGAGCGGCACGCGCGTTCAATTCAACACTAATCTCGCCTTTTGAAGTGTCAATTATTGCTGTTAGCTGTTGTGCAAATCCCGAACTGGAAATGAACACAGAGCTAACGACAAACATTAATCGAATAAAAGCCAGCAATGGCTTTTTGTTTTTTCTGCTATAAGACATTTTTCTAGCCTTCTATTTCGTTGCATCCAATGGGGTTATGGTTCTACTTTTCTAATTACAATTTGTATTCAATTATTACCGGCGCATGATCGGAAAAACTCTCCCCCCGGTAAATCTCAGAAGAGACAATTTTATCTACTAGCCCGGGCGTTACTACGTGATAATCAAGGCGCCATCCAACGTTATTTGCACGCGCCTGCCCACGATTCGACCACCAGGAATATTCCTCTTTGTCAGGGTTAATTACCCTATACGCATCCGTATAACCCACGTCATCGTAAAGTGTATCCAGCCATTCTCGCTCTTCTGGCAAAAATCCGGAGTTTTTCCGATTTGGGCGCCAGTTTTTCAAATCGATTTCTTTGTGACAGATATTCCAGTCAGCGCAAATGATGTACTCGCGTCTTTTTCTTCGCAGCTTTTTCATATGCTTCATAAAGTCTGCCATAAACCTCAGTTTTCGAAGCTGACGCTCCTCCCCGCTTGAGCCTGAGGGCAGGTATAACGATGCAACACTTAGTTTTCCAATATCTACCTGAATATAACGACCTTCTGTGTCTGCGATTTCGAAACCCAGGCCTTTGCTTACTTTGTCAGGTTTTTGCCGGGTAAATACCGCCGTGCCCGAATACCCCTTCTTCACCGCGTCGTAGTAATGACAATGATATCCCTCGGGATGAAAAACCGGATCAGATAACTGATCAACCTGGGCTTTGGTCTCTTGCAGACAAACAACATCCACATTGCTCTGCGGCAACCAGTCAAAAAATCCTTTTCGGGCCGCTGCTCGAATTCCATTGCAATTAAATGTCATTATTCGCATGTAGCTAATCACCTGTTACCTGTCGGAAATTCGCAATATTATCTATTGCGGCCCGGCTAAACCAGCATTTATACACGAGTGGTACCCCTTCTTTTGATTTCAGTTGCTACAAGGCGAGCGTACCCCACCTTTAATTCACAAGTTATTCTATTTTTTCCTGAGTCACCCAACATTTAAAGTGTTACTTATCGTTACGGTATACATTTATTATAAGTATCAGAGTGTTACGGAAGCAACCTCGAAGTAACTGCAAGGCTAATCTTATCAAAAAAATCAATTCCTCTTACAATTCTCTCTAATATATTGTTACTTATAGTTATTTTTACGTAACCAATCCACCTGAACATGCGTCTTATTATTAGACACTCATCACGTTTATAGTAATAATGTTACCTTTATAGACATAATGTGTTACTATGCGACCCATAAATTAGTGACAGCAAACACACACTGATTCAAATTCATCAAGTTACAAGGAGAAAGTAATGAGCAAGGCACTCAAACGAGCACGACCCGTTGTCGAAGCAACAGCTATTAGTCTAGTACTAGTGCTATCTGCGCTGGCAGTACCAGCCGCAATCGTATACGCGTCCGTCTAAGCCATTGAAAAGGAGGCTTTTATGCTAAGTCCTTCAATAGATTTTTGCGCTGACTGATCACCAGCTTGAACATAACGTTTAAGCTGGTGTTTTTTTATCTACCCTTCCCTTATATCCCTAGCCTCATCATCCAGCGCCCAATTAACACCTTGCTACGCCGCGCTAATATATGACCCTACTAAGAAAGAACAAGATTTTTTAAAAATATATAGAATAATCAATAAGATGAGAGGATAACTACATCTAATTTATGACAGTGATTGGGGTGAGGTTAAGCCTACTAATTCAGACGCAGCTTGTCTGTGAAATTGCAGGGCTTATGAGTGCTATTCAATTGCTCTGAGATGATTTTATCCCAGCCTGTTTCGCACGCCCCTGGTGAGCCCGGCAGGCAAAAAATGATCGTATTGTTCGCCAGCCCTGCAAAGGCTCGCGACTGAATAGTCGAACTGCCTATTTCCTCATAGGAAAGCTGCCGAAAGAGCTCGCCAAAGCCTTCGATATCTACATCCAGTAGCGGCTTAATAGCCAGATAAGTATTATCTCGCGCAGTGAAACCAGTTCCGCCGGTTAACAACACAGCATGAATATCCGCATTCGCGATTAACGCTGATACTTCAGCTCTGAGCTGATAGACATCGTCTTTAATAATGCTTTTTGAGTAAGCATTATGCCCCGCGCTCAATATTCTTTGGGTTAAAACAGCGCCGGACTTATCGGTATCTTCGACTCGCGTGTCAGACACAGTCACTACACTGATGTTAAGTGGGCTTAAATCTGTCATTTTTACTGCTCTTGTTGTGCCATGAAAGTAGTGCTATGAAAGTAGTGCCATGAAAATGTGCCATGAAAGTAGTGTCGTCGAAAACAATGTCATCGAGTAACGAGCCGATCTATCCGCCTGTCATATTCATCAACCGGACGGGTTGGACGTGATCTTTGTCAAAAAAGTAATGCCGCTCAGGTTTGATTTCCATAGAGTCAATTAACGCCTGTTTTAGATCATCATCACTGCACTGACTGTCTCTTAGGATTGCTCGAAGGTCTATTGAATGCTCATTACCAAGGCATAGAAGCAATCGCCCCTCCACCGTAACTCGCACCCGGTTGCAGTCTTCGCAAAAATTATGAGTAACCGGCGAAATGAATGCTATTCGACTTTTCTTGCCTTGTACTTGTACGTAACGCGAAGGACCAGCCGTGGTCTCGGTGCTATCAGCCAGCTTGAACTTCTCTTCGATTACTTTTCTAACCCAGGCATTGCTGCAGGTTGTGTCTTCTCTATTGTGATCGGAGGCTTCGCCCAGCGGCATCTCTTCGATAAAGGCAATGTCGATGTCGCGCTCGATTGCATATTCAGCGAGGGAAACAACTTCATCATCATTGTATCCGCGCATAATCACAGAGTTTAGTTTGATTCTATCGAAGCCAGCCGCATTAGCTGCATCGATGCCAGCAAGCACTTTGTCCAGCTTACCGACTCGGGATATGCGCTTGAATCGTTGCGCATCCAGGCTGTCTATACTGATATTGATTCGATTCACGCCGGCGGCTTTCAGCGGCCCCGCATATTTTTCCAGCTGAGCCCCATTTGTGGTTAGTAGTAGCTCTTCCAGCCCAGGTAGTGCACCAAGCTTTTCCACAAGCGACATAACATTTGAGCGAACCATTGGCTCGCCACCTGTCAAACGAATTTTCCTAACTCCAAGCTCGGTAAACACTCTGGCAACTCGATACAATTCTTCGAGTGTGAGTATTTCCTTGCGAGGGAGAAAAGTCATGTCCTCTGTCATACAGTACACACAGCGAAAATCACAGCGATCTGTAACCGACAGGCGAATGTAATCGATATGACGCCCAAATTTGTCAATTAATTTTGTGGTTTTCTGTTTAGGTTTGTCAGCCACGTTGATTCCCTACCTTTAAGCCGGTAACTATAGCGTAATTGAGCATGCTGATACACTGATAATCAGTGCTTTACCAATAGCACCTTTAAGCATTGCCAGCTATTTGGATGGCTAGAAAAATCAGGACCAATCCCATGGCTCTTTCAAACCAGACTCCACTGTCCAGCATGAATCGCCTAATTTTTTGCATACCTAGAAGTCTCGATAACAACGCAAACCAGATAAATGTAGCCAGCGACAAATATAAGCCATAGAGGATTTTTACCATTACTGGTGTTTCCGGACTAATTACAACGGTAAATAATGCGAGAAAAAACAAAGTAACTTTAGGGTTTAAACCATTTGTCAGAAAGCCTAGCATGAAAGCTTTGCGTGGATCAGTAATCACCGGCCTGGTGTCAGAATCACTTTGGTTATTTTTAAATGAAAGCCTTATCGATTGAACACCCAGATAAAGCAAATATCCTGCCGCTAAAAACTTTACTCCAGTAAAAAAAACCGGCGACTGAGAAAGTAAAATTGCTACACCAAGAATACAGTAGGTAACA
>NVVJ01000043.1 GCA_002402175.1 SAR86 cluster bacterium
CAATAATAGAAATAAAAGGGCTAATTAGAATTAGCATACTCATAATTGCAACTATCATAACGACTGAACCAATTAGGCTTAATACCGGAAGTAGGATATTAACTATTACCATAGTTGATTTTGTAATGATGCCAGAAATAACTTCACTACTGTTTCTCGAAATATGAACTTGATATGGTTGAAACAAGGTTTTTCGATAAATGCCATTTCCCAACTCCGCTCCTGTGGAAAAGGACAACCGGGTACTAGCCCAAAGGAAAACCAGCCTCAGCGACCCAGCAATTACAATTGCAATAACGAATCCAACGGTAACAGGCAGCACTATTTGATCCATTTGAAGGATTCCCAAATAGTCCAATATCGGTTTTAACTGTGGCTCATTAAATATAAATTCTGGTGAAGTCAAAACCCCTAAGAAAGGTATTAACGCACCAATACTTATGACCTCTGCTAGCGACACAACAATCATAAGTACAAACAATAACCCAAAATTACTCCGCTTCTTAAGGCTGATGTGCCGCCACAGCCTGCGACAGAGCTGTAGTATTGATTGAGATTCATTCATATTTAGTTTGAGTTATTCGGGTTAGGCTGCTAGAGCGAATAGTTAGCAAGGAAATGCCTAGACTAACTACCACACATTCTAGCAACATGAATTTGAGCTCGGCCAAAGATTATGCTCAAGGAAATGCTGAAATTATCAGACTACACTACCATTTACTTTAAGAAGCATAGCGCCGGATTAATAAGTAAAAAGAAGCCAAAACTCCACCGAGAATAGAGCCTAAGATACAAATTATCGCGCGGCTAGGGCTTACCTTTACCTCAGGGGCGACCGCAGGATCAATGATCTCAAAAACGTACTCGTCTCTTACATCGGCTAACATCACTATCCTTGTTTGAGTCTCAATCAGCCCATAGAATACCCGCTGCATTTCCACCAACTGAGTAGTAGATACTTGATTTCGCAGATAAGATATAGCGTTATTCGCTTCAGCAAGATCCGTTTCCCTTACTTTTTCATTGATGTCAGTGATTAACCAATTAACCCACTGTGAAGCTTGTTGTGGGTCAGTCCATTCAATAGAAACAGCGAACAAGCCTGTATCTACATTTTGCGACACGTTCATAATGTTATTGAATACTTGAAAAACATCTAGGTCACTTGGCACTGTCGGCACGTTGCTTCCCAGCCAAGTTTGAGAAGCTTCATCAAAAATGGTTGGGTCAATAATATTTCGTCCCTGTTGTCGATCCCATTTTCCTGCCATCAATGGCACCAACAAACCATGGGCTTGAACGAAGTTCTTCACAAATTTTCTCGACTGCATAATAGCCATTGCATTCTGAGTTTTCGTGCTCACCTGGTTTAAATTTATACCTGCCAAATTTGCAGCGGCACTGAACTGACCTCCCAAGCCAACTGACCGTTGAGCTTCATTTGCTGGGGCCAATACAGCATCCGCCCTATATATATTTGGCAACAGCAGCGCATAGATTACCGAAATACACGCAAAGACAAAGGTGACGGTGACTATAGTTTTTTTGCCTAACCAGAGAATGTTCGCGACATCTAGAAGATCAATTTCTACTTCATACCTAGAATCAGAACTCACAACCTTTGTATTCATCAATCAATTTCCTACGCTTTCAATCGCCAGCACACTGGTGGCAAGATTAAATAATATTGTCGAAACACTAGTCCATGTCACTAAATAGTTAGTAGGCTCTACATCAAACGGCACGACAATAGTATCTCCAGCCGCCAACACTTCCTCTCTCTGAAAAAACCACCGTGAACTGCTATAGCTCACAACTTGCCCATTCGCCTTAATTATATAAGTCCTTCCCGCGTCGGAGCGCTGCGTTAGCCCACCACTGAGGTCGATGTAGTCAGCAACAGAGAGGTTCGAATTAAACAAATGCGATGTTGGGAAATTCACTTCTCCCAGTATCGACACTTCTTGCCGGGTTCTTGGCAGAAATAGCTGATCTCCATTGCGTATGATTACATCTTCCTCCATCGCACCAGCCAACAAGCCCGGCAGATCTATAACTAACCGACCTAGCGGCTCAACATTTTCCACTTGAGATAGCAAGTTCTCTCCGACTGCGAGCACCTCTGCTTGATCATCACCCGCTTCTTCCAGAGCCACCGCAGCGATATCGCTTTGTAACTCTGCTTGATACTGCTCTAGTAGTTCGCGCTCACGTTCACGCAGAGTTGCTCTGAGCAATATGCTGGCGTTTGGATCAGCATAGGCAGTCAATCCGCCTGCTCGCTGCAAAACTGAACTTAGCGAATCACCTTTTGCTATCGAGTACGTTCCTGGCGAGATCACTTCGCCGCTAATGGTTATTGATTCGGCTTCGGTCCAATTGGGCAGCTGACGGACTACCAAGTTATCGAACTCTGCGAGTCGCAGATTCTGACCGAGAGCTCCATTGCTTTGCAGGTCGACGTTCAAGTGATCAATCTGTCTACCTGCGCCGGCTTGCACAAAATAGCGAGTTAGCTCTGCCTCAGTTGCTAGGGCGCTCTCTGTGTATCCGCCAGCCGCACGCACAAGCCCTTCCACTGTCATGTCCTCATAGAGCGGGTATTCACCTGGGAATCTAACTTGGCCGGAGGCTCGAACCACTCTAGATCTTTCTTTAGAGTCAGACTGCGATTTTAATTGTTCAATTACTGCACCTAACAACCCTACTCGAGATGCATTGGCAGCAAACACCAGCAAGGCGTCGCCTCGATTAACACTCTTTGCTGAGTTTATTGACAGGGCATTTACAATGGCATCTTCAACTGTGATCGCCCCCTGATTGTCGCGCTTGCGAACTAGCAGCGCATACTTCTCATCACTATTCTCTAACATGCCGCCAGCAGAGTTGACTATGTCTCCAACCGACATGCCTTCTAAGTACGGATATTCACCAGGGAAACGAACATTGCCTGCGACAGAAATCAATGCAGCAGGGTTATTAAAGCTCGCTTGAGAATTCAATTCTCCGAGCAGGCCGCGCAAGTTTTCGCCTCGGCCAACTGTGCTGCCGAAAGTGACAATGCGGTCGTTGGCCTGCAACTCTAGATCAGCCGCACTACCTGGATTAGATATCGCGTCCCCTAGCGCTAGTTTGTGAACTACCGACATTCGAGTTTGCGGCTGTTGCCTGACGACTAACGCATATTGCAAGTCAGGATTAGGCAACAAGGCTGATATGCTCGGAATAACATCTGAAACTCGAATACCTTCTCGCCATTGAAAACCACCGGGGCGTTGCAGGTGACCTTCTATGAGCACAACATTTTCTAATTGATCCAATACCGAATTTATTTCAATGCGATCGCCGTTGCGTATCTGAGATTGCCGACCACTGTCGGAAGACAGGTCAACATCGATAACAGTGCGCAACCCTTGCGCATTAATACGCTCGATCTTGGAGGCACGAGGAAATGCAGTAGGAAGCAGTCCACCTGAAAGCGCTAGAACCTCTTCTGCAGTCTCCTCATCTTTAAGCTCGTAGATTGCCGGACGAATCACATCGCCCGAAATAGCGACCGATGAACCAACCGTTGGGATAAACAACACATCGTCAGGCAGCAAACGTTGATCGGCACTCGTGTCGCCTCTTAGTAGCAGGTCATATAGATCCAACTCCGCGATTGTTACCCCCTGACGCCTAAGCTGAACTTTTCTAAGAGAACCCACATTGGTTATGCCGCCACTGACAAACAAGGCATTGGTCATTGTGGATAATGAGCTCACTGTATAGGAGCCAGGTCGAAACGCCTCGCCCAATACGAAAATTCGAATTGAGCGCAAAGCTCCGAGAGTTACCGCTGCCCTTTGGCCTATCAATTGCGTGGAAACAATTTCATTTATTTGTTCACGCAATTCACTGAAGTTTAAACCCGCTACCGCTATCGGCCCGATCTGAGGGAATAACAACATGCCCTCGCGCGTAATGACCAATTCATGTGTTACGTTTTGCTGTCCATAGAGTTGGAGAATTACCGTATCTCCAGGGCCCATGATGTAATTTGTTGGAACCGGAATATCCGTTGCCGGCGCAAAGGTAGTTGGCGACCCGGCAAACAATTCATAGCCGAATTGCTTCAACTCTTCTGTTGAGACTCGAACAGCTGCCCGCCCTTCAACCCGATTCGTTCGCGGTGTTAATTGCGCGTTTCTCTCGATGGCGCTGGGGGCATCTCCCCGCGTCGGACGGGGCGTAATATTCGTGGGCTCTACAAATTGAGATTGCGAAGTTCCCTGCGTACTAACTGAATTCAGTAATGCTTGTCGGTCGGCGGCACTTAGTGCCTGCAACTGCACCATCTGTTCTGGCGTGAGGTTTAGGTCTTGCGCGTTGACTTGTACCACTGGCAGCGAGGCCGCAAGCACGACCACGTACAATAATGGCGAGAGTCGCTTACAAAAATTCTTTAGATTCATATCTGGTTCTTAGTCTTCTATAAATAGGGGGAACTTCACACTACTGCGTTCTGCACTGCGCTCACTGGCTACGCACTCAGATCGAATAACTCTATTAATGGGTCGCCGATATTAACTTCTTTAACTTGCCAATTCTACTCATGTTTCTCTAAAAAATGACTACGTGACGGAGCCACTAACTCGCCTCTTTCTGTAGCTGCTCTATATCCTGCTTAAGCTGCTCATACTCCTGCACCTTTCGCCTCAGGAATCGCACCGTTACCTTGGCCTTTTCCTCCGCACCGTCCGGGGTCAGCAGGTAGAGATAATCCGCCTTGTGTGGGTTTTTCCTGAAATTATTTGCCTTCACCAGCCCCTTATCCATCAGGGCCTTCAGGCAATAGTTCAATTTACCGAGGCTAATATCCAACGATTTCGACAGTTCCCGCTGTGACTGACTCGGGTTTTCATCTATCGATTTGAGTAGCTTGTAGGTTATTTCATCTTGCATAGGGCGAACTCCAGAGTAATCTGGCTTGTTATCAAAAAATTTACTTCGAATGGATGGACAGGTAGCTACGCGTATTGGGGGAGCTGCAGGTCGTCTTTAAGTAGTGTGGCACGAATAGGTTTGCCTACTATGTCGAGCAATACACTAACTCGGTCGGCGCTTTTCTTGGCCTGGAAAATACAAGAGTAGCCAGCGAATGGGCCTTGTTCAATATTTACTTGGTCACCTTCTTTCCAGCTTTTATCGATAACCTTTTGTAAAAATTGAGAATTTTCGTTTTCTTTTAGAAAACTTATGAACTTCTCTGGAATCCGTTTCGGCACACCTTCGAACCTCACCAGACCACAGACACCTCGTGTAGAGCGGATTGGCGCCCAGTCTTGCTCTTGCAGTGCTAAGCGAACGAAAAGATATCTAGGGAAGAACGGCTCAATGCTTGGGACAATTTGCCCCTTACGGCGTTTTGACAGTTGAATACGAGGCAGATAGCAATGAAATTGCTGCCGCTCCAAGTTCTGTAAAGCGATGCCTTCTTGACGCGCCTTCGCATAGACAACAAACCATTCCTGCTTGGGGGAAGGTGCCTCAGTTTTTTTATAAATGTTTTGTAATTCAGGCATTTATCGCTATTTCTTACTGTTATAAATACTTTGTATAACGAGCTCTGCTTTAGCCTCAGGCACGCTACCGCCAATAGTCTCGCCATGAGGCGGAATGTTGGGCTGTGCTTAAACGTCACAATTCACCATGGAATTAGACACTTAGAGAAGTGTACTCCAATTTTATTGATGTTCAAGGATTGAACAGGGCGAGATTTCTTGTAATCACCCCCCCTATTTACGACACCGCTACACGCACAAACTTTCCAGAATCAGGCAGTTGTTCTATTAATAATCGAATGCGCATTATCATGCGCACACCAGAAACACCCTTCCTCCAGGGTGAGCGAGCTGGCCATGACTCAAATTTACAATTTCTCAACACCAATGCGAGCAACAAGTTTAAGTATTAACAGTGAATTGCTGGAAAAGTCTAAGGCATTAAAGATGAACCTTTCAGCAACTCTCGAGCAGGCCCTCACGACCAAGCTTGCCGCAAATGAAGCCGATAACTGGGCAAAATCGAATCAGCAGTCTATAAAGGGTTATAGCAATTTTGTCGATGAGCATGGGTGTTTTGGGGATGAGTTCAGGGAATTCTGACAGTGCAGTTTGATGTGTCCGGAATCTAAGGTTCTATCTATATTGTCCTATATTGTCAACAATCCCAGTGTTAGTTTATCGATATTGAGCAAAGATCAGCGTCAAATCTACTTATTGTTGACTTTATCATCATGCTCACACAATCAAAGTCATGCCTGTTTGCTTGGAAGCGCCGACATCAAACGTCATCACCTTAGCGCAACCCGCCGCCGTGGCAGTACGCTCAATGAGGCAGTCCGGGAAATCCGCCGAGCTGGCGCCGTAGGCTCGCAGCGCACGCACCACCTGCTCTCTTTGCTCAACCACAAGTTGCTTGGCACGTACCAACCCGTCGAAAGCCTCAACTATTTGCCCACGCGAAAGCTCGAAAGCCGATGAAAGCACCCAAAACAGCTCAACCACTGTCACCAGCGTTACAAACCCTGGCTCGGTGGGGGTTAGTGACTCCACCAGCTTGGTAGCCTTCGCGGCCTGTTTGGGGTCGTCTTGCATGATGTAGCGCACCAGCACATTGGTGTCGAGTCCAATCATCGCGCTGACGCCCCCCGTGAGACAATGACCCGATTCATCTCCTCAATGGAAACGATCTTCTTGGGCTTGCCAAACATGCCCTTGAGTTCAGTCACGGAGCGATTGGCTGCTATAAAAAGGTATTGTCCAGGCTCAACCTGAACAAACTCCACCTGGTCGCCTGTATCCACATTGAGCGACTGTCTGACGTTGGCCGGAATTGTGATCTGGCCCTTACTGGTAACGGTTGCGGTAGTCATAAGGATTCTCCCTCACCTTACTATAAGGTAAGGAATCTTGAAATGCCAGTCTGTGGATTGCGGACGTTGAAACCGCCCAACTCACGCTGCTACCGCATTTCGCTATGACCCCGCGCTCATGGAAGAGATGGGCATTACCTACTTGGGGATCGGGCGCGGCGAGTCGATCAAGCAGTGAGGCTAGGCTGACATGCCTGATGTTTAAGACAAGCGGCTAGACTTTTTTATAGCGCCAGCCCGCCAGAATCGGCTTGAGTCTTAGCCCCCTATTCCCGGTGCCCCGACACCGCTACTTGCACAAACTTTCCAGAATCAGGTATGCGCTCTATGATAAATGAATGCGCATTATCATGCGCACTCCAAGCTTATCCTTCCTCCAGACTGAGCGAGCTCACAATGACTCAAATTTACAACTTCTCAGCACCAAATCGAGCCACTAATTTAAGCATTAACAGTGACTTCCTTGAAAAATCGAAGGCCCTGAAGATAAACCTTGCAGCAACCCTAGAGCAGGCCCTCGCGGCCAAACTTGCTGCTAATTTCGCCGATAATTGGGCAAAATCGAATCAGCAGCCTATAAAGGGTTATAGCAATTTTGTCGATGCGCAGGGGTGTTTTGGGGATGAGTTCAGGGAATTCTGCGATGCAATTTGATGGTTATATGCGCATGGACAGTTTAACAACCTCAATTGCGCTGTAAAAACCACTACCGAACTGGGCAAAAAGCGATCTTGATAGCTATATTGCATCACATTTACATCGATTTTCTGAGGCCAAAACATGGCAAGGGCCAGCATTTCAATAACACCACCTAACGACGCCTGGATAAAGTCCCAGATCGACAGTGAAGAGTTTTCCAGCCGTAGCGAAGTCGTAAACGATCTCATACGCAAAGCCCGAAAAGATCAGGACGACATCGATACAATTCGCGCTGCGCTCATCGAGGGCGAAAAAAGCGGCACAAGCACCAGATCGCCTAAGGAAATAATAAGCGCTGTCGTTGAGAAACGACGTAAGAATGGAGCCCTATGAATTGTCAGTGGCCGCGCCCTGGACTTTGAGAACATTTTTATCTGGCCAAAAAACTAGCACTACAAACAAATTAGGCAAGCGCCTCTCTCGTAGCTCTCTCGTAACTCTGGAGTGCACCGGAACCACGACCATGTTCAAGAGTTGAACGCCAGAGGGGCGTTCCAGCCTGTTCAAAGAGGTTGGTAGCGAGTATTTTTTCGGTACGACCCCTTTAGTTTTCTCCACTCTCTTGACGGATTATGCGCGATCACGCATAGTTGTCTCAATGCTATATTTCAAGAAATGGCCGGATGCCGAGATTCAAGAAGCGAGGTTTAGAGTTTTTGGGAAGCTCGCTAAAGGATTTGAAGGCGCTTCCTATGAAGGTCAAAAGGCAGGTAGGTTTTGACCTTGATATGGTTCAGGGCGGAGAGGTACCCACCTCCGCCAAAAAAATGAAAGGTATTTCTGGTGTAGTAGAACTCATAGAGCTCTATAACAAAGATACCTATAGAGCTGTTTATGTCACAAATATCGGAGATCTGGTTTATGTATTGCATTGCTTCAAGAAGAAATCAAAATCAGGCATTAAAACCCCAAAAGAAGATATTGATTTAATTAGGCAACGATTAAGACTGGCCAGAGAATTAAGCAAGAAGAAAGAGACAACACCATGAAGAATACAGAAACAACATATATAAGCAGCAGTGATAATGTTTTTGCTGATCTAGGTTTAGAAAACTCCGGTGAGCTACAGGCAAAAGCTGATCTTGCCCGTTCTATTCGCGAAATTATCAAACACCGTAAACTTACCCAAGCAAAAGTGGCTACGCTGCTTGGCACCCACCAAACCCAAATTAGTCGCTTGAGCAGTGGCGCAGGAATTGATGGAATGTCATTTGATTTGCTGATGAACTGGCTAATCAAGCTTGATAGAAATATCACTGTAACAGTGAGAAAAGCACCGAGAAGTCAGCTGGCTTGTGGCAGTATCCAGGTAGCCATTTGATAGATCGTGTGATAATTAAGTGTTGGCGCCCCTGCCCCCCTCATCAGTTCAAGCGCAGCATAAAACGCTACAAAAACATATTTCCTTCAGCGAACATTATTTTTCAAAATAACTACTTTTTCCCCACGGTATGCGGTGTTCACCAGCCTGGAGAAGTTTGCTTTCGCATCTGAAATGCTAATCTTCATCACTTGCCTCAGGAATTAACTCACTGAATCTGTATTTTCGAGCAGCCAACTTTCTAATATTTCAATAGAAAGAGTATTTGTTTCATACAGATTAGAAATGAACTTATAGGTGGCGTCAGCCTCACTGATAATCTGCACACCATTAATCGCCAAAAAGGTGTAAGCGCAGGCAAAGGGGGTGCGTTTGTTGCCATCTATAAAGGGGTGGCTTTGCGACAGACTCTCCCATAGCGCGGCGGCTTGAGTAATCAGGCCATCATAATAACCAGTTTGCGGCCTATAGAGTGCAGCCTCTAACAAACCGGCATCACGCAAGCCATGAGAGCCGCCATATCGCTCTATCTGATCCGTATGAATGGCAAGCACATCAACGGCTGTTAAATAATCCGTCATTTAGCCAGTTTTTCATACACCTGCCCATAGGTTTTATGACTCTTCATATACGCAGACATAACATGGGAGCGCGCATTCACGCCCTTGCGCTTGTCTATGAGGTCAGCTAAAGCCTCATCAACTAGGGCCTGAATTTGGCGGCCCTCCTTTTTGGCAAGGGTGCGCACAGCGCCTAAAATTTCGGCATCAACCTGAGTTGCGAATTTTACATGTGTTTTGGCCATCATTTTGTCTCCTAAATCACCGTATCATGATGCTTCATGAAATATCAAGTTTTGTCATGAAGCGGCTAAAGGATGGCAGGGACACCAGGGCGTTTACACCAGCAATTTACAGTCATACATCCCGAACTTTGGGTCTTGAGTCATAAGATTATAGTCCCGGGAGATACCCTGGGATATCAACATCCGATCGAATGGATCTCTGTGATGAAAGGGCAACTCCTTCAGCGGTAGCGCGTCTTTGGCGCTGAAATCCAGTAACTCAAAACCACTTCGCGTCGCCATCTCCTCCGGGTCAAAACTAACGTCGAGTTTGCCGATGGAGCTCTTGATCATAATTTCTGCCACGGTGATGGCACTGACAAAAATGGTATTCGTTGGAGTCTCAAGCTCAGCACGGAAGTTTGGGGTTAATTTTTCAGGATCAGAAAGTGCCCATAAATAAATAGGGGTATCGATGATAATGTCCATCAATCGCCGCCAAGAAACATCTGGTTAATTTCCTCGCTCTCATCCAGGAAATCGTCAGGCACGGTAAACTCGCCTATTAGTAGGCCAAGCTTGCGCTTCCCCTCTGGTTTGTGTGCAACCAAATCAACAAGGGGGACATTATTTTTCAAAATAACCACTGTTTCCCCATGGTATGCAATGTTCACCAGTTTGGAGAGGTTTGCTTTCGCATCTGAAATACTAATCTTCATTATTTATCCCGCACTGCTTTCCGCTAATTTAGACCAACCATATCTATATAGACTAGTTTAGTCAATTTTGCTGCAAAAAGCCCTATTACAAGGGAAATTAACTAACTAGGAATGTGTTATAAGGCAGCCAACTTCTAAATGTTTCGAGAGAATGAGTACCAGTTTCATATAGATTAAAAATAAACTCATGAATGGCAAGCGTATCAACTTTTATCTCTATATTGTCAACAATAATATTGATTTATGTTCGAATGCAGGTGATAATTGCCTATAAATTCATATATTGTTGACAAATTGCTCTATGGCCTCACCGACCCCCATAAAGACCTCCACCCTCGCCGACTCTGTATTCGACCAAATTCGCACGGCCATCGTTAAAGGTGAGCTACCTCCAGGCTCTAAAATCAACGAACCTCAGCTAAGCAAGCAATACGGTATCAGTCGCGGCCCACTTCGTGAGGCTATTCGACGCCTTGAAGGTTGTAAGCTGGTAGATATTACGCCTAACATTGGAGCTAATGTTGTTTCTCTTAATTTAGAACAAGCTATTGAAATATATGAAATTAGAGAATCACTGGAAGGACTGGCTTGCCGCCTGGCAGCAAAGCAGACTAATACTCAGGACTGTCTCAAGCTTCGCCGGCTGTTAAGCCATCATGAGCAGCAAATTCAATCGGAAAATGGACTTTTGTATTATCAGAAAGAAGGTGATCTGGATTTTCATTACCTGATTGTGCGGCTTAGCGGAAACACGCGCTTGTTTAATTTGTTGTGTGGCGAGCTATATCACTTGCTACGGCTGTACCGTACACAAACAAGCAGTGGCCCTTCTCGCCCGGAAATCGCATTCAAACAGCACCACCAAATAGTCGACGCGCTTGAAAGCCAGGATGGAGAACTGGCTGAGCTGCTTATGAAAAGGCATATATCTAGCGCAAAAAAACTACTTATTAAGCAATTTAATCAATGAGTTAACTATTTATCTTAAACTATTACTTATCAAGGAGAGAAGCATGAATTCTTTATCCGCGGGAGCCAAGTTTCGCAAGGCTCTTGAAGACAATAACCCCCTTCAAATTGTAGGCACCATTAATGCCTACTGCGCGATGCTGGCCGAAGACGCAGGGCATAAAGCTATCTACTTGTCTGGCGGCGGAGTTGCCAATGCTTCTTATGGGCTACCCGACCTGGGCATAACCAGTCTGAATGATGTTATTGCCGACGTTGAGCGCATTTGTAATGCGACCCAGATACCGCTTTTGGTTGATATAGATACTGGCTGGGGTGGAGCATTCAATATAGCCCGCTCCATTAAGGCAATGGAGCGCGCAGGAGCAGCTGCGGTGCATATTGAGGATCAGGTTTCGCAGAAACGCTGTGGTCATCGCCCTAATAAGGCTATTGTGTCTCAGGAAGAGATGGTAGACAGGGTGAAGGCGGCAGTAGACGCCAAAACTGATAGCGATTTTGTTGTGATGGCCCGAACCGATGCCCTTGATGTAGAAGGCATGGATGCAGCAATAGAACGCGCTATCGCCTGTGTCGAGGCCGGGGCTGATGCTATATTCCCAGAGGCCATGCTGGAACTGGATCAATATCGTCAATTTGTCGATGCGGTTAAGGTGCCGGTACTTGCCAATATCACTGAATTTGGCAAAACACCTCTGTTTAATTGTAAAGACCTTGCCGAACATGGCGTTGACATGGTGCTCTACCCACTAAGCGCCTTTAGAGCCATGAGCAAAGCCGCTCTTAATGTGTATCAGACTATTGCGATTAACGGTGATCAAACCGCTGTTGTGGATAGCATGCAACCCAGAACAGAGCTTTATGAGGTGCTCGGGTATCATGTTTATGAACAGAAGCTTGATGCTCTTTTTAAAGCCGAAGACTTACAAAAATAATAATTTAATCAATATAATTCAAATAGTTATTTAATATAGCTAAACCTTTAGATAACTATTTATACGATCTTATACCATCACACTTAACTACACCAACTCGCTCCACGCGAGAAGAATATCGGAGAATAAAATGGCAGAGAAGAAACTAAGCGGCGCGGGACTGCGCGGCCAGGTAGCAGGTGAAACAGCCTTGTGTACCGTGGGCAAAACTGGAACAGGTCTTACCTATCGCGGCTATGACATCAGCGTTCTGGCAGAAAATGCCAAATTCGAAGAGGTGGCGTTCTTATTGCTTAAGGGGCATCTGCCCTCACAAACCGAACTAGACAATTATGTTAATAAAATCAAATCACTACGAGACCTTCCTCAAGAGCTAAAAGATGTTCTTGAGCGCATCCCTGCCAGCGCGCACCCTATGGATGTCATGCGCACAGGCTGCTCCATGCTGGGCAATCTTGAAATAGAAGAGGATTTTTCCCAGCAAGACGAAGCCATTGATCGCCTGCTAGCGGCCTTCCCTTCGATTATTTGCTATTGGTATATGTTCTCGCACGAAGGCAAGCGCATAAATACCGCCCTGGACGACGATTCTATAGGCGCACACTTCCTGCACATGCTCGGCGGCGAAGCGCCAAATGAGCTATTTACCCAGGTAATGAATGTTTCGCTGATTTTGTATGCAGAACATGAGTTTAACGCCTCCACCTTTACTGCCAGAGTATGTGCCTCAACACTCTCGGACATGCACTCCTGCATTACTGGCGCAATAGGCACTCTGCGAGGCCCATTACACGGCGGAGCCAATGAAGCCGCCATGGACATGATCGAGAACTGGAGCGGCGCCGATGAAGCCGAAAAGGAAATCATGGCAATGCTTGAGCGTAAGGACAAGATCATGGGTTTTGGCCACGCTATTTATCGCGAATCTGACCCAAGAAACACAATCATTAAGCAGTGGGCTGAAAAACTAGCTGACCACGCCGGTGATACCACGCTATACCCCATATCTGTGCGCTGCGAGGAAGTTATGTGGCGCGAGAAGAAGCTATTCTGTAATGCCGATTTTTTCCATGCGCCTGCCTACCATTTCATGGGTATTCCAACCAAGCTGTTCACGCCTATTTTTGTTATGTCCAGGTTAACTGGCTGGGCTGCCCACGTTAAGGAGCAACGCGCTAATAATCGTATTATCAGACCCAGCGCCGATTACACAGGCCCAGAAACTTCCGAGTGGGTGGATATTGCCAACAGGTAATCGTATGACGGGGTCAGAGTAAAAATACCTCACATAGCTTAAAGTATTATGGCAAACCGAGAAGGTATTTTTACTCTGACCCCTTTAATAACCACTATAACCAATTGTTTAAAAAGGATTAATAAGTGTCAAGTAATGTAGAAATGAATACCCGCCCCGAACCAGATCAGGTGTTGGTTGATATAGCCAATTACGTCTGTGATTACCAAATTAACTCTGAAGAAGCCTATGATACGGCCCGCAACTGCTTAATGGACACACTAGGCTGTGGCCTGCTTGCCCTTAGGTTCCCAGAGTGTACAAAACTACTGGGGCCATTGGTTGAAGGCACTATAGTTCCAAACGGCGCCAGAGTCCCCGGCACGCAGTTCAGGCTCGACCCTGTCAAAGCTGCATGGGACATAGGCTGCATCATTCGCTGGCTAGATTACAACGATACCTGGTTGGCAGCTGAGTGGGGTCACCCTTCAGACAACCTCGGTGCCATTCTTGCTGTGGCCGACTTTCTGTCACAGAAAAATGTAGCGGCAGGCAAAGCGCCCCTAACTATGCACGATGTGCTTACAGCAATGATCAAAGCCCATGAAATCCAGGGAATTATAGCGCTTGAAAACAGCTTCAATCGTGTTGGCCTATGCCATGTCCTACTAGTTAGAGTTGCCTCTACTGCTGTTGTCACTCACATGCTCGGCGGCACAAAAGCACAGATCATCGATGCCCTTTCACAGGCCTGGATTGATGGCTCTAGCCTGCGAACTTACCGGCATTCACCTAACGCAGGCCCGCGAAAATCCTGGGCTGCAGGCGATGCTACTTCACGGGCGGTACGCCTGGCAGATTTCACTATGCGCGGGGAGATTGGTTACCCAAGCGCACTAACCGCGCCTACCTGGGGCTTTTATGATGTTTCGTTTAATGGAAAACCATTAGAATTTACAAGGGATTACGAGAGCTATGTAATGGAAAACATTCTATTTAAAATCTCCTTCCCCGCTGAGTTTCATTCACAAACAGCCGCCGAAGCAGCAGTACAATTGCATGAGCAAGTTAAAGATCGCCTCGACGAAATCGAGAAAATCGTTATTCATACTCACGAGTCTGCTATTCGTATTATTAGCAAAGTGGGCCCGCTAAACAATCCAGCAGACAGGGATCACTGCCTGCAATACATGATTGCCGTGCCTCTGATCTTTGGCACTCTCATTGCAGAACACTATGAAGATGATTTTCACGCGTCAAACCCGATTATTGACGAGCTACGAGAGAAAATGGAGATTCACGAAAACCCCACCTACACCAAAGAGTATCTCGAGCCCCAGAAACGCTCTATAGCCAATGCAATACAGGTGTACTTCAAAGATGGTAATTGCACGGACAAGATAGAAATTAACTATCCAGTTGGGCACAGGCGTCGCCGCGAGGAAGGTATTCCGCTATTAGAGGATAAATTCCGCGCCAATTTAAACACGCGATTCCCAGCTAGGCGCAGTGCCGAGATTTTTGATCTATGCAAGGACCAAAAGGCGCTGGAACAGACTGCCGTGAATGACTTTATGGATTTACTGGTTATTTAGAGAACGAGGTAACTCATCGAGCTACGCCGCCAGGAGTCAGGGTATTATTTGCTTACGGTCTTTCAGTCTGGATTGTTCGCAAACAGCACCCTAACTCCCGGATCGAATGCTTGAAGCTTAGAGGATTTTGCTTTGAGGCCATCGGCTATTACAAATTACCTACAATGAATATTTTAGATTCTTTTTACAGTATATCTAATTGTAATATATACATTTTAATTTATAAGTAGGCGCGTAAAATGTCAAATCACATACCGCTTTGACACTTATTTCGCTGCTACTATTTCAGGATTGCAATGACAGCTAACGATACACCATCCCCTATTATCTCCCAAAAAATCGCCACAGAACTAAACGTAAAAACTCGACAGGTTGATGCGGCAATAGCCCTGCTTGATGAAGGCTCAACAGTTCCATTTATCTCCCGTTATCGAAAGGAAGCAACTGGAGGGCTAGACGACCTGCAATTACGCGACCTAGAGTTACGCCTTCACTATTTACGCGAGATGGATGAACGGGTAGAAACAATAATTTCCAGCATTAGCGAACAAGAAAAACTAACACCCGAGCTAGAAAAACAGATTCGTAGCGCAGAGACCAAAACCGAGCTGGAAGACCTGTACCTGCCCTACAAGCCCAAGCGCCGCACCAAGGCTATGATTGCCAAAGAAGCGGGCCTTGAACCCCTTGCAGATAGGCTGTTTGCCGATCCAGAACTAAACCCTGAAACACAGGCCCAGGCATATATCGACGATGAGTCACGCAACAACGGCATTGTAGATACTAAAGCCGCTCTAGACGGCGCTAGGGACATTCTCATGGAGCGTTTTAGCGAAGATGCAGCTCTCATGGGCAAGTTACGTAATCATCTATGGAACAATGGCGAGCTGCGCGCCCGTGTTGTGGAGAAGAACAAAGCCGATGCCGCCAAGTTCAGCGATTACTTTGACTATAGCGAACGCTTAAACAAGATTCCTTCACACCGCGCATTGGCTGTTTTCCGTGGGCGCAAAGAAGGCTTTCTATCTGTAGAAATTGGCAGTGCTGGCGTCGAGTCAGGTAGCACCGATCCCTGCGAAGGCATGATTGCGAACCATTTTGGCATCGAGAACAAAAACCGGTCAGCAGATACATGGCTAGGCACAGTTGTGACCTGGACCTGGCGCGTGAAGCTTATCTACCGCCTTGAGACTGACTTGCTTGGGCAGTTACGTGAGCAATCTGACGACGAAGCCATTCGCGTATTCGCTGAAAACATGAAAGCCGTTTTGTTAGCACCCCCGGCTGGCAACAAGGTTACTCTCGGCCTGGACCCGGGCCTGCGCACCGGCGTTAAGGTTTGCGTGGTTGACCACACTGGCAAGTATCTTGAGGATACCGCTATCTACCCCCATCAACCGAGAAACCAATGGGATGAATCTATTTCCGTATTGGCCAAACTGGCGAAGAAACACAAGGTCGAATTAATTGCTATTGGCAATGGTACTGCCTCGCGTGAAACAGACAAACTGGCTGGCGATTTAATCAAGCTGCATAAAGAATTGAAATTAGACAAAGCGATGGTAAACGAAGCTGGCGCCTCGGTGTATTCAGCATCAGATATTGCCAGAGAAGAATTCCCCGACTTGGACGTAACCGTGCGCGGTGCAATCTCCATTGCACGTCGCTTACAAGACCCACTAGCAGAGTTGGTTAAGTTAGACCCAAAGTCTGTTGGTGTCGGTCAGTACCAACATGATGTTAGCCAGTTCAAACTCGGGCAAAGCTTAAGTACGGTTGTAGAAGATTGTGTAAACGCTGTAGGTGTAGATGTGAACATGGCATCGGCTGCACTGCTTAAGCAGGTGTCTGGACTGTCACCGTCTATAGCCACAAATATAGTCGATTATCGTAATCAGCACGGCGAGTTTAAAAACCGACGTGAGCTAAAAAAAGTACCACGCTTTGGTGAAAAGAGTTTTGAACAAGCTGCAGGTTTTCTTCGCATTGTTAATGGCGACAACCCATTGGATGCCTCGGCAGTACACCCGGAATCTTACTCCGTTGTAGAAAAGATTAGCTCTACCAACAAGAAAAAAGTTGCCGACATGATGGGCAACCACAGCTTCCTGACAAAACTAAATGCGGCTGATTACACCGATGGAGATTTCGGCTTGCCCACAGTAACCGACATACTGACTGAGCTAGAAAAACCCGGTCGCGACCCAAGACCAGAATTCAAAACCGCAGCGTTTAAAGACGGCGTCGAGTCAATGAAAGACCTTAAAGCTGGAATGCGGCTAGAAGGTGTTATAACCAACGTGACTAATTTCGGTGCCTTTGTTGATATTGGCGTTCATCAAGATGGATTGGTTCACATCTCTGCTTTGGCTAATCAGTTTGTGAAAGATCCGCATACGGTGGTAAAGACAGGCGACGTGGTAAAAGTAAAAGTCATGGAAATTGACGTGCAACGTAAACGTATCGGGTTATCGATGCGTCTGGATGATGAGATTCAAAACAAAGACGACAAGAAAAAATCAACTGTCAGTA
Organism: SAR86 cluster bacterium; assembly: GCA_002402175.1. GTDB lineage: Bacteria > Pseudomonadota > Gammaproteobacteria > Pseudomonadales > Pseudohongiellaceae > UBA9145. Next base: position 17,705 of record NVVJ01000043.1, read on the forward strand.
CCAGACCAACGAGCAACTCTTCGCCCAAACATAAAACAGTACAACCTTCTGTGGGCACCTTTGGCGCGCTATTGCAGAGCGCGGCTAACAGCAAAAAATAACTCAATCGAACTATTTTTATTGCTGACGTTCTCGCGAGCAGGAAATGACTTGTAGGCAGTTGATGCGCGCATCGGGACTAGGGAAGGGATACTGTTTTTACGTTCCATTGGGCCATCCCTGGCCCTCCCGCGCTCCATCCCTGGGCGCTAGTCACTACAAAACAGCATCCCTTCCCTAGCCCCTGTCGAGTTCAGCATTCTTCTCACCTGTAGGACCACTCTGACCCTTTTTTCTTACTTGAAATAGCGACTGTAAACCCCATATATATCTTGTAGCAGGCGCTCAATCGAGGCTTGCTAACAGCCTGATCAATCCGATAGGCGAATTGATTCCACAACGGAATTGTACTCAAAACATATTGCTTAATAGCAAGGATATGACTATGCGTAATTTTGATTTCTCCCCTTTATATCGATCTACAGTTGGCTTCGACCACCTTTCGTCACTGCTGGATGCAGCGAATCGCACCGACAGCAACCAACCAAGCTATCCCCCATACAACATTGAGTTATTAGAAAAAGATAGATACCAAATCACCATGGCTGTAGCCGGATTCGCCGAAGAAGAGCTGGACATACAGACCGAAAAACAAATGCTGAGCGTTACTGGAAAAAAGCAGGCCGATAGCACTGAGCGAAACTATTTACACCAGGGAATTGCCGCCAGAAATTTCGAGCGGCGCTTTCAGCTTGCCGACCATGTAGAAGTAACCGGAGCCAGACTGGCTAGTGGCTTGCTGCATATAGAACTGGTGAAGACTATTCCAGAAGCTATGAAGCCTAAGAAAATTTCAATAGGTGGCGAGAAAGCTGAGCTGATTGATGTAGATAGAAAGAATGCGGCTTGACGCCTAAATAGACTGTTGATGCGTGCAGCGGGACTTGGGAAGGGATGCTATTTTTACGTTCCATTGGGCCATCCCTGGCCCTCCCGCACTCCATCCCTGGGCGCTAGTCACTACAAAATAGCATCCCTTCCCAACCCCCTGTCAGGTTCAGTATTTTTCTCAACTAGTCCAACATATGAACTATAAGCCCGCTTTTAAGCTTGGGTTCAAACCAGGTGGACTTAGGAGGCATTACCTCGCCTGCATCAGCAATTGCCATGAGGCTTTCTATAGAAGTTGGGTACAACGCAAAAGCGGCTTTCCAATCTCCTGAATCAACTCGTTTTTCCAGTTCTTTTAAGCCCCGAATGCCACCAACAAAATCAACACGCGTATCGACACGCTGATCGATAATCCCTAATAAGGGCGTGAACACAATGTCTTGCAGAATACTTACATCAAGGCTTTTGACTGGATCATCATCCTGTATGCCGCTTACCAGTTTTGTATTTGCCTTTAGTTGGTACCACTGCTTGTCCATATACAGAGCAAATTCTTTTGCTGAGCCCGGTTTCGCCGAGTCTAAATCAACCTTACTTACGTCGAAATTAGCACGCAGCTTCTCAAGAAATTGCTCTGGCTCAGCACCCTGTAAATCTTTGACAACCCTGTTGTAGTCTAGAATTTGCATCTGATTGTGTGGAAACAGAACTACCAGGAAAAAATTGTAGGGCTCTTCGCCAGAGTGTTCGGTATTTCTTTTCTTATGAAGATTTTTGACGCGCGAGGCAGCTGCTGAGCGATGATGCCCATCTGCCACATACAAACAATCAACTCTCTCGAAAGCCGATTCTATATTCGCCGAAAGTGTTACATCCTCAACAACCCAAAACACGTGATGAGTTCCATCGTCAGCATCAAATTCATATTCGGGTGTTGACTCTACAACCTGAGCGATCAATTTATCTACATCATCATCAGACTTGTAAGTCAGGAACACAGGCCCGACTTGCGCGCCAAGAGCATCCATATGCGCAACACGATCGTCTTCTTTTTCAGGACGGGTAAACTCGTGTTTCTTAATTAGATTTTGCTCATAGGCTTCAACAGACGCCACGGCAACCAAGCCAATCTGCTCATGCTCGCCCATGACCTGCTTGTAAACATAGAGCTTTTCTTCGGTATCTTGCAGCAGGATTCCTTCTTCGATGAAACGATTGAGGTTTTCACTGCCCTTGTCGTAAACCGACTGATCATGAATATCGATAGCTGAATCAATGTCAATTTCAGGCTTATTGATATGCAGAAAGCTATAAGGATTTCCTTTAGCAATCGCCTGCGCTTCTTCTCTATTAATAACATCATAGGGATGAGAAGCTACTTCCGCCGCCATGTCTGAGGCAGGTCTCAAACCACGAAAGGGTTTAATTAATTTCATTATTTATTCCACATTAAATTAAAAACGAATTATTAGAATCTACTTTGCATCAAAAACAAAAACACCTTGCCAGTCTTCAGCCGGGGGGATTTTCTTGTAGCGTGCAATACGGTCGATAAAAATTTGACACAGGTGCGCATTATCGCATTTTATCTGCAACTGGGTGAACAGCGTTTCTGCTTTATCCCAGTTCTTCGAGCGATAAAGCTGTAAAGCATTTTCAAATTGTTCGATATCCGCTTTTTTCTCTACACTTACGGTAGATTTTTTACCTATGAGCTCGTAAATACGGACAGAAAGGGTTTTTCCAGCAACACAAACTTCGTCCAATTCTCTATAAATATACTCAGGTGCTGCATCTTTACTCATTTCGCCAACGATATTAGATACTTCATAAAACCGGGTAAGACCCTCAAGCCTAGCCGCAAGGTTAACGGTATCGCCAATAACTGAATAGTTCATTCGATTAGATGAACCTAAATTTCCAGCCACCATCAAACCGGTGTTAATACCGACACATGCACTAAGCTCAGAGTCTGCCTTCTCAAGCGCGTTAACAATGTCAAGAGCTGCGGCCATTGCATTTGAAGCATCGTTGTCTCCTTTTATAGGCACACCAAACAGGGCCATCACGGCATCACCATTATATTTATCAACAACGCCCTGATGCTTTTCAACAATATCGCTAATAGTAGTTAACACTGAATTAAGAGCTTCCAACACCTGCTTAGGCGGCAAATTTTCACAATAGCTTGTGAACCCTCGAATATCAGAAAACAAAATAGTCGCCGTTCTTTCCTCCCCTCCCAGCTCCACCGGATTGTTAAGTAACTGCTCCGCTATCTGGTGAGAGACAACCTTGCCAAGCAAATCTCTCACTTTTTCTTTTTCCGCCAGGCCTTTGGCCATGGAATTTACCGAGTCTGCCAACTCTCCAATCTCATCTTTTGAACTGACAGTTACTGAGCGCCCGTAGTCACCTTCTTCGATTTTTTTTACAACGTCGACTAGCCTGGAAAGCGGGTTGGTAATAGAGCGAGCCAACAACAATACCGTTAACAAACTAACAATAAGCACTAATAAATAAAATCGAATCAGCAAACCACGAAACTGAACTACGTTTTCAATATTCTCATCATATGAACGTTGAAACACAGCAAACACCTGTAGGGCATCACCGGACTCCCCGTATAGGCTACGCAATAATGTTGTGTAATCCCCATCGTCGTAATTCATTCGCTGCAAACTACTGGCGCCAGCCTCGCCGAAGTTTGCTTGCGAGGAAAGAAGCTCTTGTTGATGCTCAGGCAATGTAGAAACAATCACCTCAACTTCATTACCCTCAATTTTTACAATGCTTACATCTGAAACAGTCGTTTCTTTTACCTGATTTACAAACTCTTCGTCTAAGGCAAAGCCGCCAATTATCCAGGCCACCTGCCTTGGCAAATACAACGGCAGCGCTATAACCTGAAACGGAAGCCCATTGATGATCATTATCATATCGGACTGCCCTTCTTCACTCTCGTTTGCCTCTTCAACAAGGTGAAGCCATGCGTTGTCCAGCACTTCAAAACCCTGTGTTTCGGTGTCGATGACAACTTCATTATCCATGTCTACAATCATTAACATGTCTACGATATCTTGCGATCGATCTAGCACATTCAGCGCCGCATCAAATAAAGTGGCCGGGTCGTTAGCCGCATAGGCGGTGCGAAAACCGAAATCCCAGGTAAGGCTATTGGTAATCGCTTTTAAGGTCATAGCCTGTTGCTGCCTGGTGTAATCAAAGACGTCTGCCCCCAAACCCAGATAAGTATTTATCGTCTCCTCCGTGTAATCCGTATTATTTTGGTTTACGTAATAGAAAATACCGCCAAGAACGGGAATCAATAACGCCAAAAGAAATACAATGAGCCTTGAGCGAAAACTTCGAAAAGTAATATTGCGAGGGAGCCAGTTCACTTAAAAAGCAGACCTATGTAATGAAATAAAAATGAATCAGAGAAACAAGAGCGAGACAAATATGAATAACACAAACAGGAGAGTCCTGTGTCAATACACTGCGTATTAGCGATAACGTCTTCTATTAGACGAAGGTGCCCGACGAATGCGACGATCTCTAGCCAGCTGCAGTTCCACTGTTAGTTCCGTTAGCGAGTTTTCTCCAACAGTAATAGTTTGCACATACCCTTCGCTGTCAGACAATCTTGCATGCCAGATTTTTAATCGATATTCGCCCGCTGGCAACTCTGCGATTGCGGCAATGCCCTGCGCGTTACTAATGGCCATTTTGTCAGACTCACCGACATATATATAGGCCAGCATCCAGTCGTGAATATTACACCCAATCTCCACTACTCCAGGTTTGTCAAAGGTTTCACGGTACTGATTATTATCATCGCGCCCATATAACGGCGTGTCGAATGTCTTTGCCGTCGAGAAAGAATACACATGATGGAGAATGTCATCACCATTTGGAAAACTTACACTACCACCAGCTACAATTATTGTTACTCCAGGTACGAACTCCTTATCAATCTGGTCTATCTTCGCCTCGTGATATTTTACTGAAACAACTTCTGCGTTATCTTCGCTAAAAAGCTCTATGACTGCGTCTTTGATCGGCTCACCGTTGGCATCAATCAATCTGACTTGCACACTCTGAGCCATTGCTACACTTGTACAAGACATCAAGGTTAGAGCTGTTATAAGAAGTGTATTTTTTCTCGCGGAAGCAAATATGTGAGTAAGTAGTTTCATTAATGTAGCTCAGAAATTATGAACAAAACTGATAGAGACAATGCGGTTTTCATAGTCCCGCCCACTTGGCCCAGATATATCATAGAAGCCATAGCCAATATTAATCGATGAATCGATTCCCGTCGGGATACTTGCTCCTACTGACCACTCGTTGGTGTTGGCCTCTAACAAATAGGCCAACCAACCAGCACGAAATGCCGGGTCTACATAAACCGCCTTTGAAATATTGTAAAGCGCGTGAGTAGGCAAAGTTGTACTGGATACTGTATGCCCGTTTATACGCCTATAACCACCACTTACTAACACACCGTTCTCAAAAGCGTATTCCAGCTCTGCAAATGCGCTAAATGAGTCATAATCGAACAACTCGTAGGACAAACGATCGACCGGGGCATAACCAAAGCTGCTCAGTGTCGCATCATCGGGTAAAGATTCGCTGCGACTACTTTGATAATCGATTCCAGTAATTACAAACCAAGAGGGAGACAATCGTTTCTGGTAGTTGAACTCTAAAGTGACTAAGTCTCTATCCCTTGCTTCACCTGTCAGCTCATCATGAGAAATTGATAAATTTGTTCCTAGTCGTGCTGCATAAGCACCCAGGCCTAATTTGTAGCTGTAGCTAGCCGAAGCGCCGTAGCTAGCACGGTCAAACCTACTTAATTCATTAAACTTGGTAAAACCAAGTTGCCCTGAAATCGTAATACTGTTCTTTAGGCCCACTTCATAGAATTTGCCAAGTGAGTACTCAACAGTAGTAAATATCGAGCTTTTCTCATGCTGGCTATCCAAGCCTCTCGGTAAATTGCTTTCATCCCCCACACTCAAACTTAGTTGAGAAAATGTATCAGCAAATATGGGGCCCCCTGCAAGCAGGGATAACAGGGCAATTAATTTAAGTGCCATTAATAGAGGGGTGTTAGCGTCAACTGATGATTGCATTGCCACTGATATCCATAAACCGTGAGGAAACAGGATTATAGTCGATATTACTAATGAAAATCAGCGGAATGTAGCCGAACTTTGAACTAACGCACTCTGCGCCCGCCCCATCAGCTTAGGTAACTTTTAACCGCGATTTGTATATTGGAAGGCGTAAAACCCCTAGATTTCAAAAATCGAAGTAATCTTCTGTGAATTTTTGAACCAAATTGCAGTGATTCATGTCTACGCAGCTTTTTCTCTACCTGCTTTTTGGTTATGTCTAACCAGTCAGAATCATCGTCAAAAACGTATTGATTAACTAGTTCCTCGCCTACCTTACGGGAGAGTAAATCAGCTCGAATATGTTGAGAACCGAAGCCTCTAGTCTTTCGATAGCGTACATAGGCTTCTGCAAAGCGATCATCGGACTGTAAGTTTTCTGTCTTAAGCTTATTAAGAACACAGCTTAGTATTGATGAGTCAGTATCAGGGAATTTGGTAATAAGTTTTTGCTGTAATTCGTAGAGAGAGTGTTCCCGGCGAGCCAAATAGTCCATTGCGGCCCGCCGGAGAACGGGGACATCGTTTTGAAGAGGTTTATTGGCCACCTCACTATTTTCATCTATCTCTTTAGCGTCAGAAACTTCCAAGCTTTCTGGTTTTCCTGATGCTTCGATATCAGAGTTCATTAGTGAGGCAGCCATTTAGTGAATTAACAAAGCGGCTTTATTTAGCTTCTGCGAGTATAACCACCTCGTCGTTTGCAGGTTCAGCATCCTTAGCAGCCTGCTCTCGTTCTTCTTCGCTACCCAACAATTGCGCGCGGATTTGCGCTTCAATTTCAGCAGCAATTTCAGGATTGGCTTCCAAGTAAAGGGCCGCGTTCTTCTTGCCCTGACCAATTTTTTCACCCTTATAGGCATACCAAGCACCAGACTTATCCACCAAGCCCTGCTTTACACCCAGATCGATAACTTCGCCCAGGTGGTAAATGCCTTTTCCGTACATTATTTGGAACTCGGCTTGCCTGAATGGAGGGGCAACTTTATTCTTTACTACTTTAACGCGTGTTTCGTTGCCGACTACTTCGTCACCGTCTTTAATAGAGCCAATTCGGCGAATATCGAGGCGAACTGAGGAATAAAACTTTAGTGCATTACCACCGGTTGTGGTTTCTGGCGAGCCAAACATAACGCCAATTTTCATGCGAATCTGATTAATGAATATAACCAGAGTGTTGGAATTTTTAATATTACCAGTCATTTTACGCAAAGCCTGAGACATCAGTCGTGCCTGCAAACCCATGTGATGATCACCCATATCACCTTCGATTTCCGCTTTAGGAGTAAGCGCGGCAACAGAGTCAATTACCACGACATCCAGCGCGCCAGAGCGAACCACCATGTCACAGATTTCTAACGCTTGCTCACCTGTATCCGGTTGGCTAACAAGAAGGTTGTCAACATCTACACCCAGATGTTCGGCATAAATAGGGTCGAGTGCATGCTCTGCATCAATAAAGGCGCATGTGCCTCCCGCTTTCTGTGCTTCTGCGATTACCTGCAAGGTTAATGTGGTTTTACCGGAGGATTCAGGGCCGTAAATTTCTACTACTCTGCCTCTAGGTAAACCACCTATTCCTAGCGCAATATCCAGGCCTAGTGAGCCGGTAGATATTGACGGGATTGGCTCTCGTTCGGTGTCGCCCAGACGCATCATGGAACCTTTTCCAAACTGTCTTTCAATTTGAGACAGGGCTGCTGATAATGCTTTATCTTTATCGTTGTTCTTATCGATCATAGTTGTATTCCTTAATTTCCGTTTATTACAACTGATGCTGGTTCCATGAGTAATGCAGTTGTCTCGCAATTCCATAATGTTTAATTGTTATTATGAAATCACTTTCATGCCCAGTTGCCTGAGCGTTTAATAGTAGCTTGTCCCCAGCTACTTGCTAAACTTTCTAAATATTCAATATATTCAGGTTTGCTTCTTCAGAGTTAAAGCAATCGTCAACTCAGCCTTAACTCTTTAAATGAATCTGGTGGCTCGAACTCGATGTCATCCCGACGACCATCGATGTACCCACCGAGAATAACATCGAGTTCAGCCATAAACCCTTACCTTCCTACTTTTCTTACCTTCAAGCTTTCGACTCAAACTACTGTATATACGAACAGTGCTTATTTAAACAAATTATTACTGTATATACAACCAGTATATTGGCAAAACTTCAAAATCCTTTAATGTTTTCGTTATTCATTCCGGCAGCCGTAAATAAACCTCAGTCAAGCAAAGCCAGAACTCCTTCCAGCGCTGCGATTACTGTCGCCAGCCGCACCGCTTCGCGATCGCCACTAAAGCGAAAACATTTTGCCATATTCTTGTCCTGCCACTGCCATGCTATCCAAACTATTCCTACCGGTTTATCGAGAGTTCCTCCATCCGGCCCTGCTACACCACTTACTGCGACAGAGACATTGGCGCTACTATTATTTATAGCTCCATCAGCCATGGCTATTACCGCTTCCTTGCTAACCGCGCCGACACCATCTGTAGAGAATATTGATTCAGGCACATTTAGCAGGCGTTGCTTGGCTGCATTAGAATAAGTAACAAACCCGCTATCGAACCATTTTGAACTGCCAGCAACAGCGGTGAGAGATTGTGATATCCAACCGCCAGTACAAGATTCTGCGGTAGAGATGATGAGTTTATTGCGAAGGAGTTTGTCAGCAAGCTGTGAAACCAATTCGGGGATCTTTCGAGAAAGAGTATCTGACATGCCCTCCATATTAGCCACTAAACAGGCTTAAGGAAACCACTAAAAAATAGCATCACTGATGTTAAATAGCTGTGCCCCCGTATACCTAAACCGTGTAGAATTCTGAACCAGTAAAATCAATTTCAATACTGTAAATCACCGAACAACTTATTGAACACCAATTGAACAAATAGCAGCTATCCATTGACCGACCCACAAACACATACCCCAATGATGCAACAGTTCTTGCGCATCAAAGCGCAACATCAGGACAGCCTGCTGTTTTATCGTATGGGCGATTTTTATGAATTGTTTTTCGACGATGCCAAAACCGCATCTGAAATTCTCGACATTACTCTCACCGCCAGAGGTAAGTCCGGTGGCCAGCCCATTCCCATGTGTGGCATTCCCCATCACGCCGCCGATCGTTATCTGGCGAAGCTGGTTGTAGCCGGAGTATCGGTCGCTATTTGTGAGCAAATCGGTGACCCGGCAACGAGTAAAGGCCCGGTAGAACGGCAAGTTGTGAGGGTGATTACCCCCGGCACGGTTAGCGATGAAGCGTTACTCGATGAACGCAGGGACAATTGCCTGCTGGCTATTAGCGGTGATAGCCAAACTAGTGTTGATTTTAAGAATAAGACCTATGGCCTGGCCTTTATGAATATCAGTAGCGGTCGTTTTGTGCTGTGTGAATTAACCGGACTGGAGGCTTTGTCGGCGGAGATTGAACGCATAAAGCCCGCCGAAATATTGCTACAGGATGAACTGCCCGAAGTGGATTCAGCAATCAAGCATCCTGCCCTGCGCCGACGGCCGGTGTGGGAGTTTGAGCTGGACAATGCCATTCGCACCCTCACTGCACATTTTCACACGCGAGACTTGTCGGCATTTGGTTGCGAAGATTTACATGTTGCGTTGCAAGCGGCGGGCTGTCTTATTCAGTACGCACGAGAAACACAAAAATCTGACCTGCCACACATACAGGGCATTCAGGTAGAGCAACTGGAAGACAGTGTAATACTTGATGCCGCCAGTCGTCGTAATTTAGAACTAGATATAAATCTGACAGGCGGTCGAGACAATACTCTATTGTCTGTTATCGACAAAACAGCAACCTCCATGGGCAGCCGTTTACTTTCCCGCTGGATTAATCGCCCACTGCGCAGCATCACTCAACTGCAATCGCGGCAGCAGGCAGTAGCCGGGCTGAAAACCGATTTCCAGTTTGAAAAGCTGCATGAGCTTTTAAAAAATATTGGAGACCTCGAACGTATTCTGGCGCGCCTTGGTTTACGCTCTGCACGCCCTAGAGATTTAGCAAAATTGCGCGACGGTCTTGCCTTATTACCTGAATTACAAACTCTGCTGGCGGCGATCAAGTCCGACTACATAAGTCAGCTTGGAGAGCTAATCTCTGAATTCCCTGCACAATCTCAGCTATTGCAACGAGCCGTTAAAGAGAACCCACCGGTTGTTATTCGCGAAGGCGGTGTCATTGCCGAAGGCTTCGATGAAGAACTGGACGAACTAAGAAATCTAAGCAGCAATGCCGGCCAGTACCTGGTGGATCTGGAGCTACGAGAAAAAGAACGCACCGGTGTCAGCACGCTCAAAGTCGGATACAACCGTGTTCACGGCTACTACATCGAAATCAGCAAGGGCCAGGCTGGCATCGAACTACCTGCCGAATATATCAGGCGGCAAACTCTGAAAAACGCCGAACGTTTTATTACACCAGAGCTAAAAGAATTCGAAGATAAAGTGCTTAGCGCACGCAGCAAATCTCTCACTAGAGAAAAGGCACTTTATGAGTCATTGCTTGAAGATCTCGCCGAGGAGTTAACAGAACTAATTGCCAGCGCCGAAGCTCTGGCCGAACTGGACGTATTAAATAACTTTGCCGAGCGCGCTGTGAACCTCGAATACTGCCAGCCCGAACTAAGTGACGAACCTGGCATCATCATCGAAGGTGGCAGACACCCGGTAGTCGAAAAAGTAACTCAAGAGTCCTTCGTCTCCAATGACTTGTGTCTCAACTCACAGCAAAAAATACTGATCATTACTGGCCCTAATATGGGCGGCAAATCTACTTACATGCGGCAAACTGCATTGATTGTTTTACTGGCTTTATGTGGCAGCCATGTCCCTGCCGATTCAGTCAAACTTGGGCCTATCGACAGAATTTTCACTCGTATAGGCTCATCGGATGACCTTGCTGGCGGGCGCTCTACCTTCATGGTTGAGATGACTGAAACAGCAAATATTTTACACAACGCAAGCAAAGACAGCCTGGTGCTAATGGATGAAATTGGTCGCGGCACCAGCACCTTCGATGGGCTTTCTCTGGCCTGGGCGTCGGCTGTTTACATCGCTGAAGAAATAAAAGCCTATACCCTTTTCGCTACACATTATTTTGAGCTGACCAGCTTGCCAGAGAATTACAGCAATATCGTCAATGTACACCTGGACGCCGTAGAGCACGACAGTGGCATCGTTTTCTTACATTCGGTAAAAGCAGGGCCGGCGAATCAAAGCTACGGTCTGCAGGTTGCTCAGTTAGCCGGCATCCCTAGTACTGTCATCGAAAAAGCACGCCATAAGCTACAGCAGCTGGAGACTGAAACACCGGTAGCGAAAGCCGATAAGCCCGATAATCAGCAGCCATCACCTGCACCCTTTCAGAGTGAAATGTTCACCGCTGCCAGCCACCCTGCCGTTGATTTTCTTGAGCGCCTTAACCCCGATGAAATCACGGCTAAAGAAGCACTGACAATTCTGTATGAGCTCAAACAGAAAACCTCCCCAGGCAAGCCGAATAAAAGCGCCAAGAATTCCTCCAGCTAAGTAAGAAACTGCCGAATAATCTGATAGAATGCACACCGCTGCGGTACAGCTCAAGTTGCGGCATGGCAAGCAACAGGCAATATTCGTTCAGTAAATAACCACAGATTAGTTCAATTGATTAGATTTAGGCTTATTTCCACAAGCCGCCGGAGACAGTATGACATTCATAGTAGGTGATAATTGTATACGCTGTAAGCACACTGACTGTGTTGAAGTTTGCCCAGTAGACTGCTTCTATGAAGGTCCGAATTTTCTGGTAATACACCCTGACGAATGCATTGATTGTGCCCTTTGTGAGCCTGAATGCCCGGTAGATGCAATTTACGCTGAAGATGAATTGCCGGAAAAACAGCAGAACTTTCTTGCCTTAAATGCCGAACTCGCCGAGGTATGGCCAAACATTACTGAAAAGAAAGACGCCATGCCTGATGCCGAAGAATGGACTGACAAAACTGACAAGCTTCAGTTTTTAGAGCGTTAAAGGCCATGGAAGGGTTCGGTTTGGTATCGAACGAGCTAAGGTTTTGGCTCGTGCATTACATTGTCATCCAGCAGCAATCTGCAGTATAATAAGCGACTGTGGTGTCAATAACTCTGTTTCTTATTAATACTGCCATTCACAATTGTCCCGTACCATCGCATTTAACATCACAATAAACTTTCTCATGCA
>NVVJ01000044.1 GCA_002402175.1 SAR86 cluster bacterium
AAGTAAAATTGCTACGCCAAGAATGCAGTAGGTAACATGCAGCATAATCGCCGCACCAACTCCCAGGCTTGTCCAGACTCCCGCTCGAGTGCCAGCGGTTATGCTCTGACGCATAACAATAGCAAAATCAGGACCCGGAGACGCAACAGCAAATAAATGCGCTACTGCTATGGTCAGAAATTCAGCCCAATACATAGTAAAGCAGCCTCAACTAGATGTAGTTTTTGCGCTAGGGTAACTGCTCGGAGATAAGTAATTCAATTGACGCGTGCTTGCCGTTAGGGGCAAAGTTTGCAGACTGGACTCTATAGTCACCCGCCTGAGAAGTTGCGGTACCAGTAAAAGAAATCAATGCAGACACATAAATTGTTTCGGCGGATGACAAATTAAACGCAGTCACTGCGGAGGAATTATCAAGGCGAATAGTTGCCGGCAAATCGCCAACCGTTAGTTCAGTTACAGCCAACGGAGGCATGCCTTCTCTTGCCGCATTGCGAGCGGCTACAAACACCCTAAGACGTTCGTCTAATTCAATTCCAGCTGCTAAGGATAAATTAATGTCAATGGTAGGGCCGACATCTACATCCTGCCCGTCTTGTGCTAACAATTGTTGAGCCGATGCAATATTTTCGCGCAGCAAATCAGCTTGTTCCGAATTAGGATTACCCTGAATTAACAAACGCCAATAATCAATCGCGACTTTGTAGTCCTGCCGTTCTTCTGCATCAGCGGCGAGCAATTGAAGAATAGAAATTTCTGCAGGATTTATTGCCCGCGCCTGCTCAACCACTTCTAAAATATCTGGCGTGAACTTGAATTCAGCCAGAATATATTTGGCCATAGCGACTCGCCCTAAAACCAGGGCTTTTTCTCGCGTATCATCCATAAGGTCTGCCGACCTGCGATAACTAACCTCTGCTTCGTTAAACAGACCCAGGCTGGCAAAATTTTCAGCCAGGAAATACCAGGCCCATGGCTTGCTGTCATCATCCATAACAACATTGCCAAGTTCCACAATTAGACTCTGAGACTCCTGCGGATTGTCTGCGTTATTGACTGTACGCTCGAATAGGCTCATTAGTTCTACGTCTTCAATATAGCCCCACTTATCGTAGAAAATATAAGAGAAAACACCTAGCAGAACCGAAAGAACTATCGGAACAGCCAGAGATACAAGCTTCTCTTTGCTTGAGCTGGAAGAGTCAGGTGTAGCTTTTATCTTCGACTGGCTCTTATCTGCAACTTCTTCTTCGCCAACATCGGCTAACAGGCTTTGCTGTAATTCCAATATAAGCGCATCAAACTGCGGCTGGTCCAGATTTCCAGCGGAAAGTTCCGTCTCCAGATCATTAGTGCGATCGTGGTACATTGCTATGTTTTCGTTTTTTCGTAGAGTATCAGATTCAAATGATTGAGCTCTGCTACGCAGCAACAGCGGCAGCAATACAAATAACGCGGCAAGAACAAACAAACATGCTGTGAGAAACCAGAACAAAGAGATATCCAATTAGTTGCTTGAGTTTATTGTTGATTGTCCAGAAGTTGTCGGAGATGTTCCTGTTGTTTTTTGTCTAACGATACATCAACAGTATTCACGACTTTAGCCCGACGCCAAATTCCAAAGCCAATAGCCCCACCGATTAACAGAAAGATGAGTGGGCCAAACCATAGCAACACAGTCTCGGCTGTAAGCCGCGGCTTATAAAAAATAAAATCTCCATAACGCTCAAACATGAACTGCTCTATATCTTTGTCGCTCATGCCCTGGGTAATCATACGATGAACCTCTCGGCGTAAATCTTCGGCCACGCCACCTGTAGACCCGCTTAAATTTGTGTTTTGACACATGGGGCAACGTAGCTCGTTAGATAATTTACGAAATCGCTTTTGCTGCTCCTCGGTTTCAAACTGAAACGTATCTACCTGAGCGCTCAATTGCGATGTCATAGTCATGCTTAAAAGAACAATCAAAAACATTAACAGCGTAACCGATACTTTATTGCCATGTTGAATACGAGGAAAAATCATTGAGGTTGCCCAGTTTCATTTCGCAGTTCTGCAATTGCAGGTAAGAAATCCCGTTGCCAGACAGTTTCATCAAGTACGCTAACATGGCGAAATCGAATGACACCATTTTCATCTACCAGATAGGTTTCTGGCGCACCATAAACCCCAAGGTCGATACCAAAACGACCACTTTCATCGAGAATACTAAATTGAAATGGATTGCCGTTTTCCTCTAGCCAGTCAATAGCAAGATCTTCGCGATCACGGTAATTAACACCAATGACGGGTATATCTCCTTCTTCCGTTAAACGCATTAATGTCGGGTGCTCAATAAGACATGGCAGGCAATAACTCCCCCATATATTTAGCAAAAATATCTGCTTGGGTAAGTCATCGTTACTGAGTACAGGACCGTTGACTGTCGCTGTTTGAAAAGCCGGCATGGGTTTATCGATAAGCATCGAAGGCAATGTTTTTGGATCGAGATAAAGCCCTCTCCAGAACAAAATCACCAAGGCTACAAAACCTATTACCGGAATAAAAAACTTAAGCCTGTTCATTTATTCGTAATCATGGATTTACCTGTAGTCCAGCTCCAGCGTTATGCACGGTCGGTTGCGCAGAACCCTCTTGCAATTGTTCTAGCTGCCGTCGCCGCAATCGGCGATAGCGCTTGTCACCCGCCGCAATCAACCCGCCTAGGGCCATAAATATCGCGCCAAGCCATATCCAGCGTATAAAAGGTTTTACATAGATAGTCATCGACCAGGCACTGTTGCCTTTTTCTTCTCCGAGGGTAACGAATAAATCACGAAAAAAGCCTGCATCAATTGCCATCTCTGTTGAAGGAGTTCGGCTCGCTAAATACACTCTACTTTGAGGAAATAAAAGGCCGACATTTCTATCACCCTTTGCAACTGAAATTTCTGCTTCCTGGGCAATATAATTCGGACCAGTAACTCGCGTTACTCCATTAAGCTGAAATACATACTCTCCAAGGTCTATGCTTTCGCCAGGTGCAAGTAACACACTCTTTTCAGTACTAAAACCACTAGTTAGTGCAATTCCAATTAGCATAACTGCAACACCGAAATGCGCTGTCTGCATACCGTAATAACTCAACGAAAGCGCCTTAAGACCTAACATGCGCGTTGATTTATTAGCGGTTTTATTTGCTAGATCTTTTAACATACTGAGCGTCAGCCAGGCAGCTAACGTAACCGCTGCTGTAGCAATCAGGGAGAACTCAAGGGTAATAATTAGCGGTAATACGACGCCGATCGCTATACTTGCTAGTGCCACTTTCCCAAGTTGTTGGAACAGGTAAGTCGTAGAGGTTTTTTTCCATCGACTAATTGGGCCTACGCCTAAAGCCAACACCAGCAACACCATCAATGGTAAAAAAACAATATTAAAGTATGGAGGGCCAATTGAAAGCAGATCGTCTGTAATTGCCTGATACACCATTGGAAAAACAGTACCAAGAAACACCGACGCTGCCGCCACCACCAGAATTACATTATTTATCAGTATAAATATCTCTCGAGAAACCGCCTCAAAACCAAATTCGCTTTTCATCAATGGCGCCCGAAAAGCAAAGAGAAGCAAAGAGCCACCTATTGCCACGCCAAGGATCGCGAGAATAAAAAATCCTCGAGTTGGGTCGGAAGCGAAGGCATGAACAGATGTTAATAAGCCTGAGCGTGTAATGAAGGTTCCAAACAGACTGCCTGAAAAAGCCAAAATTGCTAACAGTATTGTCCAGCTCTTAAACACGCCGCGCTTTTCTGTTACAGCGAGAGAATGAATTAGCGCAGTCCCAAAAAGCCAGGTGATTAGCGGTGGGTTCTCAACAGGGTCCCATGCCCACCAACCGCCCCAACCTAATTCGTAGTAAGCCCACCAGCTGCCCAGGGCAATACCTATGGTGAGAATTGCCCAGGCAGCATTCGCCCAAGGCCGAGACCAGCGAGCCCAAGCGGCATCTAACTTTCCGCTCAACAAAGCGGCTATAGCAAAGGCAAATACAACTGAAAAGCCAACATAACCCATATATAAAGTCGGCGGATGAATGATGAAACCAAAATCCTGCAAGGCCGTATTCAATTCGACCCCATCGACAGGAGGGAGCGGGACAATACGAGTAAATGGATTCGATGTGGCCAACATAAATAATATATAGGCTGCCGTTAAAATACCCAGTACGCCCAATACCCTGGCAACAAAATCAAGGGGCATGCTCTTGCTGAATATGGCCACCGCAAACATCCAGCCCGACATCATAAAAGTCCACAACAAAAAGGACCCTTCGTGTCCTCCCCACACGGCCGTGAGTTTGTAACGCAGAGGTAGAGTCGTATTTGAATGTTGAGCTACAAATTGAACGGAGAAATCATCGACATAAAATGCATAAGCAAGAATTGAAATACCTATGGCCAGAAAAACAAAGACCCCTGCTGTTAAAGGGCGAGCAAGGCTCATCCATAGCAAGTTGTTTCGACTTGCACCGATAATGGGCAAAGTGCCAAGTATAATACTTAGGCAAAATGCGAGAATCAGTGAGAATTGACCAAGCTCAGGAATCATTTACGTCTCCGGCAACGGCAACGGCAACGCTGAACCAAGCACGCCATTAACTTGTCCGTTGTAAGTCTCAGTAGACACGCCGGCAGCATCCAGTGCAGCTTTCACTTCCTGCGACATGTAATTTTCGTCGTGTTTGGCGAGTACACGAGAGGCCTGGAAAACACCCGCACTGTCCATTTTTCCTTCTGCAACAAGCCCCTGTCCTTCGCGAAAAAGATCAGGAAGAATACCCTCGTAGCGTATGGGAACATCACTGACAAAGTCAGTTGTTATAAAACTAACTTTTAAGCTATCTGGATCATCGCGTACTGAACCTGCTTTCACCATGCCGCCTATTCTAAACTGTTTACCAATTTCCACTTCTCCCGCCGCTACTTGCGTTGGCGTATAGAACATATTGATATTCTGACGCATGGCAAAGGCAATGAGTCCAACAGCAAGACTCAAACCCAATGTCATGAAAATAATCATACCTAATTTTTTACGTCTATGAGGCTTCATTTAAATTCTCCAAAGCTTATTGCTTCAATCGAGACCTTCCTCATTATTATTGCTATTAATCTCGTCATTGTTTTCTGACTCACTAAAAGACAGACGTCTTTTTTGTTCTCTTAATATTTGCTTGCGTTTTCTTACTGGCATTATCAAGTTAACGGCAACAAAAAGTGCAAATAATCCGTAAACTGACCACACATTAAATGCGTACCCGCCCATGTCGATAAATTCACTAAAACTTGAAAACTGTAATGCATCTAACATCTGATTAATTCGCTCTTATGGCGCCAATATCTTTACTACTAACTCAACCGAACTAAATTCTGCACCCATTGAGACCGGCGCTCTCGTTGCAGTATTTCATTCCTTGTCGCCATAATTAAACACACCGATAAAAATAGATAAACAGCGATAAGCATGATGATAATGGCAATCAAGAATTCAGGACCATTCGGGCTGTCTGAGGAAAACGAAACTGAACTGGATACTTGATGCAATGTATTCCAGAACTCGACCGAATATTTTATGGCAATTACATTTATCAAACCCACAATTGAAAGTAATGCACAGGCTTTAGCCGCCTTATCTGGATCTTCTAGCGCTGAGCGCAATGAAATTACACCCAACAGCAGAAAAAACTGAAATAACATTGTTACCAGTCTGGCGTCCGTCCACTCCCACCAGGTTCCCCAACTAACACTGCCCCAAATTGAACCTGTAGCTAAAGTAAGAAACGAAAACCATGCACCTATTGGTGCGGCATTCTTAGCCACCATATCGGCTAACTTCATACGCCAGACCATGGTGATAACACCTGCCACAGCCATTAGAGGAAAAAAGACCAAAGAGGTGCCAGCAACGGCCACATGTATTATTAGAATTCTAGATGTATGGCCTTGTTGGTAGTCAGGCGGCAAAAACAGCAGAGCCCAAACTATGCCCACTGTAAGAAAAATCACCATAGCGCCAATCAGCCACGGCAACCACTTGCCAGACAGGTCATAAAACCATTTTGGCGACCCGAGTTTAGAAAACCATAACCACATAATACTGTTGTACAACCTTGATTTAAGCAGCGCTAATATACCATGCCGCCATCTATGAACCCTGTTACGTATTGTAACCCATTGTGCCCTGGGGAATACGGATATTGCCGCAATCTTCGCTAATTTACGCTTATTCGAAGCGCTGCCGCAGACGCCAAAGGCGCCAGACTAACGGCCACGGCAAGCATTGCCAGCATTATTGCTAATAATCCAATAGGAGATGCTGCGTTTAGAGTCGCCTGAACCGACAGAGTGCCAAAAATAAGAACCGGCACGCTCATCGGCAGGGTAATTACCGCCAAAATAAGCCCTCTGCTACCCAACCCAACAGTCAGCGCAACTGCAATTGACCCCACCAGGCTCATTATAGGGGTGCCAATCAGCAGTGAACAAAACAGAGTTGTATACGCTTCTTCAGGCAAATTCAGCATATATGCTAGTAATGGAGACACTAGAACCACGGGTAAACCACTCACCAACCAATGACTCAGGTTTTTAGCCAGCACCATAAAGAACAGCGGGTGAGGACTTAGTAGCAATTGTTCTAGCGAGCCGTCTTCGTAGTCGGCACGGTATAAATTATCCATTGACAACATTGACGCCAGTAAAACAGATATCCAGATAACCCCGGCAGCTATTTCACTTAACCTGTCGCTTTCCGGACTAATACCAATTGGAAATAGAGACACCACAATCACGAAAAACATAAACGGATTAACTACGTCGTTTTTCCTTTTGAAGGCAATCAACAAGTCCCGTTTCAGAGTGGCATAAAACGCGGTGAGTGTTGATGTTTGCTCAGCAGCCATTAGTTTTATCTATCCCAGGCTCAAAATACTTAGTTCAGGAATATCCAGCTTATGGTGCGTTGTTACCATTACCGCACCACCGGCTTTCACGTGTGCCTGTAGCAAAGTCTCCAACAGATCCACGCCCTTCTTGTCCAGGGTGGTAAAAGGCTCATCTAGAATCCATAGCCGCGCTGGATTAATTAGAAGCCTTGCTAGTGAGACTCGTTGTTGCTGTCCTGCGGACAGGGTGTAACACGGCGATTCTTCAAAGCCCCTTAGGCCAACTTCCGCTAGCGCCTTTAAAATTTCTTCTTCGCTGGTTTGCTGTCGAAGACTGCAACTCCAGCGCAGGTTTTCCAGCGGCGTTAACGCTTTACTAACACCGACTCTGTGACCTATATAAAGTAGCGAAGAAAAAAAACTTGCCGTTTGTTCTTCTATAGCCTCGCCGTACCAAGATATTTGCCCTTCATAGCTGTCGTTAAGGCCACACAAAATTCGCATCAATGTAGTCTTACCGCTGCCGTTGCTACCTTGCAGCTGAAGAATTTGCCCCTCGCTTAACTCCAGATCTAGCCCACTAAAAAGTACTCGCTCATCTCGCTCACAGAACAAATTGCTCGCCCTAAGCATTGGCTTGTCAGCAACCTTATCGACTGGAGATTCTGGTGTTACAGGTGGCATAATTTAGGATCGGCTCTGGCTTATCGGGTTCAGCTTATTGGGCTCAGGATGTAGCGAGTTAAACAGCACTCTTTTCACGCCGCTGGATTATAACCAAGAATGGGACTTATTTCTTTCGGAAGTTAACTGCGATGTCGGGAGACAACAGACTAGAAGCGCTGGTATTCAACTTGTTCAGATTAGGAAAGCCTTAACCAGACCAACTTTTCACGGACACAAACCTACTATTTCCAGTCAGTCAACCTAGAGCGCAAACGAAGTGCCGCCTGGCTGTGAATCTGACTAACCCGCGATTCACTTACGCCAATAACTTCACCAATTTCCTTCAAATTTAACTCTTCGTCGTAATACAGGGCCAATACCAGCTTTTCACGATCAGGCAGGCCATCTATCGCCTTGGCTAGATGCGCTTTAAATGAAGAACGCTGCAATCCATCACAGGGGCCTGGTAATTCGCCAGCGGCAAGTTCAATTGCAGAATCATCGCCTTCCATAATGTCATCGAAGCTAAACAAACGGCTACCACTGGCATCCTGCAATATCGCGTAATAGGCATTCAAATCGATTTCGAGCTCTTTCGCTATATCCTGAACTTGCGCATCTTTTCCTGTGCGCGCCTCAATAGCTTTAACTGCCTCTGCTACTTTTCGAGACTTTCGATGAACCGAGCGTGGAGCCCAATCACCTTTGCGAACTTCATCAAGCATCGATCCCCTGATTCTTATTCCCGCGTAGGTTTCAAAGCTGGCGCCTTTAGATACATCATATTTTTTTGCCGCTTCCAGCAAGCCAATCATGCCTGACTGTATCAGGTCATCGATTTGCACACTCGCGGGCATTCTCAATAACAGGTGATGAGCGATTCGCTTTACCAAAGGCGCATAGCGAATTACAACGGCTGTTAGATTTTCATCGGTAGCCTCGCCATTTGGCAGTACGTTCTCGTATACTTTAGCCACAGTTGCTGAAGTCATTTTCTTCTATCCTGTTTTTATAATTAGCAGTCACTTGGTACAGCTATTTGCAATTTCTCTGGAGACAATTCGCTACAAGCTATTCCCTTCAAATCGACTCATGACTCTGTTTTATTTTTTTAAGTAAAATCCCATTTAATTTCGAATCGTTCTAAACTAAATGCTCGCCCTGACGATTTACTCAGTGAGCTAGTTACGTATCTGGTTTACCCATCGAAAAACATGGAATCTTTCTCTTTTTTCAGTTCCCCTACTTCAGATTGAATGTGTTTAAGTCATTTACGAAACTTCTATTCACATGCAAAAATCTTTACATACGCACTGTATCCAACTTCCTTGCGGACGCATTGCTAATGCATTGGTTGCAATATTTGTTCCAAGCTACAGCGCAATGGTTAAAAAAAACTCTATGGCGCGTATTACCTGGCCTGGAGGAATTGATAGCAGGTTTAGTAGAAAGGGGTGTAAGCAAAAATAGCGCCGGGATTTTGACGCTATTGCTGTAAGCGCCAAAATTCCATCGCATCTTGAGAGTGTTTAGCAACTGAGTAGAATGAGAGCGAGTAGCGATAAAACGAGATTATTAAACCAACAAATGAAATAACAAAGAAAATCACGTCATCTTAATTATTGATTCTATATAGTACGAAAACCTGATTACGCCTTGGGCGGGGTAACGCCAGTTTGTCCCATATATTTACCACCGCGCTGCTTGTAAGTGACTTCGCATTGTTCATCAGATTGATAAAACAACATTTGAGCGACGCCCTCATTCGCATAAATTTTTGCTGGCAATGGTGTTGTGTTGGAAAATTCCAGAGTGACATGCCCTTCCCATTCTGGCTCCAATGGGGTTACGTTCACTATAATGCCACAACGTGCATAAGTAGATTTACCAAGGCAAATCGTCAACACATCTTTCGGAATACGAAAATACTCAATGGTACGTGCTAACGCGAATGAATTTGGAGGAATTATGCAAACATCCTCGTCAATTGAGATAAAGCTGCTTTCATCAAAGTTTTTAGGATCAACCACATTGGTAGTGTGTACATTAGTGAATATTTTAAATTCAGCCGCACAACGAACGTCGTATCCGTAGCTGGAAGTACCATAGGAAATCACTTTTTCCCCATTAACATATCGAACCTGATCTGGCAGAAACGGTTCAATCATTCCTTCCGTGGTCGCCATTTGTCTGATCCACCGATCTGCTTTAATACTCATAAATTCTACTACCCTTAGTTTTGCATTTTGGACGCTATCTTGATGATGACCTGCACAAATGTCAGTATGTTTGGGAAAGCGCGAATGATAGAGGCAATCTCACACGGAATCATCCATTTTTTTAACTTTCAGCATTTATATGCCTGCTCTCCACTCTAGAAACAGGCTGAAATAATAAGCCGCTTACAGTATGATGCGCAGCCTGTTGAGGTGCATCATACCGCCTGTTTTTAGCTCAATATTATGTGCACGGTTAACCCACTGAATTACGGCATTCTAAGCAATGATTCTTATTGCCGATCGGGACTCGCAGGCACATCGCTACGGTAGTCAAAATTTTTAGAGGACTGTTTAATGAGAAAATGGCAATGTCTGGTTTGCAGTTTTGTGTATGAAGAAGCCCTCGGCTTGCCTGACGACGGCATAGCACCTGGCACCAGCTGGGACGACATTCCCGATGACTGGATGTGCCCCGATTGCGGGGTTGGTAAAGAAGATTTTGAAATGATCGAAATCTAATACTGAATGGCAGTTTTAAACTCACCACAGAAACAAAATAAGGATTCACAGTGAATCAGCGAAAGATACTGGTAACAAGCGCGCTCCCCTACGCCAATGGTGGAATTCATCTAGGTCATTTGATGGAGGCTATACAAACCGATATTTGGGTACGCCTGCAAAAAATGCGAGGACATGACTGCGTATATGTTTGTGCAGATGACGCCCATGGAACTGCCATTATGCTAAGTGCTGAAAAGCAGGGGATTTCTCCTGAACAATTAATTGATGCTGTAAACGCCGAGCATCAAAAAGACTATGCTGGTTTTTTAATCGAATTCGACAATTTTCATTCAACCCACTCTGAAGAAAACCGTCAATTATCAGAATCTATTTACCTTGCTCTAGATGCAAACGGTCACATTAATCGCCGCCGAATTAAGCAATTATTTGACCCTGAAAAAAACCTGTTCCTGGCAGACCGATATATCACAGGCACATGCCCCAAATGCAATGCCGATGACCAGTATGGTGATAATTGCGAGGTTTGTGGTTCTACATACGGCGCGTCAGAACTAATTAATCCTCGTTCCTCAATTTCAGGAGCAACGCCGGTAGAAAAAGAATCTGAACATTTCTTTTTTGCATTACCTTTATTTCGCGACATGCTGAAAAAATGGACTCGCAGTGGAACGCTGCATGAAGCCGTGTCCAATAAACTCGACGAATGGCTTGATACTGAATTGCAAGAATGGGACATCTCTAGAGATGCACCCTATTTTGGTTTTGAAATTCCAGGAGAAAAAGATAAATTTTTCTATGTCTGGCTAGATGCCCCTATTGGCTATATGGCCAGCTTCAAAAATTTCTGTGAGCGTAGCGATTACAATTTTGATGACTATTGGCGCCCAGGACAAGATACCGAGCTTTACCACTTTATTGGCAAGGATATAGTTAATTTCCACACTCTATTCTGGCCTGCCATGCTGGAAAGCACCGGCTATCGCAAGCCAAATGCTGTATTTGTGCATGGGTTTCTCACGGTTGATGGCACTAAGATGTCAAAATCGCGCGGTACGTTTATTAACGCACGAACATATCTTGACCATCTTAATCCGGAATACCTGCGCTATTTTCTCGCTGCAAAAATATCTGGTGGTATCGATGATATTGATCTTAATCTAGAGGATTTTGCACAAAGGGTAAATTCAGACTTGGTTGGAAAAGTTGTTAATATCGCCAGTCGCTGTGCCGGTTTTATCGGCAAGGGTTTCGATGGCTATCTTTCTGATGAAATGGATAACGCCAGCTTACTTAGCGAAATACAGGCTGCCAAAGAAAGCGTTGCTGAGCTCTTTGAGTCTCGGGAGTACGGAAAAGCCATTCGAATTATTATGGCCCTTGCAGACAAAGCGAATCAATATATCAACGAAAAACAGCCTTGGGTAATCGCAAAAACAGACAAACAATCTGTCGAACTGCAAGCCATATGCAGCACCGGAATAAACGCCTTTCGGTTGCTGATATGTTATCTAAAACCTGTGCTTCCTAGTATGGCTCAACGCTCTGAGGAATTCTTGGCAATTGAACCATTGCAATGGAACGATATAGACGTCTTGCTCACCAGCCACAAAATAAACAAATTCAAACCTTTGATGACACGCGTAGAGGCCGACAAGGTTCAAGCTATGATAGATGCCACGCAAAAAGCCTACGATAAGCAGCAAAGCACCAATGCCTCCGCAGAAAAAAAATCAGAAGCTGTTGAAGACACTAGCGGATTGGAACCAGAAATAGAATTCGATGATTTCGCCAAGATAGATTTGCGCGTGGCAAAAATCGTCTCCGCCGAGCATGTGGATGGCGCCGACAAGCTACTCAAGCTAGACCTCAACCTTGGCCTCGACAAATTGGGCAAGCCACTTAATCGAACCGTATTCTCAGGCATCAAATCCGCCTATCAGCCAGAAGATCTAGTAGGCATGTTTACTGTGGTGGTTGCGAACCTGAAACCACGCAAAATGAAATTTGGACTGTCTGAAGGAATGATTCTTGCCGCCGGCCCCGGCGGCAAAGAGATATGGTTACTGGAGCCACACAGTGGCGCCGAAGCAGGCATGAGAATTACATAACAGGATTTAGTCCGACTCTTCGGCCTGCTCTACCTTGCGTGCGCCAGCCAGTATGCCGACCATACCGTAATTGCCCTCATGACAGGCATACTCGTACATTGCTTCCTGCAGTCTGGTGAGCGGATACTCTCCCGAAAACTGGGCGGTAAATACGCTGGGGTCATCAACAGTAAATCCGTAAATGAGTTTGCTGTTTGATTCCTGCCGAAACGTTTCAACTACCGTTAAATTCTCAACCGGTGAACCACGCAAGGTGTGCCAGGTATTGTAGTACTTGGTTTCGACCACCAGGGTGTCTCCTTCCCAGCGACCGATAGAATCACCCATCCATTTCCTATGAGTTTCGCCCACCGCACCGCGCTCATCGACAATACGAATTATTCTGGTGTCATGAACCATCTCAGCAGTGATGGCTACATATCCAGGAGATTGAACAAATTGCAAATTACTGTTGTAGATTACCGGCGCCATAACAGGTCCTGAAAGACTCCCAGCCGAAATCAGGCATCTTTCTCCGAGGCTGCGCCCTTCTGGCCCGTCACTATTTCGACCAATTCGACCATGGCGTAATCTCAGCAACCTTTCATCTACGCCGGCCATTTTTTCAGGTATACGACCATTTGCAGGATCGGTTATTGCCGAAGTGCGAAACTCGCCATTAATGGTAGGTAGAAACTGCCCGTCTTCTCTCCAGAATAAATCGTAATTTCCAATATTTGGCAGCGAGTCAGCCGCTTCAGGCGGTGGCCGATTCGGATCAAGGGGTTCATTGTTATCATCGAATTTCTTTTGAGCAATTAATTCTAATTCAACAGCCTCCGCCTCAGAGTAGGCTCGCTTTTCTCCCAACTCTACCGGCCTCTCAAATGGCATCACAGTAGCGAGCCGCCAAACACCTTGCAGATCAGGCACGCCCCACTCGGTTAAGGCTATTTCGAAATCCTGTGAACTTGCTCCTGATGCCAAAAGCATAAAGACGGAAAATACGACGCTTATTTTTATCATTATTGATCCTTGAACTCATAGTTATATTGCAAGATGAGTGTCACTACCCAATGTGGAGGCAGCAACCAGGTTCTGTGCGAACTAAAAGAATAGGAGCTTGGCTTGCATATGTCCAGAGCTAGCCAAGGCCCGGCAATACATGAGGTACATTACAATTCAACGAATTAGAACCATATCTTCAGTATCCAGAAAATATGAACAATATAGACTTCTGATGCCCCCAAGATTAAATTGAGAGCATAAAGACATAAAGACCAGCTCTGGTACTAAGCCTGAGTATTTAATACCATAGGTTGATTCACTGGCACAGAGGCCCTGCTATGAGCTTTCGCATTACCAACAACAACATACAATTTACTAAGGTATTTCTACTGTTCTGCTTACCTTTCGTGGCTTTAGCGGCGTCATCCAGCCAAGCTCAAGGCAGTGGCATTAGTGACATCGAAGATTCTGTCATAAAAATATATACAACTCAGGCCGCCCCTGATTATTTTACCCCCTGGAGATTACTAACGCCGAGACAAAGCAGTGGTTCAGGCTCAGTAATCTTCGGCAATCAAATTCTCACCAATGCTCATGTTGTTGCTAACGCCAGTTATGTGCAGGCACAAAAGCATAATGACCCTCGTCGTTATCTGGCTAAAGTGACTTTTATCTCTCATGAAGCGGATCTGGCACTTATTACTGTTGAAGAGCCTGGTTTCTTTAACGACCTAAAAGCACTGCCAATTGGCGAGCTGCCGAACC
This sequence comes from SAR86 cluster bacterium, assembly GCA_002402175.1. Taxonomy (GTDB): domain Bacteria; phylum Pseudomonadota; class Gammaproteobacteria; order Pseudomonadales; family Pseudohongiellaceae; genus UBA9145. The sequence goes on from NVVJ01000044.1 coordinate 14,193, forward strand.
TTCAGCAGGAAGTGGCGGTTTACGGATTTCCAATGGGTGGTAAGTCTTTAAGCATTACTCGAGGTATTCTTTCCCGAGTCGAGCAACAGGTGTATGCACATGCTGGCGCCTACCTACTAGCCGGACAAATCGACGCAGCTATCAACCCCGGCAACAGTGGTGGCCCGGTAATTGTAGACAACCAGTTAGTGGGCGTGGTGATGCAGGCCAACAGCGGCGGCCGTGCTGAAAACCTGGGTTATTTTATTCCCCCCAGCATGATTCGACACGTACTGGATGATAGTCAGGACGGTATTTCTGATGGTTTTCCTGATTTAGGTTTTAGAACTCAAACACTGGATAGTCCCGCCGCGAAAGCCGCTTATGGGCTGAGTGAAGATCAAAACGGTGTTCTGGTTATCAAGGTCTTCGACAATTCACCTGCTCAGGGAGTTCTCCAGGTAAACGATGTCATTCTCCAGATTGATGAATTTGATATTGCCGAAGACGGCAGCATCAAACTGTCCAAGGAGGTTTTGACGGATTACAAACATGCTATCAACCTACACCATGTTGGGGAGGTAGTTTCGATTACCTATTCCAGAAATGGCGCCCTTGGCACAACCGAATTACTCGCGCAGAAAGCTCTCGACAGCTATAGCCTGGTTACCGGCGAGCAATTTGACCAAATTCCCGAATACTATATTTACGGTGGCATTCTTTTCGTGCCCCTGAATATGAACCTTATCAAACGTTGGGGCAATGACTGGAGCCGCACAGCTCCCGTAAGCTTGCTGCAGGCACGCAACGAATGGAGCTCGCCTGACAGAAGGCAGCTGGTAGTTGCCTTGCAAGTAATGGCCGCCGACGTCAATTTGGGTTATCACGATTGGCGTAACTGGTTAGTCGACTCTGTAAATGGAGAAATCGTAAAGGATTTCTCCCACTTTGCAGCACTTCTCAAAGAGAATCAGCAGGACAACATTATTTTTGAAAACACCAATGGTTATCAACTGGTTATTAATCACGACGCGGCCGTTTCGAGCGAAGCTGACATCCTTTCGCGTTATCGAATTCCTGCCGCTTATTCAGCCGATTTATTCCAGGAATAAATAAACCTTCAAGCCGCCGCGCTGCCTCCAGGCATGCGCGGTGAGTCAATAGCATTGTGACATGCTAGAATTACACCCACTCTTTCGAACGATCTGGGAAATGCCCGCTCCGTGACCAACTATTTAAGCATTATCGTTGCGGCGGCTCTGGTAAATAATGTAGCGCTTGTACAACTTCTTGGCGTTTCCTCTCTGTTTTTTCCAAACAGTCGACTCCAGAATGCACTGGAGCTCGCCCTATTAAACTTTATCGTGCTGTTTGCAGCGTCCGTGATAAATTTATTGCTGTTCAAATTTATACTGCTACCGCTTGAACTAGCCTTTCTTAAGCTAATCGTTTTTGTGGCTACAAGCGCTTGCATAACTACCCTGGTATTGAACAGGATAAAGCTTAAATTTCCGCTTTCCATGCGACAACAAAAACTGGCCTTCTACCTGACCGGTGGTAATAGTGCTGTAATTGGCGTCTCTATAATTAACAGTGTCAGCACCTTAAGCATTTCACAAAGTGTTGCTTATAGCCTTGGTGCCGCTATTGGGTTTTCCGGCCTACTAATCGCATTTGCCGCCCTGCGGCTCCGTCTCGATACAGCCGATGTGCCCGCACCTTTTCGCGGCACCGCCATTCAATTAGTCAGTGCAGGCATCGTTGCCATGTTGCTGCTCGGTTTTGCTGGCTTGGTGTAACCTATGCTTCCACTCATAGATAATATTTACCTTCAATCGTTCGCTACAATTCTTGTGTTAGTAGTCGTCGTCTGCGTCTTACTCAAACTAGCGATCAGTTATCAGCAATTACAACGCGCCCAGAACTCAGTCATAGATGAAATAAATCGCGTGTTACCCCAAACACAATGTGGACAATGTAGTTATAAAGGATGCCGACCCTATGCTCGCGCTATATATGAAGGCGAAGCCATTAACAAATGTCCACCTGGCGGCAGCACTACAATTCGGATGCTGGCGCGAATTCTAAACGAAACTCCCCGTGGTCTGGACCCCGCCCACGGTCAGCTAGGCCCAATTCTAAAAGCCGTAATTAGAGAAGACGAATGCATTGGCTGCACTAAATGCATCCAGGCCTGCCCGGTAGATGCCATTCTTGGCGGCGCAAAACTAATGCACACTGTTATCGCCCGAGAATGCACCGGCTGCGACTTGTGTGTTGAGCCCTGTCCGGTAGATTGCATAGACATGGTACTACCCGACACAGCATCAAGTTTTAGCTGGCCCTTGCCCGAAAAAAACAAACCTACTGAAAATTTATTGAAGGCAAGTTTATGAGCTTATTCAATAAATTTTTCCGATCAGACAAGGAAGCCGATACAAGCCGATCTTTTAATATCCCTGGTGGAATTCGCCCAGCTGAATATAAAAGCATGTCACTGCGATCGCGCATTATGCCAACACCTGTTCCAGAGTGTTTGATTCTTCCACTAAAGCAACACCAGGGTGACTCGGCACTACCACTGGTTACCGTAGGTCAGAAGGTACTTAAATATGAAAAAATTGCCGTAGCTCGCGGAGACCTTGGCGTTCCTGTCCATGCGCCGACTTCAGGTGAAATAATCGCCGTAGAACTATCCCCAGTTGCAACAACGAATGCTAATCAGGATTTCAACCAAATATGCATTCACCTGGCACCAGACGGTAAAGACAAAGCAAAAATAATCATCGCCAATAGCGATTATAATTCGCTGAGTCAGGCAAAACTGATAGAAATAATTACAGATGCAGGCATCTGCGGCATGGGCGGTGCTGGCTTTCCCACGGCAAGAAAAATAAACCCGAGCAATGAACTTGGCATTGACTTATTAATCATCAATGCAATGGAATGCGAACCTTTTATAACAGCCGATGAAGCATTGGTACGTGAGCGTGCGGCTGCTGTTGTGATCGGCGCCGAAATTTTACTTGCCGCGACGTCGGCTAGTCGCTGTGTAATCGCTATCGAAGACAATAAGACCGATGCGGTAGAGCAACTGCGCACGGCACTAAAAAACAGCTCAGTCGAACTCAAAATATTGCCCGCCAAATATCCGGCAGGAGGCGAGAAGCAATTAATACAGGCTATCACTGGCAAGGAAGTACCTACGGGAATGTATCCAGCAGATATTGGCATACTTTTACAAAATGTAGGTACTGCCTATGCTGTTTACCGTGCCATAGTTTTAGGCGAACCCTGCATTAGCCGTATAACAACCTTAACCGGGTCAACCTTACAAACGCCTAAGAATTTCGAGACCTTACTAGGTGTACCCGCTTCGTTTCTTTTTGAACTGTGTGGTATTGACGAGAAGGCTCGTGTGAAAACTATCGTTGGTGGTTCCATGATGGGCGTGGAAACGCTGAGCAATGATATCCCGATCACAAAAACAACGAATTGCGTAATCGCAGGGTCGGCGCAGGAATTCCCAACTCCGGCTCCTGAGCACTCCTGTATTCGATGCGGGTTTTGCGCCAATGTCTGTCCTGCAAAACTGCTTCCGCAACAACTTCTTACTTATTCTATTTCTCAGGATCAGGAACAGCTGGAAGAGCATGGGATTTTTGACTGTATCGAATGTGGAGCCTGCGCCTATATATGCCCAAGCAATATCCCTCTTGTTCAATATTATCGATCCAGCAAGTCACTATTAAAAGGCTATCAAACTGATCAGGAGCAAAGCGCACATTGGCAGGAGCGTTTTCAATTCCATCAGTACCGAGGTAAAAAAGCCGCTGATGATGCAATGGACAAAAAACCCAAGGCGAATAAAACAAAGGAGCGAATCGAGCAGGAAACCGTAACCGCATTTGATGACTCAGCCAGAGAATCTGCCAGACAAGAAATAGCAGCAGCCGTTGCGCGTGTTCAGGCGCGAAAGCCCAGAATAATTGCCAGCAGTAATAATGTTGACCAAGATAAACCTGAGGGCAATTCGAATGACTAGCCTGGCAAGCAGCTCACCAATGCAGACCAGTTCACAGAGTGTTTCTGACATTATGAAACTGGTTTTGCTTGCACTAATGCCGGGAGTTCTAGTTGCAACCTGGTTTTTCGGGCTTGGAATTCTTATTAATATTATTTTGTCCTGTTCCATTGCAATTATTCTTGAAAGTGGAATGCTCAGATTAAGAAATAGAAATATTCGCCATCACCTAAGTGACAACAGCGCCCTAGTGACAGCCGTATTGTTCGGTATTGCAATACCTCCGGGGTCGCCCTGGTGGCTTGTTGCAACTGGAATATTTTTCGCCATCGTGATTGCCAAACATTTGTACGGCGGGCTTGGACAAAACCCATTTAATCCTGCTATGTGTGGCTATGCAATGCTACTACTAGCATTCCCTTTGGAAATGACCGGCTGGCATATACCCAACGAAATCATAGACAGTTCGATTCGACTAGACAGTCTTGGCATTCCAGAAATTGATAAAACACAACTCGTATTTAGCCCCTTTAGTTTATCTGGTTTACAACAAAGCCTGCTCCTGGCTTTTCCGTTCTTTGCCAGCAATTCACAGGAATTCGTAGATGGCCTGGCAATGGCAACGCCATTAATTGAATTTAAAATGGCCGCCCATAGTGCATTACTGAAAACCAGAGACTCCGGTTTATTCTGGCTCAGCAGACAAGCAGAAACTGGCTGGGAGTTGATTAACATTGGTTACTTTTTAGGAGGCTTGTTCTTACTCTATAAACGGATTATTAGCTGGCATATCCCATTCAGTATCTTGCTTACTATTTGCATTATTTCCAGCCTGTTTTATGCGCCGGGCAGTGTTGCAGTTTACGGCACGCCCTATCTTCACCTTTTTGGTAGTGCAACAATGCTAGCCGCATTCTTTATTGCTACCGACCCGGTCAGCGCTGCAACCAGCAAACAAGGGAAAATTATCTACGGCGTTTTAATAGGCTGCGCTATCTATAGCATACGCGTGTGGGGTAGCTATCTCGACTCAATAGCCTTCGCCGTATTGTTTGGTAATTTTTTCGCTCCAGTTCTGGATCATTATTTTCGACCTCGTATCTATGGCCACGCCAAAAAACTGCCACAATCAAATTCTGAGGCATGACTTAAATATGAATAGAAACAAAACACGCTATAGTGAAAAATTTTGCAGGAATACACTGTGAGCAATCTTGAACGCAATGCCAACAGTGAACAATCTATCTGGCAAAACAATTCAGTTCTTATTCAATTACTAGGATTAAGCCCAGTTCTTGCGATTTCTACCACTGTGACTGAGGGTGTCGCATTAGGAGTAGCAACGTTTATAGTGTTATTCCTGTCTTGCGTTTCTGTTTCCCTCGTTCAATCATATATAAATTATACTTGGCGCCTCACCTGGTTCCTCGTGATCATGGCAAGCTACACAACCGCGTTAGAAATATTAATGCAATGGCATTATTTTCAGCTCTATAAACAACTTGGAATTTATATTCCCCTCATATGCTGCAATATAGCTATTCTAATTCGTATGGAATCAAAATCTAGCAAGGTGCCCTGGAAGCACGCCGCACTCGATTCCGCTAGAGTTGGAGCCGGCTATATTCTTACAATTGTTTTGTTGGCCGGCCTAAGGGAATTTATTGCCTACGGAAGCATTCTGAATAATTGGCAGTTACTTATTCCCTCTTCACTAATAGCGGACAATAGCCAAATCAGCATTCACGATGGACAGCTATTCAGGTTTGCCTCATTACAGCCCATGGCCTTAATATTGTTAGGCACCATCGTAGCGGCCAAGAATTTCGCCGACTCTATAATTGCCAAAAGATCAAATACGCAGTATGAACCCATCGTCGCCGTACAGCGGGTTCGAGTTACTGGTCGATTAAAAAAATAAATACCGAGCCTTGTAATGAACAAAGAAATACGTACTCAGATTTTTACCCGTTTAAGAGACGAAAATCCCAACCCTGTCACTGAACTAAAGTTTAGTAGCACGTTTGAATTACTTATCTCAGTGATTCTTTCGGCCCAGGCAACTGATGTTAGTGTCAATAAGGCAACTAAAAAACTCTACAAAGTCGCCAACACTCCAGAAAAAATATTTGCGCTGGGCGTTGACGGCTTAAAACAATACATCAAAACCATAGGCTTGTTTAACACCAAAGCCGCCAACGTGATTAAGACCTGTGGGATTCTTGCAAAAGAACACGGCTCTATTGTCCCCAACACACGAGAAGAATTAGAAGCCCTACCTGGTGTAGGGCGAAAAACTGCAAACGTGGTGCTAAATACCGCATTTAGACAAATCGCCATGGCCGTAGATACACACATATTTCGCATATCAAATAGAACAGGAATTGCCCCTGGCAAGAATGTGCTAGAAGTGGAAAAACGTTTAATACGGCTGGTACCAGAAAAGTTTTTACTCGATGCACATCACTGGCTGATTCTTCACGGGCGCTATATTTGCCTGGCACGCAAACCCCGTTGCGGGGCTTGCGTTATCGAAGACCTGTGCGAATACAAAAAGAAGGTCTCTGATTAAGGCATATTTACAACAAAGGCTATTTACGGCCCTTTTGTGCAGCAATACGAAGACGCAGTGCGTTTAGCTTAATAAAGCCAGCTGCATCAGCTTGGTCATAGGCACCGGCATCATCTTCAAATGTTGCTATTTCTTCATCAAACAAAGAGTCTGCTGATTCTCTGCCTACAACTGTCACATTACCTTTGTACAGTTTAAGCCGCACTTTGCCATTCACATACAGTTGAGACTGATCGATCAAAGCCTGCAAAGCATATCGCTCAGGGGAGAACCAGTAGCCATTGTAAATTAGAGTGGCGTAGCGTGGCATTAACTCATCTTTTAAATGTCCCAGCTCCCGGTCCAGAGTCAACGACTCCATAGCCCGATGGGCTTTTAGCATTACGGTGCCGCCAGGTGTCTCGTAGCAGCCGCGGGCTTTCATACCAACGTAACGGTTTTCAACGATGTCTGCCCGGCCTATGCCGTTTTCTCCAGCCACTTTATTCAGATGCTCAAGCACGGTTGCCGGTGACATCTTATTGCCATCAACTGCAACAATATCACCGCGCTCATAATCTAGCTCTATATAGCTTGGCTGCTCAGGCGCCGCTTCTGGCGAAACTGTCCACAGCCACATATCTTCTTCGGGCTCTGATGCTGGGTCTTCGAGAATATCGCCCTCGTAAGATATGTGTAATAAATTGGCATCCATAGAATAAGGCGATTTAGTGCCTCGCTTCTTTTCTACGGCAATATTGTTTTCTTCACAGTAGGCTAAAAGCTTTTCTCTGGATGTAAGGTCCCATTCTCGCCACGGAGCGATCACTTTAATCCCAGGGCTTAAGGCATAGGCACCTAATTCGAACCGGACCTGGTCATTTCCTTTGCCAGTAGCTCCGTGAGAGATCGCATCAGCACCAGTATCTGCCGCTATTTCAACAAGCCGCTTGGCTATTAACGGACGAGCGATGGATGTACCTAATAGATATTCGCCTTCATACAAGGCATTGGCTCTAAACATTGGGTTCACATAGTCGCGAACGAACTCTTCCCGCAGGTCTTCGATATAAATTTCCTTTATACCCATTGCTTCTGCTTTTGCTCGAGCAGGCTCAACTTCGCCGCCCTGACCAATGTCCGCGGTAAAGGTTACAACTTCGCAATCGTAAGTTTGCTGTAACCACTTGGCGATGACCGAAGTATCAAGACCACCAGAATACGCTAATACTACTTTATTGATTTCTGACATACGCAGAGCCCCTAAACCCTGATTAAACACATATAAATAGACTAAAAATTTACCCTGTTATCGAAAACTACGGTGAATTCGATTAAGTATGGCCTGATGACGTAAATTTCTAATCAGACCCAGGAAAAGGACGCGTATTCTAACACTACGCTACATCATCATCACTACTATTGTGCAAATCAAGAAATGTCAGCTCAGCATTGAATTTCGTTCAATCGGCAATTCAGCTGCCAGACTTATTCCGTTACAATAGGCAAAATCTGATAGAAGCCAAAGCAATGAGTTCTGACGTTTTAAGTATCATCCAACCTGACGACTGGCACCTGCATTTCCGTGATGGCAATGCACTCGCTACCACAGTGCCACATACTGCAAAAGCTTTTGCTCGCGCCATAGTCATGCCAAACCTGAAGCCACCAGTTACCACAGTGGCTGAAGCTATTGCCTATCGAAATCGTATTCTAGCCGCTGTCCCCTCCGGCAATAATTTCCAGCCACTAATGACCCTGTACTTCACGGATCAATTAACAACCGCCGAAATTGAGCTGGCCTCTAACAATGACTTTGTGCAGGCAGTCAAATACTACCCAGCCGGAGCCACAACCAATTCAGAAAATGGCGTCACTGATATCGAAACCACATACCCCGTTATAGAGCGTATGGAAGAACTCGGATTACCCTTGCTGATACATGGAGAATCAACAGACTCTAAAGTTGACATATTCGACAGAGAAAAAGTATTTATCGACTCAACACTAGCACCCCTGCTTGCACGGTTCCCAACTTTGCGTGTAGTCCTGGAGCACATTACTACCAGCAACGCCGTACAATTTGTCGAACAACAAGCGGCTAATGTAGCTGCGACAATTACCCCTCACCACCTAATGTATAACCGCAATGATTTATTGGTCGGCGGGGTCAGGCCGCACTTTTATTGCCTGCCTATTTTAAAAAGAAACACTCATCAACACGCTCTGCTGGAAGCCGCTACCGGAGGTAATCCAAAGTTTTTCCTTGGAACTGACTCCGCGCCACACGGCAAAGCAGACAAAGAAAATTCCTGCGGTTGTGCCGGTATTTATTCAGCGCCGGGAGCATTGGAAATGTACACGGAAATTTTTGATGAATGTGGAGCCCTTGATAAACTTGAAGGCTTCGCCAGCTTTTTTGGTGCCGACTTTTATCAACTGCCGCGCAATCAGTCTCGAATCAGTCTGACTAGACGCAAATGGGAAATGGCTGAAAGCTTTGAATTAAACAAGGATGTCGTTGTGCCAATGCGCGCAAAAGAAACTATTAACTGGCACATTGTTGATGCTACGGATGAAAAATGATGGACTTTGATTCAGATGACGACACACCCTCTTTAATTTCTGGTCGTTTTCGCACCTACTTACCGGTTGTGGTAGATATTGAAACTGGCGGCTTCAATTCAGCCACCGATGCAATCCTGGAAATTTCCGCCGTCATTCTTTCGATGGATCAAGATGGAATAATTGAAATCGATCAAACCTATTTTCAGCGCGTCATCCCCTTCGAAGGATCAAACCTCGAAGAGGCCGCGCTCAAATTCACAGGCATTGATCCTTTCCACCCGCTGCGAATTGCCAAAACAGAAAAAGATGTAATGCAGACTATGTTTAAAATTGTGCGCGATGCAATGAAAGCAAGCGATTGCAAGCGCGCCATACTGGTTGGGCATAACGCGCATTTTGATCATGGGTTCATTAACGCTGCAAGCGAAAGGCACGGCCTAAAACGAAACCCTTTCCATCCGTTTTCAAGTTTTGATACCGCGACCCTTAGCGGACTAGCCTATGGACAAACCGTTTTGGCTCGCGCCTGCGAAGTAGCTGGAATAGAATTTGACAATGCACAAGCGCACTCTGCTCGATATGACGCAGAGAAAACAGCCGAACTGTTTTGCTCAATTGTAAATAAATGGAAGCGACTAGGCGGCTGGCCAGTTTAGCTTTTATTCAGCGCTTTCTTCTGAGTCGCCACCGGCTGCCGCAACCATGGGTTGCAACTCACCTTTCTCGTGCATCTCGGTAATGATGTCGCAGCCGCCAACCAGTTCGCCGTCGATAAACAGTTGCGGGAAAGTCGGCCAGTTGGAAACACTTGGAAGAGTCGATCGAATATCCGGATTGCTGAGAATATCAACAAAGGCGAATTTTTTTCCACAGGACATAAGTAGCTGTGTCACCTGGGCGGAAAAGCCACACTGAGGCTGTTCAGGGTTGCCCTTCATGTAAAGTAGTATGCTGTTGGAGTCAATTTGCTCCTGGATTGTTTCTTCAGTGCTCATGAAAAGCTGCCTCGAGTTTTGCTAATTATTTACTAAGTTGTGACACATTTGTCAGGAGTTTACAGCGACCCCAAGCCATTGTCAGTAGTTGTTGAACCGCTATTTGGGACCTGATTGTAAATATTCAAGCCCCGAGCATGAAATATTATCGACTTACCCTACCGCTTTAGCAGTAACAATACGGCTTACTCAGGCAATCCCCACCCACCTCCGCCAGGAGTTTCAATCTTGAGTCGGTCTCCTTTTTTAACCATTAACGTGCATTTACCCGGCAACAATTTACCATTCAGGCTATTGCGTCCTTTTGCCCCTTTGCTTCCACCTGCCAGCCCCCAGGGGCCAATTTCACGCCGTTCGCTAAGCAAACTAAGCTGAGTGTTCTGTAAAAATTCATACTCTCTTACTATTCCATCGCCACCTCGATGCAATCCGTCCCCACCGCTACTCCGACGCAATGCATATTGTCTAACTCGCAGTGGATAATGCATTTCAAGACTCTCCACTGGCGTGTTAAGCGTGTTCGTCATATGACTGTGAACTGCACTCAGCCCATTCCCGTTCGGACCTCCCCCAATTCCTCCTGCCAGAGTTTCATAGTAATCCCAGCGATCGCCAGATTCTTTGTCAATATAGCCCATGGCAATATTGTTCATGGAGCCCTGACTCGCTGCTGGAATTTTTTCCGGCAAAGCCAATGCCAGAACGCCAAACACAAGGTCTACAAGGCGAGTTGAGGTTTCTACATTACCTGCAGCGACTGCGGCAGGACGTCGTGCATTTACAATTGATCCTTCAAGCGTTACCAGCTGAATACGCTTAAATAATCCGCTGCAAGCTGGAACATCGCCAGCTATCAAACAGCGAATGCAGTAGTATGCCGCTGCCGCCACCACCGATTCGGGGCAGTTGAGGTTTCCTGTTACCTGCTTAGCACAATCACTAAAATCCATAATAATATGATCTGGTGTAATGGTTAGTGTTAGCGCCAGTTTAATCAATGAGGTCCCGCAACCATCGTCATCCAGATAGTCTTCAAACTGGTATTCACCAACTCTTAGTCCAGCAATAGTTCTGGCCGTAATTCTGTCGGCGTAAGCGTTTAGTTCGGCCATTCCCTGTTGATAATTATCGAACCCCATCCGCTGTACAAGCTGTTGCAAACGCTCGACACCTAGCCGATTCGACCCCGCTTGCGCTGCAAAATCGCCACTCAACACTCCGTTATTTACGTCTACGCTCAGTTCAGGCAATAGCCACGCCATGTCCTGAAGCACCCCAGCGCTGATAAGCAGCGTAGGGGGAATGATGACACCTTCTTCTTCTAGCCTTGTAGATATAGGCATTGAACCCGGTGTGTCGCATCCGATGTTGGCATGATGCGCGCGATTGGCTACAAACCCTATCAGGCACTTTCCTGGCGCATCAAACACAGGAGCAATAAGAGTCACATCAGGCAGGTGGGTTCCTCCTAAAAAGGGATCATTCACCACCAGCATGTCACCAGCATGCCAATCACGATTAGTAACCAACTCGCCCATAGCAAATGCCATGCTACCCAGGTGCACAGGAATGTGGGCTGCCTGCGAAAATAATTGGCCATCGGTTCCAAACAAAGCGCAGGAAAAATCCAGTCGGTCTTTAATATTAGGTGAGAAAGCCGTACGCCTAAGCACCACGCCCATTTCGTCGCAGATGGCGGAAACGCGACTTGAGAACAGTTTTAGTTCAATTGAATTCATTAATATATCGCCATGTTGGCCCTGACTTTACCGTTCGGGCAATTTACCAGTCAGTATAATTGCCCCCTACCTTATAACTCGATAAACTACAGATAATCATCAGGTAGCGCGAGCTGCCTTTTTTATTTTTGGCCAACTGTTAAATTTTTAATATTCGAGAAGACTGCTGCTATGACTGTAAAACATTTCCTTACCTTACAGGATCTTACCCGCGAAGAATTGTTAAGCATTATTCATCGTGCCATCGAATTGAAAAAGAATCCGACATTGGCCGCCTACCAAAAGCAGAAAACACTGGCCCTGATCTTCGAGAAATCTTCGACGCGGACCCGGGTGGCGTTTGAAGTCGCCATGACGCAGCTGGGAGGCGCATCAATCTTTCTTTCCAATGCCGATTCCCAATTAGGCCGCGGGGAGCCTGTTGAAGACAGCGCCCGTGTACTGTCTCGCATGGTTGACTGTGTAGCCATTCGTACTTTCGAACATGAAAAACTCGTTCGCTTTGCTCGCAACTCTACCATTCCGGTCATCAATGCTTTGACGGACGATTTCCACCCCTGCCAATTACTGGCTGATATTCAAACCTATATCGAGCATCGCGGAACCATTAGCGGCAAAACCGTTGCCTGGATAGGAGATGGCAATAATATGTGCCAGTCCTATATCAATGCCGCCGATTTATTTGATTTCGAGTTAAGAATCGCCTGCCCGGAAGGGTTTCAACCTGACTCTAAGCTTGTTGATAAGTTTAAAAACCGTGTATCAATTACACATAACCCGTCGACAGCTGTTCGTGGCGCCGACCTGGTGGTAACCGATGTATGGGCATCAATGGGTCAGGAGCATGAAGAAACCCAACGAATCTCCAGCTTCTCGGGTTTTCAGGTTAATAGCGAGTTAATGACCCATGCCAATGACAGCGCCTTAGTCATGCACTGCCTTCCTGCCCACCGTGGAGAGGAAATTAGTGCCGATTTAATCGATGCGCAAGACACGGTGATCTGGGATGAGGCTGAAAACCGCATGCATTCACAAAAAGCGCTGTTAGAACACCTTTTATCCCAGTAATTTTGTGGTTTACCCACTTTTAGTAAACCACAACATGTAGTGTTCTAGGAAATAGTGAAATTGCCCTTAATTAGGCCTTTTTAGCAGTGTATTTCGATATTTATCATGGCTTAGGCTGTGCATATTTCCCACGTAAATAAACCCCTCCACTTTCCTGAAAACAACAACAGATTACTAACAATTTACCCACAATTTACTCACATAGAAATTACTTGCATTAATAGGGTAAGCGCATTATCTTGTGTTGTCGATTTATAGCTTGTCTATATGTTGTATATTTTGAGCATAAATCAAGAGCTTGGCTCTCTCAGAGAAGCTGATAATAATTATTAGATAGTCGAGTAGTCTCGGATGCGGCTACTTACAATAATAAGAAAAGCACTTGATCAAAAACGGGTACTCCAGCCCTTTTTACAGGATCGTTTTTAACGAATTTCAAAAAATCGAAAAAACTATTAAAGTCCTGCTGCAAAAACACAATATATAGTATATGGCTTTTATGCTGCCTGACCGCCAAAGACGAAATCCAATTAAGTAGATTTTGCCGCTGGGTCACGCCAGATAAGTCCTAACTCGCTGTAAAAAATGAGAAAAATAGTAAAAACCTGCCTATACAGCAGCTTTAAAGAATTGAAAAACACAAACAAGACATAAAAAAAAGACAAACTTAAAAAAGTACCCAACGGTACAAGCCTTTTCGGAGCCCATAATGCAGACTGATGTACAAACAACTGGCGAATCTTCCCCCGCCACTCCAGTAAGCCCCAATCCCGCCACCGTAACCGCAACTGCACCAGGGCAGCTTCGAGTTATTAAGCGTAACGGGTCCGTAGTCGCCTATGACGAGTCAAAAATTTCTGTTGCCATAACCAAGGCCTATTTAGCTGTTGAAGGTGGCAATGCGGCCGCCTCTACTCGAATTCATGAATCCGTCGCGCAGTTAGGTACACAGATAAGCGAAATATTTCGTCGTCGCATGCCTTCTGGCGGCACTGTACACATCGAAGATATTCAAGATCAGGTCGAACTCGCACTTATGCGTACTGGCGAGCATAAAATTGCCAGAAGCTACGTTATATACCGCGCTGAGCACAATCGAATCAGACAGCAGAAGCAAGATACTGAAAAGGCATCGCAACCAGTAATTTCCGTAATTTTAGATAGCGGCGAACCAGGCCCACTGGATACCGAGCGTCTGCAAACAGTAATCAACGAAGCCTGTGAAGGTCTGGAAGGCGTTTCACCCGAGGATATTTACAAAGAAACACTGAAGAATCTATACCCCGGTGTAAAAATGGAAGACGTCAGAACCTCTCTGGTAATGACTGCTCGCACCATGGTTGAGAAAGACCCTAATTATTCATACGTTACAGCGCGACTATTAATGGATACCGTGCGCTCCGAAGCACTTGGCTTTTTAGGCATAGCCTCAGCGGCCACCCAATCAGAAATGCACTACCGGTATGCCGCCACCCTCAAGCCTTATATTGAAAAAGGTGTTGAGCTAGGTTTACTTTCTCCTCATCTGCTTGAATATGACCTTGGTGTTCTCGGCGAAGCGCTACAGGCCGACCGCGATCAGCAATTTACTTACCTGGGTTTACAAACCTTATACGACCGTTACTTCATTCACAGCAATGGAACCCGCTTCGAACTGCCGCAGGTTTTCTATATGCGAGTAGCAATGGGCCTTGCCTCTAATGAAGAAAACCGCGAGGCGCGAGCGATTGAATTTTATAATTTGATTTCCAGCTTCGATTACATGGTTTCCACTCCGCAGTTATTTAATTCCGGCACATTGCGTCCGCAATTGTCATCCTGCTTTTTAACCACTGTGCCCGATGACTTATACGGCATTTACTCGGCTATCCGAGACAATGCCATGCTCTCTAAGTGGGCAGGCGGTCTTGGAAATGACTGGACACCAGTGCGTGCACTAGGTGCTCACATTAAAGGCACTAACGGTAAATCCCAGGGCATCGTCCCATTTTTAAAAGTGGTTAACGATACAGCCGTTGCCGTAAATCAAGGCGGCAAGCGCAAAGGCGCCGTGTGTTCCTATTTAGAAACCTGGCATATGGACATCGAAGAGTTTCTGGAACTTCGGAAAAATACTGGAGACGAACGTCGACGCGCTCACGACATGAACACCGCAAACTGGATTCCAGATTTATTCATGAAGCGTGTTTTCGAAGAACGCGACTGGACACTGTTCTCGCCCAATAACGTCCCTGACTTACACGATCTGCACGGCAAGGCATTTGAAACCGCCTATATAGAGTATGAACGCCAGGCTGCCGCCGGTGAAATCGAAGTCTACAAAACCATTAAGGCCGGAGATTTATGGCGCAAAATGATTTCGATGTTGTTCGAAACTGGCCATCCATGGATTACTTTTAAAGATGCATGCAATGT
>NVVJ01000003.1 GCA_002402175.1 SAR86 cluster bacterium
GAATCTTTTTCAGCTTTAGAATCTTCAATTAATTTTTTTAGGTTTATTTTGTCTTTTTCTTTTATGATAAAGTGGGCATTTAATGATGCTTCACTTATATCCCCTTTTACTATTTTATCGTCTTTATTTTTGAAAAGATGAATTCCATTGCCTCTAATTCCTCCAATAGATATTCGTAAAGTATTTGATGGAAGTTTTGATAAATATCTAGAACCTCTTGAAAAACCAATATAAACTCTTGCTTTTGGATGCTCTATCTTGGATAGATTTTTATCAAAAGAATCCAATACTGTATAAGAATAAGGCTGTATTATTTCTAAAATTTCATTATTGATGTGTTGATGCTGTAAAGGAGATCCTGAAGAGGGGTTACCTTTAAAATAAACAATATCGTAAGTACTCATTAATATATACTCTTTGTAAGCGAATTTTTTATTTACTTTAACATAGCTTTTTGTAACTTAGGTTAAATTATATATTATTTGTAAAATTTCTGTTATACTTACTTGACTGTTTAGTCAACATTTAAAATATTAAAGGTAAAAAAATGAATGAAATTAAAAACATAGCAGAAGATACAAATTATACAGCAGTTGATTTGGGTAACTTAAATGACTTGATGAACTATTCTTTAATTCATCCGGTTAATAAACAAAAAATTGAAGGAAAGGTATTTTTAAAAGATGCCTGTAAACTAACAGGTGCTGAGATATCATTTAATAGCCTAGCTGCTAAAGTGGAACAAGGATATTTCCATATTCATAATAAAAATGAAGAAACATATATCATTTTAAAAGGTCATGGTTTTTTTCAAGTTGATGGAAAATGTTTTGATATTAAAGAAGGAAGTGTAATACGAGTAGCTCCCAAAGGAATAAGAGGTATTCGTAATAATTCAGATGATACGATGGTATATATCGTCGTACAAGCAAAAGAAAACTCACTGGAAGAATATACGACTGATGATGGTTCAAGAGTCACCTTTGATCCAAAATGGTAAAACATTGGCAAATTTAAAATACAATGTTATTGTAGATATAAGGAATATTTGTCTAATATATAGAAAATAAAATGCTCTTTAAGGAAAATAAATGTTCCCACTCGAAATTTGGCTTACTTATACTTTCGCTTGTTTACTTTTAGTTCTCTCCCCTGGTCCTGATAATATATTAGCAATAGGAAGAGGGCTTAGCCAAGGTAAAATTGCAGCCTGTATGTCAGGCTTTTCTTCTGGAATTGGAATATTATTTCATGTTTTAACAGGAGCACTTAATTGAAGGTAGAAGCGAGGAGGATGTTTTATACGAGCTTCTTTTAAAACGGGGTGTTGATTTGGCAGTCCCCATCGAATGCCGCGAGGTTGCTAGCAAGAACATCTACAGCATTGGCTACGGCGTGTTGTTTGCCTGCCTTGATGAATCAATCACTCGGGAGCAAGTCGAAGATATCGCCCAAACCATAATCGACTGGCACGGCGAACTTGCACCCAGCTCCGAAACGCACGTCTTCTTTCGTGATAGTGCCTTCAGGGATGATGTCTCAAAAACCAATATGGCCGCCATTCTTGAACAGAACGGCATTACCCATGTGCGCAGTTTGTAAGGGATAACTATGAGTAAAAAAATTAGTGCCGCCGAACATCCGCTATCAAAAATCTTTAGTTCAGATTTTGAATATATAATTCCATCATATCAGCGCCCTTACGCATGGGGCATACTTCATACATATGATTTATTTGATGATTTGTATGATTTTTATAAATCTGAAATAGATGAAGGTTATTTTCTTGGAAGTATTGTTTTGATTAAACAAGAAAATAACACTCATTCAGAGGTAATAGACGGGCAGCAGAGGTTGACAACGCTAACTATTCTTCTTGCTGCAATGGCTTCAAAAATGACCGGAGAAAGCCAGGATCGATTAAAGCAATATATTAGAGAGCCAGGGAATCATTTTGAAGGTTTAAAATCAAAACCAAGATTAACTTTACGAGATCGAGATAAAGACTTCTTTGAGAAATATGTTCAGTCTCTTGATTTTGACGGATTACTTAAACTTGATCCAGAGACGTTAAGTAGTGAAGCTCAAAAAAACATCTATAAAAATAGCAATAGTCTGTTGTTATGCTTAGATAAAAAATTTGGAGATAGCGTAGAAGAGCTTACGGCTTTTGTAAGATTTATTCTGCAACGTTGCTTTCTTGTTACCGTATCAACGCCGAGCCAAAAATCAGCATTCCGTGTTTTCTCTGTTATGAATACTCGCGGAATGAGCTTGCAGGCTACTGATATTATTAAAGCTGACATTATTGGCAAAATTGACGACCAAGAACAACAAGATGAATATAACGAGCGATGGGAAGATATGGAGGTCGAACTTGGTAGGGAAGGGTTTAACGACCTTTTTGGATATGTGAGAATGATTTACAATAAAGATAAAGCCAAGCGTGCTATTCTTGATGAATTTCGTACGCATGTCTTGTCTAAAATTACATCTCCCACAGAGCTAATAGAAAAGGTTTTAGAGCCTTATGCCGACGCATTAGCAACTCTTAAAAACGCCAATTACGAAGCTTCGTCAAATGCTCAAGATATTAATGGGTATTTAAAATGGCTAAACCGTATAGACAATTCTGACTGGCTTCCACCAGCCATTCAATTTTTATCTCAACATAAACATAATCCTGAATATGTCCTTTGGTTTTTCAAGAAACTTGAGCGTCTTGCCGCATATATGCATGTGTGTGCAAAAAATATTAACGAACGTATTTCTCGATACGCAGACTTGCTTGAAGGACTAGAAAAGACACATAGTATGGAATTGCCTGTTTCCAGTGTAGAGCTACGAGATGATGAAAAGCTATCTATGATGCAGGCACTAGATGGAAACATATATGACCTAACAGCTAGACGTCGGAATTATCTTATTTTGCGGCTGGATGCATTTTTATCTGATGGGGGTGCCTCTTATGATCCTAATATATTAACGATTGAGCATGTACTTCCACAGACAGTGGATGAAGATAGCCAATGGGCATCAATATGGCCTATTGAAGAGGTAAGAAAAGAATGGGTGCATAGGATTGCTAATCTAGTGCCATTAAATCGGCGTCGAAATTCACAAGCTAGGAACTTTGATTTTGATCGAAAAAAGTCAGCTTATTTTACAGGTAAGAGCGGTGTTTCCTCGTACGCCTTAACTACTCAAGTATTAAATAGCTCAGAGTGGTCTCCAGAATTTATTGAAAAAAGGCAGGTGGAACTTCTGGATGCTCTAAATGAAAACTGGGAGTTGGCTGAAGAATGAAACTGCATTTTGAAGATGATCTGGATTATCAGAAGGCTGCGATTGCATCGATAGTTGATTTGTTTAAGGGGCAGGAAATTTCCCGCTCTGAATTCACTGTAACTTATCGGCCTGAATCAAGCCCTCAAGGTTCTTTAGGGTTGGCAGAAAGTGAACTAGGCATTGGTAACAGGTTATTACTGGTAGATGAAGAATTGGAAGAAAATCTTCGTAAGGTTCAGTTATCAAATGGACTGCGGCCTACGGAAAAGCTAATCAGTGGTGATTTTACTGTGGAGATGGAGACTGGCACAGGTAAAACCTATGTTTATCTGCGCACCATTTTTGAGTTGAACAAAAACTACGGCTTCACGAAGTTTGTCATTGTTGTTCCTTCTGTGGCAATCAAGGAAGGTACATACAAGACCCTGCAAATTACCCGTGAGCATTTTGAAGGCTTGTATCCGAAGGCTAAGGGCTATGAGTATTTCAATTATGATTCAAGAAAACTTGGTCAGGTACGAAACTTTGCCACCAGCTCTAACATTCAGATTATGGTTACGACGGTAGGAGCGATCAATAAAAAGGATGTGAATAACCTTTATAAAGAAAATGAGAATACAGGTGGTGAAAAGCCAATTGATCTGGTTAAGGCGACGAACCCTATTATTATCGTGGATGAACCGCAAAGCGTTGATGGTGGCCTAAAAGGTGCTGGTAAAAAAGCTCTTGAGGCAATGAACCCGCTTTGTACAATACGATATTCAGCAACACATATTGATAAGCACCATATGACTTATAGGTTGGATGCAGTAGATGCGTATGACCGTGGTTTGGTGAAACAGATTGAAGTGGCGTCATTGGAGATTGATAGCGGTCATAACAAACCATATGTGCGCTTGGTATCAACCCACAACCGGAAAGGCTCTATCACAGCTAAAATTGAGATAGATGTTCAGCGAGGCAAAAATGTTAAGCGCGAAATATTAACGGTGGATGATGGTGATGACCTGGAGCAAGTCACTAACCGATCAATATATGAAAATATGCAGATTGGTACGATTACGTGCGGAAAAAATAATGAATCAATTGAAGTAAAAGGCGCTGGTTTTGATAAAACGCTAAGACCGGATGAAGCGGTTGGCGGCGTAGATCCAGACGAGATAAGACGTTTAATGATCCGGCGGACAATTAAGGAGCACTTTGATAAAGAACTAACATTTGCCGCCAATAAGAAACCGATCAAAGTTTTGAGTCTGTTCTTTATCGATAAAGTAGAGCACTACCGCCAGTATGATGAAGATGGCAATCATATGAAGGGTAAATATGCCCTTATGTTTGAAGAAGAATACCGAAAACTGGCCAAGTCTGGCGATTACCAAAGTCTTTTCAAAGAAATTGATTTAGATACCGATGCTTCTGAAGTTCATAACGGTTATTTTTCAAAAGATAAGAAAGGTCGTTTTGTAGAAACGGCAGAGAATAATCAAGCAGGCCGTGATAATGCTGAGCGTGCCTATAATTTAATTATGAGAGAAAAGGAGAAGTTGTTGAGTTTTGATACGAAGCTAAAATTCATCTTCTCACACTCTGCCTTGAAGGAAGGTTGGGACAATCCGAATATATTCCAGATATGCACGATGCGGGAAATGAGTGGAGAGAGACAACGTCGTCAGACTCTTGGTCGTGGATTGCGTTTATGTGTCGATCAAAATGGTGTGCGTCTGCGTGGTAATGAGATAAATACACTCACCGTTATTGCTACAGAGAGCTACGAGAAATTTGCAGAAAACCTGCAAAAAGAAATTGAGCAAGACACAGGTATTCGTTTCGGTATTGTGGAACCGCACCAGTTTGCAGCAATTAAAACTGTTAATGAGCAAGGTGATGTTACGCCTCTTGGTGTTGGGCAATCTGAAAAAATTTGGCAATTTCTTAAGGATGAAAATCTTGTCGATACCAAAGGTAAGGTTCAAGACAGTCTTCGAGTATTATTGAAAGATGGAAACTTCAAGCTTTCGGAAGAAATCAAACAGGAGCTGGAAGACACTCATGGCGAGGCACAGGCCGAGATTATTTCTTTCGATATTCAAAGCATGCTACGAAAACTAGCAGGAAAGCTGGATATCAAGAATGCTGATGATCGTAAGACAATACGCACTCGTGAAGCGGTACTTCAATCAGATGAGTTTAATGCGCTATGGAATCGCATTAAATACAAAACCACGTATCGCGTAGAGTTTGATAACTTAAAACTCATAAACGATTGCTCTGATGCCATTAGAGATTGCCCGCCGATCACTAAAACGCGGGCGCAATTCCGCAAAGCAGATATTGCTATTGGGAAAGGGGGTGTTACGGCAGATGAAACCTCCGCTTCAGGTTTCACTACAATTCATGAAAATGATATTGAGCTGCCGGATATCATTACAGATCTTCAAGATAAAACCCAACTTACCCGAAAAAGCATTGTTCAGATACTTTGTGATAGTCGGCGATTGCAGGACTTTACACGTAATCCTCAGCAATTCATGGACTATTGTGCGGAATCAATTATCCGTACCAAACGTTTGGCACTGGTAGATGGCATTAGATATACCAAGATTGGTGAAGATCACTTTTATGCTCAGGAGCTATTCCAGCAGGAAGAGTTAAAAGGCTATTTGAAGAATACTCTCGAAACGCAAAAATCTGTCTATACCCATGTGGTATATGACTCTGTTGGTGTAGAAAAGACATTTGCCGAGGATTTAGAAAAAAATGAAAAGGTTAAAGTCTATGCCAAACTGCCTTCATGGTTCAAAGTGCCTACGCCACTTGGTACGTATAATCCCGACTGGGCGGTTGTTGTAGAGGATGAAGGTGAAGAAAAAATCTATTTTGTCGTCGAAACAAAAGGCAGTACTTGGTGGGATGATCTTCGTCACCTTGAAGGCGCAAAAATTAAATGTGGTGAACGGCATTTTGAAGAAATAGCAAAAGATAATGAAAACCCAGCCCAGTACATCAAGGCAACGACTGTAGATGGGATGATGGACTATGTGGAATAAGCAAGAATGAAAGTATTTATGCTTCTAATTTGTAAAAGGTTGCAACATGACTTCTGATGCTCAGATACAACCTGATTGCATTACAAAAACCATTGCTGGCAATTGGTTGACTAATGGGCATCTTGAGATATGCATTCTCAAACTTATCGCCCCTTCTGAAAATCAATGGCAAAATGATGAAAGCAGAGTAGAGAATATAGCTATTGTTGCGAGCCTGCTTCAAGCAAGTTCTGCCGATACCTCAAGCTTATTGGAAGATGAAGCGCCAAGCAAGCCAATGCTTATACTTGCCCCTGAATTAGCTTTTGGTTCTCAAGATTATGAACAATTAAATTCACTTATTCATGGATGTACGCAAAATGTAATATTTATCTGTGGCTTTGGATTTTCTACAGGAGAGGACATAATCTCTATAGAGAATAACGATAATGTAGAGGGGGTTTGGGATCGAGCGCCAAATGCTAATAAAAAATTTAATGGTGGATGGGTCTGGGTAAAGGAAGCTGATAACACTCAATGTTTCATTATTCTCAAAAATTTTCCTGAGCAAGCGCATGAGCTTTCTATTCCAAATCTGGGGTTAGGTGAAGTTATATTGCGCCTTGAAAGCAGTGACTTGGTAATCTTTCCGACTATTTGTTCAGATTTAATTTCGGCGGAAGTCAGTAGCCCAAGAAAAAGAATTGCAAGTTCGTTAGATGGTGCGTGTAATAAAAAAATATTAATTACAGGGTCGTTACTTAACCAGAATTCATCTAGCGGTTGGTGGAAAACAGCAATGGGCGATTTACTGGAGTCAGTAAAAGAAACAAATCCTAGATTACTACTGAGTAATTGTTTAAACCCTGCTCCATTACCAGCAGAGGAGGAAGATAAATGGCGTTGCTTATCTGGCGGTTATCAGCACTTAGAGGGTAGTAAGGCTCCTAAAAAGAGCTTAGCAAATATACGGTATGTTGCAGATACAAAGTTTTCAGGGCTTGTAGTACGAACCCCCGATATTGGTTGTATATTTGGAAAATTAAATTGGACTAATAATCAGGCAGAAGGGTTAGCTGTTTTATCTCATGTTATTCAGCATATCTGGTATGAAGATAAATATTTACATTGCGATGGTGATCCCGCAGCAGATGAATTGCATCGCTTCATTCAACGATATCAAGGAAATGTTTATGACAGTGTAGGGTTTAGCAATGATGCTCGCATCCTGGCAGATGACGAGTTAGAAAAACTCCTTTCGGAACTGTCTCCTAAATCTAAATCACCAATTCGAAAGGTTGCTGGTTTGCTGTTTCGAAAGTGCTTAAAGGGAATAAATAAAGATGAAATTGTAGATGTTGATAGTTTGCACTCAAATAGTGGTGCATTAGAGAGCGCGATTACGACATTAGTTCTTATTAAAGACGCGATTAACGCAGAGCTAATGCCCGAGATGCCGAAAGGGAGCGAATTAGATTATGGGCAGCTTTTGTCTCCTGACCATGAAAGTGAAATCTTAATTTGGGACTCTTCTGAGCATACAGCGAAACAACTATATAATATGGTGATAGAAACGCTTGTAAAAGATGGTGGGAGTGCACGACCATTAACGATTATAGGTAAAGGCAATGGTCATGGTAGTTTGCCTGTTGAAGGCAGGATGAAAAGTGGCAGGCTGTCCGATATCACTAATGTAACATCACGATCTCCTGACGATTCGCAGTCTGATAAAGATATATGTGAATCAAATGATCGAGTAGTGTTTTGGAAGAATCAAGGATCTGTAGATGATGTTTTATCATCAAATGAACAAAATCAGAATCTTAAAAACAACTTAAAAGATCAAATCGGTTTGTCTGAGAGTCAATGATGGAAAAAACATTAATTAATGAACTTGAAAAACAATTTGAGAAAGCAGGCTTTGTAGCTTCTGGCGAGTTAATTTCTGACGGCGATCTTGTTATCCCAGAAAACACTCTTTGCATGCATAATAGTTTCGGTTTGATGGTTGGCGTTGAAATTTCGGAGAAAGGAGAGGAGTTAGTAGGTGTTATAAATCAGTATAAAGAAAATATGCATAGTCTGATGCGAAAAGCATTGTTATTTCTTGAAAATAAGAAAGGCTTGATTGTAGACGGTTACTTGATACTGATTATAACAGGGGAACCTAATGAAAATGCGAAGAAACTAATTCGAGAGATAGAACTCGATACAAAAGTTTGTAGAAAGCACGTTGTATGGCCTAAAGAAGATAGATCTGAGCTAGATAAATTGCAATTTATTACAGTTTTGAATTTGCCAGAACCGCTTCCTAGTAATTCTGGAAGTAACGTTAGCTTTGAGCTGTCAGAAAAAGCAAAAGTACTACTTGATGAATACAAAAGACTAGGCAACCTTGATGGAGTATTGGATTCTATTAAACAGGGGAGGTTAAATGATGTTAATTAATAACTTGAATATTCAAAATTTTCGAGGTATCCCTGGCTCACTTCAACTTGATTTGTCTGCTCCCATAACTGTTTTTTATGCCCCTAATGGAACGGGTAAAACCAGTATATGTGACGCGGCTGAGTGGATGTTATGTGGGCATGTGGGGCGCCTAAACACACTGGATTCAAGTGAAGTAAGGTGTAGGTTTGGAGATGTAGATATAGAAACTCATGTGGAAGCGACTTTTGCAGATAGGGGTAAACCTTATGCTCTAAAGAGAATTTTAGAAGATAGTGGTTCTGTACTGCAACGTAAAATTGGAATGGGTGAATATAGTAAAGTGACTGATAGAGAACTCCTGAGTATGCTTGTTGATGCAATCCCACCAAGTGGCAGCTCTCCTAAAGGACAAATATCATGGGTTCGTTCTACACGCTTCCTGGAAAGTGATTCCTTGAACTTGCTTATAGACAGTGATACAGAGGCGAGCAACACGCGAAAACTAATTTTTTCGAACTTGTTTGGTGTCGGTGAGTTTCAGAAAGCAGAAAATAATTTAAATAAAATACTAGGAAGATTGTCGGCGGCAAGTACTATTAAAAAAGAGAAAATTAAAATTAGTGAAAAAATAGCTGAATATGATGTGCTTATTGCAAAGCTTGCCAATGATCAAGAAGAGCCTTATCGCGACCATGCTTTAAACCTGCTATATGTAATAGCTAAATATTTAAGATTTCCGGTTGGTCTTGAAGAGGGCTCAAGTGTCAGAGAGTATTATAATGAGCTTGAGGTAGAGTTTGTTAAAAGTGCAGAATCTTTACAAAGTAAAATATCTGCACGTTCGTTTGTAAGAGATAAGATGTACCTCTACCAGGAAAAAATATCAAAGAAAGACAAACTTAATAAAACGTTATCTTTGGAGGGGCAAGAGTTAAAGAAATTAGATAAAGATTTTTCAAAAAATAAAAAAAATCTTGACGATCAAAAGAAAAGGCTTGAGACGAATGAATATAAAGTCCGTGATATTGAAGAAACATTAGAAGTGCTAAACATAACTCACCAGCAGTTTTCAAGATTGAATGAAACGTACGGGTTACCTTTACTTGAAGGAAGAGGTGGAGGTGGCCGACTAGAAGAGCTAAATTTATTGGTAACATCTAAAAAGAAAAAACTTATAGCTGCTAAAGAGAGAATCAATAACGTCGAAAGATGTATTGAAAAAATATCTGTTTGGGTTAATGCGCAGGACGCTATTAAGGGTATCATTATTGAATTTGATTCTTTGCAAAGTTCGCATTCTCAACACGCAGAGGAAGAATCTCTACCAGAAAGAATTTCAACAGTTAGAGCGGAGTTAGCTACATTTCAAGCCACAAGGGAAAAGGCATTGGGTGAACTTGATTTACTATTAACTTCGGGCAAGAAGTATGTTGAAACTCATGGAGATGTTTCAGAATGCCCACTCTGTGAATATAAGTATGATACCAACTTGACATTGTTGAGAAAGATTAGTGATCGATTTTCAAAATTATCAGATAGGTCCAAAGAGGAGTCTGTATTAGCTTCCAAGTACTCTGATTTAACGAAGTTGTTGGAGCAGGAAAATGCTCGATTAGAAAAATTTAAAGAATTGACGAACCGAAAAAATCACTTGTTACAAGAAATCAGCGTGATTGAGGATGCGTTCTTTGGTGTTGGGGTTGTCAAAGATGATCATGGCGATGTCGCATCTTTGACATCAAAGTTAAACTCTATTCATGCTCAGCTGATAAAAGAAGTGCAAAGTATTTCTAGTGCAATAACGTCATATGAGAAAGCATATGACGCTGGGAAAGCCCTAGAGGGGATGTTATTAAAGCAACGCGCTTTATCTGCAAAATGGTTTGAATCGTTAGAGTCCCCGAATTATATAGAGCCAAAATTGCTAGATGATCTAGAGAAATCAATCGTCAGTCTTCAGAAACTATTAAACATTCATAATATCGAAGAAAACCAACATCTGGAAGAAGAAAGGTTGAACATTGACTCAAATGTAATTGAGTTAGCTAAAGTTAAGGCGGCAAGAAGTGCTCAATCGATTCTTATTTCATCTACGAAGAAAACCATCTCTGATGTTAATATTGAAATTGATGATTTTAAAAAAATGTGGTCACTCATCTGTGAGAATCCTGTAGTAAATGTACAGGAGTCCGAACATGCTTATTTGGCCATTGATAAAAATATAAGTATTCAGAATGAAATAAAAGAAATGTTTGAAAAGGTTCAGAAATATTTTTCTCAAATTAGAGAGGCTGAAAAAAATGAAAGCGAACGAGGAACTTATCAAAAAGAACTATTAGATGCTAATGTGCAATTGCTAGAGTGGAAGAACCAAGAGCAAGCACGTTCAGTTATTGAGGTTGAGATTGGTGCTATTAAGGAAGAAATACGTCGATTTATTGCACAAGAAATTCAACCGCTTTCTAATATTATTAACACACTATTTCTTCGTGCGCAGGGAAATCGATTTATAAACTCTATTGAGGCTAGGCCAAGTAAAGAAGGATTGCTTGAATGGATAGCTGAGCTAGATGAAGATGGACAGGCATTTGATAAAATGCGTTCTTTGAGCCAGGGGCAAAGGCAAGATTTGGCTTTATCAATATTTCTTGCTCGTGCAAGAAGCTTGGGAGGAACGTTCTTTTTGGATGAACCTCTTGCCCATTTAGATGACCTGAATCGTGTTGCTCTGTTGGATACTCTGAGAATAATAGTTTCGGAGAAAAGGTCTGTTAACCCTTTGCGCCTTGTATTGACAACGGCGAGTAATAATCTTCTAAGGCATCTAAGAGAAAAATTTAGCCTAGTGGAGGGTAGCGATGGGGAGCCGGCATTGCGTATTTACAAAATGACAGGCAATCCTAAAGTTGGGCTCCAGGTTGAACCGCCCGAGTTGGTACGTTCTCCTAATCGTTTGCTAAGAGCGGTATAGGGTCAGAAAATTTGGGCGAGCTCTCGAACTGATCTCGTGTTGGATGTTTGATAGATGCCAGAGCGTTTTAGTGCTGCTGAGTATAGAGCTTGCTTCTAGCAAGTTCATCGAATGCCTCAATATTTAGCAATGGCATGTTGTGACATGCCTTGTTGAGTTAATGCTTTAATTCTCATGTAATCTTCTTTTAAACCATGGTGCTCCTAAAAAGCTCCAGTGTTAATGCTGCTGATTCAGTTTTCAACTGGCTAGGATTGCTCATTTTTGCATTGCTGTTAACAAATAGGTGACTAGTTTTGGGTAAATCTACATGATTGTAATCTATGTTGTTGAACTATCATTCGTATTACTTGTTGAAATGAAGAAGAGGTGAATAGCGGATTGACTTAAGGAAATAAGTTTTAGGTTAAAGAAGAGGGAAGATCTATGTCTTACAATAAACCGATAACAGTCAAGTCTTTAGAAAAAATATGCGTTGATAATGGATTGCGCATGACAAGCCTGCGCCGGTGTATGCTATCAATTCTGGTAAATTCTGTAGAGCATTTAACGGTAATAGAAGTCATCGAGCAAGTTCTCTCTTCAAGCTTAAATATCAATCTCGCCAGCATCTATAGAAATATGTTGGTATTTGAAAAAATAGGAATTCTCAGATCACATACCGTCAAAACCCCACAAATTTATTATGAAGTGGTAGGCAGTGTGCCAGACCATTTTATTGACCTGGATACTGGCAAAGCAAGGGAGCTACACCATAAAGCCCTGGATGTTTTCAAGGCAGCGATTGTAGAGCAATATGGTTATAAGAAAGAGGATTGTTATTTAAGGCTGTATGCCTATCCAAAAGCCCCCCTGTAATTCTCCATCTTGAGCGTATTATGAATGCACTTCATATTCTTTGATTTTATTTAAAACTTCTAATTGTAATTTATTATCAACGTCTTTAATCAGACCAGCAGTTTCTAGGCCAGATAATAAGCATATCGAGTTTACAAAGCCTACAATCATATTAATTTCACTTTCATCATAATTTGGCTCAATATGGCTAGAGGTATTTCTACGTATTATTTGTTGAGCTCCTGTATGAGTAAAATCATTTAACATTTTCCAACTAGATTTTTTAGCTTCTGACAAAATCCCATCAGAATAACCCTCAATTTTTTCAATACCATCTATTAAGTCTTGAAACGTGCCACTAGTTTTACCTTTTAGATAATCGCTGACTTCCTTATCAGTAGCACATACTTTAAGCCAAAGTCCTCGAATATAGGACTCAAAAACAGATCGTGAAAGCGCAAAAGCTGATCCAATTAAATTTTTCTTGATTAAAATAGTTATAGCGATCTGGTGTTCCATCGCAATATCCAAACAACTAGCGGAAGCTCTAGTACGTTCATCACTTGGTATTGTGATTCCATCTAGCTTTTTATGGAGCCACAAATATATGTCTTCTGATGCTTCTACAATGTTCATTGTATTCCTAATGTTCAAATAAGCGGTGAACGACGCAGTTGGGCGTCGGGCACTCGTGCGAACTTGATTTTCTTATTATGCGTTTTCAAGTTCGAGGCTCATCCTATAAACTTTAAGATTAACCTTGTCGGTAGTTAAGCAAGCATATTTTAAACTTTCATCAATGACACCAGCAACGATAACTCCAGAGATTGATTTGTCTGGGAACTTGCGTTGTAACAACCCAAGGTACATTGATATTTGCCCAAATACTCTAAAATCAGCTATCCCTGATTTAAGCTCAACAGCTAGAAGGGCTCCTGATTCTATGTGCTGTAGAAGTACATCGATTCTCTTTCTATCAATTAGGTATTCAATACCCTCGTTTGCCTCACCAAAAATACAATACCCAGGGAATAATTCTGATATTTGTGAGCATAGTGTGGTTTGAAGGTCTCTTTCATAAGCAAAGTTTGCTTGTAACGGTTCGGTTTCAGGCTCTACTATATCTTGAGCATCAGTCTCTTCATTTGCTGTGTAATGTCGTTGTACAAAAAATTCTGAATATCTTTTAATCGCAGCTCTAAACCGACTGTGCTGTTCATAACCAAATTCTGAAAACCTACCAGATTGACTATAATCATGCGCAATTTGGCTAATAATATTTTGATCTGTAATAGAGTAAATATCTACATTACTATCAGTATTCTGTGAGTAATGTTCGGACAACATAGGAATTGCACGGGAATAGCTATTTGCTGCTCCAGCTATGGCAAGGCCAATACTTACAAGCCAGTTTTTAAATTCTTGCTCCATATTTTAAATTCTCGATTGACGCATAATGTTGAGCAAAGAGGTGCAGCTTTGCTGCGTCCTAGTGGCTGTAGGCCACGACTTTAGCGCCTATTAGGTGCTTTGTTTAATAAGGATGCTTGATTTATCGATTTTTAAAGCCTGACAAATACCCTCTACAAAACCTTGGCTTATTAATGTGGCTTTTATAATAACTGTTTGATCTTCTTTTAGCTTTTCCATAACTATCTCAAATTCTTCCTGCCCCTCAAATGCAAAAGTGTTCTTAATAAAGAAGTCATGTGCTATGTAGTTTCTTTTTTGAAGAGCCTCTTGAAATATCTCTTTGCCTGCTTGATCCAAAGAAGTTTTCTTTTTAAGCTCCTTCAGCAAAACACCTAGAGTTTTTTTATCTTCTTTGAGGATCAAAGCATCTTCATCTATTTCTGTACCAAAATTATCATTAAATATAGATATTAATATACGTAAGTGTAGTTCAAATACCTGGCTAAGATGCAATGTTTCACCAACTAAGGTGTATAACTCTATTCGATTCATAACTGGCACCTAGTTAAATAAATCTTATTGTGACATAAAGCTTTACGTCAATTTGACTTTCTAGTATTCGCTATACCTTTTTTCTTCTAAACGCTCTACACTTGAACTAATGTGTGGACGCTTTCATTTATTAAAAGATCATAAATCAGAGGAATTGGCGAGGGAGCTTGGTATAGATGCGCAATTGATGCGTTACTCACCTGATATTGCCCCTGGCGCACCAATCTCCATTATTCATAATCAAGCCGGTAGCAGGAGAGTTAATACTGCAATTTGGTGGTTGAAGCTTGACGCAAAAACTCTCAAGCCAGATAGGAATTGGCGCTCCTATAACTCCAACTGGAAGAAACTGCATGTGAAAGGCTCTCTTGCCTATACCCCATATCGGCAATCCCGTTGCCTTATCCCTGCATCTGCTTTTTATGAAGGGCTTGGAGGAACAAGCAAGGTTTATCATCAGATTGAACTTGAAGGCCAGGCCATTGTATTTGGAGGCCTGTATAACGAATACAATGTTGAAGAACAAGGCTATGGCATCTATTCGGCATCCATTATCACCTTGGCTGGATTACCTGATTGGGAGAGTATCCACAGAACATCAATGCCACTAATGCTGCCAGCCAACGATAAAGCCTTGATTAATCAATGGCTAGACCCCTCTACTAATATTGAGCAGTTTGCCCCTTATCTAACTCCTGCCATTCGGCAAACCCAGAAAATCACCCCTATCGGCAAGCCTTCCCTTTGGAACAAAATAGGGCATAGCTTTTTGCTGGAAGCATCTTAGTCATTTATTAGAAAAGTTCCTGTACAAGTCTCTCTCATATCTCTATATTTTCTATCCCCTGCTGGTTCTTGGAAAAGTCGAGATGAAAGTCACTTTAATTAAAATCAAAGACCCCAAAACGGCGCTTTCACTGCCTTTGTACTCTTCAAGGGTTCCTGCTGGCTTTCCTTCCCCAGCCGATGATTACATTGAAGACATACTAGATCTCAATGAATACCTGGTGAAGCATCCTACTGCCTCGTTCTATGCCAGAGGTGAAGGAAATTCTATGGTGAATTGCGGGATACTGGATCAGGCACTATTAATAGTAGATAGGTCAATTGAGCCAGCTCAGGATGACATTGTTATCGCGGTTATTGATGGTGAAATGACCTGTAAAATATTAGACAAAAAAGGCCACATGCTAAGAGCAGCAAATCCATCTTATTCGCCTATCCCCATAACAGAGGGTATGGAGCTGACTATTCTTGGCATTGTTGTTCATGCAGTGAATCAACTATGTATGCGCTCGTAGACTGCAATACCTTTTACGCTTCATGCGAGCAGATATTCAGACCGGATCTATGGGGTAAGCCTGTCGTAGTCTTATCAAACAATGATGGCTGTATAGTTGCTCGGAATAAAGAAGCTAAAGCCCTCGATATTCCAGACCTTGTGCCTTATTTTCAGGTAAAGGATTTACTGAGCAAGCACAACGTCCATATCTTCTCGTCAAATTATGAACTCTATGGCGATATCTCTACACGAGTGATGAAGATTCTGGATGGGTATCAAGCCGATGTAGAAATTTACTCTATAGACGAAGCCTTCATGAAACTGTACACCAAGATAGATTACAAAGCCTTTGGGCTGGATATTAAAAAGACCCTATTTACTAATGTGGGAATGCCCGTTTGTGTCGGTGTCGCGCCAACCAAAACACTGGCAAAGCTTGCTAACCGTGTCGCCAAAAAAATGAAGTCCCAGAATGGTGTCTGCGTGTTAGATACTCCTGACAAATGGGAGTGGATTTTAAAACGAGTTAAAACCCAAGACATCTGGGGAATCGGACGGCGCATCAGCGCTCGACTTGCTGATATGGGTATCCATACCGCTTATGATCTTGCCACACACCCAGAACTCAAGTATTTAAAGCGAAAGTTCAGTGTAGTCTTAGAGAGAACGGTCAATGAGTTGAATGGTATTCCCTGTATTCCTCTTGAATTAGAACCTAGCCCCAAGAAAGAGGTTATTTGTTCAAGGAGCTTTGGCAAGAAAATACATGACTTAAAAGAGCTGGAGCAGGCAATTAGCCAGTATGCCGCGAGAGCATGTGAAAAGATGCGTAAGCAAAATGGTCTCACCAAGACGTTATGGGTATTTGCTGAAACTTCGCGCTTCCTGGATCACTCCTACGCACGGCAGAAGGTCGTTAAACTGCCTCAGCTAACCAATGACACTACAGTAATATCAGCTTATGCCAAAGAAGCGATACAAGAGATATACCGCCCTGGCGTGCCTTTCTATAAGTGTGGAATAGGCTTGCTTGATCTCTCTACTAGAAAACACGAGCAGCTTCATTTCTTCACTCCCCGCCAGTCAGAACGATCAAGAACTTTGATGAAAATGATGGATGGGCTTAATAAGCGTTATGGTCGTGGAACTGTCACATTAGCGAATGCGGGTATTGAGCCTAGCTGGTCTATGCAGAGAAATATGAAATCTCCGGCTTACACCACAAGGTGGGCTGATATACCTAAAATCAGGTGTTAGTAAAAAAAGATTGAAAATAAACTGGAAATATCTGAAACCTGTACTACCTTGTATGTAAGTCAGGCGAAATACCGTTGTTCCACACTCAAAAAACACTTTTAAGAACATATGTGATCGCCTGGCTTTCTAATCAGCAATATTCCTTTATCGTCTAATTAAGCCTATTTACTCAAACTCATGTACAGAGTGAAATGAAGGTTTCACCATTTTTGAGAAAAGAAAAAAACCTCAAAATGCGTGGTCAGTATTACTCAGATATGTAGCCCCAGTGTAGCCCCAACTCAAATTTGCAATTTAGAGTGGAAAAGAATCCGCTGTAGCTAAATGTAGAAAAAATGGTACCGGGAGCGGGACTTGAACCCGCACTCTATCGCTAGAACTGGATTTTGAATCCAGCGTGTCTACCAATTTCACCATCCCGGCAGGATGTCATTTCTCAATTTTACATCTTGAAGGGGATGTTGTCTTCAAACTTTTCAATCCTGGTAGGGATTGTTTGTTGCCAATTTGACGCCGGGGCTACATAATTAGCTGTGGATTTTGAATCCGGCGTGTCTACCAATTTCACCACACTGGCAGTACTATCGATTTTCGTGCTGAAAGTTGCCCTGCGCCTGCCGTACTTCAGGTTAACCGGCATCTACAGAGCCGGGCATTATAAACAGCTGCGCTTGTTCGTGCAATTGATCAATCCCTTGAAAGCTTGGGGGTGTGCCGGTAACTAGCCTTTATTGCGCATATTCTACCACTTCCACCTGCTGACTTTTTTATATAGGCTAGCAATCCCGCCGTTGGGCCCAAATAATCAGATACAGGCAGGTCAGAAGAATATGCAACTTAGCGATTTTCACTATGAATTGCCTGAAGAGCTTATAGCTCATTTTCCGGCGAATAAGCGCAGTCAAAGCCGGTTGCTTGCTCTGGATGCAGCTACCGGAGATATTCGCCATACGCAATTCGATCAGCTTTTGAGCTTTGTCTGTGAGCATGATCTTCTAGTGTTTAATAACACTAGAGTAATTCCTGCTCGATTGTACGGGCATAAAGAGTCTGGGGGTAAAATTGAAATATTGATTGAGCGTGTCATGCAGGATAACTGTGTGCTGGCACAAATACGCGCCAGTAAATCGCTTAAAGCAGGCGCTGTTATATTTTTGGATTCAGGAGAGCACAGTACAGGCAAGGACACAGCTCGCGCCGAAATACGAAGTAAAGATGACGGATTTTATGTGATACGTTTTGATAAGGAGGTAGACGTGCATGACTTTATTGCGCGCGTTGGGCATATGCCGTTACCGCCCTATATAAAACGTCGAGATGAAATGCTCGACGCCGAGCGATATCAAACTGTTTATGCGGAAAAAAAGGGTGCCGTAGCTGCGCCTACCGCTGGTCTGCATTTTGACCAGCAAATGTTAGATGCAATAGCGCAAAAAGGAATTGATACGGCATTTTTGACTTTGCATGTTGGTGCAGGAACTTTTCAGCCGGTGCGAGTGGATAACATTCTAGAGCATCAAATGCATAAGGAGCTGGTTGAAGTTAATGAAAGTGTTTGTGACAAAGTTAATGAGTGCAAGCGTCGAGGTGGGCGGGTCATTGCGATTGGCACTACCACGGTCCGCAGTCTCGAAAGTGCGGCTCGAAATAAAATACTGGAACCGTTTCACGACGAAACCGATATATTTATCTACCCAGGCTATGAATTTCAGATTGTTGACGCCATGGTGACAAATTTTCATTTATCAGAGTCCACTTTGCTGATGCTGGTAAGCGCATTTAGTAATAAAGATATGATGCTTAATGCTTACAACAATGCCATTGAGCTTGGCTACCGATTTTTTAGTTATGGTGATGCTATGTTTATATACCATTCGGCGAACTCCAGAGAAAAGGGATCCCTGGCCTAGTGTGTTCTCCCAGCAGTTAGATAAGCTGGCTGATACTTACAGCGATAGGGAATGACTTATAGATAGTTGATGCGTGTATCGAGGATTGGGAGGGGTGCTGTTTTTCCGTTCCATTGGGCCATCCCTGGCCCTCCCGCGCTCCATCCCTGGGCGCTAGTCACTACAAAACAGCACCCCTCCCAATCCTCTGTTGAATTCATTATTTCGTAGGGATATCCCAGAGTCAGAGTAAAAATTCGTAGCACAAATTTTTCCTGCTCAGCCGCCGTGTAAAGAAATTTTACCCTGACCCCTTTTTCCTATATCTGTTATACTTTTCGACCCTCAATAATTGAAATTAGATTATTCTCGATGCCTGTTTAGACGCCTGGTAGTCGGAATATAAGGATTAAATTGCAAATGAAATCACCAGTGCGAGTCGCCGTAACCGGAGCAGCAGGACAGATCAGTTATTCACTTTTATTCAGGATTGCAGCGGGAGAAATGCTGGGCAAAGATCAGCCGGTGATATTGCAGTTGCTGGAAATTCCGCCAGCTTTGGATGCTTTGGCGGGCACGGTAATGGAAGTCGAAGATTGTGCTTTTCCGCTGGTTGCAGGAATCGTACAGACGGACAATCCTGATATTGCTTTTAAGGATGCGGACTATTGCTTGTTAGTTGGTGCCAGACCTCGCGGACCTGGTATGGAGCGCAAAGATTTGCTGGAAGCCAATGCGCAAATTTTTTCTGCACAGGGTAAGGCAATCAATGACAATGCAAATTCTACAGTGAAAGTATTGGTAGTCGGGAATCCGGCTAATACCAATGCCTTAATTGCTTATCACAACGCCCCAGACTTAAACCCAGGTCAGTTTACTGCAATGATGCGGCTCGATCATAACCGGGCAATAGCTCAGCTGGCTAACAAGACTGGAAAGCATAGCACCGACGTTGAGGGGTTGATTGTTTGGGGTAATCACTCGGCGACTCAGTATCCTGATATCAATCATTGCTCTGTGGACGGGCAAGAGGCTACAGGCCTGGTAGATGAAGAGTGGACATTGAATGAATTTATTCCAACAGTTCAGCAGCGTGGAGCAGCTATTATCAAGGCGCGCGGGCTATCTAGCGCGGCTTCTGCTGCCAATGCAGCCATCGAGCATATGCGAGACTGGGCTTTAGGCACGTCAGGCAAAACAGTGAGCATGGGTATTCACAGTGATGGCAGCTATGGTGTCGAGAAAGGCCTAATCTATTCTTTTCCAGTAGTGTGTGAAAACGGCAACTACACCATAGTGCAGGGCCTGGATATTAGCGAAACTAGCCAGCAGCTTATGGACAAATCTGAGCAAGAACTTAAAGAAGAGCGAGACGCTGTAGCAAGCTTGCTGCCTTAGGCTTTGCTTTAGAATTGACTCCAGCGCGCGCGATGGAATGCAGGCAGGAAGCGCTGGAAAGAGAGAATGGGTGCCGGTGGTCGCTAGAAGTGATCTATACTGGCATTCGATTCCACACCTGAGTAGACAATTGTTAGAGGCGCGGACTCATCATTTTTTGATGTGTTCGCAGTCTATGTTCTATGAGCATTACAGCATTCGCACTCACACGAAATAAGCAATTCTGGATATTCCAGCTTCTGGGTTGGTCGGTCTGGGTGTTGATGCTGGTGTTGCGCGACCTCATTTTTGTTCCTCCTGAGTATATCTTTCCCCGAGCTTTGGTTTTTGGCTTCAGCGCCGTTGTCGCAATAGTTATCACTGTTGGGCTGCGTTCATTATATCGATTGGTATGGGAGAGCGGATTCATCGTTCGATTTTTAGTGACCTGGTTTGGGTCGCTAGCCGCGGCTTTAATCTGGCAACCGTTTCAAAATTACATTGCCTTACTTCCTTTTGGTGAGGTCATTAATCTTCGTGATGCAAATCTGGGGGATTTGATCGGAGGCTGGTATAGAAATTCATATCCGCTAATGCTGCTTTGGAGTGGTTTGTATTTTATTATCAAATATTATCAGTTGTTTCAGGCAGAGAAAGAAAAGAGTTTACGTTCTGAGGCGTTGGCTCACGAAGCGCAGCTGCTGATGTTGCGTTACCAGCTGAATCCGCATTTTTTATTCAATACTTTGAATGCCATTTCTACTTTGGTGTTGTCGCAGGCTAATGAAAGAGCCAATGAAATGCTTACCAAGCTAAGTAAATTTTTGCGCTACTCGCTTGATCATTCGCCTTTAGATAAAGTGAGCCTTGCCCATGAGTTGGAAACATCCCGACTGTATCTGGATATTGAAAAAGTTCGTTTTGCTGAACGCCTTCGGTTGAATATTGATATCGAAAAAGCAGCGGAGAATGCCATGGTTCCAACAATGCTGCTGCAGCCACTTATTGAGAATTCAATTAAGCACGCGATTTCCAAATCAGAAACCGGCGGAACAATAAGTATTATTGCTCGTGTAGAAGAAGGAAAGCTAAGGCTAGAAGTGTCCGATGATGGGCCAGGTTTGCCTGAGTATGAAGGCGAGAGTGATATGCTGGTATTGTCTCAGGGTGTGGGTGTTAGCAATATCAGGAATCGCTTGCAGCAAATATATGGAGACGAGCACGCACTAAGTTTTTACAATGGTGAGAATGGCGGCCTAACGGTAATGGTAGAAATCCCCTATGACACAAAATGAATCGAAAAAACTGAAAGTAATTATCGTAGACGACGAAGAGTTGGCGCGCCAGGGTCTGGAGATGCGATTGCAGAACTTTGACGAAGTTGAAGTTGTCGCAAATTGCGCCAATGCAAAAGAAGCTCTCAGGGCAATTGTAGAACATGAGCCTGACCTTGTGTTTCTAGATATACAGATGCCCGGTAAAACAGGGTTCGAAATGATTCAGGAGATTCAGGTAGATATTCTTCCGATGATCATTTTTGTAACGGCCTATGACTCTTTCGCCGTCGATGCTTTTGAAATACATGCCGTGGATTATTTGTTAAAACCAGTTGAAACTGAGCGCCTGATTGACGCCATAAGCAAAGCTGTAGAACGAAAATCTCAGCTCTCGGTGATGGATGAAAAAGATCGGCTGTTGAACCTGGTGGTGAGTATCACCGGTAAGTCGCCACTAGCCATTGATGAGTTGCTCGACAATCAGGAAGAATCCACAGAACATGCTGATCGTCTTGCCATTAAAGATGGCTCATCGATTACCTTTGTACCTATAAAAGATATCGACTGGATTGATGCGGCAGGGGATTATATGTGTGTGCATGTCGCGGGAGTGGTTCATATTATGCGCACAACAATGAAGGAGCTGGAAACAAAACTTGATCCATCAATTTTCCAAAGAGTTCATCGCTCGACTATCGTTAATTTGCAAAGAGTCGAAAAAGTATCTTCCCATATTAACGGTGAGTTTCATCTTTCTCTGTCCTGTGGCTCCTCTTTGAAAATGAGCCGCTCCTATAAGGAAAAAGTTAAACACTTTTTTTAGTTTGCATCAGTCTTGTTTTTTTCGCATGAGCTTCCAGAGTGCGTTGTAAAAAGCTCAGTCGGTCCTGTCCCCAGAATAATTGCTCTTCAAATAGATAGCTTGGCGCGCCGAATACTCCCAGTTTTACGGCGTTTGCACTGTCATCGGCAATAACTTGCAGTGACGCATCAGTATTGTCCAGTAGAGATTCACCATTAAAATTATTCTCTTGCGCTATTTCAATCAGAGTGTGCCTGTTACTAATATCGCGATCTTCTTTCCAGCAGGCTCTCAGACATGCGCCAGCGAACTTTAGAGCATCGGTGACATTGTTGGTGCGAAGCTTTACTACCATTGCGGCGGCAAGCTTATCGCTTACCGGGAAGTGCTTAGGCTCAAGTGTCAGGGGAATGTCTAAATAGTCTTTCCAGCGCTGTAGTTCTTGAAGACGATAAGCTTTTCTTTCTGCAGAGCGTTTGGCTAAAGGCAGGCCTCCGGTGTCGGCAAAAATCACAGAAAAATCTACGGGTAATGGATTGACAGTAACGCCATTTTTTTTTGCCATGTGTAAAAGGCGCTCATGGCCTAAATAAGACCACGGAGAAATCAGCGAGAGATAATAGTTAATTGAATTAGGCAAAACACGCACTCCGGATTTAGCTGTGGATATGATTGAGAGGAAGCTCGGTTGTGTTCAGCACTTCGCGCAACATAAAACTGGAGTGAACATCTGTAACTCCTTCTATTCGAGTTACCTTGTTAAGCAGAAACTGCTGATAATATTCCATATCTGGAACCACTACTTTTAACTGGTAGTCAGCAGATTGACCTGTAATTAGTAAGCATTCAACAACCTCGGGAAAGCTTTTTACCTTCTGTTCGAAAATTTCAAACCTGTCGGGCGTATGCCGGTCCATGCTTATCTGTATTAGAGCGGTCAGCTTAAGCTCAAGTTTGGAGGCATTAAGAAGCGTGACCTGTTTTTCAATAATCCCGCTGTCCTCAAGTTGTTTGACTCGACGGGCACAGGGGGAAGGTGACAGGCCTATTTTTTCGGCAAGTTCAAGATTGGTGATTTTGCCGTCGCTCTGCAATTCTTGCAAAATGCGCTTGTCCAGTTTATCCAGCTGCATATTTGGATCCTGCTTATTAGATAGTTGCGCGTTATTAGATACTCGCACGCATTATTAAGTGAACTAAATCAATCATATTTAAAATATTAGTATAAAACAACAAAATAATAAGTGTTTATGGCGATAAACACTTATATAGGCCAAATTAGGGGCAGTTTAGGCGTAGATACACTGCGCGC
The DNA here is from genome assembly GCA_002402175.1 of SAR86 cluster bacterium. Taxonomy (GTDB): domain Bacteria; phylum Pseudomonadota; class Gammaproteobacteria; order Pseudomonadales; family Pseudohongiellaceae; genus UBA9145. The sequence goes on from NVVJ01000003.1 coordinate 23,714, forward strand.
TTTCACCTATCCTGTGCACCTCAAAGCTATGTGCTTAGAATTAAACAGATTCGAAGCCTTGGAACAGAGTCTCAAAAGGATTCAGAGTTCGAAATATAGCAAAATGAGCATGTCTCAAAAGGACAGAGTTTGATTAAAAGATAGCAGGCAACACAGAAGCAGCGAACCCTAACAGGAAAGTAAAATGTTTGACCCGTCGAAATACAAACCAGCCCAGGCTATTAACATCGTTGATAGAACCTGGCCCGATCAGATTATTGAAAAGGCGCCCACATGGTGTAGCGTCGATCTTCGTGATGGCAATCAGGCTCTGATAGAGCCTATGTCAGTTAGTCAGAAGATAAAAATGTTTGAGCTATTGGTGGAAGTGGGCTTCAAGGAAATTGAAGTGGGGTTTCCTGCTGCTTCTCAACCAGATTTCGATTTTGTTCGTCGCCTAATTGACGAAAACAAAGTACCGGATGATGTCACTATTCAGGTGCTTACACAGGCCAGACCTGCATTAATTCAGCGAACTTACGCTTCCTTAAAAGGAGCCAAGAAAGCTATTTTGCACGTGTATAACTCTACTTCCATTGTGCAGCGCGAAAAAGTATTCAAAACCGACAAAGTCGGAATTGTGAAAATTGCTGTTGATGGTGCCACCGAAGTGAAACGTTGCGCTGAACTGGCGCCGGAAACCGAGTGGACTTTTCAATACTCTCCGGAAAGTTTTACCGGCACCGAAATTGATTTTGCCGTTGAGGTATGTGATGCAGTGACAGCTGTCTGGAACCCAACGCCTGACAAGCCTCTGATTTTTAATTTACCCTCGACTGTAGAAAGATCGACCCCGAATATATATGCAGATCAGATCGAATGGTTCTGCCGAAATATCAACAAACGTGATTCTGTCATAGTTAGTCTGCACACTCATAACGATCGAGGCTGCGCCGTCGCGGCGGCAGAACTGGCTGTTATGGCTGGAGCACAGAGAGTCGAAGGAACCTTGCTGGGTAATGGTGAGCGCACCGGCAATATGGACATTGTCGTTATGGCCATGAATCTATACAGCCAGGGCATCATCCCTGAACTTGATTTACAAAACATGGATAAAATCGTTTCTGTTGTACGCGAATGTACACAAATCGATGTGCACCCAAGGCAGCCATATTCCGGCGACCTGGTGTTTACGGCGTTCTCTGGTTCGCATCAAGATGCTATTAAGAAATGTCTTGATATGTATGAGGAAGGCAGCACTTGGGAGATTGCCTATCTGCCTATCGACCCTCGTGACCTGGGGCGTACTTACCAGGATGTGATTAGAGTGAATAGCCAATCTGGCAAGGGCGGTGTCGCCTATGTACTGGCCAACAAATTTGGCTTTGAATTGCCTCGCTGGTTACAAATTGAATTCAGTCGTGTGATTCAGGGAGTCACCGAAGTGAGCGGGCAGGAAATTCATGCAGACGAAATTTGGGAGCTGTTTAACCAGCATTACCTTAAAAATGAAAAAGTAATAAGCCTGGAAGATTTCAGTATCGAAAAAAGCGAAGGTCGTGAAACTTTTAATGCCAAGCTTGAATACTATGGGAATGAATTGGCAATCAGCGGTGAAGGCGATGGTGTGCTCGATGCGTTTGTCGTTGGGCTTAAGAAGGCTATCAATATTGATTTTGAAATTATGGAATATGGCGAACACGCCTTAGGACAAGGTGTTGACGCTGAAGCGGTCACCTATATTCAATTAAAATGCGAAGGACGCCGCTACAGTGGCGTGGCAATAAGCAAAGATATAATAGCTTCGTCTCTTAATGCCTTTATGGGTGCGGCAAGCCAGTTGTTAAGCGAAGTCCGTGCCGCTGCGTAGACTAGTTTCTAAATAGTAAATGGCTAGAGTCTCAGATATCTCCACGAAATAATGAATTAACCCCACAGACTAGAACACAGATCATTTATCTATTGTGCTTTTCCTGCAAAGCGCAGAAAGACCTGCGGTTGGGAAGAATACTGAATTCAACAGGGGCTTGGGAAGGGATGCTGTTTTGTAGTGACTAGCGCCCAGGGATGGAGCGCGGGAGGGCCAGGGATGGCCCATTGGAACGAAAAACAGCATCCCTTCCCAAGCCCCGATACACGCATCAACTATCTACAAGTCATTACTCGCCAACTTATCCATTTACTGAGAGAACGCACTGGGTCAGGCCCTCCTATTTTCTCCGCAGCTTGCACCCGTCCCGGGTTCTCTCGGTCGGTCAGGAGCCCAAAAACCCGGTCTCCTTCGGTCGCTCGATGCTACGCTTTAATTGCTGCAAAAATAGGGGGCCCTAACCCAGCGCTTGCTGTTCCCATTTAATATCGTGCAATGTGTACACTTTGATAGTGTCTTACCCCATAGCTGCTACATTTCAGCAGCAGCTTCCAAAACTTCGTCGAAACTCGGCCTTACTCGATAACTTTCTTCGGCAAATTTGAATTTAATGACGCCGTCAGGGCTGATAAGAAATATGCCTGGATACGGAATGCCATAGAAACGATGATCAGACTCGTAGTCAAGATTACGCACACCGAAGGCATTGATAATGCTTACGTCTTCGTCATGAAGCATTGGAAATTCTACGCCGAGATCTTCCTCGACGGTTTTCAATGTCTCTACTGAATCATAGGTAATTGTGGCAACGTTAATACCCATTGCTTCGAACTGGTCACTAATCTCTGTCAGCTGCACGAGCTGAGATTTACAGAATGGTCACCAGTCGAAGGATCTGTTTAGTAAAAACAACAGGCCCTTTTCTCCCATTAAATCATCAATAGTTTGTAAGTCGCCGTTCTGGTCCAGTGCAGAAATGCTGGGAACTGACTCGCCGACCGGAAAGTCCGGTGCCCAGACAAAATCCTGGGCTAGTGATATTTGAAAAGTCCCTAACAAAATCAGAGCAAGCAAAAACTTGCCAACCGACTTTGCGGGAGAATGGAAAAGGGTCATAGAACTACCTCATTCGTTTGTCAGTGATTGTTCAGGGAAGCAGACCTTTGTGCTTAGCTGTTAATTAAAGCGTTTAGTCTGAGTACGTTAGTAAAACCGGATAAGTCGCAATTTTATTGCAAATTAGCCAGTTAAAATTTGTGAAGACACCTGCGCGGGCGAATTTTAAAACAGTATCTCTGTAAACTCAGCGACACAACAAGTATTTTATCAGTCGTCGATGCCCACAAGGAATCTTTCGCTACGTGGAAAATAGTTATTTTCGCTATCCAGTGAAAATACCACTGAACTGGATCGGCCAATGATCTCCTGTCTGGGTATGAAGCTGTAAACTCGACTATCCGCGCTATTGTCGCGATTATCTCCAAGCACAAAATACTGCCCGTCTGGTACCACTGCAGGGCCATAGCTTCGAGCCGTGCGGCTGACGAATCGGCGCGAGAGCCTGGCTTTATGGGATTTGTCAGGCAATTCTTCCAGAATGATTATTGAATCATCATCTCGGGACAGAATCTCATAATTGGCGGCCGTGCCGTTAATGACCAGTGCATTGTTTTGCATATAAACAGTGTCACCAGGAATCCCTACAATTCGCTTAACCAGACGCTTATGAGCCTTCTTTGAGTCAATAATGATGACATCGCCACGGGCGGGGTCCGATGTTTCGCCAAGCGAAATTTCGGTAAAAGGAATTTTTACGTCATAGGCGAGCTTATTAACCCAAACTTTGTCGCCATCGAGTAACGAAGGCTGCATCGAAGCACCAGATATGGAGCTTAAATCAGCGATAGCGCTCTTAAAAAAGACTATGCAGGTCAACAGCAGGAAAAACTGTCGATTCTCTACCCAGAACAAATTCAAACTGGTGTAAATACGTTCTGAAATACTGTGCTTATTGATTTGTGTATTTTTTACTTCATCGGAATCATTCATTACTACTGCACCTCTAACTACTTTATAAGCCAGCCTGAACCACGGTGTCAATTGACTTGAGGCGGTTAGCCTCGTTCGGTAGATGGTTCTCATGCCACAAAACTACATATTGTCGGCAACAGGCGGTAAATTAACGCCCTAGAACAAGTTGCAAAACCAGAAGGCGTCGTTGAAGAAAAATTTCCCACCAAGGCTTAGACGTTACCTGGTAACAAGATAAATATACGGGATAAAATCTGGACTTAGGGCATAAAAAGTCCCGTTATTGCACATGTGCAATAACGGGACTGTCTTTCTTGTGGGAGCAAAGAAGTCTCGAAAAATCGACGACTCCCCTCCAATTACTCAATAATTTGAACTAGCTAGAGTAACTGGAGGCTCCCTTAATAAATTGACTATCGATGGGATCACCTCCTTTTTGATGCCAGGGTAGTCAAGGTTGCCAGCAAGCTTCCCCTGTTAAAGCCGCCAACAAAATACAGTCGATTTTATATAACGCATCGAACTTACTGTAAAGCACTTGGGCTTCACAGCGCAGAGCATTATCAAGTTATTGTCGATGGCTAAACAATGGCCAAAAACCACAGTACTTCGGAGAAAAGAGCGAGATTTCTTAAAAAAATGCGTAATAGATCACAAAGTTAAAGGTCTTATTCCATAGCATTTAACTTGCGACATAAACTACACTGCTTACATCAGATTAAAAAAGGCATTAGCAAAAGCACATGATCGAAAGAAGACAACACAAACGCGTAGAGGTTAGTTTTTGGGCGAGTCTTAAGCACCCTTTGCTGGGTACTATCACATGCGACATACAGGACATGTCTATAAGTGGCGTATCGATAAAACTCGATGAAGAGCTCAATTTTTTTGTCATGATGGAGCTTGATGTAAGAATACATGGCGAGGGCTGGGACGAAACCATGCCTGCCTTGCCGGTAAGAGTAGTGCGTGTACAAGCACAGGAAATAGGATTGCAGTTTGTTGAGAGTTGCGAAGAAATATGGGCTCCGCAGGATGATGAGTTTGATCTCGCGCAGGCAGACCTGGATCTGGGTGTTAGTGCCATGGCTGAGCAACTTGGGGAGCAAGTTTAGCTCAGACTAAAGTGTAGAAGCCGGTTTAGAGCGACAGGAATAACTGCGCCGAAATATAAAGCACCAAAGTAGCCAGACTCAGGAAAGCAGTAAATCGAAAAGGTGTTGCTTGAAAACTTTGCCACAGAGAATTACTTTCACCATTTTCACGTCGTAGTTCAAACTCTTTACGCACGCGAACACTACGTTCATTTTGATATTCATCCAGTAACACTCTGGCTAGTTCATATTGATCGTTTCTATTAAGCCATAGAGCCGGAAGGGAAATGCCCCAGTTTCCGGCGAAGGTCTCGAAAAACTCTATATCGTTCTCAGCAAGGAGGTCTCGCACCTCTTGTGCTTCATCTTCTGGAACATCACGCATTCTAAATAGTAGCTTTGACATAGAGATTCGATAAAGAGTTATAGCGTAAGCGGGTTACTGTAAGAGTAATTATAGGCATGCTACCTTTAACATCATGGTGTGTAAATTGGATGAGGACATTTGCAACCCTGGCTAGTCTTTATTGGTTTTTTGGCGCGTAAACAGGAGATTGAAATGAATTTCTGGCACAACTATAGACTAAGGCTACTTAGCTATGCCCTGTGTGGTGTTTTCTTTTTTGATATTGGTATCGCTAGTGCTGAGACTTCGGTGTGGTCGGTATTATCCGGGAACAACACAGTGTACCTAGGTGGTACGGTGCATTTGCTGCGGCCCAGTGACTATCCCTTACCAGAAGAATATGAACAAGCCTACCAGGCATCATCGGATATCTATTTTGAAACAGATATCAGTGCCATGAGTAAATTGTCTGTACAGACGCAAATGTTGCAGCAGCTCACTTACAGTGATGACAGAACGTTGAAGTCAGTCCTAAACGAAGAAGCCTACACGGCCATAGCAGAATATGCAGCGGGCCTGGGAATGCCACTGATGATGCTGGAAAAATTCAAACCTGGGCTACTCGTTAGTACATTCCAGGTGTTGGAGTTTCAGCGTATGGGGTTTACACCACTGGGTGTGGATAGCCATTACAATACTAAAGCCATTAACGATGGTAAACCCATAGGTCAGCTTGAAACGGTGGAGGAGCAAATAGGCTTTCTTGCAGCGATGGGTGAAGGTAACGAGAGTGAATTTATTTTGTTGTCACTTCGAGATATTGATCAAACCGAACAGCTGATAGAAGAAATGATACAGGCGTGGCGTACTGGCAATAACCAGAAATTGTCTGAAATGTTTGTTGAAGAGATGAAGGAAGAGGCTCCTGAATTATATGATTCTCTGTTGTTGCAGAGAAATTTGAAATGGATTCCCCAAATTGAGCAAATGTTGAAGGATGAGGATACAGAATTTGTTTTGGTAGGGGCGGCACACATTGTCGGAGAAAATGGCCTGCTGGAACTACTATCTAGCAAAGGCTATCAGATCAAACAGTTATAAGCCTGAGTGTTGATGTAAGCAATTAAGGTTTTATCTAGCCATACAAAAACAGGGAGATAGATTTCTATCTCCCTGTTTTTGTATATTGAATAGATTACTAACTGGTTTTGTGGCTCAACACGATTTGTCGAGGACCGCTGGTGGTAGTTTGACCACTGACGCCGGAAGGAATTTCCTGAACCTTGCCACCACCTTTGATAAACGCCTCCATATGTTTCGCTAAATCTTCACGATTACTTTGAGGAACGTCTTTCTTCGATTTGTTCGCCATAAATACTTACTCTTTGCCACAAAAGCCGCGAATTATACATTATTCCGTGACTTTCAGCTAATCAGTGACAGATGGAGGGAATACTAGCGCGCCTTTGAGCCTAGTCGCTTGCGTGGTCTTACATAGTACTCAGAGTAATAGTCGTCAGAAAGTTCGCCTATCAGCTGATCGAGAGAAGTCTTATAGATAACTTTCATCTTGGCCAATAATTCGAGGTCCAGATGGCAGCCGTAATTACGAATGGTTTCTACATCTTCCAGTTGCTTGCGTGAAATTCCAAGCAGTCGTGCGCCCTCGTTCATAGAATATCCGGCATTCAGTCGCAATTGCTTGGCGTTCTTTTTAACGGCGATTGTAATCGGAGAAAATTTTGAATATTGAGGTTGTTCCATAGTCTTATGCGTTTGCACGACAGAAAGCTGGTTGTTTCTCATCGGCTTTGTGCTCCCATATTTCTTTATCTAAAGTGTTATGTGTATTTGCGCTGCGTTATTGAGTTTTCAGCGCAAATAAAAGCTAACACAATGAATTTCCTATGGTAGTTATTTCTGAGAAAGGCTTAGAAATAGCAAAAGCATGTAAAATCTAGTCAACAGATTGTGCATGTTTCAATTTCGAAACGTGGTTTTTAAGCCCAATTGCTTAAACAAACGACGGATTCCATTTTTGAACCACCGCTGGGACCGGTTCTCCTGAGAGAAATCGAAGTGGGTTTGCGCATTTTCAACAAAGGGCTGCATATGTTGTTGCATGTAATTAAGATACCCAGACTTGGAAATGCCATTCAAGGTAGCTTTGTAATCGTTTAAAAGAACCTCATCAACGAGGTAAAAACTTGTTCTTCCTAACGCATCAACAGTACCTTTACCTGTATGAATAATGGTGGCCGCACTTACAGAAAGCATGCCCAGTATCTGCTCAGTTTTCAGATTCTCTTTCCGTGCCACCTTATTGATCTGCTGCCATATGGATTCGAAGCTAGGCACTAGCTTCGAAGAATTCTGCGCCAGGGATGAGGTTGCCTTGCGTAACTCATCCGCGAGCTCCTTAACCTCCTGTTTTGATAGCGGTGGAGTATCGATAGCGGTGGCTGCATGCATACTCATTTCATGAATCGATTGCAGTATTTGTTCAAGAGACTCGGGATTGCTGGTTTTATCAATTACCTGGTTCTCCTTTAAGTGATGTACCAACCTCTCAAGAAAGACCTTTCCTCCTTTGGCGGCATCTGAGGCAATGGCAAACACCCACACAGGAGACAGATGCATTGTAAGCAACCCAGCGGCCTCTAAAGAGGTGCCCAATAACTTACGATTCATAAAGTGATTTTGCAGCACAACATCAACATCAGCATGATCCAGCTTCGCCACGTTCCTGATCAGAAATGTTTGGAACATACCAAAAGTAAACTTGTAGCTGGCGGAACCTTTGATTGCTCTAGGAATAAATGTCTTAGTGAGCAATAACGTACTTCCGCCAATGATGGCTCCCATTGCTCGAGCCGCGCGCTCGGGAATCGACAGAGACAAAGCAAGATAGTGGTTTAGCTTCTCAAAATAGGTTTCCCTGTTTTCATTTAGCGCCACTGGTAACGCTGGTTTTTCCTGTTCATTGTTCATATTGCTTTGTGCTTTTCGATTCGACTGAATGTGCTTGGTTGGAGCCTGTGCGCCTGAACAGTTTGCCATTCTGTCTCAGGGTATACCAGCATCTCTTCGCACCACAATGGTGCGATGGTTGATCATAAGCTTCCTGGGAAGCTACTAATTCCTGGCAAGTGACTAAGAAGCTACTAGATAGGTGAAGCGCATCTGTTAGAATTCAACCAACCCAGTGGAGATAGATTCATGTCCGACATTGAAGTACCAGGAAAGTTGGCTGAGCCAGCTGCAGAACCTGCCCTAATATCATTAAATAAAGTAGTGAGTTTTCACTATCGACTTGCCGAAGTCAGTGCGCAAGGAGAACGTGAAGCATGGAGAGAGGAATCCTATGGTGGAAATCCTTTGTTTTATATTCATGGATTTCACAATGTTATTGTTGGTCTTGAAAAAGCGCTTGAAGGAAAGGCTGTTGGTGATTCAATTGAAATCACATTGCAACCAGAAGAGGCCTACGGTGTCAGACAGCCAAATTCTGTACAAAGAGTGCCTATTAAGCATTTACAATTTCCAGGCGGTAACAAAAAACTAAGGCCGGGAATGGCGGCAGTAGTTGAAACCAATAAGGGTCGTAGGAATGTAGTGCTAGTTAAAGTAGGTAAGTTCAATGCAGATGTTGATTTCAATCACCCTCTATCAGGTAAAGTTCTTTTCTATGAAGTTAAGGTAGAAGGAGTTAGAGATGCAAGTGCAGAAGAAATTGCACACGGGCATGTTCACGGCGCGGGAGGCCATAAGCATTAGGTCGTCTTAGCCTAACAGTTACTAGGCTAAGGCAGCTTGGGTTTCCGCTAGTGAGTCTAGTACTAGCGGAATCACTTTCCGATTAACGACTACTTCAAAATAACTTTCTTCACTGTCTGCATCTTCAAGAATCTGTGAATCTCGCCAAATGCCTACTTTGCCTTCGCGGATAACGAGGTCTTTCTTGCGACCGTTTGTGTCTGGATACTGTCCAACGTGAAACAGATACTGTTTGCCGTTCAATTTCATGCTCACACTTTTTAGCGAAATTTCATTTTTCAATTTAGTAAAAGCTAAATCATCGATCAGAATTCCATTAACATTGTAGCGAACATAATGTTGACCCTTCTCGCCTTTCTCTGTTTCACCATCAGCAATTCGAAGTACATCAACATTAAACAAACCCTTTTTAACTACTTCGCGTAAATTCCATGAGCAGGAGGACATACGATCCGCCAACCCTATGGCGCCAGAAATCATGATTGGCTTGTCTTCGTCGTACAGATAACGAGGCGCCTCATTGGAATAGCATATGCCAACACCAAGTTCTAACAAAGGCAGCCCCATCTGTGTCGAGTGTCGATTATTGGAGCTAGTTATTTTCAACATATCTCGTGAATAGCCACAGGCTCTGGCTACAGAAAACCATTGCTGCGGAGTATGTTCATATTCCAAAAAGCTAAGAATAATCGCATCACCTTCAATGAATACTTTATTGGCGCCATAAGTTTCCAGAATTTTATTTATAGGGTTAAAAAACCTCATGCTGAAATAGGATGCAGGGTTTAAACCTTTATTCTGTAATTCGTCGGTTACTGTTGTTGAGCCTCGCACATCGGCTTTCATAATGGCGTGATGACAAATGCGCTCGTCGTCTTCTTCAATTTCGGAACTAGTAGGCAGTAAATACAAGGTGCCAGCAGATTTGGAAAGTCTTAACTCTTCTTCAGACGTACGTAGGCTAACGCGGTTAAATGCGCGATGAGCAAATCGGAAATATTTTAACTGCTGTCGAAAACGACTAATGTCCTGTAACAACTTTAGAGAATCAACAGAGTCTGCTTTTGATATCTGCTCTTTGATTTTTGTTTTTAATGACTCAAGCGATTTGAGCTGCTCATTAGTAAGTTTATTACCACCGCTTATGCTGTCCTGCAGCTTGCCTATCTTAATATTGCCACTGAGAAACTGGCATACTATTTTAAGATCGACATGCTCCATAATTAATGGATTTAGTGACTTTCGCATATAGTGAGAAGCCAGCAACTGAGGTAGGATTTTTTTGGTGCGAAGCAATTTTGAAAAAGCGGCTAGCGTTTTCTTAAGCTTGTTAATTTCTCCGCGCTTTCGCCACCAGTCCCCAAACCCCATTTCTTTTCGGGCCTCGGTTAGAGCGCTTGTGTTTTTCTGAATATTAAATAGAAGTTCGATATTCTCTTGCAGCTCGAACCAGTCGAATGTTTCGCCTATATCTGTTTTTGTGTCGATGGCGGAACCAAGAAAATCCTGTGTTAGAAATAAGCCACCTAATTCATCGTGAATCTCGTTATTCGAGTGACTGTTCTCTGTGCTTGTTGCACCTCTTAGTGGCGCTATATCAATTTGCTTTAGACGCTGGTTAAGCAGTTTTTCAACCTGTCCGTTCAGTTCGATAAATCCTGCGTCTTCTCCATTCCAGCTAAACATGCTGTACTCATTAAGAAGTAAAGGCAAAGCGCTGAGATCAGAGACATACAACAGCGGGTTGATCATTGCGTCTACAATGAATTCGTATTCCTTGCCAAGGAACTGGTCGCGAATGGGGCCTAGCTGTCTGTCTTCTACGCGTAGAAATTGAGCAAATATCTGCTTGTTAACATTGTAGAGAATTGAATCGTAATTCTTTTTTAGCCAGAACAATCGCTGATCTGTTGCCAGTGCCTCAGAGGAGCCCTTGTTACGATGTTCTGTTAACCGCGCAGAAACCGATTTGATTTCAGAATCAAGCTGATGTCGAGTAAATTGAAGAACGAGTTTGATTGCAGAAAATTGGAAAAAGCAAATTTCATCAGCACTCAAATCTGTTTTGATTCGATGAATCAAAACAGTCATCATATCCAGATAATTTTCTCTAACTTTTTCAAATAGCTTGGAGTTGTCCCAATGCTTAGGTTTGGGAATGGCGACTTGTGGAATCAGTAGCGCGACTAGCTTCTTTATATCCGAGGTAAATTTCTTGCTGAGTTTTACATCTATATGATAATTGTCTATGCCTTTAGACAGCTTATCCATCGATATTTTTACGGCTCGACTTCGCTCTAGCTTCTCAAAAACATTTTGATTTACTTCAGAATTCATAGTGATCTGTTCTTGTTATTTGCCACTTTGCATTTGCCTATATCTTTAGGCGAGTGTTTGAGTTCTTTGACTAAGGCCTCAATATTCAACTGAATCTGAAGATAGCAGAATTTGACCAGCCAGTTGTGAACTAAAACACATTATATAGAATCTACTTAAAAATCAGCTATTTGTGGCATTTATAGTGTGGTGAGGGCGCCAATCTAGAAACATCAATACATAGCGCATAGGGGCTGCTGAAAGCACAATATGTAGTAGTTTACGCCGTGCTAAATAATTTCTACTTGGGGTTTAGTCAGTATTGTTCCGCAAATGTTTAGCGAAACGGTTTAACAGCTCACAAAATAGCTGTTTCTGCCGCCAGGCCAAGAAGGGAGCTAGAGGTCGTAATGGGCCTCGAAATTCACACTCTCCCTCAATGCCAAGAATAATTTCCTGACGTGCACTGTCAATAACAAACGAGAAGCCATAAGCGAGATATTTATTTCGGGTTTTCACCACAAACTCAATACGCTTTGGTGGACTCCAGTGGCTGATTGCCCAAATCGTTTGGCTGCTGCGGGACTTTACCAGCAAAGTGCTGCCTCTTCCCACATCAAGGCTGCCATCTATTTCTACCTGAGATACTGAAGGCATCCAATGTTGCCAACAATGAAATGACACAAACTCACGCCAGATTGTTTCTTCAGCACTCGTGGCTAAATTTGTCGGCATCGAAATTTCGGCCTGCAGTTCTGCTAGGGGCAAAGTGATCTGGTATGTCGAACAAAAAGTGTTTGTCATCAATGTGGTTTCATAAATCAGCGTTGATCGTGCTTCAATTAGTATTAAGATCGGATATTGTAGCGGAGACAAGAGCTGCAATTTCGCCAAATCCGCAACAATTTGGCGATAATATTAAAAGCTAAAGATGTAATATTATATAACGTGTTGATATATAAGATAATAGACATGGCCTAATAGTTGCAATACTAATTAGTTGATGCGGAAATTATTGCTACGGTAGTGATAATACAAGAGGTTTTCATGTGTGACTGTATCTCTGGAATTAGGTGTATCGTCCCGATGGTGTTATGGGATACGGCCTAAATACTGTGTTATCTTGAACAAGGAACAGAAGAGAATAAGATATGAATGACGAAGAATTGATGTCTGTGTTTATTGTTGCAATTGTTTTTGCCTTTGGCAGTCTTGTTGTGTACTTAAGATACCGCACCCAACAGTCCCGATATAACGCCGAGCATTTGCAATCTACCCTGGGTGATGAAAATTTAATGCTTAAGTCAAAAACCCAGCAGCTCGAAAGTCGCATCGAAGTGCTCGAGTCCATTGTCACGGACAAGAATTTTCGACTCAAAGAAGAAATTCGCTCTCTTCCCTGAATAGCTATCACCTACAACCGCCTAATAGGTTCCAAGGGTGCAAAGTTCCCCGGTGTGATATGGTTATTGAATTCAATTTGATAGACCCTGACTTACTTGCGGACTCTTTCAGGAAGTTGAGAACTGGCAAGTTCATCAAAGAAAAATAAGAGAGATGATAATGAATTCAGAAGACAAGCCTCAAGATCAAAGCAGAAGGAAACTACTAAAAGGTGCGCTGAGCACGGGTGTTCTGGCCGCTGGAGCTGCTACGGTTCCGAATTTGATATTACCTGCATTGGCACAGGGCGAAACATTAGTACCATTTACCGACGTTCCCGATACATTCAATGTAAGGCCTGTTCGTCCAAACTCCGTTCATTATCTAGATACTCGAGAAATCACCAGTTACTTCACCGACAATGATGACTTTTATCTTGTTCAGCATTATGGGCAACCTGAAATCGACAATGATTCATATCGTCTACGAATAACCGGCATGGTAGATAACGAGCTCGAATTTTCTCTTCAAGATTTAATGGACAGAAACAATTTTGAACAACAAGTAGGTTTTGAATGCGGAGGCAATGGCCGCCGTTTATTTCAAGGCTTGATTGGAAACGCGAGATGGAGAGGGGTTTCTCTTAAAGACATTTTGGAAGAAGCCGGCATTCAAGATGGAGCCAAGGAAATTGTTTTTTTTGGAACAGACATAGCGACTGAAACCATTCGTGAACGCGAAGTAGAAAAAGCATTTGCCAGAAGCCTTTCGATTGATGACGCCATGCGACCAGAAAACATGTTGGCTTTTGAAATGAATGGCGAGCCGCTTCCTCATTATCATGGCAAACCAGTTCGTGCAGTAATTCCTGGTTGGTACGGTGTTGCAAATGTTAAGTGGCTGACTCAAATTCATATACAAGACACTCGTTATATGGGCCGATTTATGGGTCGTGATTATGTCACTCTGAAGAAAACAAATATCGGTGGCGTTGAAAGATGGGTGGAAAATTCAGTCACTACGATGAATCTAAAATCTTCAATCATTCGAGTAACAGAACTTGGCGGGCAATACAAAATTCAGGGCTTTGCTCTTAACGATGGAACTTCGCTGCGCAGCATAGAAGTAAAGGTTGATGATGGGCCGTGGGAGCGCGCAGAAATTAATCCACGATCTACCAAATATTCCTGGAAGTTGTTTAGTTACGACTGGAAAAATGCAACTCCTGGTGAGCATACTATTATTTCTCGTGTTACCGATATAAACGGAAATGTACAGGCAACTCTGGATGAAATGCCAGAGCAGGTTAGTTTCTGGGAAGACTTTGGTCAATTTCCGAGAACGATCACACTCTAAATTGCACACAGCTAAAGTGTGCGTTAACAAGACTATGTATACGTGCCAACGCTCGAAAATGCAGCTATAGATCTAAGAGGGTTCATACTCACTCGACAGTGGATTGAATCCTCCACGGGAATGGAGCTGGTTTTCTGGCTGGCAACCGAACAGGGGCCATTGCGTATTCAGGTTCGTGGCCAGGAAGCTGTTTGTTTTTTTCCAACCGAGCAACAAGATCAAGTCAAAGAAATCCTCGCTAGACAAACTCAGTGGCGCATAAACTCTACAAAACTTAAGAACTTCGATCATCAAGAGGTGTCGGCTCTATATTTTAAGAGCCAACGTAAGCTCTACGATTGTCGCGACAAACTCACTATGCAGGGAATCGGCGTAGCGGAACCAGATATCAAGCCCACAGATCGTTTCCTAATGGAGCGATTCATTACAGCCTCCGCGAATATTTCCGGCAAGCTTGTTCAGCAAAACGGATTCAGCGATGTAGTTGTTGACAGGTTTGTTAGTACAGAATTTCGGCCTGATTTATGCGCCATATCAATTGATATTGAAACGGACTATGGAGCAAGCACTCTATATTCAATAGCTATTTACTCAAACAATGAATCCGTTGTGTTTATGGTTGGGCCGCAAGCTGAGAATAACGAGGAGTTAAAGCAGGAGCTGGAACGGCGTATTTATTCAACAGAGCGAGAAGTTATAAATGCATTTGTGGACAGAGTGCATGCAATAGACCCAGACGTAATAATGGGTTGGAACGTTGTTAATTTTGATTTTCGCTGTCTACAGGATTTCTGTGACCGGCTTAAGATTCCCCTGAATATTGGGCGTAATCAGGAGCCAATAATATGGCGTAAGGCGCGAGATACTACTGACCGCTATTATGCCTTGATGCCCGGCCGTGCAGTTCTTGATGGCATTGAATTAATGCGTACTGCCACCTACCAGTTTGAAAACTTTTCTCTTGAGTATGTGTCACGACAGCTTCTTGATCGCGGGAAATTGGTAGAAGATGTTGATCAAAGAGGGCAGGAAATTACCGCTTTGTTTAATACTAACAAAGCAGCTTTGGCACGTTACAACCTGGAAGACTGTAAACTGGTTTGGGACATATTCGAAAAAGAGCGCCTGGTCTCTTTTGCCATTGAAAGAAGTTTGCTAACGGGGCTTGAAATAGACCGTTATGGAGGCTCCGTTGCCGCATTCGATTTTCTTTACCTGCCGCGTTTACACCGAAAAGGTTTTATTGCCCCTGCTCAGAACCAGCAAACAACATCAAATGTAAGTCCTGGTGGTTATGTGATGTCGTCGGTTCCTGGCATTCATGAAAATGTAATTGTGCTGGACTTCAAAAGTCTGTATCCAAGTATTATCAGAACATTTCACGTAGACCCACTGGCCATGGCAAAAGCTTCTCAGGAGGCTGATCCAATTATGGGCTATGACGGAGGTCAGTTCTCACGCACGGAATTTATCCTTCCTGAGATAATTTCAACTTTGTGGTCAGCCAGAGACAAGGCAAAAGCTGATCGCAACGCCGTACTCTCTCAAGCTATAAAAATCATCATGAATTCTTTCTACGGAATACTGGGTACGTCGGGTTGCAGGTTTCTCGACTCCCGATTAGTTAGCTCTATTACCAAGCGTGGCCACGAAATTCTGATTGCCAGTAAAGACTATATTGAAAAACAGGGATATCAGGTGATATATGGTGACACCGATTCTGTTTTTGTTCTTATAGGTTCCGCATCAGAGGATGAAGTACAAAAAATTGGCAGCAAACTGATAGATCAGCTCAACCAATGGTGGTGTAACAAACTTGAGAAGGAACACGGAATTGAAAGTTATCTGGAAATGGAATTTGAAACACACTTTAGTAAGTTTCTAATGCCTACGGTGCGCGGCTCGGATGCTGGCAGTAAAAAAAGATACGCCGGTGTAGTAGTTGAAGGTAAGAACCCAACGCAATATCGTATGTTGTTTAAAGGTTTGGAGACAGTACGAAGCGACTGGTCACCTCTGGCTAGAGAGTTTCAGAAAATTCTCTATGAGCGAATATTTTTTGACCAGCCTTATGAAGACTACATTAAGGAAACCGTAGCTGATATTACGGCTGGTAAATTTGAGAACGAGCTGGTGTTACGCAAACGAATACGCCGTAAGCTAAGTGATTATGTGAAAAATGTACCGCCACATGTGCAGGCGGCTCGCAAGGCAGAGTTAGTGAGGAAGGAGCGGAACCTACCTAGCATGTATCAGTCAGGCGGATGGATTGAATACATCATGACCGTAAACGGGCCTGAGCCTCGCCAATACCGTCAATCAGCGATAGACTATGAGTTCTATATTGAAAGGCAACTAGGCCCTGTCGCCGATGGCATATTGGTCTTTAAAGCGACTTCTATGGACGAAATACTTAACAATCAAATTGGGCTTTTTTAGTCCATTGTGAAATTTATTTACGGATAAATGAAATGACGACAAATCTTGTACTAACTGTAATTGGCGACGACGAGCCCGGCTTGGTTGAATCACTTGCACAGACAATAAATGACAATTCTGGAAACTGGCTTGAGAGTAGTATGTCTCAGTTAGCCGGAAAGTTTGCAGGAATTCTTCGGGTTAGTATTGCCGATGAAAAGGCAGATAGGCTTATTCAAGAACTTAAGGGGCTATCTACGCCTCTAACTTTGGTAATTGAAAAAGTAGATGAACCAGATACTCTAAGCCCCCCGCAAACGATTGAGCTAAACCTTGTGGGTAATGACAGGCCGGGAATTATTCGAGAAATTTCGGCGGCATTGGCTAGCTTGTCGGTTAATGTGGAGCAGTTGAATACAGAATGTGTGCCTGCACCTATGTCCGGTGCAGCCTTATTTAAGGCTAAGGCAAGTCTCAAAGTTCCCACTGAGCTGGCTTTAGAAGATTTACAAAGTAGGCTGGAACAACTGGCTGATGATCTAATTGTGGAGATCGAACTGGCCTAAAGGGTTTCTGATTCCAGTTGCCCAACATACTCGATCATATTGGTAAGTAAGTTTATACACTGCACAATTTCAAACTCTGATTTTGTCGCTTCACCAGCCTCAGATAATCTATCTAGGTCGCCATACAATAGAATTAAACATGCTTTGTTGGCATCATAATTCTGATAGAAAAATTCGGAGAAATCATCAGAAAGTGAAGAAAATAGAGAATCTAGTGTAGTACCTGTGTCAGTTTGATTTTCTAACAACAGCCTTTCCAGACCGTTGAGCTGACTTGAGACAGTGTTTACTGTTGAGTGGCTAAAAGGCGACTGCATACTGTCGGTAAAATCCCCATTGAGCATAGGATAAAGAGACCGTAGTAATAGGTCTTCTTTAAGTACAGTTGTTATTGATTCAGCGAATACACTCAATAGTTCACGGCTGGAAACATAATCTGCGCTTTCTGCGCCTTCAACTCGTCGCTGAAACAACAGCGTATTTTCACTCCACAAAGTGCGTAGTAACTGAAAGTCTTCGAGTAGCGCCTGAGCTGCAATAGCGAGGAATCGACGACGTCTGTTATTGCTAAGCTGGTCTAATTCGAAACCATTGTTAGCCTGGTCTGCGGAAAGCTGCGTAGTGAGTAAATAATCCGAAGCGGGGCGAAGAGGGTCGTTATTCGTATTCGAGCCCCAGAGTAAATACTCAATAACATGGAAGCCTAGAGACGCCTCGGAAACATCGAAGAATCCATGTTGCTCTCTCAAGCTATCGAGCTCCAGAACAACATTCATATCGTGCACAATACCGCTGTCGGGATAACCGTCTACGTAATCGATATAGCCTGGTAATACGGGCCAGTGATTTATCTGATACTGAAGCTGATTAAGAGTGAGCTTGTCCTGCTGCGTTAATACAAGGTTAGCGAAGTGCCGGTGCAAACTTGTTAACTCATAGGCACTATGGGCAATAAGCCAGGCGTCGCGAGCACGGTCCATGGTGATTACATCAGTCTGCTGAATAAACCCTTCAATTTCGGTTTGCAGAGTTTTTATCGTAACTTCAACGGTCGAATAATCGCTCTCAATCTGCTGTAAGTAATTAAGCATTAGCTCTCGAGTAGCAGAATTGATTTCAGGATTTGTTACATCAAAAGGAATGGGCTGATCGGTTCTTGCACTTGAGTTTGATGTTTGAGTAGATTGCTCGTCACTACCACAGCGTACTAACATGACACAGGCAAGCAGTATCCACAGTGAACTAAATCTCCAAGATGAACATGCCTGTGTAGTTATTTGCATCACAATGTCGCTATGTGCGTAGGCTAATAATTTCCCAGTTTAAGTTTTGCGCTTTGTCTCTTAACTGGTCGTCAGGGTCTACAACAACTGGCGTTGCAACCTGCTCAAGTAAAGGCAGGTCATTGATAGAGTCACTATAGAATACCGCCTCAGAAATACGCATGTCGTCATTTCGAGAATCCAGCCATCGTTGCAGCTTTTCTACTTTGCCTGCCTGGTAGCAAGGTGTACCTGAAATATTGCCAGTATAGCTGCCATTATTTATTTCCAGCTCGGTTGATATTAAATGATCTACCTGAAATTCCTTGGCAATAGGCGTAGTAATAAATTCATTGGTGGCGCTAATAATAATGCAAAAATCTCCGGCAGACTTATGCCTGGCCACTAACGATTGAGCGCTATCGAGCACAAGTGGTGCAATTGCATCTTTCATGAATTCCTGGTGTAAGCGATCTCGTTCCGTGGCGTTCATTTGCAGAATAGGAGTAAGGGTAAATTTTACATACCCGTGAATATCCAGCTTGCCTTGTTTGTACTGCTCATAGAAATAATCATTTTCCTGGCGGTGTTTGTCTTCGTTCACCAGGTTTCTATTAATAAGAAATTCACCCCAGGCGTGGTCGCTGTCGCCTGCCAGCAGAGTATTGTCCAGATCAAACAGCGCAAGCTTCCCTGAGTGCTTTGAGTCCATAGTATGTTTCTCTTTCGTAGTCGCCAGCTCGTGCAAATTGCCCCGCCGGTGGCCTATATCTTGTGGATCGTAAACCGAATATGCCTATTATACCCGCAGACATAGCGATTCAGCACAGGATATGCCAAATAGAGCCTATAAAGATAGGCGGTAAAAATAGCTTAACTCTTTGATAAATATAACAAAACAGGATATTCAGGGCCGCTTTGCCATTGATCACAGGCGAGTATTTGTGAAACAATGACCGATTATGTTTGCTAAGAGGGTAGCTGCGCGTGATTGATTCAGAGGGTTTCCGATCAAATGTTGGCATAGTGATCTGTAATCAGCTTGGCCAGTTGCTTTGGGCCAAGCGAATTGGGCAGGAAGCATGGCAATTTCCACAAGGCGGCATCAATCCCAAAGAATCTTCAGAAGAAGCATTATTTCGTGAACTGGATGAAGAAGTTGGTCTTAGAGAGGGCGACGTAAAAATACTTCATCAAACCAGTGACTGGTTGCACTATCGCTTGCCGGAAAATTTCATCCGCTACAATCAGGACCCATTGTGTATAGGCCAGAAACAAAAATGGTTTTTGCTCAGTTTAGAGAGCGAAGACAGCAAGGTAGAACTGAGTAAAACGGACAAGCCAGAGTTTGATGACTGGCGCTGGGTGAACTACTGGTATCCAGTTGAACAGGTGATTGAATTCAAGCGGGATGTTTACCGTAAAGCGCTGGAACAACTTGAAGTTCCTCTTAGTAATTATCTCAACGGCTAAACTATTTAATAGTTTATCTATTTGACTATTTATCATTAGATAAATAAATGGAGTAATTCAAACTATGCTGGATCGATTGCGCAGCATTGTACAAAAAGTAAATGCAGCCAGAGATTTGCAATCGGCGCTGGATATTATTGTCAGTCGCGTAAGAAAAGCATTGGACACTCAGGTCTGCTCGGTCTTTCTACTTGATACCGATATCGACTGTCATGTGTTGATGGCATCCGAAGGCTTGAATAAAGAATCTGTAGGTCATGTTAGTTTGCAACTCGGAGAAGGCCTGGTAGGCCTGGTCGCAAAACATGCCGAGCCAATTAATCTTGAAGATGCATCTTTGCATCCAAGTTTCCACTATCTAAAAGATACCGGCGAAGAAGTATTTCATGCCTTTCTCGGTGTACCCATTATTCACCATCGTTCAGTCTTAGGAGTGCTGGTTGTACAGCATGAAGAGCGTCGTCGTTTCGATGAAGGTGAAGAGGCATTTTTAATTACCTTGTCGGCTCAACTTGCTGGAGTAATTGCTCACGCCGAAGCCACCGGCGCGATTGAGGGCATTAGCCCGTCTGGGCATAAAACATCCGATACGGTTTTCCATGGCGTTTCGGGTTCATCCGGTGTTGCCATTGGGCGCGCCGTAGTCGTTTTTCCACCAGCCGACCTTAGTCAAATTCCGATTCGTCGTGCGCGAAATATTGAAAAAGAAATTGAATTTTTTAATGCATGTCTGGAACTAGTACGTGTAGACATGCGCGCCTTGCATGAAAAATTGGCAGGCCAGGTTGCCGAAGAAGAGCGGCAGTTATTCGATGTTTATGTGCGCATGTTGGATGACAGCGCGCTTGGCAACGAAATAGTAGAAAGAATAAAGATGGGTTCCTGGGCGCAGGGAGCATTGGCTTATGTGGCGAATGAGCATGTTCGCAATTTCGAAGAAATGAACGATCCTTATCTAAGCGAACGCGCAATTGATATTAAGGATTTATGCAGCCGCGTTCTATTTTACTTGCAGGAAAAAGAAACAGTTGAAACTGAATATCACGACAACACTGTTTTGGTTGCCGAAGAATTAACACCAGCTATGTTGGCAGAAGTACCAAAAGACAAACTAACGGGGCTTATTTCAGTTAAAGGCTCGGGCAACTCTCACGTTGCGATTCTCGCCAGAACCATGGGCATACCAACAGTAATGGGCGTCGTTGATTTGCCCTATACCCAGCTGGAAGGCAAAGAAATAATTATTGATGGCTATAAGGGCGAGGTAATAAGTAATCCGTCTGAGCAGTTGCGGGTTCGCTATCTCGAAATCATCGAAGAAGAAAACCAGTTAGTAGAAGGCCTGGAAGGTCTGAAGGACTTACCCTGTGAAACAGCCGACAAGCATCGAGTGCATTTGTGGGTTAACACAGGGCTTATGACTGATGTAATGCAATCTCTGGATCAGGGCGCAGAGGGCATAGGACTTTTTAGAACAGAAATACCATTTCTTCTTAGCGAGAGATTTCCAAGTGAACAGGAGCAGTTTGCAATTTACCGTGAACAATTGCATGCGTTTGCACCAAAGCTTGTCACCATGCGAACTCTCGATATAGGCGGAGACAAGTCTTTGCCGTATTTCCCAATAGAAGAAGAAAACCCGTTTCTGGGTTGGCGCGGTATACGCGTCACACTTGATCACCCGGAAATATTTACCGCCCAAATTCGCGCCATGCTACGAGCCAGCGTAGGTCTGGAGAATTTGCAAATCATGTTGCCAATGATTAGCAATGTGAATGAAGTAACGTCGGCGTTGCAGCTAATTAAAAAATCATACCGGGAGTTAATTCAGGAAGGTGTGAAAGTGAAGTTTCCACCTGTTGGTGTGATGATTGAATTACCCGCCGCCGTTTATCAAACACGCGCACTAGCCAAAATGGTTGATTTTATTTCTGTCGGCAGTAATGACCTAACCCAATATCTGTTAGCGGTAGACAGGAATAATCCGCGAGTCGCGAACCTGTACACGGCGTTTCACCCAGCGGTGTTAAGTGCATTACAACAAGTAGTTACCGGTGCTCGGGAAGAGGGTAAGCCGGTTAGTATTTGTGGAGAAATGGCAGGAGACCCCGGTGCCGCCGTTTTGCTAATGGCCATGGGTTTTGATGTGCTGTCTATGAATGCCGCTGCCTTGTTAAAAGTAAAATCTGTAATACGCAGCTTGACTATGGAAGTAGCCCAGGACCTTCTGGGGCAAGTGATGGAGCTTGATGATGCACAAATGGTTAGAAGCGCAGTAGACCTTGCATTATATAATGCCGGAGTTGATAGGTTGCTTCGTTCTTCGCGTACAAATTAAACCTTCAATTGCATCTCTATTTAAGCCTTCAATCGCATCTCCAATTAATTCGTTATCACCATGCAGAACCAGCAATAATAGTTAAGGGATTCTGTACCACCTTCTTTTGCTCAGGGTCACCCCAGGCGCGAAGCATCTCGTCTTTGGCTGATTCAAAAAAATCAGCCCCTATGTCGTCCATACACCTTCGTGTCCCTGACCACGTATGTATGTAATCTAGAAATTGATTCAGGTTCCAGTTATTTCTAATATCCATTTTTGGTGTGTCCATAAGCGCAAATGGAAAATCCAGCGCCTTGTACTCGTCCCAAGCTAGCTTATTGTTCGATGCCCAATAGGGTTCAATGATGGCTTTAATTTTTTCTTCTAGAATTCTGTCTATATTGTTATCAATACTTGGCCATATATAAGAATATGCAATGAACACCCCATTGGGTTTTAACACGCGACGTACTTCGTCCCAAAATTTTGAGTAATCAAACCAGTGTAGAGCCTGAGCTACATTCACTAAATCGAATTGATTTTCTTTGAAGCTTGTAGACTCTCCTGGCTGTACTGAATAATTTACGTTCTCTGCGGGAAAGCAGTTGGAAATTTGCTCTTTGCTAATATCCGTAGCTTCAACTTTAGAGAATATTTTCGCCAATCCTACAGAAGCCTGCCCATTGCCGGCAGCACAGTCCCAGGCTTCATTTTTGGATATAGATAAAGACCCGATAAAATCAAAAAGCTCTTTCGGGTACATTGGGCGAGAGGAGGCATATAGGTCTGCCTTGTCTTCGAATAGTTTTGATGTTTGTATTGTGTGCTTCATACTTTATCGTCCCGAAAAATAAAAGGGGTCGTAACAGATATTTTTTAACCAACTTCCTGCTTTGTTGGTAACTGGCTAAATTTTATTCGTTACGACTCCTTTCTCTCCAATTTTATGAAAAATAGTAATAAGCTACCACCCCAGCTAACCAGGGCCCTACCCATAATGAAATAAGCCCAAAGAACATCAATATTCCTTCAATTCCTCTAGTTCTATATAGATACCACGGTAATACAACTGGCCAAAATATGTAAAGTATGAAACCAAAATCAAAAGGAGTTTCGATGTCAGCCTTCTTTGCATCATAGTATGCCCATAGTATTGTTAAGAGAACGAACGTAAAACTCCATAAAGCTTGTGTACTACCAGAGAGCACTTCCTCCTGGAGATTTAGTAGAACTTCCAGAACTCCCATGCAGAGAGACAGGAAAATTAGTAGTAATAATGCCGATTTGCTATTTTTCATGTGCGATGATGAATTCTCTGTGTTGAAACTGGGGACAGCGACCTAATTCAGCTTAGCGCAACTTTGCGTAGAGTAATTCTAATTATTGATCTGCAAATCAAAGTTCTCTGACCCTTTAATTATTAGATTTTCTCTTGTTAATGTCACTTTGGCACAGATACAGAAATCGGAAATCCTACATAGGTAATATCACTAGCTACTTCTAGTAACGATCCATTTGCATAGGATATCAAAGAACATTCAGATTGGATGGTATTAGGGCTGATCTTTACATAGTTAGGACTATATTCTTTAAGCCATGCTAGAAGTATGTCTATGTCGTGTATGGAGTCGGTATCTGTAGCTAGGGATTGAAATATCTCGGTCAATTCTCGAGCGCAATTTAGCTGATTTTCTTGATCAATCGATTCTGAGATGAACACATATGACGTATATCCAAAGAACAATGTTGTAACAAAAAAAATCGCTGTTAGAACTTTAAACATGGCATTAACTCATCTTAAGGAATCGTAACGGATATTTTTTAACCAACTTTTTGCTTTGTTGGTAACTGGTCAAATTTTATTCGTTACGACTCCTTTAATTGATCCCTTTAATTGCGCTGTCTCGAACTTTTGCATATATGTCATATATGACATATGATCTTGACATGAACCCAAAGGACAAGCCACTTGTATGGCTCCATGGAGAGGTTAAGACGCCCCCGCTTAGCTCGGCAGCAAGGCTCGAGGCTGGTTATTTGTTGAGAGTATTGCAGAGCGGAGAGATTCTTTCTATGCCTCATTCGAGGCCCATGCCTAGTATTGGGAAGAGCTGTCACGAGCTTCGGATTACCGATGAAAATAGAATTTGGCGACTTGTGTATCGAATTGATGCGGATGCCATAGTTATAGCTGAGGTGTTCGAAAAGAAAACTGGCAAAACTCCGAAGGCAGTTCTCGACAACTGTAAAAGCAGATTGAGGAAATATGACAATGAAAGCAGCTAAACGAACCAAGCTTGAAGCAAACGGCTGGAAAATTGGGTCAGCAGATGAGTTCCTAAATCTTTCCCCTGAAGAATCTGTATATATTGAGTTAAAGCTCTCTCTTAGCAAGTCATTAAAGCAGCGACGCTCCAAAGAAAATTTGAGCCAGGTTGAATTCGCGAAATTGGTCAAGACTAGTCAGTCTCGTGTAGCTAAGATGGAAGCTGGCGATCCTTCTGTTTCAATTGATCTATTAGTTAAATCTCTTATCGCGTTAGGCGCCTCGCCCAAAGATTTGGCTAATGCTATTTCGTGATTCGGCAAGCGACATAACGTCTAAAAACATCGAAGGGGTCAGAGAACTTTGATCTTATAACATCGATACCCAATGTTCTTTCCTGAATAATAACGCTAGAAAAACCAATAAATTCACTAAAACCAAAATTGAGCTATTAATCAAAGTTCTCTGACCCCTTTGATCTATCAGAAAACCAAGTCATCATTTCGAGTAAATGACTATCAGAAGGCTCAATTAATTGCATATTCACCTATAACGGGCCCTTTAATTTATTATGATCTCCAAATTATATTACGATGCATAACGACGTACAGATGCGCAGCAGTTGGGCGTCCGGTGACCGAAGGGAACGTATTTGATTGCTTTGATATGCATTTTTACGATATCCGAATAATTTCTGAAAGAAGCAAATCAAGAGGACTTCTTGCCTCAACCTGCTGTCCCACTGGAGCAACTTCTTTTTCTCGAATTTGCGTATGAAGGTATGAGTCAGTTACCTTTCTCATTTGCTCATTTAAACTTTTCATGGCTTCTTTAAATGATTTTGTGCCCGAGTAATTATTAGCCATTTCATTAAAGGAACTACACCCAAAGACCGGTGGCACATGATCAATTATAACTCTAACAAGACAACCTACAGAGTAGTACATCTGATTTTCATAAGCTTTATTTAGCTCAGTTAGTAGGGCTATTAATTTACTAAAGTCGTACTTACTGCTTAGCCCTCTAAGTTCATCAATCCGAGATTTTGACACATAATCATTATTTGATGCGTTAGTGGAGTGAACCTCTTTATGAACTAAATCAAAATCGCCCGCTAGAATGTCTTCTCTCATTGAATCAATTTTGTTTCTAAAAGGTCTAATAAATACTGTTTCTACCATCTGGTTCTTAGTGCCATAACCTGAACCTTCTGGATTGCAGTTATTATTATCGAATCGATAAATTAGTAATTTTATTTCTTTTTCAGAGCCGGGAATGTTCTTAAGCAACCATTGAGTATATTTTTTCAACCACGAATCAAACCTCAATTTACCTCGCTGATAATCGAAGTTACTTCCAATTCCGTTTATTAGACCAAATTTTTCAGGAAGTTCTTCAAGCTGGCTTTCAAAATTATCCAGCTCATCGAGAATAACCTTTAGTTTATCTGTAACCTTATCCAATTTATTCTCAACTATGAATGTTTAATAAAATTCTCAATGATGTATCACAGTGTGATAAAAGATAAAAGGGGTCGTAACGGATATTGATCAACCAACTTCCTGTTTTGTTTGTAACTGGTTAAATTTTATTCGTTACGACCCCTTTAATTCCTTTAATTTCCGTTCATGCTCGTCTACCTCTTGTTGTAATTTTTTGAGACTTAGCCGAGCGATTTCATCTTGGAGTGGCTGAATTTCAGTGTGCCACTTTTTGAATCCATACCAAACCAATAAAAACCCTAAACCAATAATGATGCTCAAGCATATCAAGAAAAAAGTTTTATTTTTTTTGGCTATCTCTAGTTTTCTATCCAGTATCAGGAAGCGAGTTTCATCTGATCCTGACCGCACTGGATCGATCTTCAATGTTTCATACTCAACTGCGATATCGAAAACTAAACTATTCGTGGACTGATTTACATAAAGTGTTGACCCAATGCCGAATATTATTAAGAGTAAACCGAAAAAAGCGTAAAACTTAAAGATGTTGTCTGTTGGTAAAGGGATACGACTTTCCATTTAACTACTACTCCAGTTCATCATTTCAGCACCTAACAATGTGATAACGAGCCATTGTCCTATAACTAACTTTAGCGGCCAAAGTAGACATACCTAAAAACTCCATCCAAAACCTGACATTAAGTTCTTCTAGCACTGTTTTCCCTATTATCAATGCTGCCCATCTTGCTATTTTATTAACGCCATATCAACGTGTTTGACGGGAATCATGCTCGTGTGACATATGTAATGTGATAAGCATTAAAAGTGGACATCCACAAAGCCTATGGACAGTGGCTTGTAGCAGAATGAGTTCATCAATTTAGTAAGCAAAATACTGAAATTCGTCTACTATTCTTGTGTTGCTATAGGATCAAAAGGATTTGACGATGAGCCGATCGGAGCAGCTATTTGCTTACGGTATTATTCTTTTTCGAAATCGAGGAATATTGACAAGTAGCGGAACTATCTCTTAGTTTCTGACTACCGCTTACTCTGTATCTCGACTTTAAAAGAGGGATGACTTTCTTCAGTAAACTTCAGAAAGGTCTGCCTGTCTACTTTGTACAATACATGCTCCCGTAGCGAACTATCTTCGGCTACTCTAGGGTGTTGGAAATTCTCATTATTGTTTTTCATTCCCAGTCTTTCCATTACTTGCTGCGAACGTACATTCGTAGCTGCAGTAATGGCTATAGTTTCTTTCAAAGCTAGCGTTTCAAACGCAAAACACAATGAAGCTAATGCGGCCTCAGTAGCGAAGCCACTACCCCAATGTTCTCTGGCTAGTCGCCAGCCCACTTCGATAGCGTCGTCAATTGGGAGATCGCTCGCCTGACCTAGTCCAACGAGGCCGAGAAATTTTCCGTCTTCAATGTGTTCTGCAACCCAGAAGCCCCAGCCGCGTTCTGCAATTTGAGAGGCGAATTTGTCAGCGAGTAAATTGCTGTCGTCTTCTGACAAGAGTTCGGGAAAAAACTCCATCACCTCTGGATCGGCACACATTTTTGCAAACTTTGGATAGTCTTGCGCTTGCCATTGCCTTAGTAGAATTCTTTGGGATTGTATTTGATAAATATTGGTCATTACGTATGCTGCGCGATTATTGCGAGGATTGTTTCTAATAGATTAATTTGGATGTATTTGTTGAAACTGTCTAGCGATCGAAAAAATCTACCACGCCAGAATCAAGGCAATATTCGGCGCCTACTATCAACAATTCTTCTTTGTCGATTAGAGACTCGAGTATTTCTGAGCCGTGGCGTAAATTCTCCACAGACGCTTCAATATTTGCGCGTACGGCTCGCTCCATTAGTTCAGCTGTAGTGTAAGAGTTGGAGGTATTCATAAGTGGTTCAATTGAAGGTCGAATCCTATCTACAATAGCAAACAGATTTGGCGAGCGGCTTTCCGTTGGTTGTTCTAGTTGTTCTAAGGTGGCTTCTACGGCGCCGCATTTTGAATGGCCTAATACAACAACGAGCCTGGTGCCAAATTTTTCAGCGGCGAATTCGATGCTGCCAATTTGAGAGGGGGCGACTACATTACCAGCTACCCGAATAACAAATAGATCACCAACACCTTGTCCAAAAACAATTTCTGCCGGAACTCGGGAATCGGAGCAACCAAGTATTATGGCAAAAGGTGTTTGGTCGCTTACCAGCTGAGAACGAACGAGAGCATCTACTTCAATATGATGACTGTCGCCGGCGCGAAATCGTGTATTGCCTTCTTTAAGCCGCAGCAAGGCATCGTCAGCAGTAATCATTTACGTGTGCGCTATCGGTTTGTCGGTAAACAAATAATCTTTGAGCTCTTTGTCCATTGCCGGATCGTTACGACGTATCCACTCCAACACCATGGCGGCATGTTCTTTTTCTTCGTCGCGATTGTGCGCGAGTATTGCCTTCAACTCTTCGTCTTTGCAGGCATCTACGCGCTGGTTGTACCAGTCAACTGCTTCGAGTTCTTCCATAAGTGAAGTAATCGCACGATGCATGTCGCGAGTGCTGTCTGTCAATTCTTCTATGGGTTCGTGATAGCCTTCGTTGGCCATAGCTATCTCCTGTCATTAAGTAATAGAGGCTAGGGAATAGTTATAAACATACAGCAAACCTCGAAACATGAAAACATTTTTCAGATTTCGAGGCTTGTGAGTGGGGGGGCGCTTAGTCTGAAGTGGTCAATGCGGGGTAGCTCGCTAACAGCGATTGAAATGCCTGATAAAAGTGCGGCCGGGCACGATCTTCGTGCATATATTCGCCTGGAGTGACTTGATGAATCCTACTCACCGAGCCAGCCCAAACCAGATCATTGCTTCGAGTCTCAAATATTTCAATTTCAATTCTTGCAATATAATTTAGCTCTACATTAAGTGCTTCAATTCTAATGAAGGGATCAATTTCTTGCTGGCCAGGCACCAGATCAATTTGCTTGTAGCGCAAAATTACTCTTATATCATTGATCTGATCATTGCGACTTAAGCCTTTTTGTTGCAGCGCCGACTCAAACTCGGTAGTCATATAGCTTCGAAGAAACAGAGGCATATTCTGAACCTCCAACCCATATTCGCTATAACTGGCGTAATTCTCCGGGCAGCAGAGTGTAAGCGTGGTGCCTATTTGGGAACCTGTTTGCGCGCAACTGCTTAAAATTAGTAGCAAGCTTGAAAGAAGAATTAGCTTTAAGTGTTTCATCGTGAACCTCCTGATTGATATACAACTATCCTCAGGTTTAGATTACTCGCGGTGCGCGATTAATCATTGATCCACGTTAATAATGCTAGCTATTGCCTATTTCATCTTCCATGGCTTTTGCCAATGCGGTTTCGCCAATCAGTCGTAATTGCGTGCTTACATTTTTCTGATCATCAATATCGCGGTTTTGGTTCAATTTGAATTTGCATTGGATGTCTTCTATCTCAATTTTGATTCCTACAATACCGCGTAGCATTGTCGCCTCGTAATCTGGCTTCCAGGGTTTGTCAAAAGCGGCTTCGTTCTCGGCCGTTAAACGATCAACAATATTTTTAAGTTTTTCCGAATCTTGAAAACATGTTGCTCTACCATATATATGCACGGCCTGATAATTCCACGTTGGAACTCCAGGGTTGAGGTACCAGGAAGGGCTAATATAAGCATGTGGGCCTTGCAGAACAATAAGAACATTCTGTTTTTCTAGCTGTTGCCAATGCGGATTTGCCTTTGCCATATGTCCTAGCAAGGTTTGTTCTTGTGGTTGATATAGGAAGGGCATATGCGTCGAAATTAATTTTCGTCCATAGATGAAGTTAGCTGCCCGAACGAATTGTTTTCTATGAACCTATTTATTTGCTCATCGTCAGCTGTGTTGAAATGTTTGGGTGTATACATTGTTTTATCCTTAGCTGGGGTGCTAAAAACAGAGCCGTATGATTACTCGGCTGCGGTTTGGCCGAGTAGCTGATAAAAATGACTATTCGTTCTTATGCCTGAAGCGTCGTAGTTTTGCTCAGCAAAACGAATATCTCCTGATTCATCAAAAATAACAGCGCTGGAACAAAGAGTTCCGTAAATTCCTTCATCATTGTGAATAAACGCCGAAGATAATCTACGTTCTAACTCTATGGGCACACCGGTATCGGGCAAGTCTTCGTCTTGTGCCTGAGTTCGGTCATCCATCATTGAAATCAGGTCGTCGGTATTTACTCCGTTTTCGTCGTCAAGAAGGCTTTGCAGGTTTTTCCTACCCTGAGTTACTTTGGGCCAAGGTGAGTTTAGTAGTCCATTTGAAAGGCCGTGCACGCCAGGCTCAAGGTTCGACATTTTTTCTTCCTGGTTATTTACATAAACAAGAGAATTTCTATCGCCTATTAACAGATTGTAACCAGCGAAATCATTAAAGCTCGATATTAGCGAGTCGCAGTATTGCTCGGCGGATTCCTCGCCAACTAGAAAATTTCTTGTGAGCTCGCCTCTGGATCGCGGTTTTTTTTCTGTTTGCGACGGATCACGAATATTAGTTACTGCCGCGAAACGACCACCCTGGCTTATTCCCAGCCAGGTGCCACCTGCAAGCAAATCTCTACCGGCAAGTACTTGCTGTGTTTGTGGATCATCCGTCCAGAAATTGGCCTCGTCAGTTGGACGGGCATATAACTCGTCTCTGTTTGCGGCGACTACCAAGGGATAACGAGAGTCAGCCTGATACGCAATAATAATAAGGCACATTGTTAGTTGTTTACTTCTATTGATTTAGAGGGTCGTGCTACGGCTCAATTGACCGTGAAGTCTACTCGCTTATTGCATAAAAATGGTAAATCTCAAGGCAAATTTGGCAACTTTCCTGTCTCGAGTTTAGTATAATAATGCGGTGGTCAGATACTCTGGCTGTCCCATAAGAGCACATACTTAATCATGCTTACATATCCACAGTTTGACCCAGTCGCTCTCTCTCTTGGCCCTATCACTATTCACTGGTATGGCATCATGTACATCGTTGCCTTCGGTGGTGCCTGGCTAATCGCGTCTTACCGAGCCAAAAGAGATTCTGCCGGTTGGACGTCAGATCAAATATCGGATCTGGTTTTTTATGGTGCACTGGGCGCCGTATTAGGCGGCAGAATGGGCTCTGTCTTTTTCTATAATTTTGGCCGCTTTCTGGACGATCCTCTTTGGCTGTTACGCATATGGGAAGGGGGGATGTCGTTTCACGGAGGCTTGCTGGGTGTATTACTGGCGTTGTTCCTGTATTCACGGCATATCGACAAGCCGTTTTTCGTGACGATGGATTTTGTAGCGCCGATTGTGCCGTTTGGGCTCGGTGCCGGCAGAATTGGCAACTTTATTGGAGGCGAGTTATGGGGCAGGCCTACTGATGTAGCCTGGGGTATGGTATTTCCGCACATAGACCAACTTCCTCGCCACCCTTCTCAGTTGTATGAGTTTGCACTGGAAGGCGTAGCTCTTTTTGCCATACTGTGGTGGTTTACGTCTAAACCTAGGCCCCGATATGCGGCAACTGGTTTGTTTGGGCTGGGCTATGGCAGCTTCCGATTTTTTATCGAATTTTTTAGACAGCCAGATTTTGACAAAGGCTTTATAGCCTTTGACTGGTTAACAATGGGGCAATTATTGTCGACGCCAATGATTATTGGTGGAATTCTATTGATGGTTTTTGCCTATCGAAACCCCGGCTCCAGGCCCCAACTCAGCACCAATCAGTGAGACTTGTAATCTAATGCAACAGTATTTGAGTTTATGCCAACGAATTATCGACCAGGGTGTTTGGGTTGAGAATCAACGTACCGGAAAGAAATGCCTAACGGTAATCAATGCCGACCTTACTTACGATGTCGCACAGAATCAATTCCCAATAATTACCACCCGAAAGAGTTTCTGGAAGGCGGCGATAGCCGAGCTACTAGGGTATATACGCGGCTACGATAATGCTGCTGATTTTAGAGCTATGGGTACCAAGTCCTGGGATGCCAATGCTAACGAAAATCAGGCCTGGTTAAACAATCCGGTACGCAAGGGCGAAGACGATATGGGCCGGGTTTACGGTGTGCAGGGCCGAGCATGGCGCAAGCCCGACGGAAGCAGCCTGGACCAACTAAAGAAAATTGTCGACAACCTGTGTCAGGGTACCGACGATCGTGGAGAAATTCTGACATTTTATAATCCCGGGGAATTTGAACTAGGTTGCTTGCGGCCGTGTATGCACACTCATACTTTTTCGCTGCTAGGTGACACGCTTTACCTGACTAGTTCTCAGCGCTCCTGCGATGTGCCTCTGGGATTAAATTTTAATCAGATTCAGGTTTTTACATTGCTCGCGTTAATTGCTCAAATTACCAATAAAGAACCGGGCATTGCCTATCATAAAATTGTTAACGCACATATTTATGAAGATCAACTGGAGCTTATGCGTTCGGTGCAGCTAACACGCGATCCTTTTTCTGCGCCTGAACTGCATATAAACCCCGATATAAAAACTCTGAAAGACATAGAAACCTGGGTAACACTGGACGACTTTAAAGTAGAAGGCTACGAGCACCACGACCCTATTAGTTATCCGTTTTCTGTTTAAAGCAGTAGTCAATTCCTGAGAGCTTCCTGATGAATATTTCGCTAATTTGCGCCATGTCCGAAAACCGTGTTATTGGGTTTAATAATGGTTTGCCCTGGCGCCTTTCCGAAGATCTTAAATACTTCCGACGTACCACCATGGGTAACAGCATTATCATGGGTCGTAAAACATGGGAATCAATTGGGCGTGCGCTACCGGGCCGAACCAATATTGTTATAAGCCGCAATGCGGACTACATAGCAGAAGGTGCGAAAGTCGTTCAAAGCCTTGAGCAGGCAATAGAATTAGCCGAAAGTGTGTCAGTAATTGATGGCAGTACAGATGCGTTTATTATTGGTGGAGCAAGCCTGTACAAAAGCGCATTACCATTGGCCAATCGCTTTCACATCACCCGGGTTCATGCCGAGGTAGAAGGCGACACTTACCTGGTTGAATTTGATGAGTCTCAGTGGCAGGAAATTTCTCGTGAGGAATTTCATAAAGATGAATCGAATGTATATGATTACAGTATTTGCGTGCTCAAGCGCAAGCCGTAACACAAGAGATTGATTGATAGTTTATTAAAGCTGCTTGGTTAGAACTTTTGATTTTCTCTGAAAATTATAGAGTTGCTGTCGCTCTTCGGGAAGCTCATTTAGCTCGCCTTCACTAAAGCCTTTTTCAATAAACCAATGGGACGCCGTGGTTGTTAATACAAACAGTTTCTTTAGCGCTTGTTCTCTGGCTTCTTTTTCCAGGCTGGCCAACAGCCGATCACCGAATCCGTTTTTCTGATAATTAGAATCTATAGCAATGCAGGCGATTTCTCCAAATTTATTGCCATGAGGATACAGAGCAGCACAGGCAATAATAGTGCCTTCGAGTTCTATAACTTTGAAGTTTTCAATTTCAGTTTCGAGTAGCTCACGAGATCGTTCAACTAATGACCCGTTCTCTTCAAGTGGTTTAATTAGCTTGAGGATTCCTGCAACATCATCAATGCTGGCATTGCGTAAATTGTCGAAGTTATCGCTGCTAATCAAACTGCCGTTTCCTTCCCGGGTAAATAGCTCGCGTATCAGAGCGCCATTGTCCTTAAAACTAATTAAATGCGAACGATGAACATTATTATTGTAGGCACGTAAGCACGCGGTAAGGGCGCGACTAACACATTTTGAATCTTCACCTTGTCCGGCAAGCTTGCTGCTATAGAAATTGGCATCATCTTCGCTTAGTGATGCGACTAACTTGCCGCTGTCATCGAGAACGCCAGCCTGGGGGATTAGCAGTATAAATTTGTCTGCCTTTAGCTCGATAGCAGCCTCAGTAGCAACTTCTTCTGCAGTTAGATTAAATACTTCGCCGGTTAGTGAGTAGCCGAGGTTAGACAACAAGGCAATATTGCCCTGATCCAGTTGTTGCTGAATGGCTTGAGTTCGAATTTTTCGTACTTTTCCTGTGTAGTGATAATCAATACCGTCATGAATGCCCACAGGTTTCGCTGTGACGTAGTTGCCTCGACTCATGCTTATATCTGACCCGTGCATGGGTGAGTTACCAACACCCATTGAAAACAGAGCTTCAAGTTTGGCGCTTTCGCCACCAACCACACGCATGACAGTTTCGATACATTCAGGCTTGGTTACGCGTAAATTTTTGTGGTAGCTGGATTCTGTGCCGTTTTGTTCTAAAGCCTGGCTAATTTGCGGGCGGGCACCATGTACCAAAACTAGTTTTACACCAAGGCTATGCAATAGAGTTAGATCACACACTACATTTGAAAGGTTCTTATCCGCAAGTGCTTCACCGCTGAGCAGCACCACAAATATTTTTCCACGATGTGCATTAATATAGCTAGTTGAGGCTCTAAACCATTCGATAATGTCTGTGCTGTCTTTTTTTTCGTTGTCGCTCATGGGACTCACTTGTTCAATTTTCTAATACAGGCAGTGCTGTGTAATTAATTTTCTTAGTATGTCGATGCAAGGTTCAATCATGTCAATGGACATATACTCATCCGGCTGGTGTGCCTGATCAATATTGCCAGGCCCAAGAATGATTGTATCCATTCCAAGTTGTTGCAGGAAGGGGCCTTCGGTTCCAAAGGCAACACTAATACCCGAATGACCTGTTAGCTGCTCGGCAGCTTTGAGCAAAGGGCTGTTCTCTTGCGCAAAGAATGCAGGCACTCCAGTAAATAAAGGAACCAGTTCGAATTGTATACCCAGTGGCTGAACTATTGCTTCTACTCGCTGGTTGATTTCGGCCCGAACTGTTTCGATGTGCATTCCTGGCATCAGGCGTACATCGAATTCCAGATTGCAGTGTCCGCAAATACGGTTTGGGTTATCGCCGCCGTGAATGCTGCCAAGGTTCAAGGTGGGATAAGGAATTTCAAATAAATCACTGGTATATCGATTTTTCAATTCGGCTCTATATAGCATAAGGTCCGAAATCACCGCGTGCATTGCATCCAGAGCGTTGTTACCCAGTGCTGGGTCTGATGAATGACCGCTTTCGCCAAGCAAGCGAATTGAATCCATCATTATTCCTTTGTGAGTCCGCACGGGCTTCAGGCCTGTGGGCTCGCCAATAATTGCCGATCTTGCTTTTGGCCTTCCTAGTTCGGCAATTGTGCGGGCCCCTTGCATCGATGTTTCTTCATCTGCAGTGGCCAGAATAATAAGCGGTTCCTTAAAGTCTTCATTTAGCAGCGGCTGTATTGCTTCCATGACAATAGGGAAAAACCCCTTCATGTCGGTAATGCCCAGGCCAAAAAGCTTGCCGTCTTTTTCTGTTACCTGAAAAGGATCGACCGACCATAGCGCCTGATCAAGTGGCACAGTATCGGTATGGCCGGCGAGAACTAAACCTCCAGGTCCAGAACCGAGTGTGGCGATAAGGTTGAATTTCCCGTTTTCTTCTGGCGAGCAGGGGATAATTTCACATGAAAACCCAAGTGACTCAAATTTGTTTGCCAGATAGTCGATGACCGGCTTATTACTCGTGTCGATTTCAGTATTGGCTGAGCTTATGCTCGGCAAGCTGACGACTTCCCCCAGCTGGGTCAATAGATCTTTGGTGTTTATAGTCATAGTGCTTAACCGAATTCGTTAGATAGGCTCAGGACTTCGCGGAGAGTTTTGCGATCATGTCAGTTTTAGATGCCATGATAAAATCATTCACATGCAAACCATTTATTTTGTGTGTCCACCAATATACAGTAACTTTTCCCCATTCTGTCATCATAGAAGGGTGATGATTTTCGCGTTCGGCCAGGTTTGCAATTTTATAGGTAAAGGCAAAGGCGTCTTTAAACTCTATGAAATGAAATTCTCTTATCAGTTTCTCTACACCGTCATGAAAATCTCTTTTCCAGGCAGGAACTTTCAACATCAACTCACTGGATTCTTCATCTGTCACCAGGGGTGCTCCCATAATGCAGGCTTCGCAGTGCTTCTGATATAAATTTTCCATTCAAGTGCCTTCTGTTTTTTAAGACAAATTGTATAAGACAAACTTTACAAGACATTGGATCATGCGCGTTACAAAAATTCCTGCAACAAGTTATTCAACATCCGAAAGCCTCTGTCTGTAGTGCTAACCCAGCCATCAACTTCTTGCATTAATTTGTTGGAGCTTAAGTATTCTACCTTCTTTTCTATACCGCTAAAAGGCAGGCCAGTTCTGCTTTCAAACATAGCGCGGGTAAAGCCTTGCCGAGTACGTAGTGCATTTAACAAAAACTCAACAGGAAGCTCTGTTTGGTCAATGGCAGTGGTTTCGGCTCGTCGGCTAATATTGCTTTGCAGGTAATGGTCGGGCTGCTTAAATTTTCGTGTGCGCGACACAGCCTGCTGTTCTGCATTGCTTAGCTTGCCATGGGCACCCGCGCCGATTCCAATATAGTCACCGAACTGCCAGTAGTTAAGATTGTGTCTGGACTGCCTGCCTTCAAGAGCGAATGCTGAAACTTCATAGCGCTTGTAAGCCAATTTCTCCAGAAGAATATTTCCGGCATCTTCCTGATCACTGATTGCGACATCATCAGGCAGTAGTGATGGAGGACGGGCATGAAACACGGTATTGGGTTCGATGGTTAACTGGTACCACGACAGGTGCTCGGGAGCAAAATCTATGGCGGTCTGCAAATCATTTAATGCATCGCTGGGACTCTGTGCGGGAAGCCCATGCATAAGGTCAAGATTGATATTGTCGAAGCCGGCTTGTCGGGCTAAGCCAATAGCTGCTATTGATTCTTGAGCATTGTGAATACGCCCCAGATTTTTCAATTGCTTGTCGCTAAAACTTTGAATACCAAGTGACAGGCGATTGACTCCCGCGGCCCGATAGTCTTTGAATTTCTGTGCTTCTGCGGTGCCGGGGTTTGCCTCGAGAGTGATTTCAATTTGATCCGTAAACGAGGATACAGACTGAACGTGGTTAAGAATTGCGCCAATGGACTCCGCGCTGAAAAGACTGGGCGTGCCTCCGCCTATAAATATGGATTCCACCGGCCTGCTTTCGCAATCGGCATAGTCCTGATCAAAATCTTCACAAAGCGCGGCAACATATTCGCGCTCGGGAAGGCCTTGCTGCATTTCATGGGAATTGAAATCGCAGTACGGACATTTTTTAACACACCAGGGAATGTGTATATATAAACTTAGGGGTGGGAGTTCCAGCATTTCAGTAGATGCCTTAAGGCCTGACCTCGGTGGCTAATGGAGTTTTTGACTTTAGGGCTTAGATCCGCCGATGCACAGTCATGAGTCGGAACGTAGAATAAGGGGTCATAGCCAAAACCGTTGCTCCCTGACTCTTCAAATAGAATACGGCCTTCCCAGGTGCCCTGGCAGATAAGCGGCATTGGGTCTTTAGCGTGACGTAAATACACAATCACACACTGAAACCTGGCAGTTCGTTCTGCTTGAACTATTGATTTCAGTTCCTTAAGCAGTTTTGCATTATTGTCTTTATCGGCGGTGGGCCCTGAAGCGCCAGCATAGCGCGCTGAATAAATGCCTGGCTCGCCATCGAGAGCATCTACTTCTATGCCGGAATCATCGGCAATGGCGGGCAGCCCGGTTTCAACGCAGGCGTGCCGTGCTTTTATCAATGCATTTTCAACGAAGCAAAGGCCAGTTTCTTCCACATCACTGACGTTATATTCTGACTGCGAAATTAGATTAATGCCTTTTTGCGATAAGATCGCGCGTAGCTCTACCAGCTTTCCCGCGTTGCCGCTGGCCAGTACTATTTTTTGCATGTGGTTGGCGTCCCCGAATGTGACATGGCCTAACAGGCGGTTTCTTTAGTGATGTGATAGATAGCAATCTCTCCGAGTAAATTAGGCCAGGCCTTCATATACCAGCTACCCTGATGTTCCAGGTCCACAACTGTTCTGGTTAAAATTTTAATGTTCTTCTCTTTGCACAGTGCATCAAAATCCTTAACCGTACAGAAGTGAATATTGGGTGTGTTATACCAGGAATGAGGCATAAACTTTGAAACCGGCATACGCCCTTTGCTGGCCAGATACAATCGGCTCTTCCAGTTTCCGAAGTTGGGGAATGTAACAATGCCTTTCTTGCCAATGCGCAACATTTCTTCAACAAGAACATCAGGCTTGCTTAGGGCCTGTAAAGTTTGTGTCAATAATACCGTATCGAAACTCCCTGATTGAAAATTGGAAAGTCCATTATCAAGATTTTGTTCGATCACATTGATGCCGCTGTCCAGGCACCGCTGAATGTTATCGGCATCGATTTCCAGACCGATTCCGCGAACTTCTTTATTCGCATTTAGATAATTTAGCAGACTGCCATCGCCACAGCCGAGGTCGAGCACTTTGCTGCCAGGGTCGATCCATTGTTGTATTATTTCCAGATCAGGACGCATCATCGACTAGCTCCTTATGCACTTTTTTCAAATAGGCGGAAAGCGCATCGATGTAACGTGGGATTGCTAATAAAAAGGCGTCGTGGCCCTGGTCGGCTTCTATTTCAATGTAGCTAACTTGTTTTCCGGCCTTCAATAAGTCCGTCACGATTTCGCGTGAGCGTTCTGGGGGAAAGCGCCAGTCGGTGCTGAACGACAAAACAAAAAATTTACAGTCACTCTTTTCAAAAGCTTTCGACAGATCGCCTTCATAGTCTACCGACGGATCAAAGTAATCTAATGCCTTGGTCATTAGCAGATAAGTATTGGCATCGAAATTTTCAGAAAATCGCTCGCCTTGATAGTGCAAATAACTTTCAACTTGAAAATCAATATTGAAACCAAAACTCAATTTTCCGGAGCGTAAGTCCCTGCCAAAATTCTCGGTAGAGTTTTGTTCCAAGTCGGAAAGAGATTTACCGAATTTGGCACGCATTGCGCTATCAGATAAATAAGTTATATGACCCACCATGCGCGCGAGCATGAGTCCTTGCTTAGGATAGGTATCATGTTCCAGATAACGGCCTTTATGGAAATTCACATCGCTGGTTATGGAGTGCCGTGCGACTTCATTAAACGCAATATTCTGAGCTGAGAGCTTTGGCGCCGCCGCAATGCAAACAGCGTGGTCAAGCCTTTCGGGGTAGCTGATAGACCAGCGCAGTACCTGCATGCCGCCGAGGCTACCACCTACAACAGCCGCCCATTTCGCTATGCCAAGTCTGTCCATTAGCCTGACCTGACTGAGCACCCAGTCGCGTACTGTGATAACTGGGAAGTCGGGCCCATAATATTTGCCTGTGAGTGGGTTAATAGAGGCAGGGCCGGTGCTGCCAGAACATCCACCTAGGTTGTTCAGGCTTACAACGTGGAACAGGTTGGTATCGATTGCTTTGCCAGGGCCAATACAGGCATCCCACCAGCCGGGCTTTGTGTTATCGGCGGAGTTAAATCCAGCGGCGTGGTGATCACTGCTTAACGCATGGCAAATTAGAATAGCATTGGTTTTATCGGGGTTTAACGTGCCATAAGTCTCTACAATCAAATCGTAGGCAGGTATCGACTTTCCACTTCTTAAGGGAAGTGGTTCATCAAAATGATAGACCTGGGGTTCTACCAGGCCGACTGAGTCTGTTGGAAATGAGTCAGACATAGATTGTAGTTGCGGGCCTCTGCATGAGCGTAATATTAATTGAGTTGCATGACGTCAGGAATTACGGCGGGGCTTTCAATGCATAGTCGTTTTTGGCGACTGGCATGACCGCTTCGAATAGTAATTGCGCTTTGCTTTACTTTAAATTGCTTTGCTAAAAATCGAATTAAATGAGAATTGGCTTTGCCATCTGTTGGCGGCGCTGTTATTCGAATTTTTAAATATTCACCTAATTCACCTACTATTCGGTCTTCCCTGGACTTGGGTTGTATGCTGCAATTAAGAATCAGGTTTTCATTTTCCCATTGGTAATACATAAATTCAATTATCTATATGCCAATTATTACCAAAGCGTGTTGCTCAGTGATTCCAAAAGTTGAGATAATAAAATTTTCCAACAACTGAATAACAATGAATATAAATATGGGTGAAAAATCCATTCCTCCCATTGGAGGGATTATTTTTCTTACCGGGCCCATTACTGGTTCTGTAAGCTGCCAGATTAATTTTAATATAGGGTGAGGATTCATATTGCCGGAAAACATCATTACAAACGACATTATGATTGAGCCAATGATGGCGTAGTAGTAAATATTGATCATGAAATAAATCACCCCAACGAATGACCAGGTAATAATGTAACCCGGCCCAGGGATGGTTCCGCCATAAAGTAAAATAAGTCCGCATATTCCAACCGCTTCAACCACCAGTGCGACTATTAAAGTTGAAAAATCTATTCCTTTGTAACCAGGAATGAAAGTTCTAAATATTCGAACCAGCGGGTCGGTAATTTTTATTACAGCCTGGGATATTGGATTATAAAAATCCGCTTTCGCAACTTGTAATAAAAATCGCAACA
The DNA here is from genome assembly GCA_002402175.1 of SAR86 cluster bacterium. Lineage (GTDB taxonomy): Bacteria > Pseudomonadota > Gammaproteobacteria > Pseudomonadales > Pseudohongiellaceae > UBA9145. The sequence goes on from NVVJ01000003.1 coordinate 64,171, forward strand.
ACACAGCAAGTAAATATATACCGCCGACAGTATTAAATATTAATGCGGCAGAACTACCTAAAGCGCCCATATTAAAAATCTCGTTTTTCTACAATAATTGTGAATAAATCGCTGCTACTTTTTGTCGGAGTCTTTCGCCAGTTCTATAGACCTGCTGCGAGCAGCTTGCAATGCTTTTGTAACTAACTCTCTTAGGCCACCTTCTTCAAATTGATTTATCGCCTGTTCAGTTGTTCCACCTGGCGATGTCACTTTGCGGCGCAACTCGGCGATGTCGTCTTCGCTTTGTTGTGCAAGTTCGGCTGCACCTGCAGCTGTTGCATAAGTAAGATCTCGAGCCAGTTGTTCGCTAAGGCCCATATCTTTTGCGACATTTTGCATGGCTTCCATAAACAGGAAAAAATACGCGGGGCCACTTCCGGATAAAGCCGTCACGGTGTCAATGTCTTCTTCTGTATCGACCCAGGCACTAAAGCCTACTGCCGACATAATATTTTCAGCCAATAGCTTCTGATTTTCAGAAACCAGCGGGCTGGAAAAAAGCCCGGTAGCGCCTTTGCCTACCAAAGCTGGAGTATTAGGCATGCACCGCACCACAGGCCAGGGTTTTCCCATCCATTGCTGTAAACGCGCGGTGGTAATTCCGGCCGCTATCGAAACCAGTAGCGGGCAGCGCTCGCCAAGTTGACTTGCCAGAGTTTGACAGGCATCGGCCATGACCTGAGGCTTGACCGCCAATACCACAACATCGGCATTTTCAGCAATTTCCTGACTCGAAGCGGATTTGATACCGCACTCATCTTCGAGCAACTGCAGCTTGTTCTTATCAATATCCGTAGCCCAAATAGAGTCGGCAGAAATTCCTTTGGCTAATAGGCCGCGTATAAGGCTATTTGCCATATTTCCGGCGCCAATGAATCCAATAATAGTACTGTCCAAAACTTCTCCCTGGCGAATATCCGTGGTCATGGAGGTTATTGCAATTCGCCGCTTATTCTATCGTATATTCTACGGGTTTTAGTATTGACGGGGACAATTAGTTTGTAAGTTCAGCGACCTACAGGACGAGTGCTTTAAGCTCTGGCGCCAAATATAGCGGTACCAATTCGAATTAAGCTAGAACCTTCGGCTATGGCGGCTTCATAGTCAGCGCTCATTCCCATCGACAATGTGTCCATTTCGGCGTAGAGCACCTGTAGTTTGGTAAATTCCGTGGTAAGTAGTTGAAAACTGGCACGCTGGGCGGCTGGCTCTGACTGCGGAGCAGGTATCGCCATTAAACCCCTCAGACTCAAGTTTGACAGTTTGGAAATGTATTCACACAAGGCTTTCGCTTCTTCCAGTGTAACTCCTGCCTTACTGGCTTCGTTTGACAGGTTCACCTGTACACATACATTTAATTTGGAACTGTTATCTTTGCGTTGCTCGCTAAGTCGAAGTGCAATTTTTGCGCGGTCTACACTGTGCACCCACTGGAAATGTTCAGTAATTGCTCGGGTCTTGTTGGCCTGAATTGGGCCAATGAAATGCCAGGTCAGGTTGAGCGCTTGCAGTTTCTGGATTTTCTCGACGGCTTCCTGCAAATAATTTTCACCAAAATCCTTTTGGCCTGCATTGTGTGCCTCGGTGATTTTTTCAATAGACTGCCGTTTACTAACGGCCAGCAGATTTACCGAATTGGCAGGCCTTCCATAACGCTGTTCAAGTAAGCGCAGGCGGGCTGTAAAATGATTGATATTTTCTGCTACGATCGTCACATTATTGTCTGGTTTACGGTGTCTGCAAACCGCTCGGGTCTGTGATATTGGCTAAAGGACAGGTACTATAGGTGAGGTATGCATTGTTGGCTAGTGCAATCACTGCCCAGTAAAATCGAATAACTATAAGAAAAATGAAGGAAAGCTGATGGATATTACAGAATTACTAGGTTTTAGCGTTAAGCAGGGAGCGTCGGATTTACACATTACGGCAGGTATGCCTCCGTTGATTCGCGTTGATGGGGATATACGGCGAATCAATGTGCCAGAAATGGATCATAAAGAAGTTCATCAGCTTATTTATGAAATCATGAACGACAAACAGCGCAAAGACTATGAGGAGTTTTGGGAAACTGACTTCTCATTTGAAATTCCAAACCTGGCTCGATTTCGCGTAAATGCTTTTGTTCAGAATCGCGGCGCGGCAGCCGTATTTCGAACAATTCCTTCCAAAGTTCTTACCATGGAGCAGTTGGGAATGGGTGAGATTTTTCGAAAGATCGCCGATGTGCCTCGCGGCCTGGTGTTAATAACTGGCCCAACGGGCTCAGGCAAAAGTACAACGCTGGCCGCAATGATCGACTATATCAATGAAACCAAGTACGAGCATATTCTAACCATCGAAGATCCCATAGAATTTGTTCACCAAAGTAAAAAATGCCTGGTGAATCAGCGTGAAGTGCATCGTGATACTCATGGGTTTAATGAAGCACTTCGCTCGGCTCTACGTGAAGACCCCGATATTATTTTGGTGGGCGAACTTCGAGACCTGGAAACTATTCGCCTGGCACTAACAGCGGCGGAAACCGGCCATCTGGTTTTCGGTACACTACACACCACTTCCTCTGCAAAAACCGTCGACAGAATAATCGATGTTTTTCCTGCCGCCGAAAAAGACATGGTTCGATCAATGTTATCAGAATCATTGCAGGCAGTTATATCCCAGGCCCTGTTGAAAAAGCCTGGCGGCGGTCGAGTGGCCGCACATGAAATCATGATGGGTACACCAGCAATCAGAAACCTGATTCGAGAAGATAAGGTTGCGCAAATGTATTCGGCTATTCAAACTGGCGCAAGCGTTGGCATGCAAACTCTTGATCAATGTTTGAAAGATTTACTGGCCAAAGGAATGATTAGTCGCGAAGAAGCAAAAGCCAAGGCCAAAATGCCAGACTCATTTTAGCCCTGGTGTTTGCCTAGTTCTGTAAACCAGTTTTCCAATATTATCTGAGCGGCTATATCGTCTATAGCCGCTCTTTTTTTTGCGCCGCTGCTTTCCTCAAGCACCTGTTCGGCCGCCGCGATAGAAGATAGTCTTTCATCCATACCATAACAGGGTTTATTGAATCGACCGTTGAGGCGATTGGAGAATTTTACAGCCCTAACCATTAGCTTGCTTTCAGAGCCATCAAGATTGTATGGCATGCCAACAATGAATACATCGGGACTCCATTCATCGATTAAGGATTCGATTTCTTTCCAGTTAGGAATGCCATCTCGGGCCTTGATAATCTTTATAGCTTTTGCGGTGCCGGTCAGGCTTTGCCCATAGGCAACGCCAATGCGCTGCGTGCCGTAGTCGAAAGCCAGGGCCGAAATGGGTTTGGTATTAACTGGAAATATTGTAAGGGTCACAGAAGTATTTGTTGGCTCTTTTAGCTTATGAATGCCCGGCAGCTGGCGAAATTTGTTGCAGGTTTATACCTAATATTGAAGCGGCCTGTTGCGCTTTATTCTCATAGTCGTGGGAGAAAATAATATCGGCCTCAGCAGGCGCAGTAAGCCATGCATTATTAATAATTTCTTTTTCAAGCTGCCCAGCCTCCCAGCCAGCACAGCCTAAAGCAACAGCATATCTCTTGGGTCCGCCACCTGCGGCAATCTCCTGCAAGATTGTTTTTGAGGTGCAAATACTTATTCCTTCAGCGACGTTAACCGATGACTCCCAGGATTCGCTGTTATCGTGAATAATAAAACCTTTGTCGCGCTCAACTGGTCCACCTGCAAGAACACGCTGTTCCTGGAATAGTTCTTTGTCGATGTTGCAGACAATATCCAGTTCGGCAAATATCTCTGCAACAGATGCCAGCAAGGGTTTATTTATTACAATACCAAGAGCACCCTCGTTATTATGTTTCCACAGGTAAGTGACACTATGCGCAAAATAGGAATCCACCATTTGCGGCATAGCAATCAAAAATTGATTTTCGAGAAACCCCGAATCAGATTTAGTATTCATAGGCGTAATATTTCGACAGTTAGTTATTAAACGCTGAGTCAGCTTAGTAGCTGGTTAAGGCATTTCCTTCGTGGAATCGCCAGGTGCGTATAATCTCCAGTATATCAGCTTGTGCACGCATTGCCTCAGGGAAAGGCTCAAACGGCGCAGCCAGCCTTACAATTTCTACGGCAGCCTGGTCTAGTACGCTATGCCCAGAAGACCGCAGTATCTGTATGTTTTGAATTCTACCGTCGGGCAATATAGCAACCATTAAACGCAGGCTTCCATATAACTGCTGCTCTCGTGCCTGCTCTGGGTAATTTATATTGCCTACCGCTTCTATTCTGCGTCGCCAGCCATCAAGGTAGAGTGCGTCATGGCTCTTTATAGTTGAAGCAGATGAGATTGTGTACTTTCTAGGGCGCTTGGCATACGCCTGTCTTTGTAAATCAAGTTGAGCTTGCAGGCTAGCTATTGCAAGACTTAATTCGTTGGGCGCTGCGTTTTCCGAAATCAGTTGTTCAGTGTCAGGTTCTAGTTCTTCCAGTTGCTGCTGTACCTGATCGCTACTGCGAATAGAAGCGATGACAGCGGCGTCTAAAATTTCGGCGTCGCTGAGAATGTCTGGTGCCTGGGGGATAGGAATAACTTTCTGTATAGTGTCGGCGTTGAAATCTGATTCGAAAGGCGAGCTTGGGGCTGCCTTGGAATCTAATGTGCCGCTGCCTATTTGATTTTCCTGCGCAAGAAAGTCAGCCTCATCTGGCGCTAGCTCACTTCGATATTGAGCCATAGTTATTTCAAGAGTGGGCTCGCTATTGAGTTCTTCAAAATAGGTGAAGCCCACGCCAAGGATAATTATGGCGTGCACGCATGCCGAGAGAAAAACCGTAAAGCCGAAACGTTCTTTTGAAAGATCGTCATCGGTATTAGCCATGGAAGTGCCTCGTGCGGGTTTTAGTTGGCCTGCAGCTTCTGTTGAATGCAGTCCATCAAGTCTCCAGCGATATCGAGATTAAAGGCTCGATCGATCTCTCTAATGCAAGTTGGGCTGGTGACGTTTATTTCCGTAAGGTAGTCGCCAATTACATCTAAGCCTACGAATAATAATCCTTTCTCGCGAAGAGTGGGGCCGATTTGATCACAAATCCAGCGATCTTTGTCTGTGAGTTCCTGAGCGAGCCCAGTGCCGCCGGCTGCCAAATTCCCCCTTGTTTCGCCTGATGCGGGAATTCTTGCCAAAGCGTAGTTCACCGGATTTCCATCTATCATCAGGACGCGTTTGTCTCCATTAACGATATCAGGTATGAATTTTTGGGCCATTATTTGTAGACGGCCATTATCAGTCAGAGTTTCGATAACAACGCTCAAATTTGGATCATTAGCCTTTATCCGAAAGATTGAAGATCCGCCCATTCCATCAAGCGGTTTGTATATTACGTCTTCGTGCTGTTTGTGGAATGCCTTTAGCTTTTCTTCGGAAGACGCCACCAGCACAGGAGGGCAACACTGGGGAAATTGAGTGGCGAATAGCTTTTCGTTGCAGTCACGTAGGCTTTGAGGGTTATTGACTATCAGTACACCGTCTCGTTGCGCTTGTTCAAGTAAATAGGTGGAGTATATGTAATCCATATTGAAAGGCGGGTCTTTGCGCATGAGAACTACATCAAGCTCCGACAAGGCGATATCGGATTTGCTGCCCAGGCTAAACCAGTCAGATTCATCATCTTTTACTGAAAGTGTTTGAATGGTTGCTCGAGCGTGCCCCTGATCCAGATACAAATCAGATTGCAGCATATAGTGAATAATCCAACCGCGGCTCTGTGCCGCCAGTAACATAGCTAGAGTCGTATCTTTCTTTACCGTAATGGATTCGATTGGATCCATTACTACGCCAAGTTTTACACCCATTCTATTAGTCCTGTAAGATTAACGGCGAGATCATATCTCACTTTATCCATAGAAGCGATGACCTCAAAAATGCCAAAATCAGATGGCTGGATGATTTTTCAGATTCGAGCTTAAAGTCGCTATAATGGTACCAGATTACAATATTTGTGGAATAACGTGAAAAATTTTGGATTTGCCTGGGGCATAGGAGGAGTTCTTCTCCTGCTCATATTTGCCATATTCAGGCTAGCACCAATGGCGCTGGCATTGACCGGTTTACCCCTGACGCCGTGGCACTGGGTGGCACTGATATTTAGTGTCCTTTATATGGGTTATGCTGAAGGTTATAAGGGATTTCATCTGGGGTTTGCGCCTAGAGTTGTATCACGAGCAAATTATCTACGTGATAACCCTCGTGCCGCCCATGTTATTCTGGCACCACTTTTCTGCATGGGATATATCTATGCAACCAAAAAACGACAGCTAATCTCGTTCGCGCTTACTTTTATGATCATCTGTTTTATCTCTATCGCCAGAATCTTACCGCAGCCCTGGCGAGGAATTCTGGATTCAGGAGTTGTCGTAGGCCTAACGATGGGAATTATTTCAATTCTTTACTTTTTAGCTCTGGCAATCAGAAATCCAGACCTCATTCGCGTCTCAGCCGAAGTGCCCGGTGACACATAAAGAAACAACAGATGCAGACGTAGCTACTCCAGTAAGAACTTGCGCGGTGGTAGTTACCTATAACCCAGACATAACGCCACTGCTGACATTGTTGAATCAGCTAAACAAAGAGACAGATTTCATTGTTATCGACAATGGCTCTCTTGGCATTGAATCACTAGCAGAATCCATTGTTGTATACAGCCGCTGCATTGAAATCATAAAACTTTCTGAGAACGAAGGCCTGGCAAAAGCACTGAACAGAGGAATTAACTGGGCCATAGAGAATAAATATCAATATTTGTTTCTCTTTGATCAGGACAGCAGCCTTTGCAATCTCTTTATCAGCCGAATGATTTCCGCTTATGAAGATATTGTCCAGCAAAGCAAGATTAGGCTAGCGGCAATAGGGCCAAGAATAATCAATCCCCAGTCAACGCGTCAGACTCCATTCAAACTATTTAATCGCCTGCTATTTCGTTCGGATCAAGTATTTGCCAATAGCAAGAACCATTTTAAGGCTGACTTCCTTATAACATCAGGCTCGCTATTCCCTTTGAAATACATTAATGAAATTGGCTTAATGAAAGAGAACTACTTCATAGATAATGTAGATTTGGAGTGGTGCTTTCGAGCTAAATCAAAAGGCTTCGATCTGGCGGGCACTAATGATGCGGTGTTATATCACGCCATAGGTGAGCGAAGCTTGCACCCGCTTGTCAGGGCCGGAATCATGGCGCAGCACAATCCGTCTCGTACCTATTATTCCAGCAGGAATAGAGTTCATCTGTATGGTGTTGCCTACGCGCCCTGGGGTTGGAAATACCGAGATCTGATTCGGTTTACTATTAAGGCTATATGGCTATTGCTTACTTCGCCGGAGCGTAAGCAATACTGGCTTAGTATTCGCTCAGGCATCAAAGACGCTAAATCATTAAGTTGAGACAGTATGGGAACCGAACCAAAAATTGCAATATTGTTATCCGCCTATAATGGCGGTAGGTTTCTTGCTGAACAACTCGATTCAATTCTAAACCAAACATATAAAAATAGTTTAATCGTAGTTCGTGATGACGGTTCAAGCGACGAGACGGTTGCTTTGATACAGAAATACAGTGAGGAATATTCTGATAGATTTCATTTTGTTGTAGGGGAAGAAAAAAACAGAGGGGCTAGCGGAAGCTTTTCGTATTTGATCGAATATGTATTAGCAAACAAAGAAGAGTTGGGATTGAATGCAGCCTATATGATGTTCTGCGATCAGGATGACATCTGGTTTGCAAATAAAGTTGAAGTTCAGGTTGCTGCCATGCTGAAACAAGAACAGGAAAATCAACAAGAGTTACCGGTTTTGATTCATAGTGACTTGCAGGTGGTTTCAGAACAGAACGCCACGATTGCTGAATCTTTCATTGAGTATCAAGGTTTGGAGATTGAGAGAAACCGATTTTCAAATATGCTTATAAGTAATTTGGTTACTGGTTGTACAGCGTTCATTAATGAAAACCTTGCCAAGAAAGCAGTGCCAGTTCCCGACAGCGCCATTATGCACGATTGGTGGATGGCTCTGGTGGCAACAGCATTTGGCAAGCTTGTATATCTTGATACTCCTCTTGTTTATTACCGGCAGCATGACAAGAACACGATAGGGGCAAAAGAGCATGTGAAGCCGGTGTATTCTCGTAGTCAATTTGTGGCTAAGTTACTCTCTCGAAAAGCGAGCTCCCACTTGCAGGAAGTTGCCTCCCAGGCAAAAGGATTTTCGATGTATTACAAGCAGGAATTGAAGTTAAGGCATAAGATATTCTTGAATTTAGCCGTCAGACTCAAATCTGATAATGCAATTATACAGAGAATAATATTCCGACTGTTACGAGTTGGGTGATCGGGCGGCGATGATTCTTTGAATTGAAGACAGTCGCTTTTTCATCTGTGACCCGATTGCCTTTGCTGAAAAATTTGTCTGAATTGTGTTCCTGGCATTTTCTCCAATTGATTTTGCTAATGCAGGATCAGAAACCAGTTTTCGCATCAACTCTGCTGCATGCTCGTAGTCAGGCTGCGCCCATATCTGGCCCGCTTCATATGGTCCAAAATCCTTCTCCAATTTTTTAAGCTGGTAATTTACCCTCAGGCAATTAGAGTCAGTCATATACTGCAAATTTCCTGACCAATTCGTGAGTAATGCTACCTTTCCCAGGAACATAGCCTCAGCGGGCCCTAATCCAAAGCCTTCGGCACGATGTAAGGACAGAAAACAATCGATATTAATAAGCAGAGAGTCGACAGAGTCTCGATCAAGGTGTTTGCCTAAGATAATAATATTAGAATAGTCAGCTATTGTTTCTTCTAGTTCATTCAATGTATTTTCGTCAACGTTGTTAACTTTTATTATAAGCGCTGTGCTTGTATCGTTCTTTTCAAAGGCGCGCATAAAGGCAGTGATTGCTCCAGCTGGATTTTTTCGTTCATTGACACTGTGAGTATCAAACATGCACAAAAATAGAAAGCGATTCTCTGGTAGACCAAGATCCTTTTTAGAGAGCAAAAATTTACTGGTTAACTCAATAGCATGAGGGATAGTAATTACAGGAACTGGAGATTTCATGGAAATTGCATCATTCACGAAAGTAGAAGGAGTCCAAATTTCATCTAGGTGTTCAAACGAAGATAGCCATTTATCTGGAAATTCAGGCAACTCCCACGCCCAGTAACCTATGTTGTATTTGTTCGCTACACAGTGTTCGCCAAGGTCAGCAAGTGCATTAGGAATGTGATCAGCATTTATGTGAATCAAATTTATGTCATATTCAGGAAGAAGAGTTTCTTTGTGATGCCAACGAAGGTTGTCCATTCTCGAAGGGTTACCATCTTCTATGTTTAGAATTCCAAACGGGATATTGGCAGCATTGAGTGCGTTGGCATTTCCTCTTGCGGCTTCACCTACGCCCATTTCGGCTCTTATGTAGGCGATCAGGTTAACACCGACATCTTCGACGCCAGCCTGAGATTTGTCCTGAACTTGAAAGATCGACGATTTCGACACGTCATCAGATTGAAGATCATATTCTCGCAAGGAGCAATCTTCACTTTGTAAACTTAGGTTCGGGTTGTAATAGGGATCTCCTTTTTCGAAGTAGTGTCCCCAGTTTTTCCACATCCTCTGCTCATCTTTTAAAATGGGCGTGTTCTTCCTGCTTACACTTTCATGATGGATAAGCTTACTGTAAGGCGTCCAGACATTGCGATATCCGGAGTCAATTGCCCGAAGGCATAAATCGATATCGTTTCCGGCAATCGGTAAGTTTTCATCAAATTTCCCTAGCGCAATAAATTTCTCACGATCTATCATCATGCATGCACCCGTTACGGCGGATGTTTCTCTAACTACCAGGTCGAGATTCTGGTAATTGCCAGAATCAGGAACAATTTTGTGAAACAGATGTCTTGCGCCTCCACCGTGGTCAACCAAAAACACGCCAGCGTGCTGTATTGCACCGTTAGGGTATAGTAATAAACTCCCTACGACGCCCACGTCAGACCTTACAGCTTGCCTTACAAGCTCGCCTAGCCAGTCAGTGTTGAGAACTTCGATATCGTCATTCAGAAAAAGCAGGAGTTCGCCCTTACTATGCTCTACTCCGATATTGTTTAGCCTAGACCAGTTAAACGCCTGGTCGCATTCAATAAGCTTAATAGTTGGGTCCTGTAGGTTAGCAATATAATCAATGCCTTGAGGATGCGCGCCACGACCGTTGTCCAGAACAATAATTTCAAAATTTTGATATTCAGTCTTGTCGCGAATAGATTCGATACATGGTTTCACAAACTTCAGGTTTCCAGTTGTGGGTATGACAATAGAAACCATGGGAGATTCTTCTGTTCTCCATTTAATATGACGAGTCTTATGCTCGGGGAAGGAAATAATATCTACGGCTGCTGCTTTCCATCCCAGATACTTCCTTACTCTTTCCGATTCATCTTCAAATAGTTCGAGGCTCGCCGTGTCTGACAATGGAAAGCCTGACCACAATATTTTTGGAATACGCTGTATCTGGCTTGAAAGCCCTGTTAAGCAGAGCAGCAATTCATATCGCCATGCCAGGGTTTTAAAAAACAATTCGCTCGTCGGTAAATTTGGCCACTTTTCACTCAGAAAATTGTTGGCAATAAAATAAATGCCACCAACGTAATTTGAGCTCATTAGATGATCACTTGACCAGGAAAATGTAAAAACTGGACGAACCCTTCTTCCGTTAGCTTCGCGAATATCGTGATCAAAGTAGATGACCTCAGCTTGTTCTTGTTTATCAGCTACAAAATCCCACAAAGCAGAATCAGTAAATGTTTCACCCAGTTCCACAAACCCGGTAAACCCTGGAGAGCCCACTGACAGTAAGACAGCTTGCGATAAATCGTCGACACACTGAATTCTTTCAGAATCGAGTTCTGTCATTTTACCGTAGTTATTCAAGTTTTCTGTTCCAAGCAAATAGCAACGCCAGTGCTTATAAGTTTGCGTGAGCAAACTCTTAATAGTATTCAGAAGCCGGTCATCAATAGATTCTGTAGATGCATGCGCGTAAAGAATCAGGTTAATTACAGGTGGATTTTGTAAATTTTCAGATTCAATTAATTGTTTGTGACTAGTCTCTTTCGAAGGACGACTATTTTTAATCCAGTTCTGGTAAACAGAAATACTGTCTAGAAAAACAAAAGGGATACTTTGAATTGACTCATTCGATGCATGATCTCTAGCTTCAATGGTTAATATATGTTCGCCTGGGCTTAAGTCAGGAAGAGCCAGCTTAAAATTAAAACCAATTCGCGCGGCCTCTTCTCTGGATTTGGAATTAGCAAGTAGCTCAAAGGAGCGCTCTGCTTCCTTGGGTAGCGGATATGAACTGCTATCTATTTTAATGCGTATTGATTCGATTCCCGAAGGTGAAAACAACCACCCTCTAATGTTCAATGCATCTATCGCAGGGTCGGACTTTTCTTCAGGTGATTCAATTTTCAGAACCAAATCGCAGGCGTTAATTGCGACGTCTGTTAGGCCCTCTTTGCTTGATATGGCCGGCTGAGCAGAAGAACCACGCAAATATTTACGGAGGCGTATGCCAACAAATCTATAAGGCTTTGTGATCTTCCAGGAGAAAGAATTGAGAATTTCTTTGACTCCTGCGTCCAATTCCTGATGGTTCAGAAGCAGCTGAGTATAATCAGTTTTAGTTTGTGCTAACTGTTGCTTGTATGTATCAATTTCATGTTTCAGTTTGCCTATTTGGCTAGCTGTTCTCTCCTTTTCGAGGCGTGCCTCGGCACTCACACGACGAATCTGGTGTTCCAGTTCTGACACTTCAATAGACTGATCCACATGTCCAAGTAACTGGTTAATATCATCGCCATTCCATCGAGTCAGCCATTTATCGAATACCGCAGCTCTACCTTGTCCCAGGCTGTGCTCACTTTGGTATCTAACTTGTTCACTCTCGATGGTTGTATCAAAATCTCCGCCACCGCGATAGAAAGCCGTTAACTTATGGATATGTTTAAAGGCGGTAAATTGATTGAGCTGTAACCAAAAATCCCAATCTTCATAAATATTGAAAGCCTCATCAAAGCGGCAACCTTTATCAATTAGACTTTTGGCAAACACCATGGCGTGTATGGGAATGTAGTTGTCCCGCATTAGCAGTAGCGGGTCGAAGTCTATGTCGAATACGCCGTCTGCTATTTCGCCATGCGAATCTGTTTTCTGAGTGCTGCTATACGCGGCACTTACCTCTGATTGTCCTTGAAGGAAATCAACGAGATTTTTCACGTGATCTTCTGCAACCCAGTCATCGTCATCAAGAAACATAAGCCAATGACCGTTGGCTGCCTGCAAGCCGGCATTGGCCGCTTCTGATCTTTTTAGAGTATGGCCGGGGGAGATGACAGCAGTGGTAATATTTCCTGCCCATGACTGGATATTGTCGAGGGTACTCTCGGCCGCATTAACCAGAATTATTTCTAGGTTGGGGTAAGTCTGAACACTTATGGACTGTAACGCCTGCTGTAATTCGCAGCGTCCGATTGTGCGGCAAATTACTGAAACCAGGGGATTGTTGTTATCTACAGAGCTTTCAGTGGGCATGGTATTAATTGATCGCTCAGAGTTGCCTGCCGACTATCTCATACAGAGTAGTCTTATGAGGCAGGTTTAGATAATTGCCTGTCCAGAACAGCACCGACGACGTGTCCAATGAAGTCCAGAAACAGGGTATCAAGGTTAATATTGAAGTAGTTTTCTTCTCGGTTGCCAAATGCTATTAGTGCAAGTACTGCGCCCTTGTTTGAAATTGGACACAATGCAGTGGAGCGAATATTGCCAACAGACGGAAATAAATATTCAATTTTATCATCAGTGATCGCGCCGCAATGAGTTTTTTTAAGCCGAAAAACATCGCTAAAATCTTCTTGCAGTTTTTCGCGGAAATCGACACGAATGGAATCAGAAACGTTAAGCCCTTTGCGTTGCACAATGATAATTTCGCAGGCATCAATGTTGGGATGGTTCGATAACTGATCTTGCGTGATGTTTGCTATTTCGGTTGTATTCTCTGCACGTAAAAGCGCTAGCACTAGGTTTTGAGTTGTATCGAAAAGCTCGTCGTTATTACGAGCATTTTCTAATAAATTATTAAGCTTCTGTCGAGCTTCTATTCCTCTATCGCGCAAGATGGTGACTTGTCGTTCTAATAACGAGATGGCTTTTCCGCTTTCATGAGGCAATGACAGATCTGCCAGTAGTTCATCTTGTTCAATAAAAAACTTGGGGTTATTCTTCAGATAGTGGGCGACTTGTTCTGCTGAAATATCATTTTCAGGTTCAGCTTTTTCAGCAGCGGAAGCGTCATTACTCATATTTGAATAGTCCCTTGGTAAACCGTAGTAGCTGGTCCTGTCATCAGAACCGAAGAGCCCTGACCTGACCAGTTTATTGTCAGTTGTCCACCATGTAAATTTACCGTGACGGTATCATCTAATAGTCCCTGTAGGCAACCTGCGACCACGGCCGCACAGGCGCCGGTTCCACATGCCAATGTCTCTCCCGCACCTCGTTCATACACCCGCAGATTAATATTCTGCCGATCTATGATTTGCATGAACCCCACATTGCAGCCTTGGGGAAAGTCTGGATGAGTACCTAATACTTCTCCGATGTCTTCGACGGCGGCAAGGCTTACGTCGTCAACGATAGTTACGGCGTGAGGATTGCCCATGGATAATGCACAGAACTCAATTTCCTGTTCTGCGCCATTTACTATTAGGTCTCCGTAATAGGTCATTGCGGCGGTGTCGGCCGCAAAGGGTATTTGTGCAGGATCGAATTCAGGTTCGCTCATATCGACAGTGACATCGCCATTGTCCTGCAAAAGCAGTGTCAAAATGCGATTAACTGTTTTCACTACAACAGGATTTTTACTGCTTAGGCCGTTGTCATGAACATATTTGGCAAAACATCGAGCACCGTTGCCACAGTGTTCAACTTCTTCACCATCAGCATTGAATATTCGATAATTGAAATCTACATTGTCATCAGAAGCCGGTTCAATCTGTAATAGTTGATCGAAGCCTACGCCGCAGTGTCGGTCAGCTAATAGTCGAATTTGCTCACGGCTCAGCTCTATTTTGTTGGATACAAGGTCCAGGACCATAAGGTCATTGCCCAGGCCGTGCATTTTGGTAAATGGAATTTGCATAATAAAAACGCCTTTGAGAGAGCTGTCGTCAGAACTGGCCCTGGCTATTCTGGTAAACGGGATTCGAGCTTTAGCATGTCTGTTAACTCCTCGCGTTTGCGAACCAGATGCACTTTGCTTCCGTCAACCATAATCTCCGCCGACCGTGGGCGGGTATTGTAATTAGAACTCATTACAAAGCCGTAGGCACCTGCCGACCTTACTGCCAGCAGATCGCCAGGCTTGAGTATCAGGCTGCGTTCTTTGCCTAAAAAATCAGCCGATTCGCAGATGGGGCCTACAACATCATAAACTGCTGGAGTGCCTTGTTGCTTATTGATTGGAATAATCTCCTGCCATGCGCTGTAAAGCGCGGGCCGCAATAGATCATTCATTGCGCCGTCAACAATGGCGAAGTTTTTGTGCTCATTACACTTTACATATTCAACACGGGTAACAAAAATACCCGCATTTGCCGCGATAGACCGGCCTGGCTCCACCAGCAAGGTCATATCACGATCAACAAATCGCGTTTTAACAGCCTTGATGAGATCGGCGGGAAGAGGTGGGTTTTCCTGATCGTAGGTAACGCCTAAGCCTCCACCCATGTCGAAATGGCTAAGGTGAATGCCTTCAGATTCAAGCAGGTCAACCATTGCCAGCAGTCGATCGATAGCGTCTAGAAATGGATCGATATCGGTAAGCTGCGAGCCAATGTGACAATCAATACCGATGAGCTTTATTCCCGGCATTGTTGCCCCGCGGCGGTAAACATTAAGTGCCTGCTCACTGGATATACCGAATTTGTTTTCCTTAAGGCCAGTGGATATATAAGGATGAGTGCCAGCATCAACATCTGGGTTTACTCTTATAGAAATGGGTGCCTGTAATTTAAGACCCACAGCCACTTCATTAATTCTGTCCAGTTCGGGCTCAGATTCAACGTTGAAACAATGAATGTTGGCTTTCAGCGCCTGTTGAATTTCGGCTATGGTCTTGCCAAGGCCAGAAAAGATTACCTTTGATGCATCGCCGCCAGAGGCCAGGACTCGCGTTAACTCGCCACCTGATACTATATCGAAGCCAGCGCCAAGGCGGGCTAGTGTGTCAAGTACTGCCAGGTTGGAATTGGCCTTTACCGAGTAGCAAACCATATTGGGAATGCCGTCCAGTGCCTGTTGATAGGCTTTGTAATGTCGTTCCAGGGTGGCCCTGGAGTAGATGAAACAAGGTGTTCCAAACTCATCGGCAATGTCAGCGACTGAGACATCTTCCGCGAACAGCGAATCATCTTTATAGTTGAAATAATCCATTTTGATTTGGAACCTGTTTAGTGGGGAATCCCCGATTGAGGCAAGTTTTATTTACTAGTGACTGTAAAAGCAGTTTCATTCGGGCGAGTTAACCCGCCTTTCTGCCCACAGTAGCTCAGGCTTAATACCAGAACGGTAAGCATTATTGTCGATATGACTGTCGCCGTTTGTTTTTTCATTTGCTATGAGTAGTACCCAATGCGGGAAAGCTGGCGATTATAACTCTCAAATAAATAGAAACACAGGGCAAATTACCACTGAGATTCACGCTTCTCGCGGGTTATTGGCGTAACAAGCGATGAAGCAGATGAATAACGGGTCGAATCTTGAAATAAGGGGTTAACGCGACTATATTTGCCCATCACAATTTGCAGCCAGTACTCTCGCTTCACATTAAGCGAATACAGAAAATTTAATTCAGCTCAGGATCAGTAATTAGATGATTAAAATTACTAATTTGACCAAAAAATTTGGACAGTTTACTGCCATCGACAATCTCAGCTTCGATATTTCTGAAGGTGAGGTGTTGGGGTTTCTTGGCCCGAATGGGGCAGGTAAATCTACGACTATGAAGCTTATTACGGGCTTTATTTCACCTACTGCAGGCACCGTTACTATCGATGGACACGATATTAGCGATGAACCAATAGCAGCGAAGTCCCTGATGGGATACCTGCCCGAAGGTGCGCCTTCTTATGGTGACATGACTACCTGGGACTTTCTCGCCTTTGTTGCCCAGGTGAGAGGATTCAGAGGTAGTGAAATTAGCCGGCGAGTACAACAGGCAATTGATGAAGTTGAGCTTGGGTCTGTAAGCCAGCAAACTATCGAGACCTTGTCCAAAGGATTCAAACGTCGAGTAGGATTGGCGCAAGCAATTATGCATGATCCCAAAGTGTTGATTCTCGACGAACCAACCGATGGTCTCGATCCGAATCAGAAACACCATGTACGAGAGCTAATTAAAAATTTGGCACGAGATAAAATTGTAATTATTTCTACACACATTCTCGAAGAGGTAACCGCGGTGTGCAGCCGTGCGATTATAATTTCCCAGGGAAAAATAGTGGCAGATGGCACGCCAGCAGAGCTGGAAGCAAAATCTAAATACCATCAGGCAGTATCTGTACGTTTAACGCAAGACTATGACCTGGAAGCAGATCTGAAGGATGTGCCCGAAGTGGCCGCTGTAGAGAAGGATGAAGAGAACGAGTTAACATTTACAATTCTTACCAAAGAAGGCAAATCTATATTCGCTCAGGTTTCCGAAATTGCACAGTCAAAGCAATGGCCCATTACCGAGTTTCATGTCAGCCGCGGTCAACTGGAAGATGTGTTTAGAACTGTCACGCAATTAGATGCACAGCCGGATTCAGCCTCAGGTTCACAAAATCAGCGAGGAGTTGAATAATGGGAAGCCTCGTCATTATATTCAAGCGTGAACTGGGAAGTTATTTTGCCACACCACTGGCTTATATTTTCATCGTAATCTTTTTAATCTCGAACGGAATATTTACCTTTGATCTGGGCGGGCTCTATGTTCGTGGGCAGGCAGACTTGTTGCCATTTTTTAGTTTCCACCCCTGGTTGTATTTATTCATGGTTCCTGCAATCGGTATGAGCTTGTGGGCCGATGAGCGTAAAACCGGCACCATTGAGCTACTACTTACTTTGCCGGTGAGACTTTCCGACGTTGTAGTAGGAAAATTCCTGGCCGCCTGGGCCCTTACTGGAATTGCTTTGGCGCTAACTTTTCCAATTTGGCTCACGGTAAATTATTTGGGTGATCCAGATAACGGCGTTATATTGGCCGCCTATATTGGTAGCTGGTTTATGGCAGGAGGCTTTCTCTCAATTGCGTCATGTATGTCAGCGTGCACTAAGAACTCTGTTATCGCTTTCATTTTAACCGTAAGCATATGCTTTTTGTTCGTGATAATGGGCTCACCTATATTGCTTGATGCATTTCCATCTTGGTTTCCGCAAATTTTAGTTGATGCGTTTTCGGCCATGGGTTTTCTCACTCATTTTGACTCAATCGCAAAGGGAGTTCTCGATATTAGAGATTTTCTGTTTTTTAGTGTGTTTATTGCAGCATGGCTAATGGCCAGCGCAATTGTTATCGAAATGAAAAAGGCCAACTAGGAGAAACAAACCAGATGAATATTAAATCTCTGTTTTCAAGTGTCGGCCTGTTTGTGATCGGCATCGCTTTAATTGTTTGTGTAATCATCATTAGCCTGCTGCCAAGTCTTAGAATAGATTTGACGGAGGACAAACTTTATACGCTATCCGATGGTACGCGAAACCTGGTGTCAAATTTGGAAAACCCGGTTGAACTTATCTTCTTTTACTCAGAAAGTGCTACCGAAGATGCTCCTCAAATTCGCAGCTATGCAAATCGCGTGCAGGAATTACTTAGGGAAATAGTTATTGCCAGTAACGGCCGTTTGACGCTGAGTGTAATAGACCCAGAACCGTTTTCGGAAGATGAAGACCTGGCCACACAGTTTGGCGTTAGGGCAGTACCGGTAGCGCAGGGAGCGCAGGCGATTTATTTTGGATTAGTTGCCGTGCAAACGCAAAGCGATACGCCCAGTTTGTATGGCCAAGTTTCTGAAACGATGCCGCTTATTCGTCCTGATCAGGAACAATTTCTTGAATATGAATTCATGAAGCTGGTAACCAAGGCAGACCAACCTGATCGACTTGTTGTTGGCCTGCTTACTGAGCTAGATATTGATGGTGGTTTCAACCCTGTAGTGGGTCAGGCAACTCAGCAGTGGATGGTCATGGATATTATCCGTCAGCTGTATGCGGTTAGGCGGATTGATATGACTTTGAACGCCATTGGCGAAGAAGTCGACATTCTTATGATTGTGCATCCGCAAGATTTAGACGAACAGATGCTATACGCCGTTGATCAATTCGTTATGCGCGGAGGTCGAACATTAGTATTTTTAGACCCTAACGCAGATTCTATGGTGACCCGTTCCGCCCAGGGTTCGCTTATTCCTGCTGGAATGAGCTCAGATTTGCCCGGCTTGCTGGAGGCATGGGGAGTTGAATACGACAGCCAAAAGGTGCTAACCGACAATGAGCTGGCGCTAAGGGTCATGATGGGGCAGAGCAGTCGACCAGTTGCTCATTTGGGAATGCTCGGAGTAAAGCGAGGTTTTCTTGCCCAGGATGATATTGTTACCAATCGTCTGGAGGCGATAAATTTTTCCTCTAGTGGTGCTATTGCACACGCCGAAGGAGCAACTACTCGGTTTGAGCCATTTATTTTTTCATCCACTGATGCGATGTTGATGGATGCAGGTTTGCTAGAAGACGTTACTGACCCTTCCGTGTTGTTTGACGAGTTTGAATCGGCCGAGCAAAGTTTTACCATTGCCGCACGTATTAGCGGTGTGATTCAAAGTGCGTTTCCCGATGGCCGACCCGTGACTGATGAAGCATTGGGAGAAGCAAATGAAGAGTCGGAGGTTGCTGAGGAAGAAGAATCTGAACCAGTAGTTGAGCACATTGCTAGTTCAAACGGTGAAGTTAACATTTTATTGTTTGCTGACACCGATATGTTAAGCGACAGACTTTGGGTGCAGGTTGCTCAATTTATGGGTCAGCGCGTACCACAACCCTTTGCCAATAATGGAGATGTTGTGATTAATGCGCTGGACAACCTTAGTGGTGGTGTTGATCTGGCCAGTATTCGAAGTCGCGGTAGATACTCAAGACCCTTTACACGAGTTGTACAGTTGCAGCGTGAAGCCGATGAACGCCTGCGTAGCGAAGAAGCGGTTCTTCTTGAGCGGTTGGCAGAAACGGAGCAATCTCTGGCTGAATTGAATCAGACAGAAGACGGTGAACTGATAGGGCAAATTACCCCTGAAATTCAGGCTGAAGTCGAAGGCTTTAACGAAGAAATGCTGCAGACTAGACGTAGACTGCGAGATGTACAATATCAATTGACTGAAGATATTGAGCGATTGGGAGCTAATCTTAAATGGATTAACACAGCCATGATTCCAATACTGCTAACCTTACTGGCATTGGTGTTAGGTTATTTTCGGACTCAGCGCAGGAAAATGGTCGTTTAGACTACTCGTTTAAGCTACTCGTTTAGACTACGAGAATCTCTAATCTGTTGCGGCAGCAAGGTCAGGAGGGTGGCGAGGTAATTTCACCGTTATATGTGTGCCTTCGCCAAATGTACTTTCAATAATCAGTATGCCGCCATGAGCCTGAGCTATAAGACGGCATAGATAGAGCCCAAGTCCAAAGCCTCCAGTATTTCTTTGTCGGGAACTATCAGCTCGATAAAAGGGTTCGCTTATTTGTGACAAATGCTCTTCGGCAATGCCTTCGCCCTGATCTGCTACTTCAATAATCACCTGATCATTTTCGAAACTGATCCTAACCCTAATTGGGTTTTCTTCGCCATGGCGTATTGCATTATTAAGCAGATTTGTAATTAACAACCTTACTCTAAGTTTATCAATTAAAAATTCTTCGTCAATCTCTGGCGTTTCAACTTCCAGGCCACCCTCGTAGTCACCAAACTGTTCAGATACGCCGGCGACAAATTCGGCAATCAGCGTTGGCTCAATAATCAAAACAGTATGCTCGTCGTTCAAACGTTCCGCTTCGATTAAGTCCGAAATTAGTAGCTCGATCTCTTTGAGGTCTTCCTTTAGCCGGTCTTTTTCATCGCTTTCCGGCATGAATTCAAGTCGAAGTTTTGCCTTGGTAAGCGGAGTGCGAAGTTCGTGACTAATTGCCAGTAGTAGTTGGCGTTTTGCCTCCAACATAGATTGCAGTGAATCGGCCATGTGATTAATGCTATCGGTTAGCTCGCCCAACTCATCCTGTCTATTGCTTTTTACTCGAAAGCTTAGGTCGCCCTGTCGAATACGTTCTGCGCCATTTTTTAGTAAACGTACCGGGTCTAATAGTTTAGAAACCATAAAGTAGTTAAGAAATAGCACGATTGCTGCAAGCGCAACGCCAACGTACAAAACCAGGTAATTAAAGCTATTGTCGTTAATAGAGCGCTGATACAGATAGAAGTCATAGCCGCCCGTTTGCACCATAATGATATCTTCATTATCTATTGTGCGAACTTCGGCGTTACCGGTTAGAGTTCGACTATAGGTCGAATCATTGACATTAAGGCGGTTCTCACTGTCGGAGCTCCAGCGCATTATGGGATTGTGAATGTCGATGCTCCAATCCAGTTCGCTAGCAAGGCGCATAGCGTTGCTTAAGTTTGGCGGAGTGCCAATGTCCTGAATTATTGATTCGATATTGCGAGTAAAAAAATCAGGAATAGTATCGGTAACATTAACGTTCTGATTTACGCGCCGAAGTGAAACCGAGAGTATTATCGAAAACATGATCACGGTGATTCCAAAAATAAGAAACAATCGAAAAAAAAGCGATCGTTTTACATTTTGAACCAGTGAGGTCATATTTGCTCGCCGACAAAAGTATAGCCACGACCCCAAACAGTTTTAATAAACCTTGGGGTTTTAGATGTGTCATTTAACTTATGTCGTAAGCGGCTAACCAGGGTGTCTACAGCGCGAGAAAATAATTCGGCATCGATACCGCGTAAGCGATTCATTAACTCATCGCGAGTAAACGTTTTATTGGGGAATTGCATGAACAAAATTAGTAACTCGTACTCCATTGTCGTCAGATCGAGAACGGCGCCATCCAGTTTGACTTCTCTGCGCGAAGGCTCGACTTCAAGACCATTAATTGCCTTTATGTCTCGCATGTTGTTGTCGTCACTACTGCGTCTTAAAATATTGTGAATTCGTGCAACCAACTCGCGAGGTTCAAATGGTTTTGGCAAATAGTCGTCGGCACCAAGTTCAAGACCAACAATACGATCTGTGACTTCGGCATGAGCTGTCAGCATCAAAATAGGCAACTGGCCATAAATTGATGATTTGGCGCGAATTTCCCGACAAATCTCGAAACCGTCTTTTTCCGGAAGCATAACGTCCAGAATCAAAAGGTCTGGTTTAAGCTTTTTAAGTAGCTCAAACCCCTTGGTGGGAGTTAGTGCGATATGAGCTTTCATGTCATATCGTTCGAGATACTGAGTGAGGAGTTCTCCCAGTTTTTCGTCGTCGTCGATGACCAAAATTTGTTTCATTGTTAGTCCAGCTAATGCAGCGCCACAACGAATTATCGAGGCATTGTGCAATAGTACGAATTCGATCTGATGAAATCAATTATGGTGTATGATGTGCCGCTTTATGATTTCAACTATATAAGCTTTAAGCCAATGATTTCACTGAATAATATTATGTTAATGCGTGGTTCTCAAATATTACTGAGAGACGTGAGTCTGGTGATACATAAGGGGCAGCGCACAGGTATTATTGGCAGAAATGGCTGTGGAAAGACCAGCCTGTTCAAAGTGCTAAGCGGGGAATTGTCCCTTGAAGAAGGAGAAATTGAGATTCCCAATGGGCTGAGAAGCTCATCCATGGCACAGGAAACCCCTGGCAGTAGTCGCTCCGCGCTTGATTTTGTCATAGATGCCCATAGCGAATATCGAGCGCTGGAAGCTCTCATGGCTCAGGCGGAGGAAAAAGGTGATGATCACCAGCTCGCGGATGTAATTGGTAAGCTGGAGGACATCCAGGGCTACAATATTAAACATCGAGCAGAGCAGCTTCTCTCCGGGCTGGGGTTTTCCGTGGAAGATTTTGACAGGCCAGTAAGTAGCTTTTCAGGAGGCTGGAGGGTAAGGCAAAATCTTGCAGCAGCCTTAATGTGTCCATCTGATTTATTATTACTCGATGAACCCACTAACCATCTCGACCTTGAAGCAACGGTCTGGCTGGAACAATGGTTGCAGCAATATCAGGGAACAATCCTGTTAATTTCTCATGATAGAACTTTTCTTGATTCAGTTATTGATAACGTAATAAGTTTTGAAAACAATTCGCTCGATACCTACAAAGGAAATTACAGTGCATTTGAAAAGCTGCGAGCGGAAAGAATGGGGCAGCAACAAGTCATGTACGAGAAGCAGCAGAAAAGACGTGCCGAGATTGAAGGCTTTGTGCGTAGATTCAGCGCCAAAGCAAGCAAGGCAAAACAGGCTCAAAGTCGCCTGAAGGAATTGAATCGTATGCAGGACATCGCGCCAGCGCATGTGAATTCTCCTTTCAAGTTTCAATTTCCAGAGCTTGATCAACTCCCATCCTATCTATTGCAAATGGAAGCCTTGAGCATTGGCTTTGATGCCCCATTAGTAGATGCAATAAACCTCAGTGTGCGTTCGGAATCTCGTTTTGGTTTGCTCGGTTTTAATGGCAGCGGCAAATCAACTTTGTTAAAAGTTCTTTCTGGGCAAATGTCTCAGCTAGGCGGAGAAGTTATAACCGCCAGGAAACTTCGCATTGGTTACTTCGCTCAACATCAGGTTGATGAGTTGAACCAAAGTGATAGCCCAATGCGCTTGTTACAAAAAGATGAAAGAAAAGCCACTGATCAGGAAATCAGGGACTTTCTTGGTGGTTTTGATTTTCGCGGCTCAAGAATTGATGAAGAGATTGCAATTTTTTCCGGAGGAGAAAAAGCACGATTGGCTCTAGCAAAAGTAGCCTGGCAAAAGCCGAACTTGTTATTACTCGACGAACCCACAAACCATCTTGACTTGGAGATGTGCCACGCCTTAACCGTGGCGTTGCAGCAGTACCAGGGGGCAATGATAGTGGTTTCCCATGATCGACATTTACTGGTCAACACTGTGGATGAGTTTTACTCGATACATAAGGGGAAATTTGCTGAGTTCAAAGGCGATTTAAATGACTACGAGAAATGGCTAGGTCAGCAATCCAGTGCCGATGAGGGAGAATTCCCTGACATTGGAAATGACAAGAACACCGATTCTTTACAACCGAAACTGGATAAAAAAGAAAAAAGACAGCAGGCAGCAGCGCATAGAGAAAAGTTGGCTCCATTAAAAAAACAGGAGAGAGCGATTGAAAATGCTATTGATAAACTTAATATTGAACTTAAGAAAATTGAAGAATCGCTTCTAGACGAAGACTTATATACAGAAGCTCAAAAAAATGGCCTGCGTGAATTACTACAGCATCAGGGAAAACTAAAAACACAAATGCTGGAAAAAGAAGAAATGTGGCTGGAAATACAGGAAGAGATTACGGCTTATGAATGAATTGTGAGAAACACATAACCACGATCATAAAATTCCTGCTGCAGAAGCTCCCCGTACTTTCTTTTCCATTCGCCGCTGTCTAACTCATTTTTTAAGTGTGTTAGTTTTTGTTGCAGTACTTCTTTGTTAATTTTTGAAAAAGATGAAATGCCATTGCGGTATTTTTCCTGCAAGTACAGTTCAGGGCGTGCCCAGGCAGCGGCGGCAAAATGATCAATAAGGTCTTTTGGCAACGGGAACCGCTGGCAATCAAAACTACCCTTTAAATCTTGTTCCACAAAATCATTCAGCTCCTGCAAACTCGCCGCCCAGTTTTTATCAATATCGATAAACTCCGGAAAATAATCGAATAGCCAAAAGTTACTTTTGTGGTGAATATCAAATGCAAAAGCTACCAGAGGCCCGCCACCGGTTACTCGTAATGCCTCTTTTATACCCTGCTGCCAGTCGTCCATATGATGTAGGCACAGCGTCATTACCGCGCCCTGAAACTGCTTGTCCGCAAACGGTAAATTTTCTGCACTGGCTTCTTGCCATGTTAGCCTTTGGTGAGCTTGAGCCTGCTCGCGCATAACCCAAGATGGCTCAACGGCCATGACATTATGGCCACATTCAGCCAGAGCAAAGCTGTAATTCCCAGTACCTGCCCCAATGTCAATTAGAGAGGAATGGGGAGGAAGCCCCAATAGTTCAATTAATCGAGACGTAATGCGAGGGTCTGCCGCTCTTGTCGACGTATAAGTCTTACCAATTGTGTTGTATTTAGTGGGCATTGAATTTATGTCTGAATATCTCAAGCTCCAGCACTTGAATCTTTGGGGATTGATATTATCTAATAGCTAGCACTGTGTACCGCAATCTAAGACAGCATAATGTTGCCAGATAGCGACTTTGTACTACTTTTTACCACGAACAGGTTATTCCGCAATGAAAACTTTACAATCTTTACTAATCGGCCTGATTGTCTTTTCGGCAAGCTCGTTAGGCAATGCTCAGTCGGTAGATTACAGCCAATTTAAAACTAATGATGAAGCGAACAATATTGAGGTATTCAAGCTAGCTAGTCCCTCAGTAGTGAATATCACAAATTCTCGGCTAGTGCGTTCTTACTACTCACTTAATCCACAAGAAGTTCCACAGGGCAGTGGTACGGGTTTTATCTGGAACAAAGAAGGTTATATCGTGACCAACTTTCATGTTGTTCAGGCGGCGGAGCGAGTCACGGTGACCATGCAGGATGGAACCACCTATGACGCCACCGCGGTAGGTGGCGATCCGGATAAGGACTTAGCCGTGCTTAGAATTGATGCGCCAGGGGTAGATCTGATTCCTGTGCAGCTAGGGGATTCTTCACTTTTAGAAGTAGGGCGCAAGGTTATTGCTATCGGTAATCCCTTTGGTCTGGATACGACCATGACTGTGGGTGTTGTTAGTGCCCTTGGCCGAGAAATAGATTCTGTTAGTCGCCGAAAAATTGGCGATGTTATTCAAACCGATGCGGCAATTAATCCTGGAAATTCTGGAGGACCGCTGCTGAATTCCCTGGGCCAGTTGATTGGAGTTAATACCGCGATTTATAGCCCTAGCGGTGCCAGCTCAGGAATAGGATTTGCTATTCCGGTTAACACGGTAAAAAGAGTAGTGCCCGAGCTTATCGCTTACGGCAGGGTGCAGACACCAGTGCTAGGCATAGTGCGAATTCCTCAGCCGGATTATTATAGAAACCTGTGGGGTATTGAAGGTGTGATTGTGATGGATGTCGTCGAAGGTGGCGATGCCCAGCGCAAGGGAATGCGAGGTCTGTCTCGGAGTCAGCGCGGCAGAATTCAACTAGGCGACGTGATCGTCGAAATTGGTGGTGAGCCAGTTGCAACTGAAAACGACTATGCCGACATTGTTGAGAAGTATAAGCCTGGAGATATAGTTACAGTGAAAACCCGGCGCGGAAATCGCTTAGTGGAATACGATATTGAATTGCAGGCACCGACGCGTCGCTAGGGTATCTAGGGTATCTAGCGCGCGTTCAAAGTAGATTTTGCTGCCTTGGTTGCCTTGTGCACTTGTTCTGGTGCGGTACCGCCAATATGATTTCTGGCGTTGATTGAACCTTCCAGAGTTAAAACCTGGAAGACATCATCTTCAATCAAATCGGAGAATGATTTCAATTCATCAAGAGTCAGTTCAGACAAATCTCTTTTCTGTTCAATGCCGAATGCTACAGATTTTCCTACTACCTCGTGGGCATCTCTGAAGGCCATGCCTTTTTTAACAAGATAGTCTGCCAAATCCGTAGCAGTTGAATAGCCCTTCTTTGCCGCCAGGTACATAACATCTTTGTTGCAGCTAACGGCTGGCATCATTTCGCTGTAGGCATACAGACAATCCTTGACGGTATCCAGCAAATCGAAAACAGGTTCTTTGTCTTCCTGATTGTCTTTGTTATAGGCCAATGGCTGAGATTTCATTAATGTTAACAGTGCTGTCAGGTGCCCATATACTCTGCCTGTTTTTCCGCGTACCAGTTCGGGGACGTCCGGGTTTTTCTTTTGCGGCATTATTGACGAACCAGTACAAAACCTGTCAGGAAGATCGATAAAAGCAAATTGAGCCGATGTCCACAAAACCAGCTCTTCTGAAAAACGAGAAAGGTGCATCATTAATATACTGGCAAAAGCAGCCAGCTCGATAGTGAAGTCTCTATCACTCACTGAGTCCAGTGAATTTTTGCTGGCAGCATCAAACCCCAAAAGTTGCGCTGTATACTCGCGATCGATTGGATAAGTGGTGCCAGCTAATGCTGCCGCGCCTAAAGGAGACTGGTTCACTCGTTTGCGGCAATCCAGTAAGCGGGCATAGTCGCGTTCCAACATTTCATTCCAGGCCAACATATGATGACCAAAGCTAATGGGTTGAGCTGTTTGCAAATGCGTGAAGCCCGGCATAATTGTATCTGCCTCGGCTTCTGCAAGATTTACCAGGGCCAGTTGCAGCTTTGAAATCAGAACTGCGACCTGATCAATTTCATCTCGCACATAAAGCCTGAGGTCAGTAGCAACCTGATCATTTCTCGAGCGTCCGGTATGTAGCTTCTTACCCACGTCACCGATGCGGCTGGTTAACGCAGCCTCTATGTTCATGTGCACGTCTTCTAAGGCAACAGACCAGGTGAACGTGTCCGCTTTAATCTCGGCTCTGATTGATTCCAGGCCATCGTGAATTTGCTGCTGTTCGTCATCACTAAGAATACCGACTTTATGTAACATCTTAGAGTGGGCGATGGAGCCATCTATATCGTGCTGATACAGGCGGCGGTCAAACTCTATCGAGGCAGTGAATCGCTCTACAAAGGCATCCGTGGCTTCGGTAAATCGGCCACCCCAAAGTTTGTTTTGATCTTTATTGTCGCTCATAAGTCAGTTACGCAACGCGTGTTTGTGTTGGAGTCAGTTAGGTGTAGAAGCACCATCATTCCTGGTAGCACTTTTTGTCAGGGGCGCGAGTATAACAGGATAGATAACGCTTAATAAGCTTGGTAAACAGGCATGGCGCTATTGAAGTGCCAGATAACACGCTTATACAGGCGCGAGTTCGGACAAAACTCGGCAATTGACGTAAAATGTGCAGTAACTTTGAAATTTGAACATCGTTAGAGAGCCTATGTCAGAACAATCCTCGGTAAAAACCTTAAGAATCGCTACTCGCAAAAGCCCACTCGCGTTGTGGCAGGCGAATTATGTGAAAGACGCGTTACAGAAGGCACATAGTGGCCTTTGTGTAGAGCTGGTGGCGATGAGTACACGGGGTGACAAAATTCTGGACACACCATTGGCCAAAATAGGCGGCAAGGGCTTGTTCGTTAAAGAGCTAGAACACGCGATGCTAGAAGACCGAGCAGACATAGCGGTACATTCAATGAAAGATGTGCCAATGGAATTTCCAGACCAGCTGGGCCTGGCGGTTATCTGTGAGCGGGAAGACCCCGCTGATGCCTTTGTATCCAATCAATTCTCTAGCTTTAAAGATTTGCCGCTCAATGCAAAAGTGGGTACATCCAGCTTTAGACGGCAGTGTCAGTTGCGGGAGCTAAGACCAGATCTGGTAATCGCTGATTTGCGCGGCAATGTAGGTACTCGATTGGGCAAGCTCGATGCCGGAGAATATGACGCCATTATTCTGGCAGCGGCCGGATTGAAGCGGTTAGAGCTTGGTGATCGAATCAGACAGCGGCTAGCGTTTAGTGAATGTTTGCCCGCTGGAGGTCAGGGGGCGGTTGGTATTGAATGCCGAACTCAGGATATTGAAACAATAAAACTGATTGATTGCCTGCATCACAATGACACCGCGATAAGGGTTGTGGCTGAGCGAGCCGTTAACGCGCGCTTACAGGGTGGTTGTCAGGTGCCCATTGCAAGTTTTGCCGAGCTGGATGGTGAAGTTCTGCATTTACGTGCGCTGGTGGGTAATCTCGAAGGAAGCAGAATTATTCGTAGCGAGATTCAAGGCGACAAACACCAAGCGGAGCATCTTGGATTAACAGTAGCTGAAGATCTATTGTCTCAAGGTGCGGAAGAAATTCTTGAGGCACTTAGAGACACGATTCAGTAGCCCCAGCAATAATCTCAACAACAGTCTCAACTAATAGCATCAGGCAAAGGTAATTTAATGATTGCGGATTCACTCGCTGATGTTCATGTATTGATTACACGACCTGCTAAGCAACAGGAATCCTTGCGGGCAGCAATTGAAGCAGCTGGAGGCAAAGTTCTGAGCTTGCCACTTATCGATATTCAACCGCTGCAGCTCAAAGATGAAATTCAGGCAGTTCGCGATAAAGTACAAAGCCTCGATAGTTATCAAATTCTTATTTTTGTCAGTAGCAACGCAGCAAGGTTTGGCGCGGAATTGATTGCCAGTTACTGGCCGCAGTTCCCGCTTGAGTTGAGCGTGGTTGCTACTGGGCCTTCTACTGCTTCGAGCTTACATGAGCTGCTGGACTGTGACGTTATATTGCCAAGCTGTGGAATGACCAGCGAGGATGTACTTGAATTACCATTGCTGAATGACGTAAAGGATAAAAAGATTGGCATTGTGCGCGGCAATGGTGGGCGGGAATTAATGGCAGAGACTTTGCTTGGCCGAGGTGCTCAGGTGGATTATCTAGAAGCCTATACTCGAGTGGCAATCGACTACGATACAAAGCAGTTCAATCAACAGCTTGAAACACATAGAGTCAATGTTTTAACGGTAACCAGCAGTGAATCATTGAATAGACTACAACTCATGTTGGCCGATAACAAAGAGGAAATGAGTCTGTTACCATTGTTGGTGCCTTCAGAACGTGTGGCTCAACAAGCCAGGGCCGCAGGCTTTTCCGAAGTGGTTAATGCCAATGGTGCTGATACGGTAAGTTTTCTGGCGGCGCTGGAATTAATAGCTAGTAGCAAATAAATTTAAGGAAAAGTTAAAAGGTAAACTGTGGCAGAACCAACAGAAACACCTAAAATTCTGGAAGAGCTTTCCAAAAGCAACGCGGCTAATCCAAAAAGTCCTTCCAGCCGCCAAAAGAATAAGGCGCTTAGGCGCTTTGGTATTGTGGTTATTCTATTTCTACCGATATTGGCTGGAATTCTTTTTGTGGCCTATCAACAGATAACATTGCAATCGCAATTGGCTGCACTGCAATTGGAAAACCAGCAGCTTAGTCAAGATCTCACGCAGCAAAACTCTCGACTACAACAGGTGGTACAGGATCAGCTTAATAACCCTGTGTCTATCGAGGTCGATGATTCAGCAATTCGAGAACTTGAGACCAATGTTAGTAGTGTTGGTCAGCAAATTCGGCAAATGACATTGCAGATAAGCGAGCTAGAAAATCGGCAACAAATTGGTGATAGTGAAATTAATCAAGAGTGGAAAATTCTTGAGGCAGAATATTTGCTGGGCATCGCCAATCAGAAACTTCAACTAGAGAGTGACCTTGCTGCCGCCGTCTTTCTATTAGGCCAGGCGGATCAGGCATTGCTTGCATCAGGCAGCAACAATGTTTTTACGGTGCGGGAGGCAATCGCCAGTGAATTACTAATTTTGCAAAATGTCGAAGTGTTGGACCGAGAAGGAATTTATCTTCGCCTGAATAATTTGGTACTGCAAACGCAAGCTATCGATTTGCTAAGCTCCATGCGGCAAAATTTTGAAAGTCGGCGCGGTGATGATTCTCAGCCTGTACAGATTGGCACTGATACCGCAGGTATCATTGATTCTAGCCTGGAATTTCTGAGTTCAATATTTGTCTGGCGTCAATGGGATGAAACACCTGAGGCTATGCTGGCGCCTGGTCAGGACGTTCTAATTAAACAGAATTTAAGTTTAATGCTGGAGCAGGCGCAGCTTGCTCTGCTAATGCGAGATAACAATCTGTATCAGCAATCTCTTACTAAAAGTAAAGACTGGCTACTGCGTTATGCAGTGATAGATTCTACGGCGGGGCAAGCACTTACACTTGAGTTGAATCAGCTTATAGATATTGATATAGATCCTTTGTTGCCAGCCCTGACTCAGTCGATTTCTCTCATCAGTCAACTTACCGCAAGTGAGCGCTGAGTTCGTTTATGATTAAGCTCTATATATTTAGTCTCCTGGCCATTGTACTGGCACTGCTGGTTAGTCTGGTTCTCGGCTTTCCCGCCGATCCAGGTTATCTGCTTGTCTCTTTTGGCAACTACACTTTTGAAACCAGTTTGTTCGCATTGATTGTCGCTGTAGCTGTCATCTATGTGATTGTGAAATTGTTGCTGTTTGTTTTTCACTGGATAAATCCCTGGCAATTAATTCGCTCTGGTCGCAAATACAATCGTCAGCGCAAAGCAAAAGCCCGCAGTAAAACCGTGGAAGGATTATTGTATTTTACTCGAGGAAATTGGGAGTCGAGTTACAATTTACTCATTAAGAGTACAAATGATCCCGATGCCAGCGTCGTGAACTATCTGGCGGCGGCCTATGCGGCGTACCAGCGCGATGACAAGAACGCCTGGGTACAATGTCTTGAGAAGGCAGAGCAGGAATACCCGGCCGCTCGCTCAACAATAAATTCCCTGAAGGCGCAGTTATTATTTAAGTCGGACCAGCTCGAGCAATGCGTGGCTGTGTTGCAGCAATTGAAAACAAATTCTCTTAACGATTCATCCTTGTTGAAATTATTGAAAGAAGTTTACCTGAAACTAGAAGACTGGAAGCAGCTAGAAAAACTGTTACCAACTCTGGAAAAGAACAAGATAATCGAGAGTAACGAATTAGAGCGTATTCGCATTCGCGTGTTCATGGAGAAGTTGTACGCTGCATCGGATATAACTGGTCGCGTAGATGCTGCTGAAGCCCAAAACCAACTAAGCAAGCTGTGGAAAAAGGCACCTGCAAGTTACAAGCAAGATCAGCGAGTGGTTAAGCACTACTCAGAAATATTGTTCAAGCTGGGCAATAAAGAAGAAGCCGCTAAAATCATCGAAACAGCATTAGGGAAACATTGGAGCGATGCATTGGTAATTCGCTATGGAGAGCTCGATTTTGGCGGTAGCCAGAAGCAGCTGCTCCAAGCAGAGAACTGGTTAAAAGCACGGCCGGGTAATGCAGAATTACTGCTCACATTAGGACGGCTGTCTTTGCGAACTCAGTTGTGGGGAAAAGCCTGCGAATATTTCCAGACAAGTATTAAAATTGCACCTTCAGTGGATGCCTATGGGGAGCTCGGACGTTTGTTAAAGCATCTTGGCAAGCTTGAGGAAGCCGAAGAAAATCAGGAAAAATTTATTGCTTTACTTGGAGCAGAGTTACCGGAGCTTCCCCTGCCTTCAAAGCCTGGTTCGAATCTCTAAAACAAACACTCGCTCACCTTACTCACTTATTATCGTCTTTCTCAATACCAAGCTCTTGCCATATTTCATCAACACGATCGCGTACTTCCTGGCTCATGCTAATAGTTGAACCCCAGCGGCGCTGAGTTTCGCCTTCGATTTTATTAGTCGCGTCCATTCCCATTTTTGAACCCAGGCCTGATACGGGCGAGGCAAAGTCCAAATAGTCTATTGGCGTATTATCTATTAGTACGGTATCGCGTATTGGGTCCATACGTGTAGTGATGGCCCAGATTACGTCGTCCCATTTACGAATATCAACATCGTCATCAACAACAATTACAAATTTGGTGTACATAAACTGTCGCAAGAATGACCAGACACCCATCATCACGCGTTTTGCATGGCCCGGATATTGTTTCTTCATGCTGACTATGGCCAGTCGATAGGAACAGCCTTCTGGCGGCAGGTAAAAGTCTACAATTTCTGGAAATTGCTTTTGCAGTAACGGTATAAATACTTCGTTAAGCGCAACTCCCAGCATGGCAGGTTCATCTGGTGGCCTGCCAGTATAAGTGCTGTGATAGATAGGGTCTTTTCGATGAGTGATGCAGGTAACCGTGAACACCGGAAACTTTTCGACTTCGTTATAGTAACCAGTGTGGTCGCCATAAGGGCCTTCATCGGCCATTTCACCAGGTTCGATTACACCTTCTAGAACAATCTCTGCACTAGCGGGTACCTGTAAATCATTGGTGCGACTTTTAATAACGTCGGTTTTACTACCGCGCAATAAGCCGGCGAAAGCATATTCGGAAAGTGTATCGGGTATAGGTGTTACCGTGGCGAGAATGGTTGCTGGATCGGCGCCGATCGCTATTGATACAGGGAACGCTTCGCCTGGGTGTTTTTGCTGCCATTCCTTGAAATCTAAAGCGCCGCCTCGATGAGATAGCCAGCGCATAATTAGCTTGTTAGGGCCCAGTACCTGCATGCGGTAAATGCCCAGATTCTGGCGTTCCTTTTCTGGACCTTTGGTAATGACCAGTGGCCAGGTTATCAATGGAGCCACATCCTCAGGCCAGCAAGTTTGAATTGGCAGGAAAGACAGGTCTACATCGTCTCCCTGCAAAATAACTTCCTGACAAGGCGCTGATTTTTTTACATTTGGCGAAATATTCAGCACGCTCTTATAACTGGGAAGAGATTTCCATAAATCTTTCCAGCCATTGGGAGGGGTGGGTTCTTTCAGGAATGCCAGAAGCTTGCCAACATCACGCAAGCCTGTAATATCTTCCTGCCCCATTGCCAGAGCAATGCGTCGTGTATTTCCAAACAGGTTTGCCAGCAGAGGAATTTTCGAACCCTTGGGGTTTTCGAATAACAGGGCGGGACCGTTGGCACGCAATGTGCGGTCACTGATTTCGGTAATTTCCAGATAGGGGTCGACTTCTTTTTGGATGCGCTTGAGCTCGCCTTCTTTCTCAAGCAAATCGATGAAGTCTCGCAAATCTTTAAATGACATAAATTACTTTTCTAATTGTCTAGCGAGTGTTGGGCAAATCGAGACAGATGATTTTTAGCCCACACTATTTCCGCTTCATTGAATTAAAAAACTCTTCATTGGTTTTGGTTTGTTTCAATCTATCGAGAATGAATTCAGTCGCGGCTACATCTTCCATGGAGCTAAGCAGCTTGCGTAAAATCCACATGCGTTGTAATTCTTCTTCGGAGGTAAGCCGCTCTTCGCGTCGAGTTCCTGAGCGGCGCACGTTAATGGCAGGGTAAATACGTTTCTCTGCAATTTTTCGATCCAGATGCAGTTCCATATTACCCGTGCCTTTGAACTCTTCGTAGATAACTTCATCCATTTTTGAGCCGGTTTCAATAAGTGCAGTAGCAATAATTGTCAGACTGCCGCCTTCTTCGAGGTTACGTGCAGCACCAAAGAAACGCTTAGGGCGTTCTAGTGCATGAGCATCAATACCACCGGTGAGCACTTTGCCTGATGAAGGAATAATTGTGTTATACGCTCTGGCGAGGCGAGTAATGGAATCAAGTAAAATAATAACGTCTTCTTTGTGTTCGACCAGACGCTTGGCTTTTTCGATAACCATTTCGGCGACCTGAACGTGTCTCGATGGTGGTTCGTCAAAGGTACTGGCGACAACTTCGCCTTTTACCGAGCGTTGCATTTCTGTTACTTCTTCTGGTCTTTCATCAATCAGCAATACAATAAGCCGGCACTCTGGATTATTTCTCGCAATCGATTGAGCCATGTTTTGTAGGATGAGAGTTTTACCAGCCTTGGGTGGTGAAACAATCAGACCTCGCTGGCCTTTGCCAATCGGTGCTGCTAAATCGATTACCCTGGCGCTGAGATCCTCGGTGCTGCCGTTGCCCACTTCGAGCTTTAAACGTTCGTCTGGAAACAGGGGAGTCAGGTTTTCAAACAGGATTTTGTTTTTGGAATCTTCCGGGCTGCTAAAATTAATTTCGTGAATTTTTAATAATGCAAAATAGCGCTCGCCGTCTTTTGGTGGTCTGATTTTTCCTGCGACAGTGTCACCCGTGCGCAAGTTAAATCGGCGAATCTGGCTAGGTGATACATAAATGTCATCTGGTCCGGCAAGGTAAGAAGAATCTGCGGAACGCAAAAATCCAAAGCCATCTTGTAAAATTTCCAGCACGCCATCACCGCTAATATCTTCTCCGTTCTTAGCGTGTTTTTTTAGAATGACAAAAATAATGTCCTGCTTGCGTGTGCGTGAGACGTTGTCCAATCCCATTTCACGAGCAGTTGCTAGTAATTCAGTAATTGGTTTTTGCTTTAGTTCGGTTAGATTCATGTTGTGGGGTCTTTTAGTAAACTTAGAATGCTTTAGAGTTAGATAGCTAAGGCTTAGCCGCCTAAACTGTTATTGGCATGCACATTTAAGTGTTATAGATTAATTTAATAGAGTTTTGGAATTGGTTTTGGGTTCGTATGTATTGGGGAGTAGTTATTCGGTGGAGCTAATAATCGACTTTTAGACTGTATGAGTTCTTTTATATCGACAATTAGAAATTAAATTGTAGTGTGCTTTTAATACTTGTCCAACGATTTCCGCAATATAGACCTACTGTACCTTTGTGTCCAGAGAAAAGTGCCCAGATAAACATCTGGAATGAATTTAAATTCTTATTTGATATTGGTTTCGAGTTCAGGAGTGTTAGGAAAGCTTCCAGCTGACCTCAGTGAACAGTACGGCTTAGAATTGTATTTGTTCGATTAAACCTAATATTAAGTAAGGCTAGTCGGCCTGAATCTACCACATCCTGTGGTGCCTCTTAGATCTAAGAGACACCGCATTAAACGCAATTTATATCACACTGTCAATAAAAGCAGAGAGCTGAGACTTAGAGAGCGCGCCGACTTTGGTTCCGGCAATTTCGCCTTTGTTAAAAATGAGTAGCGTTGGAATTCCACGAATACCATATTTCGGAGCCGTATCAGTATTAGCATCAACATCCATCTTACAAATTTTCAGCTTGCCATCGTATTCACCGGCAAGTTCTTCCAGTACCGGTGCAATCATTTTACATGGGCCACACCACTCGGCCCAGAAGTCCACTAATACGGGGCCTTCAGCCTTTAAAACATCTTGCTCGAAACTGCTATCGGAGATGTGAACGATATTGTCGCTCATGTAGTTTTTCCTTTTAGTTAGGGCTATTTGTTGGGTATTGAGTGATAACACGCAGGCTCCTGGCTAAAAGAAGCGCTCGATTACTTACTCGCGTT
The DNA here is from genome assembly GCA_002402175.1 of SAR86 cluster bacterium. Taxonomy (GTDB): domain Bacteria; phylum Pseudomonadota; class Gammaproteobacteria; order Pseudomonadales; family Pseudohongiellaceae; genus UBA9145. Next base: position 99,582 of record NVVJ01000003.1, read on the forward strand.
ATTGCCTATGATAAGGGCAAAAATTCAGGATTCAAGTGGTAATAAATTTTGTCAGGTTTTTAGCGCCTGTAACGATGAATATGGCAATCAAACTCGGGTAGAGTGGTTATCGTTGTAACATTTTGGCTACTTTTTTAGCAAAGTAGGTAAGTATTGCATCAGCACCGGCACGCTTGATTGCAATAAGCGATTCCATTGACACCGCTTCTTCATCCAGCCAGCCATTTTGGGCGGCAGCCATGTGCATGGCGTATTCACCACTAACTTGATAAACAAAGGTTGGTACGCGAAATTCGTTTTTAACTTTGCTTACGATGTCGAGGTAGGGCATTCCAGGCTTCACCATAACTATATCGGCTCCCTCGGCGAGGTCCAACGCTACCTCTTGTAAGGCTTCGTCGCTATTAGCAACGTCCATTTGATAGCTGTATTTGTTGCCGCTTCCCAGATTGCCGCTGGAACCCACCGCATCACGAAATGGGCCGTAGTAGCTGGAAGCATATTTGGCGGAATATGCCAGAATTCGGGTATGAATATGGCCGTTCTCCTCCAGAAGTGTTCGAATAGCGGCAATTCTCCCATCCATCATGTCCGACGGCGCGACGATATCGGCGCCGGCTTCGGCGTGAGAAAGGGCTTGTCTGGCTAGAACCTCAACGGTCTCATCGTTAAGTACATAGCCGCTATTGTCTATAAGTCCATCCTGACCATGAGTTGTGTAAGGATCCAGTGCCACGTCAGTGATGACACCAAGTTCAGGGAAGCGGGCCTTTAACTCGCGTACGGCGGTTTGCACGAGTCCCTGGCTATTGTAGGCTTCATCGCCCTTTTCCGACTTTATTGAATCACCCAGCGATGGAAATAGAGCAATAGCGGGCAGGTCCAGATCAACCAGTTCCTGTGCTTCAATTAACAGTTCATCGATACTGAAGCGGAAGATGCCGGGCATTGAATCGATTGGCTGACGCTGCTTTTCGCCTTCAACAATAAAAAGCGGATAGATCAGGTCATCTGTGCTCAGTCGGGTTTCGCGCATAAGGCGCCTGCTGAATTCATCACGACGCATGCGCCGCATTCGGTTCATTGGATATTTGCGACTGAAATCAAAATTAGACACGGGTCGGAATCTCTTAACTTATGATATACAAGGGTTTATATTGTTTTTTCGAATTTCTGACTAAATTCAACATCCTGCATGGTTTTATCTGCCCAGGCGACAGCAACAGGGTTATAGCATACCGAATTGTGTTGGCAAGGATTATATCTAAATTTCAAGGGCATCATTCGGCGTGATGCGTACTGTTTTCATCTAAAATCGAAGGGTTTGATTGCGTGAACAAGACTAAATTTTTTGTAGTAGGGCTCATAACACTGGCGATTGCCAGTTACTTTGTATTCGACCTGGGTCAGTATCTTAGCCTCGGTTTTATTCAATCGCGCCTCGCCAGTATTGAAGAATTCAAGAATGAAAACTTTGCCCTTACTGTACTCATTTATTTTGTCGGTTACGTCGCTGTTGCAGCACTGTCAATTCCAGGTGCGGTAATTCTGACTTTACTCGGCGGAGCCGTATTCGGTGTGCTGTGGGGAACTCTGATCGTGTCCTTTGCCAGTAGCATAGGCGCAACACTGGCATTTCTAGTATCTCGATTGTTGCTGCGTGACTGGGTGCAGGCCAAATTCGGCGACTATCTGGGTTCAATCAACAAAGGTATTGAAAAGGACGGGGATTTTTATCTGTTCAGTATTCGTATGGTGCCGCTATTCCCATTTTTCATGGTAAATCTTTTAATGGGGCTAACGCCAATACGCGCGACATCATTTTATCTGGTTAGTCAGCTGGGTATGTTGATAGGAACCGGAGTTTATGTGAACGCTGGCTCCGAACTGTCTCAGATATCTTCGTTATCTGGTTTGGTGAGTGCCCCGGTTGTTCTTTCCTTTGTGGTTCTTGGGCTATTTCCACTGGTCGCAAAATTTTTCATTGATGCTATTCAGCGCAATAAGATTATGAAGAAATTCACCAGGCCGAAAAAATTCGATGCCAATGTAGTGGTGATTGGAGCGGGTTCTGCCGGGCTGGTTGTTTCCTTGATAGTGGCTGGAGCAAAGGCGAAGGTCATTCTAATTGAAAAGCACAAAATGGGTGGCGATTGTTTGAACACGGGCTGCGTGCCCAGCAAGGCCATAATTCGCAGCGGTCGCATAATGTCTTATATTCGACGCGCAAAAGAATTTGGAATCGAGGCGGCGGAAGGCCGAGTGAACTTCGCCCAGGTTATGGGCCGAGTGCAGGGAATCATTAAAACCATTGAGCCACATGATTCTGTTGAAAGGTTTACTTCGCTTGGAGTTGAATGCATCAGTGGTGATGCTCGTATCGAATCGCCTTATACAGTTTCGGTTAACGGGCGTCGCATCAACACCCGCGCTATTGTTCTGGCAACGGGGGCCAGACCTCTGGTGCCGCCTATTCCTGGGCTTGATCAAATTGATTACCTTACTTCTGACTCAATTTGGTCGCTACGTGAATTACCTGCGCGCTTGTTAATAGTGGGTGGTGGACCAATTGGTTGTGAATTGGCCCAGGCGTTTAGCAATCTTGGTTCACAGGTAACCCAGGTTGATATGGCAGAACGAATTATGCCCAGAGAGGACGAAGAAGTATCAAAAGTAATCATGCAGGCTTTCGAGCGTCAGGGCATTAAGTTACTTACCGCGCATAAAGTTCTTAAATTTGGCTTGGCCGACGGCGTGCAATTTATGGAGGCGCAGCACGAAGGGAAAACTGTACGAGTTGAGTTTGATAAGGTTCTGCTGGCTATCGGGCGCAAAGCGAATGTTGAAGGCTTTGGTCTCGAAGAACTGGAGCTGGCGCTTAATCCTCAGGGCACTGTTGAGGTTAATGAATACCTGCAAACCAGTTATCCAAATATCTATGCCTGCGGTGATGTGGCGGGTCCGTATCAGTTTACCCATATGGCTTCTTTTCAGGCATGGTTCGCTTCACTTAATGCCATGCTCGGGGGCTTATGGCGATCAAAGATTAATTACAATGTTGTGCCTTGGGCGACTTTTACCGATCCCGAAGTGGCCAGAGTTGGGCTTAGCGAACAGGAAGCCATCGCTGAAAATATTGCCTATGAAGTGACTCGCTATGAAATGGATGATCATGATCGTTCATTGGCCGATGGCGAGGCACATGGTTTTGTTAAAATACTAACCGTGCCTGGCAAGGACAAAATTCTTGGAGTAACAATTGTTGGCTATCATGCAGGCGAGCAAATAGGCGAATTTGTATTTGCAATGACTCATGGTATGGGTTTGGGGAAAATATCAGCAGTAACCCATATTTATCCGACTCTTTCTGAGGCAAATAAATTCGCAGCCAATGCCTGGCGTAACGCCCGATTGCCAGTGAAGTATTTCCCTCTGGCGGAAAAGTTTTTTCGTTGGCGTCGGGGCTAGTCTTAGCTGATTTCTGACTGAGGAGTTCTGAAGGCGATAAACATGCAAATGCCAAATAAAGCAGCGAAGGCGATCATGGACATTTCGGGAATTGTAAGTATGCCAAGAAAACGAAACTTAACCTCGGCACAGTTTCCATCGCCCTTAAGCAGAAAGCTGAGGGTTTCCAAGAACGGAAAGTTGTCGTAAATATAGGTTAGGCCAGGCCCGCAAGCGGGTACTTCGTCTTCAGGTAAATGTTGTAGCCATATTTGTCGGCCCGCAAAGTAACTGCCAAAAACACACATGGCAGCACCCACGAATGAGTAAATACGCTGGCCTCCCGGTGTGGGGTTGTGAATTGCAGCAACCAGGCAGGTAAAGCCGCATAACATGACGAATACGCGTTGAGTAATGCAAAGGCCGCAGGGAGACAGGAACATAACATGCTCCATGTAGAGCACTATTCCAATGGTGGCTAAGCAGGCGACAAATACACCTGCATTAATTAATCGGTTGCCGGGAATTGCCAGTGCCATTGAATTCTCCTGAATGATCGTGTCTATGTGGCTCTAATTGGTTGATCCACTACCCAGATAAGCGAGGTAGTTTACACAGTTCTGTCCGGCTTTGAAAACCACCGAGTGTCTATTGATGCCATGGCGTCGCAGGATTTTAAGTATTGTTCCAGTCTGCCAAAAACTCATCAAAATTCAAACTATCTTGTGCTTCAATTTCTTTCTGTTTCAGCAATGAGGCGGAAGCGGTATCTCGCATCATTTTCTCAACTTCTGAACTTAGTTCGTTGTTCTTAAAATAAGCTTGATGCGCGCGAGATTGTTGCATCGAAAATTCAAAGAATGACATTTGACCCTCTTTCATATCTTTGAGTATTCGGCCGGATGGGGTTAGTTCTGGGTTGGCGACTTTCTCGGCTTGAACAGCGAGACTTTTCTCGTAGTTATTCCCGCCATGAATATGATCAAACATCGAGGCGCTGTGAGCGAGGTCTTCAATAAGCTCATTTGCCCATTGAGTCATTCGTATTGAAGCGCCATCCATCTGCAATTCCAGTTTCGGATCACGGCCTTGCTCCACTACTAGAGCAAGGTTGCTAGAGACTTCAAAAAATTCCTGTTCATGGCATTCGGGGCTTTCACTTAGCAGACAGTGCAACAAAAAAGTATCAAGAAAACGGATCTGCTCTGCGTCGATGCCAAGAGGTAAATAGGGGTTTAAATCGAGAGCTCGCACTTCGATATATTCGATGCCTTTTTCTGTTAGAGCTTGCAGAGGGCGTTGGCCATCTTTAACATTTCTCTTTGGGCGAATGGTGCTATAGAACTCATTTTCCAGCTGCAGCAAATTGGTGTTGATCTGGATGTACTCACCGTCTCTGGACTGCCCAAGGGCTTCATATTCGGCATAGGGCGTATGCATAGCCTGATTTAAACAATCAGCGTAGGAAGACAACTCGTTATAACAAACAAAAAGAGATTTCTGAGCTTCGCTTTTATAGCCAAGATTGCCCATGCGCAAACAGGTTGCGTAGGGCAGGTACAAAGTGTGCTCATCTAGTTCTTGCAGGCTGTGCTCTCTGCCTTGCACAAAACATTTACAGGCCGCTGGAGACGCTCCAAACAAGTACACCAGCAACCAGGAGTAACGATGAAAATTTCGAATAAGATGCAGATATTTCTGTGTTTGAAATTCTTGTAGTGAACCCTGATGACCGCTAATTTTTTGATAAGGTTGCCAAAATGATACAGGCATTGAAAAATTGTAGTGTATTCCAGCAATAGCCTGCATCAAGCTTCCATAGCGATTGCTTAAGCCGTGTCGATACAGAGTTTTCAGTTTGCCGATATTTGAACTGCCATATTGAGCAATCGGGATCTCGTTTTCACTTCCCATAGGGCATGGCATGCTCGCCACCCAAAGCATCTCATCATTTTCCAGATTTTGAAGTGTAAATCGATGAGTGTTTTCCAATACCTGCAGACATTCATCTATATTTCCGTAGGCAGGGGTAATAAATTCCAGTAGAGCTTCGGAAAAATCTGTAGTTATAAAAGGATTGGTCAGCGTAGAGCCCAACACAAGTGGGTGGCTGCTTTGCGAAATATGCCCACTCGGTAAAACTCGTAGGCTTTCTTTCTCGATACCACGATGAACAATTCCCCATTCAGATTCGAATTCAGGTAACTGATAACGTACTAGGCTTTCATTAAATTGCTTGCTCAAGGTCTCTCCTGCTTCAAGGTTTCTTGTGACTGCGCAGTAGCCCGGGTTTGACTGAAGGTCCGTTTAAGGTGAGCGGCATTATGCCAAAAATCTAAAGGCAGTGCTAACCGAGGAATTTTTTACTGATATTTCTCTGTAGGCTAGAGAATTAGTGGGGTTTGGGTTGGTTGCTGCGTCATGGGCAAGGTGAATGTGAGCTCAGCAGTTCGAATTCGCGGATGAGTCACTTCAGAAACCCACCTCATTCACGTTGTTTAAAGCGATGGATCAGCCGTCGATCCTTTTTGTTGGGCTTGCCGCTTGAGGGCCAAAGGCTGGGCGCCGCCTTGCGTTGATCTGCCATTTTTTGTCTTTGTTCGATGCTTTCTTGAGTTTCTTCGTAAAGTAATTGAGCGGCGGGAGCACCACCGCGATGTTCAGAGAGGGTTTTAACGATAACAGTTTTATCATCGAAACCCTGTCGTAAGCGGATTTCCATTCCTGTTTCTACTTCTTTGCTGGGCTTGGTTCGACTTCCTTCACAGTAGACCTTGCCACCATCAATGGCATGCTTGGCTATGGCGCGAGTTTTGTAGAATCTGGCGGCCCATAGCCATTTATCCAGGCGTACCCGCTGTAAGTCTGATGAATTTTTCTCGGTTGTCTGTTTGCGCATGGTGGTATGGGGCTGTATTAGTGAGCTGTATTAGTTATTCGAATTATTGCGATCAGGCATTATATGATCAAAATCGTCTACCTGTGGAAACTCCGCCGCTTCAAGGGAGGGCTGCTGGCTGTCTGGCTGTTTGATTGCATAAAGGTGCCTTATGCCTTCGGCTTGTGCCTGCCTTAATACCGGCAGAGAGTCATCGAACAATATGGTGCGTTCGGGGTCATATGGCTCAAGTTGCTGCAAGCTCTCCCAGAACCCATGGTTTTCCTTGGCGAGTTTCAGATGGTGAGAACTAATGCACTGATGGAAGTAATCCCCGATGCCGGTATGTTCCATTTTAATTTTCAAACTGGATGGATGGGCGTTAGTGATTAATAGTAGCCGCTTGTTGCTTAGTTTTAATGTCTGAAGAATTTTCTCTACGTTGGGTCGAATTTTAATCTTATGTTTAATTGTGGCCTTGAGGTTTGCGATCTCAAGTTTTAGTTCTCGTTCCCAATAGTCCAGGCAGTACCAGTTGAGAGTTCCTCGAACCTCGCTGTATTTATCGATAATAATTTGCCTGGCGGCCCCGGTACTCACTCCGTGGGTTTGGCTGTATATCTTGGGCACCAGTACTTGCCAGAAATAAGTGTCAAAATGAAGATCGAGCAGTGTGCCGTCCATGTCGAACATGATTGTGTCGATATCAGCCCATGGTGGCATTTGCTTCTCCAAAAAAACCTTGGCAATGCACAACAGCTAATGCAACATGCCAGCAAGTACTATTGTGTTCAATTAATCTCAATGGATTAGATGTATGTGGAAAGACCAACAACTTGATGCCTTAAGAGATATTGCGGTCGACGCCGGCCGTGAAATTCTTTCCGTTTACAATTCTGATGAAGCTATTGCTGTTACGACAAAATCAGATAATTCCCCGTTGACCGAGGCAGATCAGCGCGCACATGAGCTAATCGAAAAGTGTTTAAAGAATCTTACACCCCACGTGCCGGTTTTGTCAGAAGAATCGGAGGAGATTGACTATCAAACTCGAAGTCAGTGGGAAACGTACTGGTTGGTAGACCCGCTTGATGGGACTAAGGAATTTGTTAAACGTAACGGTGAATTTACCGTCAATATTGCACTTATTGATAAGGGCGTCGCCGTAGCAGGAGTTGTGCATGTGCCGGTTAGTGGCGTTAGCTATATCGGAAAACTGGGCGATGGAGCCTGGAAGCAGGATGAATCAGGCATAGTCTCGATAAAAACCAGCACTATGAAAAGTGGTGATACCCGAGTTCGGATAGTGGCAAGTAGAAGCCATAGAGGAGAACTACTGGATACAATGATTGCTACAATTGAGGCAAAGCTTGGCGCAGTCGAAGTTGTCAGCATGGGTAGCTCGTTGAAAATCTGCTTGCTGGCTGAGGGTAAGGCAGACCTCTATCCACGACTTGCTCCCACCTGTGAATGGGACACTGCCGCAGCACACGCCGTACTTTCTGCGGCAGGCGGAGATATAGTCAATACTCAATTTCAGCCGCTGAGCTATAATCAAAAATCAGAATTGCTAAACCCGCATTTTCTGGCACTGGCAGACAAAAGCTATCCATGGCAACCGCTGCTGGAAAGCGTTTGATACCTGATATTGAAAAACCAGTAATTCAGGTTGTTTCATTCTGCTTCGTCAATTTTTTCTAATTTTTCTATCTGAGCCAAAGGAATGATTATGCGTTTGATATTCTCGATTCTTATCTTACTAGTTACATCATGTTCCCCCTCCGAAACAAATGATAATCAAGTAGCTTCTCAGGAGTCGGCAATAACCAGCGCAGTTATTGATTCGGCTGATGTGGAAACCGAACGCATGAACAGCTTTTTTGATGAGCTATTTGAACAGCAGCTAGATTTTAGTCCGCAGTTCAAGACTCGCCTGGGTGACAAAACCGACTATGGTCGCTTGGACGATTACTCTGAAGCTGGCATGGATAAAATCCTGGAATTCAGAAGAGAAAGCGTTGCAAGATTGCAAGCCGACTTTAGTTACGAACTACTTAGTGAAGATGGCAAGCTGTCCTACGATATGTGGATATACTCGCTACAGCGCGCAGAACAGGCAGTTCCTTTTAGAAAGCATCAATATATATTTGGTCGTGGTGGACCCCATGCATCTATTCCCAATTTCCTAATCAATTATCATAAAGTTGATACGCTTGAAGACCTTGAAGCTTACATAAGCCGATTAGGTGAAATTGATCGGGTGTTTGCTGAACTTTTGCAAAGGGTACAAGAAGCAACAGAAGCGGGAATTCGACAACCTGCATTTGCCTACGATTTTGCTATGGCTGAAATTGGCAGAATCACGTCGGGCATTCCTTTTAGTAATAATGATACTTCGCCTAATTCACCGTTATGGACTGACGTTCAAAGCAAGATTGATGTCCTCGTCGACGGAAACCTTATCAATGATGTTCAAGCACAGGAGTTCACTAGGCAGGCTCGGGAAATATTGTCTGGCGAGGTTCTGCAAGCGTATCAGGAAGTTATGTCGTGGCTCGAAATCGATAAGGAAAATGCCACTGTGTTATCTCAGGGCGTGTGGGCGTTACCTGATGGCGATAGCTACTACAATTACCGACTTGCTTTAATGACTACTGTAGATCTGACCGCCGATGAAATTCACAATATTGGATTGTCTGAAGTAGCCCGTATTCGCGGTGAAATGGAAATTATTAAAGACAGTGTTGGGTTCGAGGGGTCGTTGCAAGATTTTTTTGTGTTTATGCGTGAAGACAAACAATTTTATTTTGAGAGCACAGACGAAGGCAGGCAGGATTATCTGGACTTGAATAATCAGTTTCTGGATTCTATCTCAGCCAAGCTACCTCAGTTTTTTGGCCGCTTACCAAAAGCGCAACTTGAAGTACGTCGAGTAGAATCTTTTCGTGAACAAGTTGGAGCGGCGCAACACTACGCAGCAGGAACTCCAGATGGTTCCCGCCCAGGAGTTTTTTATTCTCACATGTTGGATATGTCCAACTTGCCCATTTTTCAACTGGAAGATGTTGCCTATCACGAGGGTAACCCCGGGCATCACATGCAGATTTCAATTCAGCAAGAGCTAACAGAAGTCCCGCGTTTTCGAACCCAATATCGTACTACAGCGTATACTGAAGGTTGGGGCTTGTACGCAGAGTGGCTTGCTAAAGAGATGGGAGCATTCGAAGATCCCTATTCTGATTTTGGTCGACTGGGCGGCGAAATTTGGCGAGCAATCAGGCTTGTTGTAGACACCGGCATTCACTCCAAACAATGGAGCGAGCAGCAAGCGGTAAATTTCTTTCTGGATAATTCACCTCAGCCAGAAGGCGCTGTCAGGTCAGAAATCCAGCGCTATTTTACTTCTCCTGGTCAGGCGACTGCCTACAAAATTGGTATGATGAAGTTTCAAGAGCTACGTGCTAATTCGGAAGCCGCTTTGGGAGACGCCTTTGATATTCGAGAATTTCATGACGTTGTTCTTGGGGCTGGCGCACTACCTCTGGGATTGTTAGAAGCTCGCGTAGAGCGCTGGGTTAACGAAACCGAGCATTCAAATAATTAGTAACTTTGGAATAACAATGAACAAAGCAATAGCAATTTTTGTTTCTGTATTTGTGTTCGCTTTCAGTGTTTCAAATATCGTTGTCGCACAAAGTATAGATGTCACTGATGCAGATAGTGTTGGCATGTCTAAGACCGCACTTTTAGCTGCCACACAAAAACTACAGCAACACATTGATGACGGCGATATAGCTGGCGTTGTTGCCGCGGTAAGTCGCAACGGTAAACTAGTGTACTTTGAAGCATTAGGCGAAATGAGTCTGGCACCAAGTAAACCGATGCAGAATGACGCTTTGTTTCGGCTTTATTCCATGACAAGGCAAATTACCAGTGCGGCTGTGTTGCAACAATTTGAGCAGGGTAAATTTAAGTTTGACGACCCGGTAAAAATGTACCTGCCTCAGTTTGAAAGCCAGGAGGTACTGATCGATTCTTCCAGTATTGATATTTCACAAACTAAATCAAGAACCGGCGATATGACAATTGCCCATTTGCTGACCCACACCTCTGGCTTGGGCAGTCGCAGCTCTGCCCTGTATCGTGAGAACAACGTACGTGATAAAAATATCAGCCTAGACGAAATGGTGAATAACGCCGCGCGCATCCCTCTTTTTCAGAACCCTGGCACCGAGTTTCGTTACGGAATTCATGCAACTATTCTCGGCAAGCTTGTCGAAGTCTGGTCTGGAGAACCTTTCGAAGAATATTTGCAGCACAATATTTTTGATCCGCTGGATATGAATAGCACCATGTTCTGGGCAGAAGGAGAGCAAGCTGAAAGGTTGGCTTCGCTTTATAGACCTATCGATGGTCGTCTTGCTCCGTACCAGATCGAAGCGGTGCCCTGGACTGCACGCCCGAAACTGATAGAAGGCGGCGTGGGCTTGTTGTCTACTGTCAGCGATTATATGAATTTTTCACAAATGATATTGAACGGTGGAAATTTCAACGGCAATCGCATACTGGAAACAAGTACCGTTGAGCTGGTTTATCAGAACGCCGTGCCAACACAGGCTATGCCAATTGGCACACGAGGATATTGGCTTGGCTCGGGATGGACACTAGGTGGCTTTAATCTGGTAATGGATCCATCGGCTTATAGTTTTCCGGTTTCCAAAGGCACAATCTGGTGGGACGGTTCGGCAGGCACGCGCTTTTTTATAGACCCGACGCAAAACTTGATCATTGTCATTATGGCTCAGGTATCACCTTCGAGTGGAGGCGGGTTTCGTGAAGAGTTCAGTGCATTAGTTGACGAAGCGATACTGGAACGTTATTAACCGGCAGCCGTTGTGCTGCATCTCAATTACAGGACACTATGATTAACGTTATACAGATCAATACTCTTTTGCGATGGATGCGGCACAGTTAACACCCATGACCGAATTATCAACTAAACTTCATCAGGCAAACACAGAACTGGATTCCTTGCAGGAATTTGTTAGCGCTGCCTGTGCTGTCATCAAATCAAAATGCCTTAGCAATAATAAATTTGATGCTAAGCTGTTAGACAACTGGCAATTAGCGAGTTATGACCTTGCATTTTGCGCGGCGGATATATCAGCGGCAAAATCGTTTGTTGATTATGCGCTTAAGCTACCTGATGCCGCGCTTACACAAAAAATGTCACTGGGCTTTTGTGCCGAGACACTTCAAGCCGTGTTGCAAAGACTTATTGCGCGGGCTACTGATTTAGATCGTGACAGAGAACACTTTCTCGATTTTTACAGTAGAGAAGCTACTCAGGAGTTACTGAATACTTATTTAGACTCGGCCTATTATTCAACTACTGGCCAGGAAATTGTGCATCAAAATGTTCAGCGCCTGCCATCAATTCTTGATGAAGATAAGGAGCTGGTTCGAGAGACATTTTACCGATTTGCCAACGAGGTTGTTTCTCCACTGGCTGAGAAAATACACCGAGAAGACCAGGACATTCCTGATTCCATTCTAAAGCCAGCGGCCGAGCTTGGTTGTTTTGGCACGTGTATTCCTGAGCGGTTCGGTGGCTTGCAACCAGATGATCATGCGGACAGTTTAAGCATGATAGTGGTTACCGAAGAGTTATCACGAGGCTCCCTTGGGGCAGCAGGAAGTTTGATCACGCGCCCAGAAATTGCTGCGAGGTCACTACTAAGTGGAGGAACTGAAGCGCAGCAGGAAAGGTGGTTGCCAAAACTGGCAGCCGGAGAAATGCTTTGTGCTATATCTATTACCGAGCCCAATACCGGTTCTGATGTGGCAGCTGTCTCTTTAAAAGCGACAGCCGTTGATGGCGGCTGGTTATTGAATGGCAGCAAGACTTGGTGCACCTTTGCCGGAAAATCAGAACTGATTGTCGTATTGGCGCGCAGTAATCCTGATATGTCCTTGGGTTATAAAGGGCTAAGCCTGTTTATGCTAGAAAAGCCAGCTTATTCAGGTCATAAGTTTACACATCAGCAAGACCAAGGTGGCTCTCTAAGCGGCAATGCTATCGCCACTATTGGATATCGTGGAATGCACTCCTACGATCTGTTTTTTGAAGACTATTTTGTTCCAGCAGAAAACCTGGTTGGAGAAAAAGACGGCGAAGGCAAGGGTTTCTATTACACCATGGCAGGTTTTTCCGGTGGTCGGTTGCAAACAGCCGCCCGTGCAACAGGTGTGATGCAAGCTGCATTTGAAAAGGCATTAAGCTATTCGCAAGAGCGTCGGGTTTTCGGAAAAGCAGTTGCCGACTACCAACTGACTCAGGTAAAACTGACTCGCATGTTGGCAACCCTGACTGCTTCGAGACAGTTTAGTTATTCTGTTGCACAGCTAATGGATAAAGGTGAAGGCCAGATGGAGGCAAGTCTGGTAAAACTTTTTAGTTGCCGCGCTGCCGAATGGATAAGCCGCGAGGCTATGCAGATTCACGGCGGAATGGGATACGCCGAAGAGTCAGCTGTGAGTCGTCTATTCGTCGATGCGCGAGTGCTTTCCATATTCGAAGGCGCCGAAGAAACCCTGGCACTAAAAGTAATAGCAAGAGATTTGATTAGCAAAGCCTAATCAAAAAATAGAGGAAAGTAACCGCCATGAATTTTCAGCAGTTACAAAAAATGCGTTACTCTGGTCTAGGTAAAGATCACTAACGAATCAATAGAACAAACAGTAACCAGGAAAACCTATGCCTTTCGACGCCGAAAAATTACTTAATCGGGATTTTCCAACCATTCGACAAACCTATACAGATCAAGACTGCATGCTTTATGCCCTGGGTGTGGGGTTGGGTATTGATCCACTGGATGAAGAGTGTCTGCGATTTGTTTATGAAGACAAACTAAAAGTATTGCCAAGTCAATCGGTCATGATGGCTCACCCTGGTTTCTGGGCAAAAGAAGAAGACACAGGTCTGGACTGGGTTAAAGTATTGCATGCAGGGCAGGAAATTATTATACACAAACCATTTCCCAGTTCGGGCACAGTAGAGGCGAAAACTCGCATCACCGAAGTGACAGATAAAGGGGAGCGTATTGGCGCGTTAATTGTTTCTGACAGAGTGGTTCGTGATGTCGAGACAGGTGAAGATTTATGCACACTAATAACGACCATTCTCGCCAGAGGAGACGGTGGCTTTGGAGGTGAGCGCAAGGCTACTCCTAAAACCGATGTTATACCTCGCCGCGAGCCAGATGAAGTGTGCGACCTGGAAACATTTCCCCAACAAGCTCTGCTTTACAGGCTGTCAGGTGATTTTAATCCCTTGCATGCTTCTCCGGAAATAGCACGCAATGCAGGCTTTAAGGCGCCAATACTTCACGGACTATGCACCCTGGGTGTGCTTACCCATGCCTTGCTTAAAACATGTTGCGACTACGATCCGTCAAACTTCAAAAGAATGCGTTTACGATTTTCGGCGCCGGTTTATCCTGGAGAAACCATTAGAACCGAGATATGGCGCAACGGAAATGAGATGGCTTTTCGTTGTAAATCATTAGAGCAGGATAAAGTGATTATCAACAATGGGTATCTGCTTGTTGGTTAACAATTGAATTGTCGTAATTGAAATTAGTAGTGACAGAATTAAATGGAGTAGGCATTGCAAAAGCCATTAAGTGGATTACGATTAGTTGAAGGCAGTGCATTTATTGCGGCTCCTTCGGGTGGCATGACTCTCGCGCAATTAGGCGCCGATGTCATTCGATTCGATCAAATAGGGGGAGGCATTGACTATCGTCGGTGGCCAATCACTAAAGAAGGGAAAAGTCTTTACTGGCATAGTCTGAACAAAGGCAAGCGCTCTATAGCGGTCGATTTTAGAAAGCCTGAAGGACAGGAGTTACTTACACGGCTAATTACCAGTCCGGGTGACAATGCGGGATTGTTCGTTACTAACTTTCCGGCTCGCGGCTGGTTGGCCGAGGATAAACTAAGAGCACAACGTGACGACCTGATTTACCTAAACCTCACCGGTGATCGTCATGGTGGCAGTGCGCTGGATTACACCGTTAACAGCAAAGTTGGTCTACCATTTTTGAGCGGCACGGCTGAAGCGCCAATGAATAATCCTTTTCCTGCATGGGATGTCATCGCCGGGCAACATATTGCCCTTGGGTTGTTAGCGGCGGAACGCCATCGAAGAATGACCGGCGAGGGGCAATTTATAAAATTAAGTTTGGCCGATGTTGCGCTGGCGACTATGGGGCATTTGGGCTACCTCAGCGAGGTCGAAGTGAATGGTCATTCACGCCAACCCATGGGCAACCATATCTTCGGTACTTTTGGCCACGATTTTGTATGTAAAGACAAAGAGCGAGTAATGATTGTTGGGGTTAGCCCAAATCAGTGGAGAGCAATTGTGAAGGTAACCGGCACCGAAGTACAAGTCATGGAGCTGGAGAAAAAGCTGAATCTAAATTTTAAACAAGAAGGCGACCGATTCGAAGCACGAGAGTCACTTAAACAATTGTTCGAACCCTGGTTTTTGCAACATGACTCAAAGTCAGTTCACAAGGCTTTGGAAGAGGGCGGTGTTTGCTGGGGGCCGTATCAATCTGTACAGCAGTTAGTAGAAAACGATGTCGATTGTTCTGAAGACAATCCATTGTTTAGTAAGGTTGAGCAGCCGGGAATTGGAGCCTATCTGGTACCATCGAACCCGCTTGGCTTTACTGGACTGGATCGACTCGATGAAAAACCTGCGCCACTGCTTGGCCAGCATACAGATGAAATACTGGCGGACATCCTGGGGCTAAGCAGCTCACAAATCGGCCAGCTACACGATCAATCAGTGATTGCTGGTGCAGATGAAAACCAGGCAATGGGATAGCGAGGCCAGTTAGTTTGACACCTTAACTAACCCAACCACCGGCAAGTGGAATAATTTGTCCAATCATGTGTTTGCAATTTTCACTGGCAAGGTAGGCCGCCAGCTCCGCTGTTTCGTTTGCCGAGCCAACTTTATTTGTTGGTACATTTTTCTTAATGTGATGTAGAAATTTTTCGTTGCTTAAAATATCGTCAGGATAATAAGTATTATTGTTTATATAATTCTGCGCGATGGCATTTACCTGAATGTTACTTCTGGCTAATTCCATTCCAACCGCTTTGATGAACCCATTCTGCGCTCCTCGTGCCGCGCAGTAGGCAGCATTATTGGCAATGCCTTTTAACGGTGCTGCGCTGGTAATGGCGATGATCTTTCCTGATTTTCGTTCCAACATTTGTGGTGTAACCGCTCGCACCAAATACATCAGCGGGTGTACCAATGTGTCGAACAATTTCTTCCAGTCGTTGTTCTCAATTTCTTGTACCGGACCTGTCATTGGCGGTTCCGCCAGATTCGCGACGAGAATATCTATCTGCCCAGCATTGCTTATCAGTTCGTTAACTTCTGCTTCGGAAGTCATTGGCGAAGAACCAGCAATTACATTAATGCCAAGTTCTTCAAATTTTTGCTTGATGGCTTCCCCCATGTATTTATCGACACAGGTAATTAATGCGGTTCTATTGCTCATTGCTTCCGGTTTCCTTTTTCTCATTTATCGCTATTAAATGTTGTACAAATTTTTCCAGTGTTTCATAGGGCTGGCATCCAACTACGACTAAATCTTTGGCGTAGAAAGTAGGCACACCAGTAACACCGGTATCTCTTGACCGCTGCCAGTCATCATCCACCTGTTTTTCAAATTCTCGGTTCTGTATGACGTCTCTTGCCCTGGCAGAATCAAGGCCGATCGACTGGGCGACTTTCACTAGTTCATCAATGTCGCCTATATTCACCCCATCTACAAAGTAGGCTTTATACAGTGCATCGTGAATAGCTTCGCCGGTTGTTTGCGTGTCTGCCCATTTGCCCAATTCCTGAGCAAGCCGGCTATTATAGGTGTGTGTTCGGTCACCATAAGGCAGGCCAGCATCGGCCATAAGTCCCTTTAGTCTTTGCTTTACTTTGCCTATGTCTCTCCCAGCAAACAACTCAGCCAGAGATATGCCCTGCGCGGGTGTATCCGGGTGTAGAGGAAAATGTATCCAGCGTATGTCTACCGGGTAGTTGTCTTTCAGCTTTTCAATACTCACGGTACTGAGGTAACACCAGGGTCAGATGTAATCAGTAAATACATCCAGAACAAGCTTGCTCATATTCATAATCTCTTCGAGGAACGGGTTAGTTGATTCAAGTCATTTAATCGCAGAATACCGTTGGTAAATACTCCTATATCTCGGCAATGGGGTATACTGCCAAGCGGTATTCCATATCGAGCGTTCATTTTATACCGCGCTGTTTGTAGACACTATTACTGCTTGAAAATCACTTGAAAAATTATAAATAAGCAGCTAAAACAATAACTTACAATATTATAGTACATTAGACGGAGAACAGGTTTATGCGCAAATTGATTATAATGTCAGCCGCAGTAATCACAATACTTACGGCTCAAATGAATTTGTTCGCACAGGGTTCAGATGAAGCCCTGGCGATTATAGTACCCGGCGGAGGAACCTATGGCCGCACCATTTCCACAGATTCAGATATGGCCCAAGAGTTTTTTGATCAGGGTTTGCGTATGGCCTGGGGGTTCTATTTCCCTGAATCCATAGCGTCATACCAAGAAGCTTCCCGTCTGGACCCAGATAGCCCCATGCCTTACTTTGGTCTGGCGCATGCGGCGGGGCCAAACCCCAATAGCCGTTATGCCAATCTGCCTGACGACCCCAATGGGGCAGGCCTCGACGCCATTCGCATGGCTTTGTCTTTGATTAATAATGGTACTACCGCAGAGCGAGACATGATTAATGCGCTGTTTGTGTTGTATAACAAAGACGCCATATCGGATAATCGCGAACGCGACTTTGCCTATCTCGATGCAATGAGAACTTTGCATGCCAAATACCCAAATGATCCAGATGTAGCGTCTATATTTGCAGAAGCTTATATGAACACTACCCGATGGGACTACTGGGAGGCCGATGGCTCCGCTAAAGCCGGAACTGCCGAAGCACAGGCCGCTCTGGAATCGGCCATGCGCGCTGAACACGATCACCCTGGTGCAAACCATCTCTATATTCACCTAATGGAAGCTTCAGGTCAGCCAGAGCTGGCAATGCCTGCGGCGCAAAAGCTAGAAAGTACCTTGCCTATATCGGGTCACATGGTACATATGCCTGGCCATATATACCTGCGAGTTGGCGAGTATGAGAAGGCTATCGACATTAACAAAAGATCTCAGATCGTGGATCTGCAGTTTGCCGAAATATGGGGCGATACCAATTTTCCAAACATCGGCACCTATGGTTTATCACACAAAGCACACGCACCACATGCACTGGACTTTGTGCGCTATGCAAATATGCTACAGGGTAATTACGCAGATTCGGCCGAAGCAGCGCAGCGCGGTGCTGATAGCGTCGGCGTTGCGGCTGAGGCGGTTAACCGTGGTCAGAAACGTGTAGTTCACTCCTGGGTTGTAGATAAAATTTTCGCTAAGTGGGACAAAATTTTGGGTAGCGATCCAAGCCATACCGGTACTCCGTATCTGGATGGAATGTGGAGCTATGTAAAAGGTAGTGCTTTAGCTGCTACTAAGCAAATTTCCGCAGCCCAGAGCGAGCTTGAAAATATTCGTCGTCAAGCAGTGGATGATGAAGCCGATTCCAGTGGAGTAGGTCCGACACCTGCGTCACACATTCTCACTTTGGCAGGGTTTGCACTAGAGGGAGAAATCAAGGAAGCCAGTGGTGACCTTAGCGGAGCTATCGCCGCTTACGGCCGAGCCATTGAATTGCAGGATGCGGATAATTACACAGAACCGCCAGACTGGTCACAGTCTATGCGTCTTTTCCTTGGCGCCGTATTGCTTGACGCAGGTCGTCCTGCCGATGCAGAGGCTGTGTACAGAAAAGACCTTGAATGGAATCAGCAAAGTGGCTGGGCTACTTTTGGTTTAGGACAGGCTTTGGAAGCACAGGACAAAACCCAGGAAGCAATTATCGTTAACCGGCAGTTCGAGTCATTTTGGCGTAATGCCGATGTGACGCTGGAGCGTTCACGACTGTAATGTCTTGATTACAGCAATAAGGTAAATACAAAATCGGTGCCAGCTTCCTAGTTTTCTAGGCCGCTGGCGCCGATTTTTCATTTCTATTGAGAACAAATTATGAAAAAACTAATCGCTCACAGACTACCCGTTAGTTATATCCTGGCATTGGTCATTACGTTTTTGTTTATTGCACCGGTATTTGCTCAGGAGCATTTCGATTCCAAAGGATCAACTGCAAGCACTCATACATCGGTGTTGCAGGCGCAATTGAGACAAAGCCTTCCGTTTGATGACGAACGAGATTTTGAGGAATCACGACGCGGCTTCATTGCCGAGCCGGCATCGCGTCAAATACTGGGAGCGCGAGGAAACGTAGTTTGGGATATGACTCGTTATGATTTCTTATTAGACGGCAGCGACTACGACAGCATTCACCCTTCTTTACAGCGTCAGGCCACACTGAATATGAATTTTGGTTTGTATGAGGTGGTGCCAGATTTTATCTATCAGGTTCGCGGTTTTGATTTGGCCAATATGACTTTGATAAAAGGCGACACCGGCTGGATTCTTTTCGATGTGTTGTTAACCAGCGAAACAGCGGCCGCTGCATTGGCGCTAGCCAATGAGCAATTAGGGGCTATGCCGGTGCGCGCTGTGGTGTATTCGCATTCTCACATCGATCACTTTGGTGGCGTGCGTGGTGTGGTTACCGAAGAAGCGGTGCAGGCAGGCGAAGTGCAAATAATTGCGCCCACTGGTTTCATGGAAGAAGCAATTGCCGAGAATGTATACGCCGGAAATGCGATGTCTCGTCGCGCCGGATATCAATATGGGAGAGTGATACCATCGGGTCCGTTTAGTCAGGTCGATTCGGCTATAGGAAAATCTTTGGCCGCAGGAACGACTGGCCTGATTCGGCCTACCTTGGTTATCGAGGATGATTTTGAAGAGCACCTTATCGATGGTGTGCGCATAGTCTTTCAAAATACACCTGGCACCGAAGCCCCGGCAGAAATGAATGCCTGGTTTCCAGAACAGAAAGTTTTCTGGGCGGCTGAGAATATCACCGCCACTATTCACAATATTTATACCTTACGAGGTGCCTTGGTACGTGACGCCCTGCAATGGTCGAAACAAATCAATGAAGCGCTGTACCGTTTCGGCATGAATGCCGAGGTACTGATTTCTTCACATAACTGGCCGCGCTGGGGCAATGAACGCATTCAGGAAGTTATGCGCACTCAAAGAGATGCCTACGCTAATCTCAACAATCAGGTATTAAACCTGGCGAATCAGGGTGTCACTATTAACGAAATCCACAACGAATATCAGGTGCCGCAAAGCTTACAACAGCAATGGAGTGCCAGACAGTACCATGGCTCGGAGATGCATAATTCACGGGCTGTGCTTAGTCGCTACCTTGGCTACTGGGATGGAAATCCAGCAACCCTGGCGCCTTTGTCCCCCGCTGACTCGGCGCCTTTGTATGTAGAAATGATGGGTGGAGCTAACGCAATACTTACACGCGCAGAAACGTTGAATGAGGCTGGGCAATACCGACTGGCGATGGAAATACTCAATAAGCTGGTGTACGCCGAACCACAGAATCAATCGGCCAAGGACTCGCTGGCGGCAACATTTGAACAATTGGGCTATCAGTACGAAAGTGCAAGTATGCGCAACGTGTTTTTGTCGGCTGCGCAAGAATTAAGAAATGGCGCGCCACAGATACAGGCCGCCCGCGGAACCAGCCCTAGCCTGGCCAGAGCAATGACAACGACTCAATGGTGGGACGCCGTCGCTACACGTGTTGATAGCACGCGCGCCGACGGAACAGACTTCACCATTAATTTTAACTCCCCCGATACTGGGCAGAAATTTGTAGTGGAAATGAGCAGCGGAACCCTGACCAATATAGAAGGTTATGTCGCGGAGAATCCAGATGTCAGTATTACTATGAATCGCAGCGACCTGGAAACCGTGATTATGGGGCAGGCTACTCTTGGCACTCAGTTACAGGCAGGAATAGGAAGCGTTACCGGCAATGTTGCTGTTCTGGCGCAACTGGCATCAGTGCTGGTTGAATTTAATCCGGGTTTTGAAATGATGCCCGGAACCAGCAACTAAACCAATAACTAAACCAATACCTAAACCAATAGTTAAACAGAGTCAGGCAGCGAGCATCGAAGGGCGAATTCGAATAAGATGGTTTTCTGTCTAGTGTGTACAAGTAAACAAGAGAGTGTAATTCATGCGCCGCTTAGCAACAGTCGTTTCAACCCTAGCCGTTCTATGTTCTGCGGCCCTATTCATGTCGGTGTCCCAGGCTCAGAGCCGTCAGCCAAACTTCATTGTTATCATGGCGGACGATTTGGGCTATGGCGATTTAGGAGTGTATGGCTCTCGATTAATTAAAACGCCTAATATTGACCGCATGTCTTTGCAAGGTGCGCGACTGGACAGTTTTTATTCCAGTGCTAATGTGTGTACCGCCGCGCGAGGGGGCTTGCTGACTGGGCGCTATCCTATTCGTCTCGATTTGGTAAATGATGTCGCTAGACCAACTAATGATGTCCACATTAGCGACGAAGAAATAACCCTGGCAGAGTCTTTAAAGGAGTTGGGCTACCGCACAGCATTGTTTGGAAAATGGCATCTTGGCAGCAGAGTAGAATGGTCTCCTGTTCGACACGGTTTCGATAGTTTTTACGGTGTGCTTCACAGCAACGACATGRCGCCGCTGGARCTGTATCGCGACGAGCAGGTAATCGAGAACCCRGTAATACAGAAYACACTGACAGAGMGATATACTTCAGAAGCTTTAAAATTTATCGAAGAAAATCAGAATGACCCATTCTTTCTKTACATGCCTCATAGYTTTCCCCATGTRCCGCTTTATGTCTCGGACAGYTTTAGCGGRAAATCTGATGCSGGGCTTTACGGTGATGTGGTTGAAACYATCGACTGGAGTGTCGGTGAAATACTGTCAAAACTRRAYGARCTTGGTTTGGCTGAAAACACTCTGGTATTGTTTACCTCCGACAATGGYCCYTGGTTTGARGGMAGCYCTGGCCCCTTTAGAGACCGAAAAGGAAGTTCCTGGGAAGGCGGTCAACGTGTGCCGTTTATCGCYAAATGGCCAGGSGTGATTCCTGCYGGGCTGGTGTCCAATGAGCCAGCAATGAACAKTGATATATTTCCTACYCTGGTAAGYCTTGCTGGTGGSAGCCTGCCTGATG
Source organism: SAR86 cluster bacterium (assembly GCA_002402175.1). GTDB lineage: Bacteria > Pseudomonadota > Gammaproteobacteria > Pseudomonadales > Pseudohongiellaceae > UBA9145. The sequence goes on from NVVJ01000003.1 coordinate 121,256, forward strand.
ACCGACCCATCGATGGTAAAAACATTCTGCCAATGCTTACCCAAGGCGCGAAATCTCCACACGAAGCACTCTACCTTTTTGATAACGATAGAATTGCGGGTGTACGTAGCGGGCAGTGGAAGCTGGTTGTTGAAACAAGGTACAGAACTGCTGTGCCACGTTTTGATCATCCGGATTCCTACTACGGCCC
>NVVJ01000045.1 GCA_002402175.1 SAR86 cluster bacterium
AACTGGGGTGCAGATGCATTTTATGACATCGTTGATGGCAAGCTACAATTTCGTAGCCATTATAAAATGTCGGCCCCACAAACAGATACGGAAAATTGTGTTGCCCACAATGGTTCTTTAATTCCCGTGCCGGGCCGCGATCTATTCGTGCAAGCCTGGTATCAGGGCGGTGTGTCGGTGGTGGACTTTACAGATTCGTCCAACCCGGTTGAAATTGCATTCTTTGACCGTGGCCCCATAGATGCCGAAGAACTAATTACCGGCGGCTACTGGTCAACCTATTGGTACAAAGGCCACATTTACGGAACAGAAATATCCCGTGGCCTCGACGTGTTTACCATGCAACCTAGTGACTATTTAACCGAGAACGAAATCGCTGCTGCTTCCCTGCCGGAATTAGATGGCATCGTTAACGCACAGACTCAACAAATTGTAGAGTGGCCCGATGTGCCCGTAGTAGCTCGCGCCTATCTAGACCAACTGCAACGGGGAAATAATATTAATGCTGACAAGGCTACTGAGTTGGTTGATGCGCTAGACCGAGCCGAATCTTTGTTAAATGGCGGCAGCGGCAATCGCCGTAGAATCGCACGCGATCTCAATAATCTGGCCGATGATTTTAACGATGAGGCTGGTAGCTACAACGGTATGTCAGGCTACCGTTATTCGTCATTAGCAGAGACACTTGAAGGAATAGCCGATAGTTTGTAGTTGAAAATATAAACATTCGTCACCGTCCTTTTTAACTAACTGACTATACGAAATCTGGGGATTCAATGAGTAAGATCGTACCTGTAGACATCTCTAATTGCTCTTTTGATATACACAAAGATTTGAGTGTGTCCCCGAGAGAAAGGAAACCGGGCCCACCAACTCGAATTGATGGGATGACCGTAGGTATCGTGACAATGGAGCACAGCGCTCCCCATGGTGGAGAAGTACATCCGGACGGAGATGAAATTCTTTATGTGATATCCGGCAAAGTGCGTGTTACAGGGGATTCCGCGCCCGATGCTCCGCTCGAATTGACCGCAGGTGAATCGTGCATTGTTAAAGCCGGCGAATGGCATAAAGTCGATGTGGTTGAGAAAACTCAACTTCTACATATTACGCCGGGTCCAAACGGAGATCACAGACCAGTGAAATCAAAGTAATCAAAGGAATCAAAGGGGTCAGAGTCACTTGATATTCAAATGTAATGAATGTACTCACATTTTTGAGATTGAAGATCCAGCAGCAGGTTGGGAAGACAATTTGAATGTTGAGTGCTGTCCAGGATGTTCAGTGCCAGTTGAAAAAGCGTCTGGAAAGGTCAAGCTGATATCCTGTCTGCTAATTGCTCAATTTCTATCTATGATATACGTATCCGCGAGTATTATTTTTGATGTCGACAATTCAATTATTTCATATGCGATTATTTTGCTTGTTAGTAGCATAGGTCTATTTCTTCTTAAGAATAGACAAGGCACTCCGATTTTACTAAAAAAACAAAAACACAAAAAGCAGCTAACTAGTAACTGAATTTTGTACTAAAGAGCATTGAGGGTTCCATTGGATGGAAAAACTAAAATTGTTAGCGTTGTCAGGAAGCTTACGTAAAGCCTCCTACAACACAGCGGCAATTCAAGCATTAAAAATACTGGCGCCAGAACACATTGAAATAACTATAGGCGATATTGAAACGTTACCATTATTTAATCCTGATCGAGAAGACGAGGACTTACCGTCTCTCCGGGTATTAAAGAAGTCACTAGGTGACGCAGCCGGATTGATAATAGCCACTCCGGAATACGCTCATGGCATAAGCGGCCCACTAAAAAACGCTCTCGACTGGTTAGTAAGTGGTGTGGAATTTCCAGACAAGCCGATAATGCTTGTCAACACATCACCGCGAGCAAATCATGCGCAAGAGGCTTTGCGGGAAGTACTTAGCACAATGTCGGGCGTAGTGATTGAAAAGGCCTGTGTGTCAATTCCTCTATTGAGTACAGACTTTTCCTGTAATGAAATTGTCGAAGATCGAATAATGGCTGATACGCTTAAAGTAAGTCTTAGTGAATTTTGTAAAGCCATTAAAGCTCAGAAACTTAGGGACTAAACATGACTATTGAAACAGATAAAGACCTTGAAGAGTTAAGAATTATTGGGCGGGTTGTTGCGGTGATTCTAAAGGAAATGATGAGCCGTACCGAGCCAGGTATGAGAACCCTTGAGCTTGATTTAATCGGCAAGGAACTACTCGAAAAATATGGTGCAACATCGGCGCCAAAAATGACCTATGACTTCCCTGGCTATACCTGTATCAGCATCAACGAACAAGCAGCTCATGGCATTCCCGGAGATCGAGTTATTCAGGCCGGCGACATGGTCAACATCGACGTATCTGCGGAATTGAATGGATATTTTGCCGATACCGGAGGAAGCTTTGTCGTTCCTCCTGGTAATTATCTAAAAGATAAACTCATTCGGTCTACGCAACTTGCACTGCGAGAAGCTTGCAATAGCGCGAGGGCCGATAGGCCGCTTAACGGCATAGGAAGGTCTATTCAAAAGGTGGCTAAGCAAACTGGTTTTAAAGTAATAAAAAACCTGTGCAGTCATGGTGTAGGCCGGAGCTTGCATGAAGAGCCCAAAGAGATTCATGGCTATTATGTGCCTCAGGATAAGAGAGTGCTGCATGAGGGATTGGTTATTACCATCGAGCCCTTTTTATCAACAAAGAGTAAATTCGTCACGGAGTCTGACGATGGTTGGACTTTGTCTGGAAGCAAAGGTAATTTGTCAGCACAGTTTGAGCACACAATGGTTATTACCAAGGGCGCGCCAATATTACTCACGGTTGCATAAGCCGTGTAGAAAAACTCCTGACAAGTCTTAAGGAGTGAATGAGGGAAGCTATGGAAAAAATTAATATACGCAAGGAATTGGCCAAGATTAACGAGCATTGGTCGCAACGTGTAATTGGCGAGGCCAATAATCAGCTCTTTAAGTTGGCTAAAGGAATCGGCGAAACCAATTGGCATAAGCACGATGATCAAGATGAACTTTTCATTCTTTACAAAGGGCATTTAACAATTCAGTTGCGAGATAAAAATATCGAACTTTACGAAGATGAAATGTTCATCATTCCAAAGGGGGTTGAGCACTGCCCTAAAGCAGAGAACGAAGTTGAATTTTTGATTGTTGGGTTAAATGTCACATCGAATGCTGCTGGTGGAAAACCCAATTTATAGATTGAGTTAGAATGCCAATTGCATAAAACAGTAGAAGTAAAAAATCACAATAAGGTAGTATTTAAATGATTCTCTGTAATCAAGGAAATTGTATGTTGGGCAAGTTAAGAAATTTACTAATCGCATTTTCGCTTTTGACTTTCGTGGCGGGGTGCAGCACATCAGCAGAACCAGAAGTTATCAACACGCCAGAGGTTGAGGTGGCCGCTATTCCGGAAGAGCCAGCTATACCTGAGAAGAGAACGTTGAACGATGGTGTATTTAGCGAAGCACAGGCCAGCGCCGGACAATATGTTTACGACAACAGCTGTAAGACTTGTCACGACATGAGGTTCTACCGAGGTGTATTGAGGTCCTGGGCTAATCAGCCTCTTATTGATTTCTGGTATTCAATTCTCGGCGAAATGCCTGCGGATAATCCCGGCTCTCTGTCAGACAACGAATACACTGAAGTTATTGCCTACATTCTTTCTGAAAATGGTTTTCCTGCTGGAGATACAGAGCTAGACCCTAACAACGGCATGGAGCAAATCAGTATAGTTGCACCCTAGGAATATAAGAGGAAAACAAAGAAAAAGAAGCTATTAGCTTATTGAATTGTAATCTTAAAAAGGTTATTAAAGTGTAGCTCAGCCGGAATATTTCTCGCATATACATCAATCAAACCCTGGATGGAGGATTATATGAACAATCGGATATTGGCCGCTTTAGGTTTTGTCATTGGCAATGTAGTTGCTGTGCCGGCGCTTCTGGCGCAATCACTCGATATTCCTCGTACTGAACACGGAGTGCCAGATTTTCAGGGCACTTACACATTCAGAACAATTACTCCTTTGAATCGCCCGCCAGAGCTTGCCGACAAGGCAGTCCTCACAGAAGAGGAAGCCATAGAGTGGCAGAATTATGAAAATACTCGGCAGAATCGAGATCTGATTATCGATTCCGTCGGGGGAGCGGGCTATCCACCAGGAGTCATCTCCTACAACGAGTTCTGGTATGAACGAGGTGTTGAAACTGTCGCCGATCGGAGAACCTCTCTAATCTATGATCCTCCCAATGGCAGAATCCCAGGGCTCAATGAGGTTGGGCGTCAGCGTAGTGCCGTAATAGCCGAAAATCGAAGGCTTAGTCTTGGGCCCGAAGCACGCACCTTAAACGACAGATGCCTGATGAATGCACGTACTGGCCCGCCAATGGTGTCGGGCGCGTACAACAATAATATGCAGCTTATTCAAACCAAAGATCACATCGTTATAGTCAGCGAAATGATTCATAACGCGCGCATTATCAGGCTCGACAGTGAGCACAATACTAAACAACTGAAATGGGATGGCGATTCTGTAGCTCATTGGGAAGGCGATACTCTGGTCATCAATACCCAAAACTACTACTACCACATAGGCTGGAGAGGAACCTCCACCAGTATGAAAGTAGAAGAGCGTTTCACCTGGATCGATGAAAACACACTAGACTATGATTTTACCGTAGAAGACCCTTTGTCCTGGGACGTAAGCTGGTCAGCAAAACTTCCTATGCGGCGTATAACCGATCCAATGTATGAGTACGCCTGTCACGAAGGTAACCATGGGCTTGCTGGTATATTAGCCGGTTGGAGACGCTATGAATCCATGGGTATGAACGGCAATGGCACTCCAATAGAGACAGTGCGCCAATAGAATAGCCACAATAATTCAAAATTAATGGCAAAACCCTGAGGGAAATATGGCTAAGGTAATCTCCTTATCAATCGTATTGGCATCGCTGGTGCTCTCATTTTCGGCGTATGCGCAAACAAATGACACATCGCTTGCAAACATAAGCCAGAGTGATCTCGAAGCTGGTCAAGGCAGATATCGAGTGTTATGCGCTCGCTGCCACGGAATGCTCGGCGAAGGTGGCGAAGGGCCAAGTTTGAAACGTGCTCGACTTATTCATGCTCCTAACGATGAGGCGCTGTTTTCTGTTATTAGCAATGGTATTCCCGGAACCGGTATGCCGGCCAACTGGGCGTTGGGCCCATCCGACCTTGTTCAAATAGCCGGCTATGTAAAATCACTGGGACAACTGGAAGCCGAAGAAATACCGGGTGATGCTATACGCGGCCGCCTTGTTTATGAAACCAAAGGCAATTGTTCTGCCTGCCATATAGTCAGTGGAATTGGTCGCGGTGTTGGGCCAGAGCTTACAGAAGTGGGCATGCGGCGCAACATAGCCTATTTACGGGAATCTGTTACTAACCCTTCGGCAGACCAGCCCAGGGTAAGCGATCGCCGTAAAGGCACACTCAATTCCTTTCTTACCGTGCGCGCCGTTTCTGAATACGGCGTGTATGAAGGTATGCGCATCAATGAAGACGAATTCTCAGTGCAGATGCGAGACATCGCTGGAGATATTTACTCGTTCGAAAAATCAAAACTTATCAGTTACGAGAAAAATTTTGGTCACAGTTTAATGCCAGGATACGGCGTGACACTCAGCGAAGTAGAAATCGATGATCTGGTTTCTTACTTAATGAATTTAAAGGGAGAGAATTAATGCTTCGTCGAGTTATCTATCGCCATGTTAATTTTTGTAGAATCTCATTTTGTAAAATTATAGTGGCGGCATCAGTATCCCTGCTTTGTGTTTCAAGTTTCGCCGACACCAGCTATGAACAATTACTTGCTGACGAACAAAACGGTGACGATTGGTTGTCGTATTCAGGTGGCTACCGTTCAGAACGTTTTTCTCCTCTTGCTCAAATTAGCCCGGCTAATGTTGCCGATATGAAAGTTATGTGGGCTTATCAAATGCAGCCCACAGGAATTTCCGGTGCAGGTTTGCAGGAAAGCACGCCACTTGTTGCCAATGGCATTATGTATCTTACCGAATCGCCCAGTAGTGTTACTGCGCTGGATGCTCGTACTGGGAATTTGCTGTGGCATTGGCGGCCAGAAATTTCTAATGAAGTGTTAAACATTGGTTTTCCTCGAATTAATCGTGGTGTCGCCTTACTGGATGAGTCTGTGTATGTCGCTACGCTGGACGCCAGATTATTTGCGTTAGATGCAGGCACTGGCGCGGTTCGCTGGGAAACGAAAGTAGCTGAAAACTCAGTAGGCTTTTCACTTACGCTAGCACCACTCGCTCTGGATGGAAAAATTGTCGTTGGTGTTAGCGGCGCCGAGGCCGGTGTGCGCGGTTATATTGATGCATATGATTCTGCGACTGGCGAGCGCTTATGGCGTACTTTCACAGTGCCTGAGCCGGGTGAGCCGGGTAGCGAAACATGGCAGGGTGATGCATGGCAAACAGGCGGAGGTTCAACCTGGTTAACTGGTTCGTTCGATGCCGAATTAAACACATTGTATTGGACCACGGGCAACCCAGCACCAGACTGGAACGGTGATGTTCGTCCTGGCGACAATCTGTTTACCTGTTCAGTATTAGCGCTTGATCCCGATACTGGCGAAATGCGCTGGTATTTTCAATACACCCCACACGACACACACGATTGGGATGCGAATCAGATTCCGGTACTTATTGATGCTGAGTTCGAAGGCGAGCAAAGAAAAATGTTGGCACTTGCCAACCGCAATGCTTTCTACTATTTGATTGATCGCGAGAGCGGGGAATTTTTACTGGGTGAGCCCTATTCCTATCAAACCTGGGCTGAGGGCATTGATGACACAGGCAGGCCAATTGTACTACCCAATAGCGAACCGACCAGAGAAGGCAATCTGGTTTGGCCTAGTTTACAGGGTGCAACCAACTGGTTCTCGCCGTCTTACAATCCACGCACGCAGCAGTTTTTTGTGCCCAATCGACGTATGGGTGCGATTTTCTATAAAGCGGATGCGGAATACACTCCAGGCGCCCCGTTTCTAGGTGGCGGAGAACAGGCTCTCGATGGTGACAATGCCACCGGTGCAATAGTCGCACTAGATGCAATGACCGGATTGCAACAATGGGAATTTGAATTACTAACACCTCCCTGGTCAGGTGTTATGGCAACGGCTGGCGGCCTGGTTTTTGCTTCAAGCAACGAGGGTATTTTCTTTGCCCTGGATGCGCGCACAGGAAACCCCGTGTGGAATTTTAATTCAGGTGCGCACATCCGCACAAACCCAATGGGCTTTGCTGTAGATGACAAACAAAGAGTCGCGATTATTGGTGGTCAAACCTTGTTTGTGTTTGGTGTAGAGTAGGCGTCCAGCAATTCAATTTATTGCTAAGCAGGCGTAGCTTGCTCTACATCGTCTTTGCTTAGCTTAGCGGCAAACTCTCTTCGCACTAATAGAAAACTAACAATAGCTTGTACGGTAACGGATACAATTGAGATATACCAAACTTGATTGATTGCAAAGTCTGGCTGATTTTTAAAATAGACTGCAGTTGGAATAAAAATCAACAACCTCACGCCGGAGCTCATTAAAGCCGGGCGAGTATTACCAAGGCCCTGAAATACACCAGACGCTGTAAAAACAATTCCCTGTGCTATAAAGTTAAGCGATATAAGTTGCAGAAATACTGCGCCAACAGCAATCACTTCGGGATCATCAGTAAAGAACGCCACCATTAATTCTGGCTGCCATTGCATAAAAATTGTAGTAACAAACATCACTGCAGTGCTCAGCATCATTCCGTTGTAGCAAGTTTCTCGAACTCTGCTCGATAATCCAGCTCCAAAGTTCTGACCAATAATAGGGCCGACAGCAAAAGCGATGGCCATGGTCGGCATGAATATCGACTGCATGATGCGTCCGCCAATGCTAAAACCTGCTTGTGCTGAAGCACCGAAATCTTGAATCAGCCAGTACACAACAGAAAAATAAACAAACAGTAGTAGCATCTCGCCACCTGCTGGTAGGCCAATGTCGAGCATGCGCCGCCAGATATCAAAGCGTGGTCGCCAAAGTTTGGTGTTGAATGACACATATTTTTCAAATTTGAAAAAATACAGTGCCAGCATTAGCACACCAACCGTAATCGAAATTGTACTTGCCAGGCCCGCGCCCATTACTCCAAGTGCCGGTCCTGGTCCCCAGCCTGCAATTAGCACCGGGGCAAGTATGGTGTTCAACACAACCGTGATTACCTGCACTATCATTGCGGGTTTAACGATTCCAGTGGCGCGAAGCGAAGAGGCCATCGCCATCATGGCAAATTGGAGAGCCATGCCTGGCAGAAACCATTTTAGGAAAATAACACCTTCCTCTAGCGAGGCCTCGTCCGCGGCAATGGTAGCCAGGTAGGGCCTGGCAAACAGATACCCGCCAACCAGAGTTATAAGCGCAAAAATTCCAGACAGTATCAGTGACTGATTGAAAATAAGATTGGCTTCATCCTGATCTTTTCGACCCACAGCCTGAGAAATAAGAGCAACAGCCGAGACACCCAATACCTGAGTTAGTGCCATAATCATGAATAGTAATGTTCCAGCCGTACCAACTCCTGCGACAGAGTCTTCTCCCAATGCAGCTACAAAGTACAGATCAACCAGTAAGTACAAGGTTTGAAAAATCATTCCGGCAGCTACAGGAACAGCCATAGAAATTATAATTTTTCTGGTAGAACCCTGGGTTAGATCCTTCATGTATTACTTCTCCTATGCTGGCTGGGGCGAGGAACTGGAACGAGTTTATCAATCAGAATTGAGCAGACTAGATTTCCCGCGCAAAAAAGACTGAGGTGTTAATCAATTGGTGTTGTGTGTGAGTGGTAGAAAAATCGAATTTCTCAATTCGGAAGCGGCGTAAGAATATCACTAATTGAGTACAAAAGTGAGGGGGTTTGTAGAAAAATGAATAGCCATAATCATCGACGAAGTCGCCGGTGATTATGGCTTGTGAACTAGATCAGCTTCAGATTAATTTAAGGCTTCTTGAATACCAGAAAAAATCGATCAGTCATATTAGGAATACGACCAACTTCCTGGGTGAGATCATCGCTAGCTTCAAAAAACATATCCGACACTCTATCCAGAACAAAACCTGCTGCCTGTACCTGAAGAATTACACTGACCGGGTCTTCGCGGCGACCCGTTGCTCCAGTTTCTTCTTGCATATGGCGGCGAGTATGATCTACAACCACGTATGTTCCACCTGATTTTAAGGTATCGAATACCTTGGCATTAATGCGTGCATTGTCTTCAACATTGAAGTTGTGGTATTCGCGGAAGTGAAGAAACATATCAGCGCTTGATACACCAAATTCTATATCGCCGGGAATATACCGTCCTGCCGAGCTGCTGTATTGGTTTTCTATAGCGACCTGGTGAGTCATCTTGAACATATCCATTTCTGTCCAGTCGCCCCAATTGTCAAAAGTGGCCTGAGAATCGATCACCATCAAATGGCCGTTGTCTACAAGTACTGGGCCAAGGATTTTACTGTAGTACGCTTGATCGGCTGGCAAGAATTCGATCACGGTCATATTGTCTTTCAGACCAATGAATTCCAGGGCAGCGATTGGGTCACGATCTGCATCTCGCGCTAGTTCGGCATCAGTACGATGATCCATTTGCATTACGGCGCTGACTTTTTCCTGCAACGCAGACAAGCTTTGGGCACTAGCCGCTATAGGAGAGAGAAGCATGAGCAACGCTAAAGTAGTGAGTAGATTATTCTTTTTCATATCTGTTCCTGATTCGTGTACTTAAGAGGGTTGAGCAGGGCGGGATTTTTCCCACTAGAGAGCCTGCATTGTTACTTATTCAATACGAGGCTGTCTACTATGATCGGGTGAGGATTCGTGAGGAGGTAAGACTTATCTGTTTTTTAGACGGGTTTTAAGGAAGTTTACGCCATACTCAGCACTACTAACTATACTTTTGGCAGCAACCCAGAACGATAATTTGATGCGCTGAGGAAGCGAGAGCGCCTTAGTTGATTGCCAGCGTTTTAACCATGCTTTGGTATTTGAATTGCTATGCAGAAAATCCTTAAAGCGGCTGGAGACTCGGGCAAGTAAAATTGCTGCAAAAAATAAAAATAGAAACCCCGGAATGATTGGTAAAACTAGACCCACAAGGCCAATAAGCACACAACAAGCAATGAGCACAATGCACAGCGCTTTATAGAAGAAAGACATTTCTGGGGCTGCGATTCTAGAATAATTCATGGTTGTTGATCTCCTGTCGAACCTGACTATTGAGTAAAAGATATGCAGCAACCATACCAACACTTAAGTTATTGTTATTTAAGGAAATAAAATATATTTTGTGGTGTAAGTGTTGACAAAAATGGCGAAATTCACCAACTCAGTGTAGTTCGATAAAATACGAGACGTGTACAGGCACGGTTATATCAACCAGTTTTGACACGCGAATACCCCTTGTAGCAGGCAATGGGGTAGAATGTCCGCCGCAAAATCCCGAGACTGAAAACTCACCATCAGAAGTAATTACATGCCACTTATTCGCTTAGACAAAGTATCTCTTAATTTCGGAACTCATATTCTGTTTGATAATATTGAATTCACGCTCAAAAAAGGCACCAAGGTTGGGCTGCTAGGACGCAATGGCGCCGGCAAGACCACCTTAATGAAGCTAATTTCGGGTACGGTACAACCAGATGACGGTGAGAGATGGCTACGCCCTGGTGTTGAAATCGCCTGGTTGGAGCAATCATTGCCCGACGCCGATGAGCAAACTGTTTACGAAATGGTTGCCGGTGGCCTGGCGGAAGTGGGTGACTTATTAAACCAGTACCATAATCTGATTGCTGATTATGAACACGCGGACATGGTGCAACTGGAAAGAGTGCAGAGCGAACTGGAGGCCAAAGACGGTTGGAGTTTGGGTCAGAAAGTCGACACGGTTATTACCCAGCTACAATTGCCTCAGGAAAAAATGATGTCTGAGTTATCTGGCGGCTGGAGAAAGCGGGTAGCGCTGGCAAGGGCTCTTGTAAGAGAACCAGAATTTTTATTGCTGGACGAACCAACAAACCATCTGGATATTCCAGCAATTGAATGGCTGGAAAAACAATTACAGGATTACAGCGGGGCGTTGTTGTTAGTAACTCACGATAGAACATTCCTGCAGAATGTTTCTAACAAAATCATTGAATTGGACAGGGGCCACCTTTATCAGTTTGAAGGAACTTTTGAAAAGTTTTTAATTTACCGTGAGCAGCAGTTGGCAGCAGAGGAAACAGCCAACAAATTGTTCGATAAAAAACTCGCCGAAGAAGAAGTGTGGATTCGTCAGGGTATTAAAGCAAGACGAACTCGCAACGAAGGCCGAGTACGCGCACTGGAAGCTCTTAGGTCTGAAAGAGGTGACCGTAGAGAAATTCAGAAAGGAGCAAAATTTAAACTAAATGCCGCAGATAATTCAGGCAAGATTGTTGCTGAGCTAACGGATATTAGTCATAGTTTTGAACAGAACGTGGTGATCAAGGATTTCTCTACGACAATTATGCGTGGAGATCGCATTGGTATCGTTGGTGCCAACGGCGCAGGAAAATCCACACTGCTGAAAATTCTACTAGGTAAACTTGAACCCAATGAGGGTGAGGTAAAACTGGGAACCAAGCTTGAAGTCGCTTACTTCGATCAAATGCGGGAACATTTAGATCTTGAGAAAAATCTCATCGAGAATGTTTGCGGCGGGCAAGACTATATTGAAATCAACGGCGTTAGAAAACATGCCATAAGTTATCTGGGTGATTTCCTGTTTACGCCTGACCGCGTCCGTACTCCTGCCAAGGCTTTGTCTGGTGGTGAACAGAATAGGGCAATTCTGGCGAAGGTTTTTAGCCGACCTGCGAATATTCTAGTGTTGGACGAACCTACAAATGATCTTGATATAGAAACTCTTGAGTTACTAGAAGATATTCTGCTGAAATTTGAAGGCACGGTTTTGCTGGTTAGCCACGATCGGCAATTCATGGACAATGTTGTAACCAGTCTGATGGTGTTTGAGGGCAATGGAACAATCAATGAATACGTAGGTGGCTACAGTGATTGGGCTCGCAAGGGCGGAAAGCTTATTGGCTTTGAAGAAGCCGACCGGTCTTCACCATCGGTGAAAACAACTTCAAGCAATGACGCAGAAAAAAGCACAAGCGATTCTGGATCAAAGAATAAAGAAATAAAACTATCTTACAAAGATAAACAAGAGTTGGAAAAACAACCGGCACTGATTGAAAAGCTGGAAGTCGAGCAGTCGAAGCTGGAAGACGCAATGGCTCAGCCAGACTTCTATAATAAAGATGCTGCTACAGTTGAGAAAACTCTAAAGAAACTTAGTGACGTACAAAAGCAGTTAGAAAAAGCGTACAGTCGCTGGGATGAATTAGAGAAACTAAAGCGGTAACCGCTGGCCTTCCACCGCGATGTTAAACCCTTGTTGCTGTACAAGCTTGCTCTCTTTGCTGTCTGGATTTAACAAGGGATTGGTGTGGTTCATGTGGATAAACCAGACCTTGTTTTTATCCACGACAGAGAGGGATGAAAAAATCTCTATGCTTTCGGATACAAAAGGATGAGGAATTTTCGACATGTCTCGGCCTGGCAGTTCCTGATCATTATAAAAAGTTGCATCGACCAAGGCGTAGTCTACTGACTGTACTAAATCTGCAATGTCCTGATTCCACAATGACCATTTATTAATGTCGGGAATAAAAATAGCCGTTTTGTTTGGCCCCTCGATTCGATATCCAACAGTTTCTGAAAATTCATCACGGTGAGGAACCAGAAAAGGCGTTATTTTAAGTTGCGCCAGTTGCTGCGGTTTTTCATTTTCGAGCTCTATCAGTTGAATGTTTTCGTAGCTTACTAACTGACTCCACGGGCCGTTATTTCGTAAATAGTCGGCCATGCGCGGCATAGCATACACCGGCATGTTCGACACGCTCATTGCTTCGTGTCCAAGAAACATCAAACCGGTGTAGTGACCAATGTGTGCATGAGTCAGAAATATTCCCGCTAACTGGTACCGGTCGCCGGTCGCTTCAACTTCAAGATCATACAGCTGAGCAGGAAGGTTTGGAGTTGCTTCAAACAGAAATTTTTGATTCGACGCAGGGTCGATGACAGCCAGAGAGGTAGCGCCTCGCTGTAGTTGCTTGTCTTGCCAGCCCAGCAAGCAATGGGGCTGATAACATCCGGTTTGTGGATATCCTGCATCCTGTACTACACCTAGAATGTAAATATAGGGCTCGCTGTTCTGCGCCAGTGTTACTGAGCTGGCAATCAATGTAGTGAATGCAATAAATAGGGCACAGGATAATTTCATAAATGAGTTCATTCGTTCTCAGGCTCAGTAGATTGAGCATTGTTGAAGCGAGGCTTGGCTCGCCACAAGGCCACGGCCAGAATTAAAAAAGGTATAGCCGTTACAATGCCGGTGAAATCACTTTCGCTGCGATCACTTAAGTAGCTCCACACAAACATACCAATTGCGATTTGCAAGGTATAAAGACTTGCCCATGGAAACATCCACGGTTTCATTTTCCAAAAGCCAATGACGCCTGCACCATAAACAGCCCAGTGTAAAACCGCGCCAGCTTTCGCCGCCCAGCCGGTGAACATATAGCCGAACCATACTTCCTGATCTTCGGCTAATGGCTTAATAAAAACATCCCAGGGAAGGTAAATGAAAGTCATGAAGGCACAGAACAACATGAGCCCGTTCATCCACAGCGGCCGTAGTTTAAAATTGGTACGTAAATTGTTAAGAAATTCCATAGTGATTCACCAAGCGAAATGAATACATTGACGGCAGGAAAGCACGTCAGGCTAACAGCTAATAATACTTCCTTCCTTTATGTCTCCGCCGTTTATAACAGTAGCTCTTAAACCTGCGTTACCCACTAACTCAGGCAGAACAGCACGGTGTACGGTGGCAGCTAGAAATGCACAAGGCTCGCACAGTTCAGTGCCAATGCAGCGCACGTCGCCGATTGAAAACTCGCGCCCTACCAGCGAATTTAGATCAACGCCGCTGGTTATAATATTGCGACGGAAGTCTCCATAGTCAATTTCGGCGTTGTTGTGCGCAAGAAATGTATCGAGTGCTTCCTGGGATATCAAGCTAATATTATTTATAGGCGCTGGCTGGTCAGCATTTGAGCTGAGTGATCTTTCGGCGCGCAGATGATACCTGTCACCAACGATTCCCTTGTTTTCTTCAAGCGTTGCCTGTTTAACACCTATAACTTTATTACGATTTTCATCCGCAATATAAATTCTATTTACTTGTGCTGTCATATTATTACTCGAGACTTTGTGTTTGTTACCGGCGTTTAATCGGAAAGAAGTGCCAGGACTGCGCCGGCTGGGTCCTGTATTACACAAAAATTACTGCCACCCATTCTACGTGGTCCGTCCAGTACTTTACCTCCGCGTTTTTCACACTCGGCGGCGCTGTTTGCTACGCTTTCGACTCTTACATAAATTAGCCACTGACTTGGCAGATTGGCATTACTATTTCGGGCATGGCAGATGCCGGCTATGGTGTCCTGGGTATCCGGCAAATTTACATTGAAGTCGCTGTAAGAACCCATGTCGACTTCTCCGCTGGTCCAACCGACAACAGAACAATAGAAATCTTTTACCCGTGATGCATCATCGACCGTCAGGTCCATCCATTCGACACGGCCGATATTCGAAGGCTTAGCTTCCGTTATCGACTCTTCCGTGTTTTTAGATTCTTCTTCAGTTTTTGTTTGAGTTTCCTCGGACATAGTTCTTTTCTCGATTTGTGCGTTAAAGGTAGTGTGTGGAGTTATTTGTCCTTGAGTATGTGGGTAGGTAGCCCATCGATACTGAACTGGTTTTCTTTCTCCCAGTATTCCGGAATACCAACCTCTCCTTTGGCTGCAACCCACCTGTCCATATTGTCACGTTCTTCCTTAAACTCATAAAAGGGAACGCCAAAGCCGCAGGACGTTTGTGCCATCTCAATACTGAAGTCTACATATTGCCTGGCACTGGCATGGGGTTCGAACATCGCTGACAGTTCATCCCATTGTGGATCGCGTGGATGAATAGAGACAGCCTTGCCGTATAGGCGAAGTATTCTTGGGTTTCCATCGAAGGCGCAGAACATCATTGTCATACGCGTATTCTGCGCAAGGTGAGCGGCGGTTTCGTTACCACTGCCGGTGATGTTTAACCACACGATTCGATTCGTATCCACAACACGCAGTGAGTCGTAGCCTTTTGGTGAAACATTGACTGTGCCATTGTTGGCGGCGGTGCCAACGAAATACATTTTTTGATGTTTGATGAATCTGATTAGATCATCATTCAGGCTGGGATATTGTTTTGCCATTTGCTTTACTCAGGCTGGAACTCATGGATAGAAAGATAGAGATAACTAAATAAATGTCGGAGCAAAAGCTCCGACATTTATTTCTAAACTTATGACAAACAGCGTAGCTTAGTCAGGCAAGCTAAACACATAAATTGCATTTCCCCAGCGAGGGTAGACAATTTCTGTGGCAATTACACCTGGCACTGTTCTAGGGCTGGTTCCACCAACGGCGGCGGTGACCGCAATATATTGTTTGCCATCGATAGCAAAACTAACCGGGTGACCTTGAACGGATGTGCCGAGTCGGGTTTCCCATAAAACTTCGCCGTTGCGAACATCGAGGGCTTTGAATCGACGATCCAGGTCGCCTACAAATACCAGATTACCACCGGTGGACATGGTTCCAGTATGAAAAGAAGCACGTTGCTCGTAGCTCCATACTTCTTCCATGGTATCCACATTATAGGCACCAATTTTTCCGAGGTTGCCGTCTGTTCCCGGCATTTCGAAAAATTTACGACTGGCAGCAAGACCACCACCACCCTGAACCAGAGCAACTTCTCGAGCCGCATTTTCCAGACAGGTTTGACTAAGTGGCGCGATGATAGTGCCTGAGGGCTCATGATAAGTCATGGAATGCCAGTCTTTGCCTCCAGCGCTGCTAGGGCAGGAAGAAGTCCATTCATTCAGTTTGGCATTTTGAATATCTTCGCGGTAAGTCACTTCGCCCGTGTCAGGATTGATGTTGGTAAAGGCGTTTTGAAACACAGTTTCTTTGAAGCCTTTAAATTCGCCTGTGACTCGATCGTTCTTCCATAAGATGCCATATTTTCCTAGAGAAAAAACAAGTTTCTCATCGCCTCGATTGACCAGAACTCGTTCGAATACCTCATCAAGGTCCAGTGCTTCGGCAGGTACGTGCTGGAAGAACCAGTCGAGTTCTCCAGTATCGGTATTTATCGCTACGGTTGAATTGGTGAACAGCCCTACGTCATTAATAGTTAAATGTCGGCTTACTGGCACCCAGGGTTTTTGCTGTGCAGTTCCCCAGTAAGTTAGTTTTAATTCAGGATCGTAGCTTCCAGTTATCCATGTCTCGCCACCGGCGCGGAATACGTCTGCAAGATCGCCCCAGGTGTCACCACCGGGCTCATCAACTTTAGCGATTGTATTGAATCGCCATTCCAATTCACCTGTGTCGGCATCGTGTGCGCTGATATAACAATCTTCAGGAATATATCGGGCGCATCCTGCTAAACCAAGAATCACCTTGCCGTCAGCAACGATAGGTCCGCTGGAATTTGAAAAGCCTTTGCTGGCGTCGGCAACCTGAACTTCCCAAACT
Source organism: SAR86 cluster bacterium (assembly GCA_002402175.1). Classification (GTDB taxonomy): domain Bacteria; phylum Pseudomonadota; class Gammaproteobacteria; order Pseudomonadales; family Pseudohongiellaceae; genus UBA9145. Next base: position 16,823 of record NVVJ01000045.1, read on the forward strand.
TGTTCGCCGGTGCGCGCATCCAGTGCAACCAAACGGGCGTCGGTTGTTGCTTGAATAATTTTATCGTTATAGATAGCTATATTGCGCATGTCCTGCCGATTAGCAGGGCCTGCCCAGTTTTCCCAGATCAGTTCGCCGGTTTTTCCATCCAGTGCCTGAATGACATTGCCTGGGTTAATCAAGTAGATAATACCGTTATACACAAGGGGCGCTGGTTCGGAGTCGCCTTCGTGCATATTCCAAACCCATTCCAGTTTCAGGCTGCCTACGTTATCGGTATTAATTTCATCGAGTGGACTATAGCTATGGGCGTAGTAATTCCGTCTGTGCATAGGCCAGTCTGCTGGGTCGGGATCTTCCAGCATGGCATCGGTAATCGGCACATAATTCTCTACTGTACCGGCAACCGTGACTCCCTGCGGTGGTTCGGGCTCAGGGCGCAGTCTGCGGGCAACTACTTCAGAAATATTCTCAGCAATAACAAAGTCAGTGCTGGCGGTGAGCTCATTGAAAATGGCATCGACACCGTTAGAACTTAGAATGTGTGCAACGATACTGATGTAATCATCTGTGCTGATTCCCTCATTGCCGCCAGGGGGCATATTCGCCTGAATATTATTCAGCAGTAGAGCTGGAGTCTGTGTGCCCCAACGCTGCAAGAAAGGTTGGCCCGACAGAATTGGCCCAAGTGTAGTGCCTTCCAGATTTATGCCATGACAGGCGGCGCAGTTAGTTGCGAAAGCCTCGGCTCCGTGTTCCGCCTGCGAGCTGAAGTTTGCTATAGCAACTTCCGCTGAAGGAGCAGTCTGTGCCTGGTCGGAGCTTTCACCACTACAGGCTACCAATCCAGACAACAAACCAAACCCTACTATAATTCTTATGCTATTTTTTTTGTTAAGTTTCATTTATCTGGCCTCAATTATTTTCTAGCGAATATCCAGCCGCGTAACTCGCCGGGAGGATTGGTTTCACTGTGTATTTGTATATAAAGCTCGTTGTTTCGAAGGGCTGTGACCTGCTCGTCGCTTAGCTCCAGCTCAGCAGTAAGCTCGCCAGTGGGCAATAAAGTTACGTCGAGTGTATGCACTACCGGACCAGGCTGCGCTGGAGGGCCGTTGTGTATATGTGCCATGGTAGCGGAGGAATTCATGCCTTTAAAGCTCCCCTGCACGCTTAGCGTATTGCCGTTAAGAGTAAGAATCACCTCGCCTTCGCCAGTTATGGTACTCACCGTTATTGGCGTGGTGGGCATAGGAGATAGTCTTGCCCTGTAGGTTTCGGTTTGGGCCTGCGCACCGGTAGAGACAAGTAGGCTGGCTGTAAATAAAAATGTGAGGAAAAAAGAGAGTGTTTTACGGCCGAGTTTCATATTTACCCCTTGGCTCAATTATTCTAAAAAAGTAGATGAGAAATTAGCATTATATGGGGCAAATAGGAATGTGTTGCCGCCTAACTACTAACTATTCCGTGCTTATTGGATTCATACCGGAAAATCGCAGTCCGGACAAGTAAGCCATGTCTCGATTCCAGGTTGCCAGGTCATTTGTATTGAAATCAGATAACTGGTGATGGCCGCAGGCTCTGGACATGACCTGCATAAGCTCTACCGATGCCAGCATGAAGTTATTTAGCTGCTGCGCAGATTTGTCTATATTCAGGCGACTTCTCAATTCAGGTTTCTGGGTGGCGATACCCGCCGGGCAATTATTGCTATTGCAGATTCGTGCGGCAACGCAGCCAATGGCCTGCATGGCGCTATTGGCGATTGCTATACCGTCAGCACCCAAAGCCATCGCTTTAACGAAATCCATAGGAACTCTCAAGCCACCGGTGATAATCAGAGTGACGCGTCCGCTGGCATTGTTGTCATCAAGGAACTTTCGGGCTCGTGCCAGAGCAGGAATAGTGGGTACACTGATGTGATCGCGAAAAATCTCGGGCGCAGCACCTGTGCCGCCGCCGCGACCATCCAGAATGATATAGTCGGCTCCGGCATCAAGAGCAAACTGCATATCTCTTTCTATATGGTTTGCGCTGAGTTTGAATCCAATAGGAATGCCGCCGCTGATCTCGCGAATGCGGTCGCCGAACCTAGCAAAATCCTTAACAGTATTGAATTCATCAAAAGTCGGCGGAGAAACCGCTGGCTGTCCTTCGGGTATGCCTCGTACCTGAGAAATTTTGCCTTTGTTCTTTGCTCCAGGTAAATGACCACCGGTTCCAGTTTTGGCACCCTGGCCGCCCTTAAAATGAAACGCCTGTACTCTGGTCATTAATTCTTCGCGGTAGCCAAATTTAGCGCTGGCTAATTCATACAGATAGTGAGAGTTTTCTGCCTGTTCTTCATCAAGCATGCCCCCTTCGCCTGAACAGATTCCTGTGCCGGCCAGCTCGGCTCCTTTTGACAGAGCGACTTTGGCCTCTTCTGACAAAGCGCCAAAACTCATATCAGAAACAAACAGAGGAATTTTTAAAATTAGTGGTTTTTCCGCCTCAGGACCGATAACTAATTCTGTACTTACAGCCTCACTCTCCATAAGAGGCTTGTTAGCCATTTGCGCCGTCATGATCTGAATGTCGTCCCACTTCGGCAGCGTGTGCCTGGGCACACCCATAGATGTCATTGGTCCATGATGGCCCATTTTTGACAGGCCATCGCGAGCCAGCTCATGAATAAAGGCAACCGTAGGTTCTTCTGGTGTTGGGCTGGCTATAGGCAGCTCATTTTCCTTAACCTGTATTCCCGGACCCTCACTACCAACCTGACTGTTATCAAACTGTTTATGGGCGCCATCGCAGAATGGGGTGTTAGCGGAATGTTTGCACATACATAGATAGGCATCGCCGTCTTCTTCGGCTAAAAATTTCTTGGGAACAATATCTGTGCCCTTGTGGCTGCCATCACAAAAGGGCTGGTTTCCAGAAAGGCCACAGGCGCAAAAGAAATACTCCTGATCTTTTTCAAGAGTAACTTTGGTTGGTTTGTTATCTGCTATTACCGGCTTGGTCACAAAACTATCTCCACAGTTATCTTCATAAGGTAAGTCTTATTGCTGACAACTAAAATTTTCAGCAATCCAGTTTGACGAATCATTTTCTGTTCCGGCCGGGCCGATATATCTGGCCTGTTGCGGAAACGTGCAGAGCGGTCTTTCGTTGTCTACCGTGCCATCAGTGCTGTGCGTCGCGGTTAATGTAGAAGGCGCATTACCGCTTTCTACCCAATCAACTAGTGGTGCGAGCTTGTCCCAGGTATTTGGTCCGGCACCACCGCCACAATGGCCCATGCCAGGCGCCAGAAACAGACGAGCAGAAGCATTTGCATCACTAAAGCTTCCTGCAAAAGTTGTGTCCACCATGTCATTAAAATAATTCACGGTAGCCGTTGAAACTGAAAGCGCATCACTGAGACCATGATAAACAATTAATTTACCGCCACGGCTTTTTAGAAAACTGGACAAGTCCGGATCGGTTGCATCGGTGATTGAACTCATTAGCTCGGCCTTGCCATCGGTAAAGTCGTCAACACTGAAATCCATCCAGTTAAATTCAGGGTTCATACCAGTGGTTCGAGCCTGGTAGTTAATGTCATTAAGGTTTGGAATAGTGACGCCAGGATCATTTTCATAGAACAGATAATTTATGTGATCACCCGCCGCGCCGCGTAGCATTCCTGGCATCATGCTATTGCCTGCATTGGGTATGAAAAGTCCAATCCAGTCCATCTCGGACCCTTTAGTTTTGCCAGGATAAATAACAGTACCGGCGCTGTTATACGGGCCGCTGTAGTAGTCGGATATAGTCTGTATTTGTGCATTGGTAAAACAAGCGGCGCCATTACCCCCCGAGCCTGGGCACATCTGGTCAGATAAATCCGACACTGGCTCGAAGCTACAAGAGAATGGATCATTGATTACGCCATCACGAATGCCATCGCTGGCGTCGCACTTATTCAATACGGCATCGTTAAGCATTGTTACCAGCTCAAGACTATCACTACTGCCATCGCCATTGCTGTCAATGGCCAGATTGCCAGCAAAGTTGTCTTTGAACATTCGCTGTAAATTCCAGGTGCCAGCGGCATTCATGGCCTGATAAAAATTGACTGGTGCGCCGGCTACAATTCCATCGAAATCGTTCGGATAGCGCTGAGCTTCCATTAACCCTTGTCGACCGCCGGTAGAACAGCCTTCAAAATAGGAATAATCCGGCGCTTTACGGTAGTAGCTATTAACCAGGGTTTTGCCTGCCATCACTGTCAAATGAACCGCGCGATAACCAAAGTCGATCTCTGCCTGTCGGTTGTTAAAACCAAAGGCCGAGCCGGGCTCAGTTCCGCTGTCGTGACCTGTGTTGCTATTTGTAACCGCATAACCTTCAGCGACACGATGATCGGCATAATCCAGGTCGCCATCCTTGCCGCCGTCACCCCATTGTAAAAAGCGACCATTCCATTTTTCTGGCAATGGCAATTGAGCGTGAAAATGTATTGCCGGGGCTATAACGCCTCGCACATAACAATAGGGGCTACTGGATTGTTCGTTCTCTCTAATAGAGACAGAGCTAATAGTAAGGTTTCGAATCTGCTGTAGTGCCTGGCAGGCTAGTATCTGCTCTGGGGTGGCTTGTTGAGCCAGGCTTGTAGATGGAATGCCTATTAATATGGCTAGCGGGACTGAAAATAGAGTTGATTTGAGGTTTTTTCTCAGTGATCTATAAAAATATCGCAGCATGAGGCACCTATTTTCTTATTATTTGAACAAATTTGGTTTTTTACTGTATCACTTTAGGGCTTATGGGGTATTTCGGTTTAGTGCCCTTTTCTGGCTTTGCATATGTGCGGATTTATTGTCAGGCGCACTGTTCCGCCTTCGGCACGGGGACGTGCTTCTCTGAAGCCGCCGTAAACCCATCCATGGGGGCTTGGGCTCGGCATCCCTGCCTCGCACACTTCTGAGAATCACGTCCCCGTACCAAATGCTTAATATTGTGCGCACTGGCAGATAGTTGAAACTTTCTTTTGTTGGTTTGTTTTTGTTCTGTTTGTATTTCTATGCTGATGCTTCACCGATGTGCGGGGCGAGGATGCAGTGTTGCCGGAGTAGACCGTAATGAGGCAGGGATGCCGAATCGAGCCCCCAGGGATGGGTTTACGGCGTGTCTATGGAGGCAATACTGCATTCGCGTCTGTCACAACACTCCCTGACCGATAAAACCTACACAACATAAGCTTTATCGTAAAGAGAGGTTACACCTTATGATAAAGCTTGCGCCCCTGCTGATTGTATTCGTCAGACATCTCATCCATGCCGGACTTAATCGCTGCGTCTACGTCTGCTAGCTCCTTAGTGGCCGCGTAGTCTCTAACCTCTTGCGATATTTTCATGGAGCAAAATTTAGGCCCACACATTGAACAAAAGTGCGCCACTTTTCCTGACTGCTTAGGTAAAGTTTCATCGTGATAAGCGCGCGCGGTGCCTGGATCCAGCCCTATATTGAACTGATCTTCCCAGCGAAATTCAAAACGTGCCTTGGATATAGCATTATCACGTAGCTGCGCACCCGGATGTCCTTTGGCTAAGTCAGCCGCGTGGGCTGCTATTTTATAGGCCATTAGTCCGTCTTTTACATCTTGTTTATTAGGCAGTCCAAGATGTTCTTTCGGTGTTACATAGCAAAGCATTGCACATCCGAACCAGCCGATCATAGCCGCACCAATACCTGAGGTAATGTGATCATAGCCCGGGGCGATATCAGTGGTAAGTGGGCCCAGCGTATAGAAAGGGGCCTCGTCACACACTTCAAGCTGTTTGACCATGTTCTCTTTTATCATGTGCATGGGAACATGACCGGGGCCTTCAATCATTGTTTGTATATCGTGCTTCCAGGCGATTTTAGTTAGTTCGCCAAGAGTTTCGAGTTCACTAAATTGAGCTTCGTCGTTGGCATCTGCAATAGAGCCTGGCCTTAGTCCATCACCTAGGGAAAACGATACATCATAGGCTTTCATGATTTCGCATATATCTTCAAAATGTGTATAGAGAAAATTTTCCTTATGGTGTGACAGGCACCACTTGGCCATGATGGCCCCGCCGCGCGAAACAATGCCCGTAACTCTTTTCGCTGTCATAGGAACATAACGCAGCAGCACGCCAGCATGGATAGTAAAATAGTCCACTCCCTGTTCGGCTTGCTCTATTAAAGTATCTCGAAATATTTCCCAGGTTAGATCTTCCGCGACACCATCAACTTTTTCTAATGCCTGATAGATGGGAACGGTGCCAATAGGTACCATTGAATTGCGAATTATCCATTCGCGAGTCTCATGTATATTTTTGCCGGTGGACAAATCCATTACTGTGTCTGCACCCCACAGTGCTGACCAGGCAAGTTTTTCAACTTCTTCCTCTATAGAAGAAGACACTGCTGAGTTGCCAATATTGGCGTTAACTTTTACCAGGAAGTTTCGCCCGATTATCATTGGTTCAACTTCAGGGTGATTAATGTTGGCGGGGATTATTGCTCGGCCTGCAGCCACTTCACTGCGCACAAATTCTGCGGTGATTTCCGCTGGTATGCTCGCGTCGAAATCATGCCCTTTATGCTGACCTGCTGGTTGGGATTTTTCCTGTGCCTGCAAATTTGACATATTTTCCCGAATGGCAATGTATTCCATTTCCGGCGTGATGATGCCTTTTCTTGCGTAGTGCAACTGAGATACATTGCGACCAGAAATTGCCCGTCTTGGCTTTCTTAAATGCTCAAATCGAAGGTGGGTGGTCTGTATGTCATTTTTTCTCGCCCGACCATAGTCAGAACTTACGTCGTCCAGTAGCTCCGTGTCTGCTCTTTCTTCTATCCAGTTTGAACGTATAGCGGGAAGCCCTGCTCTTAGGTCAATTTTTGCTTCGGAGTCTGAGTAAATCCCTGAAGAGTCATAAACACACAATGGCGGATTCTCTTCCGTTCCCTTTGCTGTTTCGGTCGGTGTAAGGGTAATTTCCCGCATTGGGACTCTGATATCGTCGCGGCTGCCCTTTATGTAGCGTTTTCTGGAGTTTGGAAAGTGATTTTTACTGCTGGTATCCAGCGCTGAAATTTTTTCAAGAAAGTGTTCAGGGTTTGCGTTCATTCGATGTTCCTTTGCTGCGCCGGTTTCTATACCCCGACTGAGTCATCCAGCTCTATCAAGCAGGTGCGGGATGAGGGTGTTATGGCTCTTGGGGCTGTATAAAGTTAAGTATCATTATGCCCGAAGTAGGATGAAAAAGTGATAAACACTAGTTTGTGAAAATAGGCTGTATCAGAGCATAGTTGAGCAAGAAAGTAGTTGGGCAATATTTCAACTATTATGTAACAGCAGTAGGTAATCAAACGTCTAATAGGACATCACAGACCAACTGTCGCAAATAATCAGATTCAATTGTCACTTTTGGTTACACTGTGTAGAATGCCGTCTTGCTTCGAGACCGCCAACCGAACCCCTGATTGCTCGCCTTCCCAGGCATCAATCAACACTTTTTAGTACTTTTAAAGGTTAGACACTATGGGACGTATAGCGAAATTACTTGGAATTCTATTATGCGGCAGTATGAGCTCATCTTTCATCTACGCCGATGATTTAGCTAGTATTCTGCAATTAGCACTTAAGAATGACCCTACCCTCAGACAAGCTGAAGCAAACTACCGCGCAAACAGAGAAAACGTCATTCAGAGTCGCTCCAGCTTGCTTCCTTCTTTTGGTGCGCAGGGTGCAACAAGCAGGCTAACCAGTGGCCCGACTGATTCTTCTTACGTAACTGATCCAATATCGGGAAACACTGTACGTATTAATGATCACAGCTACAGTCCCGGAATTAATAATCACAACTGGGGTGTAAGCCTTACCCAAAGCGTGATTAATCTGTCTAGCTGGTACGGATTTCAGAGTGCCAGGTCCAATGACAAGGCCGCCGCGGTAAATCTGGCCGCGCAAGAGCAAGATCTGATAATGCGCGTTTCCATCGCCTACTTCGATGTCCTGCGTGCAATTGATACCCTTGATACCAACGTTCAGGAAGAGGCCGCTGCGCTACGATCATTAGAGCAGACTCGCCAGCGAGAAGAAGTTGGACTGGTTGCCATTACCGATGTCTATGACAGTCAGGCTGCCTATGACCTTGCAACAAACACAACAATTCTTCAGCAGGATATTCTGCAGGCACGCTACGAAGGATTGGAAGCCATCACCGGCGAGGCCCATCCTGAGATAGAAGTTCTGCGCGAGGATTTTCCAATAATCGAAGTCGATGGCAGTCTCAATGCATGGGAAAACCAGGCAGACTCCAATAGCCTGGCGATTACATCAGCTCGTTATAACCTGACCGCCTCAAAAAGCAATTTGAAAGCCAGAAAAGCGGATCACCTTCCAACTCTCGATTTTCAGGGATTCTGGGGGCATGTAGTAACCGCACCTATAAACAGCCAGGGCATTCAGATTGGTGGTGGTGCGAGTGACCGAACCCAGCTAGCGCTTACTCTGACTATACCTATTTACACTGGTGGTGCAGTTTCCTCAAGAAGGCGCCAGGCTGAATATAATGTTATCGCTGCCCAGGAGTCTCTGGAGCTAACCAAACGTCAGCTTACCCAAAATATTCGAAATGCTTACCGCCGCGTAAACACCGATGTATTAGTTATAGCCCAGCGGCAACAGTCCATTAGATCAGCCCAAAGCGCACTTGATGCAACCGAACTTGGTGCAGAAGTGGGCACTCGAAACATCGTTGAAGTTCTTCTCTCAAGAGAAAACCTCTATCGCGCATTACGCCAGTACGCCGATGCCCGTTACAACTATGTTATCGATACTCTAGTGCTGAAGCAGGTCGCTGGAATCTTGACACCGGATGATATCCTCGCGCTAAACGAATGGCTGCAGCAATAGCGATTAGCTTCTGTTCACATTTTAGCGAATACGGAAAAGCCATAATCAATTATGGCTTTTTTTATGCCTGGTAAATTAGTTCAAATATGGAGAAGCCTGAATTATCGGTTAGAATAGAGCGGACTAAACTAAAGGCTATTTCCTTGAAAAGTAAATTACCCAACATTGGCACAACCATTTTCACTGTGATGTCACAAATGGCACAGGAGCATGGAGCTATTAATCTATCTCAGGGTTTCCCTGATTTTGATTGTCCCCACAGACTGAAGGAACTGGTTGCCGAGCATTTAAATTCTCGCAAGAATCAGTATCCTCCCATGGCGGGAATTCCTTCATTGCGACAGCAGATTGCCCACAAGGTCAAATCGTATTATGACTTTGATGCCGACCCAGAAAATGAAATAACCATTACCTCTGGGGCCACCGAAGCACTGTTTGATGCAATACAGGCCGTTGTCTGCACGGATGATGAAGTAATCATTTTTGACCCTGCTTATGATTCTTACGAGCCAGCCATTCAACTCGCTGGCGGCAAAACCATTCATATTCCACTCACTCTGCCAAATTACAATATTGACTGGAATCAGGTTGAGAGTGCTATTACAGAGCGCACTCGGCTGATAATTATCAATACGCCACATAATCCCTGCGGAACAATTCTCACCAAGGCTGATCTCGACAACTTGGCCAGCGTAATTCGCAATCGAGACATTTTAATTCTGTCTGACGAAGTCTATGAGCATATGGTCTATGACGGAATAAAACATGAAAGCGTACTTGCCCATGAAGAACTTAAGGGAAAAAGCTTCGCGGTTTTTTCTTTTGGTAAAACCTATCACGCAACAGGCTGGAAACTTGCCTACTGTATCGCCAACAAAGAACTGACCGCAGAATTTAGAAAGGTACATCAGTTTGTTACTTTTACAACTTCTAGTTTTGTGCAGTATGCCATTGCAGACTTTATGGCCGAATGTCCACAACACACTCTCGAACTACCTGCCTTCTACGAGCAGAAACGAGACACATTTTGCGAACTGATAAGCAACTCGAGATTTAAATTCACTCCCTCTAGAGGCACTTATTTCCAATTGGTCGACTACAGCGATATCAGCGAGCTGTCTGATATCGATTTCGCTAACTACATCACCAAAGAAAAAGGAGTAGCGGCTATACCCCTCGCACCTTTTTATGCAGCACCGCCGCCGACAAAAATTATCCGCTTCTGTTTTTGCAAGGATGATTCAACCCTGTCACAGGCCGCTGAAATTCTCTGTAAGCTATAGCACTGGCAATGTCCGATCCTAACTTCAATCAAATAGCGGTAGACATAAAAACCTGGGGAGCCGAGCTTGGTTTTCAACAAGTCACTATTACGGATATTGATCTCAGCAAATACGAGCCGCTGTTAAAAACCTGGATCGACAATAACTATCATGGCGAAATGGATTACATGGCGCTTAATCATGACAAGCGCTGTCATCCAGAACAATTAGTACCTGGCACTATTCGAGTGGTTTGTGTTCGCATGGATTATTCCATCGAGTCAGAAAACTCATTATTGGCAATGGAAAACAAAGACAAAGCCTATATTTCCCGCTATGCCAGAGGACGTGATTACCACAAACTTATTCGTAAACGCTTGCAGAAACTCGCTGAGAAAATTCAAAATATTGCCGGCCCATTTGGTTACCGGGCCTTTGTTGATAGTGCCCCTGTTCTAGAGCGCGCGTTAGCGGAAAAATCTGGCATGGGCTGGATTGGTAAAAATACATTACTGATAAATAAAAATGCGGGCTCCTGGTTTTTCCTCGGGGAATTATTTACTGACTTGCCTCTCCCCCTAGACTCTCAGGAGACTGATCATTGTGGTAGCTGTAATGCCTGCATCGACATTTGCCCCACCAACGCTTTTGTAAAGCCAAACCTTCTGGATGCAAAGCGCTGTATATCCTACTTAACCATTGAGTTACGTAGCTCCATACCCGAAGAATTTCGCACTGCTATTGGTAATCGTATTTTTGGCTGTGACGACTGCCAACTTGTTTGCCCCTGGAATAAATTCAGTGACAAAGCTACTGAAGAAGATTTCACTCCTCGCAATAAACTCGACGACGTGCAGCTTGTTGATTTGTTCGGCTGGTCCGAACAACAATTTCTGGACAACACGGCCGGCTCGCCAATACGGCGTATAGGTCATGAGTGCTGGCTAAGGAATATTGCCGTGGCATTAGGAAATGCACCTACCTCCGCAAACACGATTACTGCATTACAATCCAGACTAGGTCATCCTTCTGAATTGGTGAAGGAACATGTTCGTTGGGCACTAACACAACACGAGACATAACATTTAGTCTGCGGCTTTTTTGATCGACCAACAAACTTCCTTTCTTCGTTTAGTAGGTGGCCTAGAGCCTAGGCCCACTTTTGCTTGGTTATGACTGGCTATCTAGCGTCTTTTTCCGCCTTCGGCACGGGGGAGTGTTTCTCCGAAGCCGCCGAAATCCCATCCATGGGGGCTTGGGCTCGGCATCCATGCCTCACACACTTCTACGAAACACTCCCCCGTACC
>NVVJ01000046.1 GCA_002402175.1 SAR86 cluster bacterium
TAAGTAACCCTTTTTCATTTTACTATTCCATGAATACTTGAGAAGCGCCAAGAAAAATCAAAGAGGTCAGAGAATTTTGATTTAGTTATTGGTCAAAAAATAACCGTTACGACCCCTTTGATTCTAAAGCAATTATTCCTTTCGAAAGGTGAGTATTGGTTCGAACCCGCCAAGGATCATGCGTTTACCATCAAATGGCAGTTCGCCAATCTCAGTCATCCGTTTGTCGGCAAACATACCTTTGTGCGCTACAGCACCAGTTTCTCGATCAGGCCAAACAATCCAGGATAATACTATTTTTTCTCCTGGCTTAGCTTTGACCGCCTTACGATAATCAGTTTGTTCGCCATCAGGCACTTCGAGCTCCCAATTCTCAAAGATTTCGAGAGCACCGTAATCCTTCGCAACTTCAGCAAAAATATTTGCTATGCGAATATATTCATCCTTCTTTTCCTCCGGAACACTGAGGACATATGTGTTGACATACATTGATTGTATCCTCTTCTATTGATTTGGCGCACCACCTCAAATGCCGTCTGACGATTTTAGGAATCAAAGGAGTCAGAGAACGTTGATTTAGTTGCTGGTTAAAAAATATCCGTTACGACCCCTTTTATTTGAGAACCCACTCTCTAATGTGTACTAGCCAAGCTTCTAATGGTCTATAAAACGCTCCGTGCTTAAGGCCAGTTGTAATGTAATGTTCATCGAAGGTCTTCAACTTACTTCTTGAGGCCAGTTTTTGGCAGGAGCCTAGAGTATCGGTTGTTTCATAAATTGATAGTAGCCTTCCACCTAACGTTACTGGAGGATCAAAAATCATATCCCCGTTGAAGCAGCCAGCCATCAGGACTGTGTTGATACTATGGCTATTAAAGCGGGCTGCCGTGAGCGCGGCGAGGTGACTCCCTCTAGAAAAACCAATCAGTGTGATATTCGAAGCGGGTACGCCGGATTCTAAAAGCGAGCTTACCCAAGATGAAAATAGATCCACATACTCGTCGATATCAGTGTCTTTTGGCCTGTGGTGAGCTATCAAATTGAAGCCGCCTATTTCAAATATCTTTTCCTTAATGGACGGGAAATCATAGATTCCATATTCTGGGTGTTCGGGCGTTTGGTTATCTCCCTCAACTATAAGCCCGTGTACATAGAACACGTACTTCTCGGAGACGTTTATCTCTGATGGAAGTTGCGTATATACCTCTTGTCCAAAGGTATATACGGGGAAGATCAGAAAAATCAAAAATTTCAGCTTTAGCAGTCTATTCATAACCTTTTAGTACACTTAACATTTGTATAAGACGCATACACGTTTTAGTCAGATTCGCGTGCGTGCGCCTATGTAATTTGGGCTTTGAAGTATCCCATTGAACCCTAATGAAATCTAGAAAAGCTAAATATACAAAAAAGCATCCATATCCATTCGATACCTTTGGGCTTCATGGTTAAAGCCCTATTTCTAGGCTATCAATCACCCTTTGGCTTAAACGCCAGCAGAACATTACCCGGAGTTCCCCCCACACGACCATAGCCGGAGTTGATAAACAGCATGCCGCCACCGGCCGCTATTCCATGAGCATCTATAGCGCCACCGAGGCCGGGCACGCCATTTACGGTGTCGTATTCTTTGACTGTGTCGTACTCGAACAGAATGTCACCATTGTCTTTGTCGAATATGTAAAGTCGGCCGTCTATGCCCGCGGTAATAAGTGCGCCATCGATTAGCAGTGGAGTGACTGAAAAACCGTTTCTGTTTTCGCAGCCTCGTAAACGCTCTGAGCGATTTTCACAATCTGGCACAACCTCATGACTCCAACTGGGCTCGCCGGTGCCAATAAAAAATGTGTACATGCCTGGCCGCGGTATGTAAGTGCCTCGCGCTGTGCCGGGATCGTTTATTGGATGAAATACTTTTTCACCGTCGCTGGCTATTCCCCAATGGTTTCCACCTAATGAGGTTCCGCTTCCTATACGTTGGTTCCATAATAAGGAACCTGTGTCAGGGTTAAGAGCCCACAGATCGCCGGTTTTTTGTCCGGCTAAAAGAATATCCCCTTCGGCTCTATTTACCAGAATCGCCGAGCCGCCAAAGTCTTTGTCGGCTAATGTGCTGGGCGCCTGGTTAGGGCAATTGGGGCCGGGTGATCTGCCTCCACAAGCTGTGTTCCAAACATCGTGAACCATGCCCTGGAACGCCCACTTTTCGGCACCGGTTTCGATGTTCAGAGCGATTATTGCATCGCTGGTATTGGTGGCCGGGTGGGACGTGTTTTCCCCGGTGGTCACATACAATGTTCCCCGCGCCGCATCGACTGTAGGAGTAGACCAGATTGGCGCACCTGATGGCCCTCGTAGGCGAACTCCAATTGAATTTACTTCGCCGGTGTATTCGGCTTCACCCATGGTGTGATAAACCCAGTTGATTGCACCTGTTGTGGCATTTAACGTGACGATTTCACCGTGGCCAGTACAGCACTCGAAGGTTGCGGTTCCTCCCTGTGACACACCTGACGCTGATACCGGTACAAAGACCTGATTTTCATGTAAGACCATGCCGCCAGTGAGGCGTACACCTCGGCCATGGCTGCGAACATCGGTTGACCATATCTGCTCACCGGTTTCGGCGTTAAGGGCATAGACAAACCCTTCACCATCACCAAAGATAACGGCATTGGTTCCTGAAGCTCCTAAAGAACCATAGGCTAGTGATGAGCGCAGTCTGGTTGGGGATTTGAACACCCATTTTGCACAGCCGCTATTGGCATCAAGGGCAAACACCCGACGTGACCCGGTTGCTGAATAGAACAGAGTTGACCCAACCATAACCGGTGATGCGCGCAGGGCACCTACGCCGGGAAAAGCCAGGGCCCAGGCGAGTTCCAGATTTGCCATGTCGGCCGTGTTAAGCCCGGCGTTCTCGACACTCATGTTTCTGCTGCTGTTGGCGTCGACACCTATACCAGGCAGATACGTCGGCTGATTAAGATCGATCATTCTATTGCCTGCATCACACATAGTGGCTGCAAGCCAGCTGTCGTCTTCTTCGGCAGCCAGAAAATCTACGATCATCGCCTTTTGCTCATTAGATAGAGTCGATGCCTGCCCATACATAACGCCTTCGTTAATGGCAAACTCAAGTGCTGCTGCGCTTAAGGTTTGCAGGCTTTCGATGGTTGGAATAGTTTGGTTATCCGAGGAATTAGCTGCACTTACATGACAGCTGCTACAGTTTTGTTCAAATACTTGCTGACCAGGGTGATCAGCAGCAACACTATTGCGAGTTTGCGCGCTTGTAAAACTGAGTGGCAACAACAGCGACAATAGTATCGCCGAATGCAGAGAGTGTTTTATAGCAGAAGACAATCGCATCAGGTTTCTCGCTTTCTCTAATCCGTTTTCAAGCGTTCATCATGAACTAACTGGCCCAACAAGAATAGGTAATGCCAATACTATCTAATTGCTACCTGCTTCTCTTTCATCCAGCCTGGCACCAGCCAATACGCCGGGCAGTGAATAATTTCCTTCGTGGCAGGCATATTCGTAGAGGCGTTCGTCAGTCAGGTTCATAGGAATCTCGGCCGACCAATCCTGCACAAAGGTTTCGGGGTCGTGAATGGTAAAGCTGTAGTTGATTCTTTGTTCGGCGGTACGTGTGAATCTTTCCACTATTTGAAAGTTGTCGGATGAATTTCGAAAGCGCTGACTGGGATTAAACTTATTGGTTTCGACAACCAGCGTGTCCCCCTCCCAGTGCGCAACCGAGTCACCCATCCAGGGGCGAAAGGCTGAAGGCAGAGGATCATCATCAATTCGAATAATTCGCGCGTCGTGCACCATCTCTACCAATATCATTACATAGCCTGGAGACTGCACAATTTGATAATGGTTATTGTAAAGAATCGGCAACATGGGCGGCCCTCCACTGGAGCTAAAAGACAGCAAACAACGTTCGGCTAGTGGCCTTGATTCAGGGCCATCGAATCTACCGCGGGATTCCCTTTCCGCTCTGGAAGCATCGATGCGTTGAGTAGCAGCAGCGGTATAGGCTGGCATCTGTCCGTTAACAGGATCAACTATCAGAGAACTGCGATACTCGCCATTATATTCGGCAACGAGTGTGCCATCGTCAAACCAGAAGTTATTGTAACTGTCGGCCAGATCAATTTTGCCTTTCACTGGTGCTTCTCGGTCTGGGTCGCTGGGCAAATCTTGCTGGGCCGAATATTCGGCGACTACTGCTTCCAGTCGAATTGCCTCATCGCGGCCTAGTACCAGTTTATCGCCAAATTCAGCGGGGCGAGACAGAGGCGTGATTGTATTGCTGGTCCACATGCCTTGTAGATCCGGCACGCCATCGCGAGTTCTTGGCACTTCGAAATCTGCACTCTGAGCCATAGTGGCAATTACATAAGACCCAACAACACAGGAAAGAAAGCCTCGTGCCAAAAAAGTGATTGTTTTCATTAGTAAATACCTGATAGCGATTTCTTGTTGAGCGCTTTGATAAGACGCGCTTTTTTGCAGTATTGTAAAAAGCTTAGGCGCTTCATATATACTGTGCCAGAAGGATACTACAGTCAATTTTCCCTTATAAGAATTGAAACTATGTTACATATTGTAAACTGCCCTAAGACGCCAACGATAAGTGAATATCTTGCAAGAAATGCAAAATTACTGCTCTTTTGCGTACTCGCACTCTCAACGCAGGTGGGCAAAGCCGCAGAAACTGACGTGGATAGATGGTACTCAACAGATCAAGTTGAAAAAGGCAGTGAGCTTTTTAGGCAACACTGTCTGATATGCCATGGCGACCAGGCACAAAGCATCGTAGCTAACTGGCGAGAACCGCTTAATGATGGTTCGTTTCCCGCGCCGCCACTTAATGGATCTGCCCATGCATGGCACCACTCACTAGAGTCGCTTATGCTTATCATCGATATAGGCGGCACATACTCGGGAGGAAAGATGCCGGCCTTTGAATCACTCTTGAATGAGGCAGACAAAGAACAGCTAATTGCCTGGTTTCAGAATTTCTGGAGCGATGACATTTATCAGCAGTGGCAGGATGCCAAATAAATTGTAATCTTATGGGTTTGAAAACTACGCAGATTTTTTCTCGATTCTGCGTCTGTGCAAAGCCGGTTCGGTATAACCATTCGCTTGCTTTACCCCATTGAAGACCAGCTCACAGGCGGCCTGAAAAGCAATCGAATTTTCAAAATTCGTTGCCATGGCTTCATAGGTCGGATCAGTTGCATTTTGCTGATCAACAATCGCCGCCATTCGTTGTAAGGTTTCCGTCACCTGCTCTTTGTCACATACACCGTGATGTAACCAGTTGGCAATATGCTGGCTGGAAATTCGCAAGGTAGCACGATCTTCCATCAAACCGATGTTATGAATGTCTGGAACTTTTGAACAACCAACTCCAGCATCAATCCACCTGACGACATAACCAAAAATTCCCTGCGCGCTATTATCTAGTTCCTGTTGAATAGTCTCTGCCGTTAATTGTGATGAATCGACCAGCAAAGGTAGAGCCAAGATATCTTCGATGCGTGCGGGAGTTCTATTCTTTAATTCGTTCTGCTTATCACGCACATTTACCTGGTGATAATGAATAGCGTGTAACACGGCTGCCGTAGGCGATGGCACCCACGCAGTATTTGCGCCAGCCTCAGGGTGAGCCAATTTTTCATCAAGCATGCGCGCCATTAAGTCTGGCATGGCCCACATACCTTTTCCTATTTGTGCGCGCCCCTGCAATCCACAGGCAAGGCCAACATCAACATTATTATCTTCATAGGCTTTAATCCATGCTGACTCTTTCATCTGCGTTTTTGCAATCATGGGCCCGGCTTCCATGCTGGTGTGAATTTCATCGCCAGTTCGGTCAAGAAAACCAGTATTAATAAAAACGACTCTTTCTTTAGCAGCATGAATACATCGTTTTAGATTTACGGTTGTACGCCGCTCTTCATCCATTATGCCAACCTTGATGGTATTGGCAGGCAGGCCCAGTAATTTTTCAACGCGCTGAAAAAGAGTACAGGTAAATTCAACTTCTTGCGGGCCATGCATTTTTGGTTTAACGATATAGATGCTACCGGCTTTTGAATTTCGCAGGAGATTTTTCCTGTTCGTATCAATTGATCCAACGGCGGCGGTAATCATGGCATCAAGTATGCCTTCGTAAACCTCTTCGCCATTTTTATCCAGAATGGCCTCGTTGCGCATTAGGTGGCCGACGTTACGAACCAGCAGCAAACTGCGACCCTGTAAAATCAGGTCGTCACCTTTTGGGTTTTTGTAGTGTCGGTCGTTGCTCAGCGTTCTTGTAACCGAGCCATTTCCTTTGCTAAAAGTCTCTGATAAATCGCCATTAATCAGACCGAGCCAATTTCGATATACTTCAATTTTATCTTCGGCGTCTACGGCGGCGACAGAGTCTTCGCAGTCTTGAATGGTGGTGATAGCTGCTTCAAGCACCACGTCCTTGACGCCGGCGCTATCGGTTTGCCCAATTTGTGAATTCGGATCGATTTGTATTTCGATGTGCAGATCATTGTTCTTGAGTAATATTATTTCTGGCGCTTCTGCGCTTCCGGAAAAACCCTGAAACTGTGAGGAGTCGGCAAGTTCAGTTTTCTCTTCAGCAATCTCAACAAGCAAACAGCCACCCTGAATTACATATCGACTTGCGTTGGCATGGCTACCCTTTAGAAGCGGGCATGCCTGATCCAGAAATTGCCGAGCAAAAGCGATGACTTTGTCGCCACGCACAGAGTTATAACCCCCAGCTCGTAGGGCGCCGCCCTCTTCAGAGATTACATCGCTGCCATACAGCGCGTCATACAAACTTCCCCAACGGGCGTTGGCTGCATTAAGGGCAAAGCGCGCGTTCTTAACCGGCACTACTAGCTGTGGGCCTGCCTGGATTGCTATTTCGGCATCAACATTTTCTGTTTCGATTGCAAAATCGTCACATTCATCAAGCAGGTATCCGATGTCTTTGAGAAATTTCTGATAAGCCGCGCTGTCATGTTGCGAATCACGATTTGCAATATGCCAGGCATCGATCTTGCTTTGCAGATTATCGCGAATTGAGAGGAGTTCAGAATTTCGAGGAGTCAGGTCATTGATAATGGATTCAAATTCACACCAGAAATGCTGTGAATCAATGCCTGTTTTAGGAAGCAGATCGTCATTAACAAACTGAGCAAACTCAGTCGCTACCTGCAGTCCACCTATTAGTGTACGGCTCTTCATTTAGTGGAAGTTGACTTACCTTCCTCTGAGGCCAGTTCCGACATGCGCTTCACACTGGAGTGCATTTTTTCAAGCGTGGCTTGAAACCGCTTGTCGTCTTCCGAGCCTGTGTCACGAGCTAACGCGGCAGAATTAAGCTCGCGAATTAATCCGATAATATTATCTCCTTCGCTGCGCAAACTGATAAAACGGCGCTCGTTGGGAAATACTTTACTCGACAGACCCCATATGCCAGCTTCCATTAACAACACACCAAACAAGGCAATGAACATTTGTATTTGAACAGTTACAGTGGTGGCCAATAACACCGCGGAGAAAATCACTCCAATTCCCAACCCGGTAAGCACAGCGTCTATCGTGCTACGAATATTCCTTTTCACTTAATCTCTCCTGGATAGTCACCGGATACAGACTCCGATAAATATTATTAATTCGTTTCTAAGTTTAATTCAGCCGTGTACAACATAGATTTATCAAAATCCTGCTGAGCCCACCGCAGTAGCGTATCTTTATTTTGAACCACAATCTCTTCAAACAATAGCGACCCGTTCACATTCACCTTGATCGCCTCAGAAAAATCTACCTCTTCAGGGTTCAACAACAAAGTGAACGCCGCAACAGAATCGACTAAAACTGTAAATGTATTCCCATCTCGGCTGACTTCCAGAATTCCGGCTTCACTTTCGCTGGCAAGCTCATCTACTCGAATCCACAGGTTGCGGTTATATCGATCTGTGCGATCTGCGACCCAGCGAACCACTTCGGGAAAAGGATCTCTTGGGTGATCAACCTTGAACTGTTCGATCATTGGCCTTTCGTCTGGCAACCACTTGGTATTGTGACCGCCACCCGCGATTGGCTTGAAAATATAATCGACTCCAGCTTCCTCCAACGTATTGATAAAAGGCATTACCGAGGATACTGGATACAGCGGATCGTCCTCTGTATTAACTATATACATGGCCTTGTTCAGCAGGTTTTCAAAATAAAGATTATGCCCGCCTCCGCTTCGAGTATTTCTAAGAACGCCTGGATGACCTATATAGGGTAAAAATACCGCCCACTGCGTTGGTTGCTTGAAGGCGAAAAAATAAGCTCCTGTGCCCCCGTCGGAAACTCCGGTCAGACTTACACGGTTATTGTCTACATTATAGTTTTGTTTAAGTGTTCTCAGAATGGCGGGCAGATTCTCGGCCTGATTATCGTACCACCAGAACGCGTCATTCCAAGAAGCAGGTATTACCATAATACGGTCTGCCTGCTTTAATGAGTCGTAGCCTCGTCTCCACCAGTTACCACCCGCTTCCCATTCCGGTCGGCTTACTCCACCGTGAAGCATGAATTCGACCGGATAGCTTATTGCAGGGTCGTAGTCGTCGGGCACTAGAATCACATAGGGAAAGCGTGTTCCGTCTGCGGAGATTCTGGCACTTTCGAGCTGCCCCACAGCTACGTCAGGGGAATAGGCTGGCCCAGCTTTGAGCAATTGATACAGCTCATCAACACCCGCTACCTGTGCTGCCAACTGCTGCCGACTCAGCTGTATTTCGTCTTCAGAAAGCGCAGACCAGAAATTATCTACCAGTTGCTGCTCGTCTAATTTTTGCTCACCTAGTTTTTGCTCCTCGCCTGCGGCGAAAACTGACTGCTGCAGTAAAATGATGCAGAACAACCCTGCCAATTTCCGATATGAAAATTGTGTGGTAAAGCAGTTGCCTGAATATTTTTGAGTTTGCAATTTAGTTTTCGCCACCCAATTCAGAATACAGCGCCCGAAGAAAACGCTCCGGATCACCGTATCTGTCGTTGTACGCTTCAGTGGGGTTGGCTGCCGCAATTTGATCATAGGACATTCCTGATTCCACCATCGGCTCTACTTTTGCTACTACGTCCAGAACCATGTCTCTAAAACCCATAACATCTTCTCGGCTGGAAATATTTCCATGGCCTGGAAGTATTTTTGTATTGGGCCCTGCTACAGCAATTAAATTGCCCAGCGCTTGCAGTGTTCCTTTGAGGGTTCCGCCATTGTTGGTATCGATAACGGGAAATGCGGTGGTACGAAATACATCACCAGAGTGAACCACGTCAGAAGTTATAAAGTGAACAAAGGTGTCGCCGTCGGTATGAGCTGGAGGTACTGCAAAGGCGTGAACTTCTTCGCCATTAAGATGAATGGTTATAGTGTCGTTGTAAGTAAGTACAGGCAGGGCCGCCGCTGGCGCCTGTGCAGCTAAGCGAACTCGAACTTCGTCTCTGGCCAATATCAGCACGCCCTGCTTGCCGAGGTTTTCATTGCCACCGGTATGGTCGCCGTGAACGTGAGTGTTGATCAAAAAGCGGATTTCACCATCATTCAGCTCGCTGATAGCCGCCAGTATTTTATCGGTTAGAGGCGCATACTGGTCGTCGATCATAACCACACCGTCATCACCAATCGATAAACCTATATTGCCACCTTGGCCCTCCAGGTAGTAAACACTGCCAGCCACATGATGAGGCACTATCTCAACATTGCTGAAGTCTCGCTGGGCATAGGCGGCGCTGGATAAAGACAGAATAGCCAGCACAATAGATGTTCGCTGTATCAGGGACATGGGAAGCTCCTTCTTATAATTAGCTATCGAATTGAAGAATAAGAGCCCCGGAGAAGAATGTCCAATCACACTGAGGGGCTAGCGCATTTCGATTGCGTCTGTGGCGTTATTTCAACGCCCCAGACGTCGTTTCATACAGCTGAAATTGTTCTCTCACTGTGTTTAGAATCTGACGTAAGTAGTTTAAAGTACAGGGCCTACGACTCACTACAAAAGTGATTATCTGTGCGGCGAGTAGTTAGCAGACTAGAAACGTATAAGGTCTAAGTCAATACTATTAGGATTAGTGGATTTCCTGAACCAATGATCAATTACACAATCATTCAGCGCTGGTTTCGCGAACATGGCTTTCGAAAATGCGCCTGGGCAGTGCTGATCGTTGTAAGCACCTCAGTAACCGCGCCTTCGACATCCTTTGCCCAGCGCACAGATGATTTACCCACTCTTAATCTGGATTTGCCTATAAGACTGGATTTTTCCGGCTCCTGGGAGAAAGATTTCCGCCGTAGTGACAACTGGGAAGATGAACTAGGCCGTGCTATGAGAATCAGACAGGAAGCCGCAGCACGCCAACGGGCTCAACCGGGTTCGGGTCGGTCGATTTCGGCTCCACCTATTTCGATAGGCAACGTAAATCTGAGCCGAAGCCGCGGCAGAGGCGCTAATATCGTCGATCTTGCTCGACTTGCAGAATACATTAGCCGGCAATCCACGCTTGAAATTACCCAAAGGCGAGATGAGATAAAAATTGAACGCAGCGGTGAGGCCGCTTTAGTTTGTGGCACGGCCTACGGCATTATGGAAACCTTTGCAAATGAG
This sequence comes from SAR86 cluster bacterium, assembly GCA_002402175.1. Lineage (GTDB taxonomy): Bacteria > Pseudomonadota > Gammaproteobacteria > Pseudomonadales > Pseudohongiellaceae > UBA9145. The sequence continues at coordinate 10,689 of NVVJ01000046.1, forward strand.
CACGGTGTTGAGGTGTGTGGCTGGGATGCCCAGCAACTGGTATTTCAGATTATGCTGCCAGACGACCTGATAATCGTTCATCGATTTACTGTTTCCTCCAACCAGCAGCAGCTGAGTGTAATAACCAGTATTTCCAGCAAGGGTGGTGAGCCCTTTAACCTTATTCAGGTTTATACCCGATACGATGCCCCGCAAGATGAGTTTGATTGCGTTCAAACATTAAGCCGCGGTCAAGTTTGCAATCAGGTGTTTCAAGGTCAATGAATTTTCTCTATTATTTTTGCCGCTACCGAGGGATTTTTTTAGTTCTTGGCTCTGTGTTAAGCGCGTGCTCGCAAATGCCCGTAGTTCAACAGGAGCCGGAAGAACCGCTACCTCTTGTCGGCTCCGTGGTTCTGCATCGCGCTGACGAGATTCCAACACAGGATAGATTACTGGAAGTCGGCGTCTTGATTTTCGATGCCCAGGACAATAGCCAGGGAAAGTACCAACTGGGTGACTGGGTATTTGATGAAATTATTCAGAAGGAGACCCGTTTCCTACCGCATTTACTCGCAAGTACGCTGATGGAATCAAACCAGTGGGGAGCCATAAGGGTTATTCCTGAGACTGACCCGTCACTGGATCTGTTTGTGCAGGGAACCATTATTAAGTCTGATGGGCTAAACCTTGTATTAGAGATACAGGCCAAAGACAGCACTGGGCGCGAATGGCTGAATAAAATTTATGCCGACGAAGCCGGGTTCAGCGACTATCCAGAGTCCACACGGTTTACTCTTGATGACAGTTTCGACGCCCGTAACTACACCGACCCATTTCAGGATATTTACAATCAGATAGCAAATGATCTGCTGGCCGTGCGAGCTGATGCAAGCGATCAGTCTATTGCCAATATTAACTCTGTCACTGATATGACCTACGCCAGTGATCTATCGCCGGAAACCTTCGCTCATACCTTAACTGAGGGACTCGATGGCTATTTAACTGTAAGCAGTTTGTTAGCTCGCAACGATCCTATGCTGAGCCGTGTAGCTGATATGTTGTATCGCCATCATCTATTTATTGACACGGTTGATGAGTATTACACAACGCTTTACGACGATGTAAAACCTGCCTATGTACTGTGGAGACGTTATTCAATAGATGAAATCATCGAAACAGAAACCAACAAACAACAAGCGCAAACCAACGACTATGGAAACTCCAGTCGCTTTCTTTCCCTTAGTCAGAGATATGATCGATTCAAATGGAGCAAGATTTTTGAGAGGGAATTTATCGACCTGGCGTCTGGCTTTAACACCGAGTTGGCCCCGGCAATGCTTGAGCTGAATAATGAGGTACATGGACTTACGGGCACAATGGAGCAGCAATACCGAGAATGGCGAGGCATACTCAAAGCTCTTTTTGAGCTAGAGACGGCGCAAGCTGAGAATTAACTATTAGTTACACTGGCTGCACCGCCACCTCATGTCAGGTTCTTTTGACTGCATCGTTGGTCGGCGTATACTCAAATAGAATCAATAACAGGAGGCCTCAACCATGAGCGAGATACAAGCCACCGATCAAAACGCCAATCCCCGAACCATCATTATTTCCATTGCGGCCATAGTCACCGTGGCGGCTATTGTAGGATTTTTTATTTATTCGACCATATGTCCATGTGAGAGAACTCCGGGCGGACTACTTTTTGGTGAGCGCTCCAGTGAGGCTATTTCAGACTGGTCTTTCGCTAACGATGTTCCACTGTGCCAAATTCAGATATGGGCAGGTATACGACCCCACTCGATTAACCTTAATTGCATGGCCACTCCTGACGGCAAACTCTATTTAAGCTGTTCTTACTGCGACACCAAGTACTGGGCTAACAAAGTTGGCGCAAACGAAAGCGGGAGATTACGCCTAAATGGCGTGGTATATCCTGTGGTGTTCAATCGTGTACTCGACCCTGCTGAACTCGACAGCGCATGGGCCGCCAGGGTCACTAAACTTCAGACGTTCGGTGGTGCCCCAGTTAATCCCGTCCCGGATGTCGACTCTCTACGCCCTGATCGTTGGTGGAGCTTTAATCTGGTTTCTGCCATATAGCTGAACTCATGCTTTTTGATACCCACGATTCGAGAAGGCAAGCGTTGCTAATAAACAGAAGCGCGCTGTCTGCTTTTGTTCTCATGTCCTTATTTTTTTTCTCGGCCAATGCCCTGGCTGATGATTACGAGTACACAATTGAGAACGGCTGGATTGAAATGCCTGACGGCGTTCGACTTTCAGTCACTTACTATCTGCCTGTTCCCAGCGACCCACTGCTGAGCGAAACCTTTCCTGTGTTACTGGAGATGCTGCCCTATCGCAAAGAAGATATTTCCAAAGCCTGGGCACATCCCCATTATGATTATTTTGCCAGACAAGGTTTTCTCATGGCAAAGGTCGATATTCGCGGCACTGGTAGCTCCGAAGGTCAAACACCTGAACGAGAATATTCTAATACTGAAATCGAAGACGCCATTGATGTCATTGCGGCGTTAGCGCAGCTGCCGTTGTCCAATGGGAAAATCGGAATGTGGGGTATTTCCTGGGGTGGCTTCAACTCAATACAGGTGGCTATGCGCAACCCTCCACATTTATACGCGATTCTCGCTGCTCATTCCTCTGACGATCTTTACACCAATGACGTTCATTACACCGATGGTATTTTTGGCATTGATGAATACACATTAAGTATTAACCATATGACTGGATTCATGCAGTCCCCGGACTATGAAATAAATGATGCGTATTTTGCTGATCGATTTGATCGCGAACCCTGGCTATTTAATTATATGCGGCATAGCCGTGACGGTGACTTCTGGCGCAAAGGATCAATGGGCTGGAAATATGAAAACATCCAACTACCTATCTATTTTATTGGCGGATTATTTGATGGATATCGCGACACACTGCCCAGGGCTCTGGAGAATCTAGATACACCGATTCGCGGCATACTGGGCCCGTGGACCCATGCCTGGCCTAACGGTGCAAACCCCGGGCCGGAATGGGCATGGCGAGAAGATGCATCGAAATGGTGGAAACACTGGTTAGCTGACGAAGTTCTTCCTAACGAAGAATATGACCAACACTACTTTCAGTTTTTCCTTAGAGCTGGCAATAAACCTGATACATCTTTATCCGAAATCGACGGTAGCTGGTTTGTTAGCGACTGGCCTTTGCCAGACGTTGAGGTTCAGACTCTGAAATTGTTTCCCGGTGATAATGACGAATTAACGACCTCTAGCACAGAAAAGCCCTTGTCTATCGACAGTTTAAATATTGTTCCCTCTGCTGGTTCTGATTTGGGGGAGTGGTGGGGGCAGCTTCTACCAGACATGAGAGCTACCGACGCCTATAGCCTCACTTATGATTCCGACGTTCTAACTGAAGCTTTGTCATTGGTAGGCATCACTAATGTGTCACTTTTTGCCGCCGCCGATGCCACTAACGCAAACTGGATTATACGCCTTGAAGATGTTCACCCTGATGGGCAGGTGTCTGTCATTACCGGTGGCGCAATCAACGGCTCACAACGTATGCGTCGTTTAATACCTACTTCTCTTACTCCTCACGAATATGAGGAATTATCCATCCCGCTACGATTTACCACCTGGACTTTTAAACCCGGACATCGTATTCGCCTGGCTATATCCAACTCGGCATTTCCGATGTTCTGGCCTTCAGCATCGGTAAAAACGTCATACTTAACTTTAAATACCGAAAAGACTTTTGTGTCACTTCCAATATGGAATGGGATGGCAAACCATCCTCAGCTCACGCAAACCAGGTCACAAGCTTCCAATGTTTTAACCCCAGACATAATTCGTCTGGGGCCGGTAACAGGTCGTCCAGCTCGCTCGGAAGTAATTATTAATAAGCTGGACAACTCCGTTAGTGTTCTTCGCGAAAGCGGCGTTACCTATTACCTTGGCGATACCGTACAGCCAGAAAAATCTCGAATACTGGAAACGCAACGCCATACTCTTCACAATACTCGCAATGACAGCACAGGACATACAAGCTACAAAGCCTGGGCTGAATATAGATTACTTCCTTCTGATACTCATCAAGATACGATTCGTTATCGAACGACTATCAATCTAAGCTCTGACGAAACCGACTTTCATTTAAATATTCAGCGCACGCTGACAAATGACAATGGTGAAATTCGCAGAAAGGAATGGAGCGAAACTTTTCCACGCGACCATCAGTAATTAAATATAAATACAGACTATTTGGTCTAGTATTTTTTTATATTGGTTAAGAACAAAAAAAAGCAGAGAAGCGAATAGCTCCTCTGCTTTTTTGTTTACTACTACACCAGCTAATTAGCTAGTGTAGTAGTACGCTAGTTCTACGCTAGAGCTGAATCGAATAGATTCAACAGGCGAGCCCAGGCACGTTCGGCCTGAGATTCGTTATAGACGCGTGAGTCTGGAGGGCACCAGCCGTGTAATGTGCCGCTGTACACTTCTATCTCGGCGGAAATTCCAGCGGCCGCATAGCTCTGTCTCAACGTGTTTTTTGCTTCAGGATCGCTCTCGTCGTCATTCTCGGCAACGCAGTGCAACACGGAAGCTTGCATATCAGGAATTAACAGATGTGGGCTGTTATCCGCATCGGTAGCCAGGCCTCCTCCGTGAAAAGTTCCACCTGCACCTATTCGATTTGGAACGGCAGCCATGGTGCGCATTACCATTGGCCCACCCATGCAATAACCTGTTGTGCCGATTTTACGACTGGTATCTACCGCAGATTGCTGATCAAGAAAACTCACCATAGCGCGAGCATCAGTAAAGTGTGTCTCGGCATTAAGCGCACGAGCCATTGGCAGTACATGATTTCGAGTTTCTTCATCGCCAAAGCTTGCACCCTCTTCCACCACGGGTGAACGAGCACTCCGGTAAAAAGGGTTTACTACCAATACTGAATAACCAGATTGAGCGAGGCGCTTACCCATTGCTCTAAACGCTGGTCGTAGTCCTAAAATATCTGGCCAGATAATTACCGCTGCATGGCTGCCACTAGAAGGATGCACAAAATAGCAATCTGCAACGCCATCGGCCGTTGTTACATTGACATCGGATTCAGTGACATCCTGCGCATTGGCAACACTCGGTAATACCATTGCCAGCCCTGCGGCGGCAGATAGTTTTGTAAATTGCCGACGGGTCATATCACCTTTACGGCCAAGAAATTCTTCAACATCTTTTTCGGTATCCAGGTCACACATAGTGTTCTCCTTGAGCGCTCATTAATTGAGTCAGTATTATTTTATTTTTGCTGCCTTGAACCAAGCCAGATCAAACCCTGGCTTGTTTTGAGACTTCCTTAAATCTTAACTAGGAGAGTATTTCGGACGAGCGCAAATAACAATACTAATTTTTCAACCCGACGCCAGCTAAATACAACTGATCTCAAAATACGACAATATCACCCATAGAATGTGAGGCTACCGCGAAGGAAAAGAGCATCTATAACTGCTATAATGTTCCTATTACAGCCGTATAAAGGGAGAAGGACATGACCGAGCAAAGAGTAAAAGAATTGATTAGCGAACTGCTTGCAGAGCTGAAGCAAACTGAAGGTGTTAACGAGGATATGGTTTCTACTGTTAACCGGCTTGAGTCTGACATCAACGATTTGGTTAATCCCGAAATTGATACTCAGGAAAACACGGTGATGGATGATGTCATCGCGCTAGAGGCTATTTTCACCGCTAATCATCCTGTTGCGGAGAAGATTATTCGCGAGCTTATTAATAGCCTAAGCCGGATTGGTATTTAGTCTTTTCGCTCCCTTCATTATTATGCGCTAGCTCTATTGTAAGCGATGCAGCTCAACCGGCGTGGAGCCTTCCCTGCCTCCGAACGCATAGCCAATGAATGTATCGCCCCAGGTATATTTCTGTTGCATCAGCTCATTTATCCTGTCTGATTTGTCCTGTCGCAGTACGATACGATAAGAGCGAGTATCACCATTTCTTGTGAGCTGGATTTCTTCATTTGCCTGACTACGGGCGAACCAGCCTGATCCTGCTACTCCCACTCGCAGGTATTGAAACCCCTCATCATCCACCATCCAAAGTCTGGTAGTTACTTCCTCGCCCTCTTCATTGATAGTATGTAACTGAACCACCTCTACTCTTTCAGATGCCAGAGTTTGTATGCCTAGAAATGCTAGTGGAATAGTTAAAATAAGTGCAATTGCCCAATACAGGTATTTCATCATAGTGTCTCCATTTCTGCCTTCTTCCAATTAGAAGAGTCATTGATAAGAAATACTTTAACATTAAACTGTTTAACGTTAAAGTGTTTAATGCCGAACAGATTACGACTAGAATACCCCGATAGGAAAAGCTGACGCTTCAGTAAGAAACAGGATTGATAAATGAGCAAAATTGAAGAAAATAAAACCAGCGAATCCGACATGTTCGTGCTATTTAATGAAATATCCATTATCTCTCAACTGAGCGTTGCTCTGTTTGAGCGCACACTGCCCGATGGTTTGACCAACTCACAGTTCGGCGTATTGAACTGGTTTATGAGAGTTGACACCGAGGCATGCCCTGGCCGCCTGGCGGCTGCCTTTCAAGTAACTGCGGGCGCAATGACCAACACTCTGAAAAGGCTAGAAGCCAAGCAATTCATCGAAGTAGTGCCTGACAGCACCAGTGGCCGCAAGAAGAAAGTAACCATAACCACCAAGGGAATGGAGGCCAGAGAATTGGCCGTAGCCAGTGTCTCACCTTTGTTCAAGGAATTTGCTAGTGTATTTTCTTCCGCAAAAATTAAAAAACAGGTTAAAGAGTTACAAAAAATCCGGCAATACCTGGACGAACGTCGATTTCTTCCTGAAAATCGATAAATAGGGGAATCTCTTATGAAAAAAATCTTTAAATGGCTAGCCGCTATTGTTGTTTCTATTATTGTATTGATAGGGTTATTTCTATTCAGTATGCGGTTTCACGACGGCCCGCTTGAAATATTATCTGGCGGTCCATTCAAAACCGGCGATCTGGTTTCCGCACCACAGGACTGGAGCTATTTGAAAAACCGGGCCACGATAGAGTTTCAAACAATGGAGCCAATGCAGTCCCGTACAGTTTGGCTAGCAGTGCATGACCAACGGCTGTTTGTAGTAAGTGGTTACATGACGACTAATTACGGTGCTATATGGAAGAAATGGCCTCATTATCTCGAAAACGATGACCGAATTATTCTTAGAATTGACGGCGAACTGTATGAGCAACGCTTACAGCGCATATTAAGCGGGCCCGAGGTTATTCCTGTTCTGGACGAATTTGTGCGCAAATACGGTGCCGGCGAACCTGGTAGTGATGATTCTGTGTCAACAGGTGATACCTGGATGTACGAAGTCGTCAATAGAAACTAATACTGAGAAGCCTGAATGAATACGATCAGAATTTTTACTGTTGGCGGCACCATAGACAAAATCTACTTCGATGCCAAAAGTAGTTATGAAGTAGGACCACCGAATATTCAGGAAGTCCTTTCTGGAATAAATCTGAGCCTGGACTACGAATTAACCTCACTCATGCAGAAAGACAGCCTTGATATGACGGATGAAGACCGCCAGCTAATTCAGCGCGAAGTAGAAAACGCGAAAGAAGATCGAATCATCATTACTCACGGCACCGACACCATGGTGGCAACGGCCCAGCAGCTTAGTACCCTTCACGGCAAAACCATTGTCTTAACCGGTGCTCTTGCGCCCGCTCTATTCAAATCGTCTGATGCCATGTTCAATATAGGGGCTGCGTTAACAGCCGTACAAACAATGCCTCACGGCATTTACATCGCCATGAATGGTCGAGTATTTCAACACGATGAAGTGATAAAAGATGTAGAGCAAAACCGATTCATGCCATTATAGCCAAAAGAAGAACAACGGAGATAAAACCAATGACAATTGCAACAAACGTACAGAAACTTATTTTCCCATTTTTGATTGCGGCTTTACTTACCTCCTGTGGCGAGTCCGAGGCGCCTGCTCCAGAACTTAGTTTCGCAGAAAGTTTTCAAGCTCAACTTATCGAAGCCCAACCCGGAGATATTATTGAAGTGCCAGCTGGCATCCATGAATTCACCCGCAGTCTCTCGCTTAATGTGTCAGGAGTAACAATTCGCGGGGCTGGAATGAACGATTCAATTCTCTCGTTTAAGAATCAGGTACAGGGCGCTGAAGGATTGTTAGTTAGCGCTGATGATTTTGTTATTGAAGACATCGCCATCGAAGACACTGTAGGCGACGCACTTAAGATCAACGAAAGCACTAATGTCACTATACGCCGTGTACGCACCGAATGGACTCGAGGCGCAAATACAGAAAACGGTGCTTATGGCATCTACCCTGTACAGAGCAGAAATATATTAATCGAGGGTTCAGTTGCAATTGGCGCCTCTGATGCGGGTATTTACGTTGGGCAGTCCAGCCAGATTATCGTGCGAAATTCCAGAGCAGAATATAATGTTGCCGGCATCGAAATTGAAAACTCTACCTATGCCGATGTCTATGACAATGTAGCTACCAATAACACCGGGGGTATTCTAGTGTTTGATTTGCCCAACCTGCCAGTGCAGGGCGGCCAGGCCACACGCGTTTTTAATAATCAAATTTTCGAAAACAACCATGAAAATTTTGCTCCAGAAGGAAATATTGTAGGCAATGTTCCTCCCGGCACAGGACTTTTAATTCTGGCTAATGACAATATTGAAGTCTTTGAAAATGAGTTCGCAGATAACGACAATGCACACGTGATGATTTATAGCTACACACTAGGGGGACGCACTATTCTCGACCCTGAGTACGACCCTTTCCCCGAGCAAATCTATATACACGACAATGAGTTTAATGGCGGGGGTACTGCGCCAGCTCACAGGTTCCTCGTGCCATGGCACGAAGCAACCGGAAAAAATATTCCCAATATAGTATGGGGCGGTCTGATCAAGGAAGGTGGTAGTGTTGAAAATCTGATTTGCATTGGCGATAGTGGTGAGGACAGTTTTCTGAATCTCAACGGTGGAGCTAGCCCCGGTGACGCAACCACCGACACAAGTGCACATCAATGCAGCTTGCCCAGATTATCGAAAATATCATTCGACTTTCCAGGCGACGATTAGTCTGCAGTTATCTGTAACGTCTATTCAAATACTGAGCCGTTACCGTTAGCAATATTCATAATGGTTTGTTTAAACCCCGGCAATAGATAGCCTTCTTCAATTAGACTATCTGTTGCTGCCTCATACTTCCCAAGATAATCATCAAACGAAGAGTACAAAGCCGCTATAGATGTTCTTGGGTCTCGTGACTGCACAGCCACAGCAGTATTGGCGGGCAATGGAATATAGGCACCGGACAATCGTGCCAGAGATTTTTCAGCACCGGTGGCAACAGCGCGTAAATTCCAGGGAATAAACGTCGCAAGTGGCACCTGAGTCAGAGGCGGAAGAACTGTACTCTTTGCATAGTCATTATTGTCTGTATTTACTGCTGGCACCAACGGTCGATAATAAGTGTCTGCCGAAGTTGGGTGCAAGTCGACGATTCTCTGATTCTCCCATCTATCACCGTAGTCAACATAAGCAGGAACATAAATCCCCCCTGGATGACTAACACCGTTCAAGCGATTCCAGGCATCGCGATTGATGCCGCGGTCGGTATGAGAGGGAACCAGAGTTCCGTCTGCAATTTTCGGGTAGCGTGACGCCGGGGGTAATTCATCGTTAGCCACCCAGTTATACATGGCCACCATGAGAGAGTCCGCGAAAGGTGCCCACATGTTTGGGTTAGGCGGCAATTGACCTGAGGTGGCCTGTCTAGGGCGTCCATTTCCTGAACCATGCTGAGAGCCACCAATGGTATAAAAGCGAACCTCGTCAGGCAGAGCTGCGTCCATTGTACCTTCGGGGTTGGTATGTGGAAGAGACCCTCCTCGCACCCAGTACTCGTTGGATGTCTGAATATGCATCACCTTGGGCACCGTGTTTGACGCACGGGATTTCTTAAGTACGCCATCAGTACGTCCGGTAAAGGGGTCGGTGCTATCACCATAAGTAAAAGGGAATAAATCGTTGGGAAACAGATGATTTGAATGCTGACCGTTGGTTCGGGTGGGCATAGCGAAGCGATTGTTGAACATGCCATAACCACTGCCGGCAATAACCGGAATCATGCCGTCGAATACTTTTCGGCCCTGTAAATCGGCGTTAAACCCATCGTACATATACTGTCGTAGCAGGCGACCACTTTGAGAATTACCCCAGGCAACGGTATTTTCTATTGTTGGTAAGTTAAGTTGGTCGAGCTCATCTTCATGTTCTCCGCCAAATCGTATTAGAGAAACCATGTCGCGAATTGCTGCCATTCCTGCGCCCGCTAGAACCGGATTTTTCGCTTCGTAAATCAGCTCGTAGATGTAACCCGGCTGAAACCCACCTTGCAAATTTAGTGTAATAATCGGTTGGTTATTTTCGATATTGGGCTGCACGGCTAGGCTAAATTGCGAACGCTCAACAGGGATTCTTGGATCATCCTGGTACAAACGCTGATTGAGAGTAGCGCCTTGTAGTCCAGCTGCTGTTGGCTCGTAGGCCAAATGATTGCTACCGGCGATATTCACATCATTTGACGCCTGACTGACACTAAGCTCATAGCGCACCTGCCCGGTAATGAGTTGTTGGTCACTGCCAACTATAGGCGCATGCAGGCGTAATCTACCTTCACGTGGGGCTAATTCGTTAATCCAGCCGGTAACCAGATAGGTAAAGCCCATACTGCTTAAAGGGTGCGTAAGAGAGGCCTCTGGAGGCAATCTGCTACCGCCGCGATTATTCACGTTATACAACAAGCCACCATTGGCAATAGATGCCTGGGGTACAAGTAATTTAAAGTCGGCTGAAAACTCTACCAGGCCCGCGCTGTTTACTGGAGCGTAGGCAATATCGGTAATCGCGGCATTCCCGAGATCAGTGGGGTCGAGGCTGAAATGCAATACACCGTAAACTGCCTCATAGGTGAAATCGCTACCCTGCTCTGACAGAGTTTCTCGGGAGGTAACTTCTACCCGGATTAGCTCCGCAAACACAGAGCCTGTGCAAACTAAAAGCGTGACTATTAACGCGGCTTTGAAAGACCTGGCTAGATTCATGGTAGTACCTGATTTATGTAGTTTTTATGGTATTTGATTCAGGAAATGCAGTAGTTCCTGAGTTTTTAACATTTCCTGGCGTTAGTCAACGATTGATCGGGGGAAGCTGACTTGTTCGGCGCTAGTCCTGGAGCCTGAGTGCTTTACGTTTCTGTACTAATGCGGGCATCACTGCTGTCAACACAGACCCAATTACCAACAGAGATGCACCTGCTAAAGAGAGTAAACCCAGGCGGTCGGAAAACTGGTAATCAGGGAACAAAAACACCACCAGCTTTAAGGAACTGATGGTAAACAATGGAGCCAGCGCCAGCACGGCTGACACTTTGGATGCTTCCCAGCAGTTTAGTGCCTCGGCGAAGCAGCCATAAGCCACCAGTGTATTGATACAGCAAAAAAGTAGCAGGAAAAACTGCAGCTGGGTTAGCTGAAAAAGACTCGCTGGAGAAATCAAAGGCAGTAAAACCAGGATGGAAAACACATAGATAAAAAATAGTATTTGCACAGAAGAAAAATGAGCGAGTAGTTGTTTCTGCAACAGCGCATACACTGTCCAGGTGATGGCAGCCAATACAAGAATCAGAACGCCAATGGTTTCGCGATTATCAAAATTTCCGAGCTCAGCCAATCTGTCATTGAAAAAAAGTAGCAAGCCAAGAACGATCAGCCCTGTACCAATTTTTTGTACAAGAAGAAATGACTCCTTGTAAATTATCACACCACCCAAAATAAGAAACAGTGTTGTTAGCTGAATAACAGCTTCACTGGTTTCGCCATTAACAAAGTTAAGACTGTATGAAAAAAGAAAATAGTTTATGCATAAACCCGTCGCCGCTATCAATAGGAACCAGCGAACTCTGACACTCGTTTGCATAACCTGAGGAAGTCGCCCTCGATACGCAAGCCAGGAAAAAAGAACCAGACCCGCAAATAGAAATCGATACCATACAATAGTTACAGCATCCATCCCTGCCAATAATTCTTTCAGAGCGACAGGAAGCATACCCCACATAATAGCGGCGGATAAAGACAGGAAAAAACCTGCAATATTTTTTTGTGTCGGGCTGTGCATTAAGTTGTTCTGCCCTAGGACGTATAGGCTGATTGCTTTTTAAGAGCTATGCGTTCTCGACGACGTGTCAGGCCACCGCTGCTTAACCAATAAATAATCTGGAGAAGTAATGCAAATCCAATAAACCAAGGGAAGGTTCCATAATCTGGACCACCTACTTTAAAAAAGAAAACCGCGTTGTAAAATCTGTCCTCAGTTGGATGGTCCGCAGTAACAATACCGATATACATTCCTTTGGTATCGAACTCGTAACTTGCACGAAAAAAACCGCCTTCCTCAATACGAGGTGGTTCATAGTAAACCGTGGCCGCTTCCAAATCTTCGATAGCCTGAATATCTTCCCAGGTCGCGTAAGTTCCAACTTCGTTAACATCTCTTATTATTCTGAAGTCAACCAGCATTTCTGGCAGTAATTCATGCAAATATTCCATGACGAATACTGAGCGAGAGACGTCCGGTAATGCCTCACAGAATTCGTCGCTTGCTCTTGTTTCAGGTTGAAATACTGTAAAATGAGCCTGCATGAAATTGATATTTATTACACAAAGATCTTCTTCGTAGGCGACCCCGCCATGGCCCAAAGCCATATTCGTGAACAGGCTGCACAGCACCAGCAGGATTATTGGAGAAACACGCTTTCGAATATGTTGCTTCATTCGCAGTAGAGTTTATTCTGGTTTACAAAAGGGCGCCCACCTTAGCATATTTCGATTGGAGGAGCGACTTGCTTGTCGGTGCTTTCAGGGCATATTACCAAGGAATGTTACCAGGGAATAATAGCGCCATCGTAATTGATAAAGCTGCCCGATAACTCTTTGTCGAGGCTGTCAATTATCTGCATCATACCCGCAACACTGGCGCCGGTATCAATGAGCGCGTGTGCACCACCCATATCAGTTTGCACCCATCCTGGATGCAACACCGCTGTTTTGAATCCTTCCTCCGCAAGGTCCACTGACAAACTCTTTACCACGGAATTCAGTGCGGCTTTTGAGCTGCGGTATATATAAGAACCTCCACCGCTATTGTCTTCCATAGAACCCATTTTAGAGGTGAGGTACAGCAACTTCTTATCTTTGCCCTTGCGTAAATTGTCTATAATAAGCTGAGTGAGTAACAACGGAGCGATTGCATTGACTTGAAGCGCGTCAGCCCATGCTTGCCCGTCTACATCACCAAACCCGGTTTTCCTTGGCCCATACACTCCTGCGTTATTAACAAAAATATCAATGGCTTCAGATTTCAGTAAATGCGGCAGGTTTTCTATGGACTGTGTATCAGCGACATCCAGTTCCAGCAATTCCAAACTAGAGTAATTCTGTTCCAGCTGCCGGAGACTGTCAGCTTTTTCCACGTCACGACATGTTGCTAACACTCGATCACCTCTAGCCAGAAATTGCTCTACAAATTCAAGCCCAATGCCGCGGTTGGTTCCAGTTATTAAGACCGTAGTCATTTCTACTCCAGATATTTGTTATAAGGAAACTATAATTTTGATAAGCGAATGTACTCGCCTGAAACAAAGCCGTCAAAAAATTGAATAGCGCTTCATGCGAACTGGCGGCAATGTTTGTATAGACCAAGGTCGTTGATCAAGCTGATTGTGCTTCCTGGCTCAGGACGATGATGGCTAGGCAGGGCATCTGGTATACTCCGAGCCGTATTTAACTATTTATATAGCAGTGGTTTAAGGAAATATATGCGCGGCTCGCTGGTTTTACTGTTTATTGGCTTACAGACGGTGGCTTTTCACTCTATGGCCCAGACGCCACAAAGCACAGAACGACTGGAAGAAATAGTCGTAATAGGCGTTGTACCAGCCGGTGCAGGCGTGGAAAAAGACAAAATTCCTTTCCCCGTGCAGACCGCCAACGCCGCTGATCTGGAGAATGCTAACGCATTGACTATCGCTGATTTTCTTCGGCAAAGCTTTACCAGCATTTCACTCAATGATGCGCAAAACAACCCAATGCAGCCAGACCTGCAGTATCGAGGGTTCACTGCCTCGCCACTACTAGGTCTTTCTCAAGGCCTTGCTGTGTATCAAAACGGCATACGAATTAATGAGCCATTAGGGGACTCTGTTAACTGGGATCTGCTTCCGCAATCTGCTATTCAAAATATAACCCTGGCCGGCGGAGCGAATCCTCTATTTGGGCTTAACAGTCTTGGAGGCTCTCTAGCCATAGACATGAAGGATGGTTTCGATGTTGAAGGCTTCGCTGCCGAAATCAGCAGAGGCTCTTTCAATCGCACAACAGCAAACTTCGAAGCTGGAGGCAATAATGGCTCTATTGGGTATTATGCAAATCTTGAATACTTTGACGAAGACGGCTGGAGAGACGAATCGAATTCCGAAGCGCTTAATTTTTACGGCAGCATTGGGTGGCAGTCAGAATTAAGCCGGGTGAACCTTAATTACCAGATAGGTGATTCCGATCTTACGGGAAATGGTGCCGCACCTGTTGAACTGTTAAACCTTGATCGTGAAGCAATTTTTACCGGCCCGGATATCACCAAAAATAAAATGCAAATGCTTAGTGTGGATTTTTCTCAAGAGGTAAGCAGCTCAATCAGTTTTGGCGGCAACGTGTTTTACCGAAAGAACAAAACTGATTCGTTTAATGGTGATGGCTCGGAATTTTCGGTTTGCGAATTCAATGGCAGTGATCAGCTGCTTGCAGGACTGGAAGATGACGACCTGGAAGCTCTGGGTCTTGATGAGGATGATATTTGTGGCAGTCAATTTTCCAGCGTAAGCGCGCTTGAAGATTTTCTGAATCTGAGTTCATCCATGCTCGATGATGGCGATGAATTTAATCTTGAAGATTTTATCGGAGAACTTTCTGGTACCGGCATCCTTTCTGATAACGGTATCAACAACCTTAGCGATCGCGAACAAATAAGCTCGGGAGGTGATTTTCAATGGACAATACAACACACACTCCTGGGTTATAGCAGTCAGCTCATTGTCGGTGGCGCTTATTACAAAGGTGAATCAGATTTTAATTCTGTTCTTGAACTGGCCGACATCGATCCTGTTAGTCGGCTTACCCTCGGTTTGGGTACTGGCACTTTTGTCGACGGAGAAGCGACATCCATTCGCACAAAAACCGAGTCCAGTAGTTTATATTTCACTAATAGCATAGACCTGAACTCATCTACTACTCTGACAATTTCTGCCCGCGCCAACAACACCGACGTGGTATTGAAAGATAAATCTGGCGATCGTCCGGAACTAAACGGAAACCATAATTTTTTCCGAGTAAATCCTTCTGTAGGCATTACCTGGCAAGCAACTGAAGATCATAATTTTTATGCGTCTTACAGCGAATCATCCAGAGCACCAACACCGATTGAACTAGCCTGTAATGAAGGAGTTTTTGAGTTAGCTATTTCCTATGCTATTGCCGCAGGAGAGGATCCAGGCGACGTAGATCTTGAATGTCGCCTACCAAATGCATTTCTTGCAGACCCACCACTAGACGATGTAGTGGCGAAAAGTTTTGAACTTGGCGCACGTGGCTTTATTGGTGATATTGGGTATTCCCTAAGCCTCTTTCAAACCACCAACAAAGATGACATCTTGTTCCAGACAACCGGCCGCTCTACAGGCTTGTTTGCTAACGTGGACAAAACACGGCGCACGGGCCTTGAAAGCAGCTTAAGAGGGCAGTGGCAGAAACTAAAATGGTTGTTGGCGTACAGCTATGTTGACGCAAGTTTCGAGGACAATTTTCAGGTATTAAGCCCTAACCATGAGTTTGCCGATGATGACGGAAGAATCGATGTACGCCGCGGCGACAGCATCCCAGGCATTCCTCACAATCAGTTTAAACTGACGGCTGATTATCAGTTTAGTAATGGCTTAAATTTTGGCATGGATATCATAAATAATGACGGCCAGGTATTACGCGGCGACGAATCTAATCAGCTGAGCCAAGTAACTGGTTATACTGTAGTTAGCCTACGTGCTCGATACAGGTTTAATGAACAACTTGAAGTATTTGCCAAAGTAGAAAACTTATTCGATAGAGAGTATGAAAGTTTTGGCTTACTGGGCGAAGAACCCGGAGAACTTGAAGTACCAATAATCGAAGATATGACTATTCCCATATTTTTGGGTGCCGGCGCACCTAGAGCTGCCTTTTTAGGAATTCGCTATAAATTCTAATATTACCGGACAACAACTATAAATAAGGGTTTTTGATTTATCTAGCTTTTAAGAAATCAACTACCCTGTCTGGGAAATCAGTAAACGCTCCATCAATACCTGCCTCGAAATAAAATATCTCCAGCATCGATTCAAAGTCGTCTGCATACTCAGGAACCTGACCTGGATCCAGGCGAAAAGTATAAGGATGAACCTGCATACCGGCTGCATGTGCTCTGCTAACAAATTCTGTTACTTGTATATTTTCTTTGGTAGAGGCTCTGTCTATTACCAGCCCTTTCTCTGGCCCAACTCCATCTGCAAATTCGGCAAGTTTATTCATGCCGTCGTCTTCAAACATCCATGAATACGCATCGGAATCAGCGTCGCCAATTAATTGAACAAGATTTAATTCAATTCCAGCCGCTGGTAGAATTTCGTCGTGAATGATTTTTAATTCATTAAAACTGAACGTTTGCAAAAATATTTTGTCACTCTTGCTGGTGTAGCCATATGATTTCAACATGGCGACTACTGCAGTACTGATATCTTTACCCGCTGCTCGATGAAATTCTGGCGACTTTACTTCGGGATAAATACCGACGTTTTTACCGGTAGATTTATTCATTCCCTGAATCAGTTCAATCTCTTCTGCTAGTGTTGGCACGCGAAAAGTAGAGGCACCCATGGGGAATCTATTGCCAAAGCTTTGACGCTTAACTCCATTGTTATTCTGAAACCCTTCACTTGCGTTAAGAAGACGAATTTCTGCCAGAGTAAAATCTATAGCATA
>NVVJ01000047.1 GCA_002402175.1 SAR86 cluster bacterium
CCGGAATAGACCGTAATGAGGCAGGGATGCCGAATCGAGCCCCCAGGGATGGGTTTACGGCGTGTCTATGGAGGCAATACTGCATCCGCGTCAGTCACCAAAACCACCAGCGATACTTGCCCAATCAAGACTCGATATATCAGGCTCTATCTATCTCGCTTTTAAGAGACAATTTCAAAATCATGAGTAACAACCACACCAGCGTTTTTCATCATGATGGAAGCCGAACAGTATTTGTCAGCCGATAATTCAATCGCTCTTTGAACCTGCTTCTCACTCAAATCCACGCCAGTCACTTTAAAATGCAGGTGAATAGATTCAAAAGTTGCGGGAGTGCCATCCACTCTTTCGGCAGTAACTTCGGCTTCACAGGCGGTGATTTTTTGACGTGCCTTTTTCAGAATTGTAACCACGTCATAGGAGGAACAACTACCTACACTAAGAGCCATTAATTCCATTGGGCGCATGCCCATATTTCGGCCTCCACCCTCAGGGGCACCGTCAAGTACGATGGCGTGGCCACTGTCAGATTCGGCAACAAACATTACGTTTTCGACCCAGTTAATTCTGGCCTTCATTTTTCCACCCCGCATTATTAGTGTCAGATTATTTCTTGCTTCAATTGATCAAGGTATTCAGCTTAGTTACCGATAACTACCTGTGTAAAGAAGCGCGCAAGATTAACATAGTTAACATTCTCGCACACTTCGTGGACTGGCCTTAGATTATAGTTCAGGGCTTATAAATACAGAGTTGAAGTCACCTTTCGCTTAACATCAAAGTGTCTGATTCGAGCTATAATTGTGATAGGTATCTCACAATCGCAACTAAAGTGTGATATATATTTAACTCGCTAGAATTTTTAGGAGTTTTACCCATGGCATTAATGGCAATTACGCCACATATCGAAGATCTGGATAATTTCTTATCTCATTGCCATCGGAAGCGATATCCGAACCGCTCTACTATTATTTATGAGGGCGACAAATGCGATACCCTGTATTACATTATCAAAGGTTCTGTCTCGGTCGTATTAGAAGACAACGATGGTAAAGAAGTTGTAATTACCTATTTGAACCCTGGTGATTTTTTCGGTGAAATGGGCTTGTTTGAACAGGCGGAAGAACGTAGCGCCTGGTGTCGAGCCAGAAATGTCTGCGAAATCGCCGAAATCAGCTATACCAATTTCAACACGTATATTCGATCACACCCCGAAATTGTATTTACTATCGGTCAGCAAATGGCCCATAGACTCCGCAACACCACTCGTAAGGTCGGAGATTTGGCCTTCTATGATGTTACAGGCCGAATTGCGCGCACTTTAATTGATCTCAGCAAAGAACCTGATGCCATGACTCATCCTGACGGCATGCAGATTAAAATTACGCGCCAAGAGATTGGCCGTATTGTTAATTGTTCGAGAGAAATGGCGGGGCGTGTCTTAAAAGCCCTGGAAGAGCAAGAGTTGATAAGCGTAGCGGGTAAAACTATTGTAGTTTTTGGTACGCGTTAATTATTGTAATTGAAAATGTAGTGCCGGATTAATATTTCAGACGTTACTTCCGGCAAACATTAGTTCTTTAAGTTTTTCTCCCGGGCTGGGCGCACGCATAAAAGCCTCTCCAACTAAAAAACTGTAAATGCCATTGCTAACCATGGTGTTTACATCTTCGGCTGTATGAATGCCACTTTCCGTGATCACTGTTTTTTCCTTTGGCACTAACAAGGCAAGATCAAGTGTGGTTTGCAAATTGGTTTCAAAAGTGTGCAGGTTACGATTATTAATGCCAATCAAGTCGGTCTTCAAATCAAGGGCTCGCTCCAGCTCTTCCTGATTATGAACTTCCACTAGAATATCGAGCGAAATATCTCTCGCATACGCTTCTAGCTCTAGTAATTGCGATTGCTCTAACGCGGCCACAATTAACAAAATACAATCAGCACCAAGAACCTTGGACTCCGCTAACTGATAGGTATCAACCATAAAATCTTTGCGCAGCACAGGAATCGTACAAGCCTTTCTCGCCTGAACCAAATAGTCGTTGCAGCCCTGAAAATATTTCTCGTCTGTTAATATTGAAAGGCACGTGGCGCCGTTTGATTCGTAATCTTGCGCATGTAAAGCCGGATGAAAATCTTCTCGAATCAAACCCTTTGAAGGAGACGCCTTTTTAATTTCAGCAATCACAGCAACTTGCTGTTGTTGGGCGCGCTCACATATTACTACTTCAAATGGCCTGGCTTGCCCAGGCTCTGGGAAATTTGCTTCCAGCTCTCCGAACGAAACTATCGCCTCTGCCGCAGCAACTTCCTCATGCTTATGCGCCACTATTTGCTGAAGTATTGTTGATTCAGTCATTACATGTTCTCAACTATGAAGCTACTGATTGTGTAAAAGCCGCCAATTGGTCAAGCTTGTTTACCGCCTCACCACTGATCAATACATCTTTAGCCAACTCCACGCCAGCCTTTAAATCGCTTACCAAATTGGCCGCGTAAATTGCAGCACCGGCATTAAGCGCTACGATGTCCGCCGCAGCCTGGTTTTTATTCGCCAGGGCATCTCTTAACATGACAAGGCTCTCCTCGGCACTATCGATTTTCAGCATTTCACAGTTCTCATAGTGTTGAATACCGAAATCAGCCGGCGAAACCGAAAAGATGTTGATTCTACCTTCTTTCAATTCTCCAACTGTTGTTGCTGCCGCAATGCTTATCTCGTCCAGGCCATCTTCTGCCGCTACAATTAATACATGATTACTGCCTAGATCTTTAAGCACCTCAAGTAGTACAGGTATCCAGTCGGCGTCAAAAACACCTATTATTTGATTTGGCGCAGCCGCTGGATTAGTGAGCGGGCCCAATAAATTAAATATAGTGCGTATTCCAATTTCTTTACGTGCCGTAATGACATGTTTCATAGCGCTGTGGTGCGCAGGAGCAAACATAAACCCTACACCAATTTCTTCGATTGCCCTGGCCACATCGTCACCGGCTATAGACAAATTTACGCCTGCGGCCTCTAACACGTCCGCACTGCCACTTTTACTGGTTGCCCCACGATTTCCATGCTTGGCAACTTTGGCTCCGGCGCAGGCCGCCACCAAAGCAGCAGCCGTGGAGACATTGAACTTATTTGAACCGCTGCCACCTGTACCACAGGTATCTACCAAATTTGGGCTTTGTTCAACTCGTACTGGTGTAGCCAGTTCACGCATAACAGTTGCGCCACCAAGAATCTCCGCCGCTTTTACACCCTTCATCTGTAAACCAACAAGAAATGCGGCATTTTGTGCATCGCTGGAGTTTCCGGACATGATGTCTCGCATTACCGCGACCATCTCGTCTTTACTCAAATCCTGGCCAGAGGTAACTTGCTTAATGGCAGCCCTGATGTTCATAGTCTCTCTCCTGCCTATGGGTTTGCCTGTAAAAAGTTTTGTAACAACTTATGCCCGTGCTCACTCAGAATAGATTCAGGGTGAAACTGCACGCCCTCAACCGCGAATTCTCGATGTCGCACTCCCATTATTTCTTCTCGCTCGCCTGCATCATTTTCTGTCCAGGCGGTCACCTCAAGGCAATCAGGTAATGTCGCCGCATCGATCACCAGGGAATGATAGCGAGTGGCAGTAAACGGATTCGTTAAATCTGCAAATACCCCCTCGCCATTGTGATGTATTGCTGACAGTTTACCGTGCATTACTTTTTTTGCCCGGATGATGTTGCCGCCAAATACCTGGCCTATGCTTTGGTGGCCAAGACAAATTCCCAACAGTGGTATTTTTCCTGCAAAGTGCGTGATCACTGATGTGGATATTCCCGCTTCATTAGGCGTACAGGGTCCGGGGGAAATGACAATCTGTGAAGGATTGAGTTTAGTAATTTCATCAATAGTTATCGCGTCGTTCCGATAAACCTGAACATCGGCGCCCAGCTCACCTAGATATTGCACCACGTTATAGGTGAATGAGTCATAGTTGTCGATCATCAATAACACTGAGTTAATCCTCGTCTGGCAATACCGTCTGTATTCGCGTCAATCACAGTTACACTTGTTTTACTCTGCTTCAAAGATTTTCTAAAGAGTTAGAAGCCATTTGTACCGCACGAACAATTGCGCGAGCTTTGTTGAGAGTTTCTTCCCATTCCATTTCTGCTTGAGAATCGGCGACAATGCCGGCTCCAGCCTGCACGTATAACTTATCATTCTTGATAACAGCGGTGCGAATAGCAATCGCCATATCCATATTGTCATTCCAGCCTAGATAGCCCATGGCACCTCCATAGATACCGCGTTTTTCAGGCTCCAGCTCATCAATAATTTCCATGGCTCTCACCTTGGGTGCGCCACTCAACGTGCCTACGGGCAAAGTCGCTTTTAAGACATCCAGCGCGGATTTGTCGTCACTAATCTCGCTTTCCACGATTGAGGCGATATGCATTACATGGGAATAACGCTCAACAAACATTTTTTCGGTAACGGTAACTGAGCCAATTTTTGAAACCCGACCCGCGTCGTTACGACTTAAATCGATTAGCATCAAATGCTCCGCTATTTCCTTTGCGTCAGCTAAAAGCTCCTGTTCCAGTTCCAGATCTTCTTTTTCAGTTAGCCCGCGTTTACGTGTACCCGCCAGCGGTCGTACTGTTATCTTTCCATCCTCAACACGTGCGAGTATTTCTGGAGACGCACTAACAACATGATGATCACCCATATCGAAATACACCATATACGGCGAAGGATTGAGATAACGTAACGCTCGATATATGTTTAAAGGGTCGCCACTAAAATCTATCGACATGCGTTGTGCTAACACCACCTGCATCACGTCGCCATCGACAATATATTGTTTGATYTTCTCTACTGCATTYTGGTATTTYTCTTGCTCAAAATGCTGRGTAAAATTTGACTCATCAACAACAATTTTATCTTGYGTTTCAGGCAATGGAATAGGCTTGGYGAGTTCCTTTTGAAGARCATCAAGCCGTTGCTGYGCATTGTCGAAAGCASMAGGCAGAGAAGGATCAACATTAATAACAAAGGAAATRGTTCCRCGCAGGTTGTCATACACTACGACTTCTTCGGACAACATTAGCAAAATRTCCGGMGTAKCAATTTCATCYTTAGCYAAAGAAGGACCAATGCTTGTTTCGACAAATCGCACAGTATCGTAAGAAAAATACCCAACCAGRCCACCRGTGAATCTTTGATTGTCTGGCCCGTCTGCAACAACGTAACGTGATTTGAATTCRGCAATAAAAGGAAACGGATCCGCGGCTGAAATTTCTTCTATMACTTCACCATTTTCTTCAAYGGTTATCYTGTCAGCCACTACCCGTAACACGGTATTACAGGGCAAYCCAAYAATAGAGAACCGCCCCCATTTTTCTCCTCCCTGTACAGATTCGAAAAAATAGCTATGCACGCCCTTGCCTAGCTTGAGGTAAACACTTAGTGGAGTTTCGGTATCGGCAAGAACCTCGCGAATTATCGGTACTCGATTGTACCCATCCGCGGCTAATTGCTGTAAATCTTGTTGATTCATGAAGCGTTAACTCGTCGTGGCAAATTCGGCAAAGTTAGTGATGCTTACCAGGGTCTTGTCCTAGCTCAGCTCGCATAGCGGCAATTGCTTTAGCATAGTCGCCACTATTAAAAATAGCTGAACCTGCTACAAACATGTCAGCTCCAGCATCAGCAATTTGACGAATATTATCTACAGTGACACCACCATCAACTTCAAGGCGTATTGAGTAGTCACTGTCATCAATAAGCTTGCGAACCTTCTGAAGCTTCTTCAAAGTTGAAGGAATAAACTTCTGTCCACCAAAACCAGGATTCACAGACATCAGTAAAATAACATCGACTTTATCCATCAAATATTCAAGACAGCCAATAGGTGACCCGGGATTAAAAACCAGCCCTGCCTTACAACCCAAATCGCGAATAAGCTGCAATGATCGATCAACATGCACACTGGCATCAGGGTGAAAGCTTATATAGCTGGCACCTGCCTTGGCGAAATCCTGTATTAACTGATCCACCGGCGACACCATCAAATGCACATCGATGGGGGCCGTAATCTTGTGATTCCTTAACGCCTGGCAAATCATTGGGCCAATAGTCAGGTTAGGCACATAGTGATTATCCATCACATCGAAATGGACCACGTCAGCATCAGCGTCCAGCACTGCATTAACGTCATCGCCGAGTTTAGCGAAATCCGCGGATAAAATTGAAGGAGCAATCAAATAATCTTTCATGAATCAGGCCCTATGCCGTCAGCTATAGTTGAAGGTGGTCATTTTACAGGTATTCGCTGTGCTTGTCTTGATGGTAAAAAAGATCAGAGTCTGAGATATCCCCACGAAATAATTAATTCAGTGAACCAGACCTATTAAAGCGTGAACATTACACGATGTTAAATGGGAGCTGCGAGCGCTGGGTTAGGGCCCCCTGTTTTTGTAGCAATTAAAGCGTAGCATCGAGCGACCGAAGGAGAACACGCTAAGGGGCTTATCTGTCATAAGAAGATGAACCGAGCTTGTCTTCCTCGCAGATCTTCCTGGAGGAATCTTTCCTAGAGGAATCTCTAGGGACGGGTGCAAGCTGCGGAGAAAATAGGGGGCCCTGACCCAGTGCGTTCTCTGAGCAGTTGCATAATCTGGCTAGGATAGAAAGTTGGCAGAAAATGATTGTAAGCAATTGATGCGTACATCGGGGCTTGGCAAGGGGTACTGTTTTTCCGTTCCATTGGGCCATCCCTGGCCCTCCCGCGCTCCATCCCTGGGCGCTAGTCACTACAAAACAGCACCCCTTGCCAATCCCCTGTCGAATTCAGTGTTCTTCCCACAGGCTCAGAGTTAGTTAACCGCTCGATCTTGTCCGTCCCAGAATGGAGCTCTCAATTCTCTTTTTAAAACCTTGCCAGGCCCTGACTTAGGCAAAGGCTCCTGTTGCACATCAACACCTTTTGGAACTTTATATCCGGCTATTTGTTCTTGGCAAAATTCAATGACTTTATCAACGTCGATTTCGCAACCATCACGGGGAACGACGACGGCCCAAACAGCCTCGCCCCATTTTTCGTCCGGCACTCCGAATACCGCCGCTTCAAGAATGCCCGGGTATTGATAAAGAACTTCTTCCACTTCAGTGCAATAAACATTTTCACCGCCGCTAACAATCATGTCTTTGCTTCGGTCAACAAGAAAAACATAGCCATCTGCGTTCATGTAACCCAAATCACCGGTCCAATAAGCGCCATCTATTAAAACTGATTGGGTTTGTTCTTCCTTGTTCCAGTAGCCAAGCATGACATTTGGTCCTCGAACTACAACTTCGCCAATCTCGCCGCGAGCAACTTCATTGTGGTCAGTATCCAAAATTCTAATGTCACAACCAATAGTTGGTCTTCCGCAGGAGCGTGCTAGCTCAGAATCGATAATGTCCTGTTCATTGTTCAAAATAGTGCAAAGGGGAGACAGCTCGGTAGCACCGTAAATTTCGACCAGCTCAGCGTTGGGGAAAGCAATATGAGTACGACGTAAAATTTCGGTGGCAATGGGTGATCCGCCATGTGCAACCATTCTTACAGTTTCGGTGTTGCGAGGGCGAGCACGTTGCTCTTCGGCTATGGCGGCAAGCATTGTTGGCACACCAAGTGTTTCTGTAACGCCATGTTTCTCTATAAGGTCAAGAGCGGCGCCTGGGTCAAATGCTGCCAGAGTCACTTGAGTGCCGAGTGTCCAGATGTTGGCGATTACACCATTGGAGCCGGCGGCGTGAAACAGAGGTGCCATAACCAGCATAACGTCCTGTTCTTTCTGTGGTACACCGGCCAGATAGTGATAGGCATTGGCGATTAAATTGCGATGGCTGAGCATCACACCTTTCGATTTTCCAGTTGTACCCCCGGTGTAAAAAAGCCCGGCAAGATCATCTTCGCTGACTCCATCGCCTAGTGTTTGTTCGCTGGCGTTAGCGAGCATTTCATCGTAAGCATCGGGTATCATCACTACATGATCTACACATTCGGCCAAAATTCCAGGGTCACGATCGACCAGTAAAACTTTGGCTTCGGCGTCTTCCAGCGCGTACTTAAGTTCGGCTTCAGCATGGCGAGTGTTAAGCGGCACCACAACGAAACCAGCTGCCGGAACAGCAATATAGGTTTCAATGTAGCGATGGCCGTTATTAGCTAAAATAGCAACCCGATCGCCTTTTTTTAATCCAAGCGCTGTTAAGCTGCCAGCAAGTAACCGGCAGCGTTTGTGTAATTCAGAAAAACTAAGTGACGTGGCGCCATCAATGACCGCTGCTTTGCCAGCGGCCATTTGCTCGGCGTATTTTATTGGTTCAGCAAAGGTATGCATTTGTCCTACTCAACTTAATCGGGTAAGCCAAAGGTATAAACCACATTCCCGGAAGCGATAGTGACGTACTGCTTATTGTCTACGGAGAATGTCATAGGCGCAGCATGTACTCTTGCGCCAAGGGAGATGTGCCATAACTCCTCGCCCGTAGCGGCGTCGAGCGCAAAGAAATAACCATCAGCACTACCTGTAAATACCAGACCACCTGCGGTGGTGCTTATGCCAGCGGAGGAGCGGGGCATGATTGGGAATTCCCAGGCTATTTCGGCTGTCTCAGGATTAATAGCGCGGATAGAGCTGTGGAATGCATCCATGGGTTGATTGTAGCGACCACCACCACCGGTAAAACGTTCACCTTCTTCGTAATCTTCATCGCGCTTGAAAAATTCCTGTTCGCCATCGAATGAGGTGACATAAAACAGGCCTGTTTGCTGACTGTAACCTGGCGAGTACCAGTTGGTGGCACCAACAATAGGCGGTGATACTAAAATTCCTTCATAGGTGGGCGCCATGCCAGGAACGCGAATTGGCCTGCCGTTTGCATCCAGGCCCTGGGCCCAGGTTTGACTGGCGTAAGCTTTGCCTTCGAGAAATTCTCCTGTAGCACGATCAATTGTATAGAAAAACGCGTTTCTGTTTGCCCACATCATCACCTTGCGAGTGCTGCCCTGATACTGAATATCCGCCAGTATAGGAACCTGGATGGAGTCGTAGTCGTGGACATCGTGAGGCGTGAACTGGAAATGCCATACCAGCTCGCCAGTGTCGCCATTAAGGGCAAGTGCGGCATCGGAGTAGAGATTGTCACCCAGACGAACATCGCCATTCCAGTCAGGCCCAGGATTGCCTGTTCCCCAATAAATCAAATTAAGATCAGGATCGTAGGAGCCGGTAATCCAGGTGGCTGCTCCGCCGGTTTTCCAGGAATCACCCGACCATGTGTCGTTTCCGGGCTCGCCAGGCGCTGGAATAGCATAGGTTCTCCATATCAAATCTCCGGTCACGGGGTCATAGGCATCGATAAAGCCACGAATGCCAAATTCACCGCCCGCAATGCCGGTAATTACTTTGTCTTTAACGATCAATGGAGCGGCTGTTTTGCTATAGCCCGCTTCATAGTCGGCGACTTCTTTGTCCCATAATACGTTGCCTGTTCTGGCATCGATGGCAACCAGGTGTGCATCGAGGGTGCTCATGAACAAAGTTTCGCCCAGAATAGCGACACCGCGATTGTTGCGGCCGCAGCAAATTCTCAAATCTTCTGGCAGGTCATGATCGTAGCGCCAGTAGACACGACCAGTTTGGGCGTCCACAGCGACCAGGTTGCTAGGTGCCTCGGTAATAAACATGACGCCGTCAACCACCATAGGTACTGTTTCTGCGCGATCGATAACTGGAATCTGGTAAGACCATTTCATTTCCAACTCGGATACATTGGAGGTGTTGATCTCATCGAGCTTGCTATAGCGCTGACTGTCCAGCGTGCCGGAATACATTAACCAGTTTTCAGGTTCATCGCTGGCATTAAGCAGGCGCTCCCAGGTGACTGGACTGAATGCAGGTGTGATGACAGTCTGGAATGGCTCTTCCTGAGCTAATACAGAAAATGGTGCAGCTAATATAAAGAACAGAATCGTGATTCGTTTCATGCTTAATTCTCCTTTCGTAGCGAAAATAGATAGGCCACCAGGTCATCAATTTCGCTATCGTTCAAAGTCTGTGAATAACTGGGCATTGTCGATTCTTCGACTCGTTCCAGGGATTGAATCTGGCTCTTCGAAAAGGACCACAGGTTGGCATCCTCATCCATAATACGAAGAGAGAAGCTGTCCTCATTCATGCGTAGGCCTTCTCTCAATGTGCCGTCTGAGCCTACAACGCGCATAGTCCACCAGCGTGGCGCTACATCTTCGTGAGGGTTTAATAAATCATTAAGCAGTTCTTCAGGATCACGCCGCTCGCCCACTTTTGATAAATCTGGCCCTTGGCGTCCGCCGCGGCCATTGACCATATGGCAGTCACCGCAATTGCCTGTACCGGTGAAAAGGGAGTTGCCAGCTTGAGCTGAGCCGGGCAGATTTACATTGGCAGGGTCGGTGCTGAGTGAATCGATGTAGGCTACCAACTGCCAAACTTGGGCTTCGGGCAAATTGGCGCCAATAGCGAGCATGGCAGTGCCTGGAATTCCTTCGCGAATGATGTTGTAAATGCCGACATTGGTGCTAGCACGATTAAGCCTGCCGGTAAGGTCGGGGGCGCCCGTTTCTTCGTCTCCCTTGGCATCGAAACCATGGCAACGGGAACATTGCCTTTCGAAATAACGCTCTCCGGCGTTTACATCAAAAGTCGTGTTATAGAGGTTGCCAGCATCTTCAGCATGAGATGAAGTGTTGACCAGTAGAGACAGGCTAAATGCAGCTGTTGTTAGAACGCCTCGCCAGTAAAACTTTGAGTTTAAGCGCATGCTCACTCCTTTGCTTTTATAATGTGGGTGAGAGCCGGTAGTGTAACACTACCGGTACGAGGTGCAATTGGCGGAAAATCGAGAACTGAATAGCAAGTTGACGCCTCGTTTCGCTTAAAAGAATCTATGATAGAAAATAGTAGTTTTATGAGCGGACTGCTTTTATACTTCCGGCAAATTTAAAGGTGAAATTCCATGCCAACTCCATTAAGTGCGTTATTTGGTCGTTCTCCCATCAGGCCTATTCAGGAGCATATGGCAAAGGCGCAGAAATGTGTCATTTTGCTTGGAAGCTTTCTTGAAGCCAGCTTCGTAAAAGACTGGGACTTAGCTTATAAAATTCAGCAAGAAATTCGCGATTGTGAAAATGAAGCTGATGACCTTAAAAGCGATATACGAACAAAGCTCCCTAAGAACCTGTTCCTCCCTGTTCCCCGTACAGACTTATTAGAACTGCTTTCCACGCAGGACCACCTGGCTAATCGCGCTAAAGATATCGCGGGCTTAATGCTGGGCCGAAAAATGGAAATTCCAGAAAGCCTGGTCGAGGAAGCTCGTGAGTATTTTCAGGAAAGCCTGTTAGCGTCTGAGCAGGCGTTAAAAGTGATCAATGAACTGGATGAACTTCTAGAAACTGGGTTTCGTGGCAAGGAAGTGGATCTGGTGGAATCTCTTATTGTGGAGTTGGATGCGCTTGAGCATCAAACCGATATTAGCCAGATAAAGCTTAGGGCTAAATTATTTCAATTGGAAGAATCTTTACCTGCAGTACACGTGATGTTCTTGTACAAGATAATCGATCTGATCGGTGACTTGGCGGACATATCGCAGAAAATTGGTGGTCGGTTACTACTTTTGATAGCTCGATGAGAGAGCTAGATTAAGATAGCTGATAAAACAAGAACAACACGCATTGGTAATGTAGTTTATGTCTGAAATAATTTCACAGTACGGAATGATCTTTTTGATCATGGCCTGCATCTTTGGTTTTTTTATGGCCTGGGGTGTTGGTGCTAACGACGTTGCGAATGCGATGGGCACTTCGGTGGGTGCTGGCGCCATTACAATTAAGCAGGCCATTTTGATTGCGATGGTATTCGAGTTTGCGGGAGCCTATTTAGCCGGTGGCGAAGTAACCTCTACTATAAGAAGCAGCATTATAGACATTGAGCTGGCGGGTTTCGAAGACTCTCCGGAGCTATTGGTTTACGGCATGTTGTCGTCTTTACTGGCGGCTGGAATATGGCTACTGATTGCCTCCTACTATGGCTGGCCGGTATCGACTACCCATTCAATTATTGGTGCTATTGTTGGATTTGCCGTTGTAGGTATATCCCCTGAAGCCGTTGTGTGGAGTAAAGTCTGGGCTATCGTGGCGAGTTGGGTAGTGTCGCCCATGTGCTCTGGCATCATTGCGTTTTTTATATTCCGTAGCGTGCAGAAACTTGTACTCGATACAGATGACCCCTTCAATAATGCTAAGAAATACGTACCGTTTTATATTTTCTTGGTTGGCTTCATTATTGCGATGGTAACTCTGGTTAAAGGGCTGCGCCATGTCGGGTTGGAAGTAAGCTTTATTCAGTCGTTGGCTTATTCTTTTGCGGCGGGCTTGTGTGTAATGGCTATTGGCGCGTTTATGCTGCGCAATATTAAGGAAGTGCCGGGCAACGATAGAGACTTCCATTATGCCAGCGTGGAAAAAGTGTTTGGCATATTAATGATCTTTACCGCCTGTTCAATGGCTTTTGCCCACGGCTCTAACGATGTTGCTAATGCTATCGGGCCATTGGCTGCAGTTAACAGTGTGGTGCAAAGTGGAGGTGTATTTGCAGTTGAATCTGGGCTGCCACTTTGGATTCTACTGTTAGGTGGTGGTGGCATCATCGCGGGTCTTGCTATGTGGGGCTACAAGGTTATAGCCACTATAGGCAGGAACATTACTGAGTTAACACCATCTCGAGGCTTTGCGGCAGAACTGGCAGCAGCGACCACTGTGGTTGTGGCTTCCGGTACAGGCATTCCGGTTTCGACAACACACACCTTGGTTGGAGCGGTTCTTGGAGTGGGTCTGGCCAGAGGTATTGGTGCGTTAAATCTCAATGTCGTTGGCCGAATTTTCCTTTCCTGGGTTGTGACTTTGCCTGTTGGTGCCGGGATTTCTATCTTTTTCTTTTTCCTCTTCAATGGTATTTTTTCCTGAGTTGAAACTGCGTAACAAAAGGATATCTCTGACTATATTTCAGTGGTTAAATTAAATGAAAAAACTTGTCACGCAAACACTTAACCTTTGGATCCTTTTTGTACTTACAGCTGCCTTGATGGCAGGGTTTGCTTATTGGAGCCCGTCAATAGGAGGCACAGGTCTTGACAGTGTGGGTCCGGTAAGTGATGTGCAAGCACTGCTAGCCTCAATGACGAGCGAACAAAAACAATCGCATTTTTGGATGACGCTGCTACTCGATATGCTATTTCCACTGGCCTATGGTGGTTTATTTGCGGGGCTGGCGCTCAAGCACGCACGCCGTTATGGAGTGCTGTTAGCAATCCCCGCCATCATCGTAATCCCTGTTGATATTGTTGAGAATATTATTCAGCTACTTGCGCTCAAAGGCAGCACAGGTTTGCTTACACTTAAGTCATTGCTTACACCAACTAAGTTTTTTCTGTTTTACACCGCGGCAGTGATAGCTCTGGGTTCACTAATATTTGGTATGCTCATGAAGCTTCTTAAAAAATAAATGCCTTAGCAAAAAGTCTCTTTCGCCAGTATTTTCAAAATACTATTAATGAGGAATGCCGCTTGCCTAGTCAGCTACAAAAATGTCAGGCATTTGCCGAATTACACAATTCAAAAACAGCCTGGATAATCCCTAACCCCTGGGATGTAGGCTCTGCAAAACTTTTAGAAGGCCTCGGGTTTAAAGCTTTAGCTACAACCAGTTCAGGCTTTGCTTATACTCTGGGCAGGGCAGATGGCGAAGTGACATTGGAAGAAAAACTACAGCACTGCCAGTCGATTGCCGCAGCGACAACCATTCCTGTAAATGCAGATTTCGAAAATGGCTTTGCTGAAGATACAGCAACCATGGTCGCCAATATTAAGCGATTGGCTGAAACAGGTGTCGCCGGTTTTTCAATCGAAGACTACAGTCGAGACAATCATGTTATTTATGATTTCTCACATGCAGTTGAGCGTATACAGGCCTCGGGTGAGGCAATCAAAGAAACAGGCCTGCCAATTCAGCTGACGGCTAGGGCTGAGAATTTGCTCCGAGGGGTAGATGACCTAGAGGATACAATAAAACGTCTGCAGGCATTTGAAGAGGCTGGAGCAGACGTTTTGTATGCGCCCGGAATAAAATCTTTGTCGGACTTGCGCATTGTTACAGCCGAACTCAACAAGCCGTTTAATGTTTTGGCTTCATTGTTTTCTGACACAACTGTTGAACAATTTTCTGAGGCTGGAGCAGTTCGTATAAGCGTAGGAGGAGCATTAAATTACACAGCTATAAACCCTCTGATTATAGCTGGAACTGAAATGTTACAGAAAGGTTCATTCGAGTGGCTGCAACATATGGCAAAAGGCGCGCAGGTAAAGCAGCTGTTAAGCAGGAAATGACTGTAATATTTTAGTCAGAGTCGTCGCTTTTTGCATTTGTCTCCGGGCCGGCTTTCTTAACTCGTACTAGCATTCCGTCGACTTCTGTCCCATTAATATTCTGCATGGCCGCTTTGGCCTGGCCAGTTTTCGGCATTTCAACGAAGGCAAAGCCTTTTGAGCCGCCAGATTTTTTATCCAGTACCAAATTGCAATACTGTACAACGCCATGCGCCTCAAACAATGCTTTCAGTTCGGCTTCTGTGGTGTTGCGAGCGAGATTACGAATAAGTAGTTTCATAGAGTGCGCTATTTTAACATGCTCCGATCATGTTCTTCCAGATAAGTGTTCTTCCATATAAACGATATCGCTTTCAGTAAAATAGTGCTTTGAGTGCCCTATTTAATTATTACCTGGCTTGTTGGCATCTGAGAATTCAGTTATCTGTTGCTGTGTGTATTTAGTATTGACTCGGGTAGTGGATGCAGGCTGATGTTTCAGGCTTACGCCGTCTCGGCGCTCGCTTGCCGGTCGAATTGGTCTGCTGGAAAAATCGCCACCGCAATTGGGGCAAACATCTTTAAGAATGTTATTGACACAGGATTTACAGAAGGTGCACTCATAAGAGCAAATGCAGGCGTTCAAAGAATCTGGAGGAAGGTCAATATCACAACACTCACAATTTGGGCGCAGCTCTAACATAAAAACTCTCCATTTCTATAAATCGTTTAATGATGCCATGCTCATCATCAGGAAGCCGGTAAAGGCGGCATTGTTTGGCGACAGTGATGAATCTACTTTGGTTTTCATGTCATTGATGGTTGATCGAAACTCCTGGTAGAACTCCCAGTAGGGCTGAGGTTTATATAATAAGTTCTCCAGCTCGAAATGAGCAATGATACCTTTAGCCGTTGTAGGTTTAACAAAGACATCATCTAATGGCTTAAAATAAACGGGGCAAATACTAATCAATGTCCATTTGGCCATTTTTCCAATCTTCAGAATGTTAACGATTTCCTCAAAACCTTTTCTTTCATCGCCATGTAATTGTTTTTTTAAACCGGCAACCAACGCGTTTTTTTCCTTTGGCTGAAGAGACGCGGTGAAGTCTTTGAATTTAGGTTTTTCAAATACCGATACCATAGATGAGCGGCTTACGATCTTGACCATATTATCGATGATGTCACTGGTATCCCTAAAGTTTTTCTTAGCAAAGCTTTCCTGTGTTAAGGCAATCATTCGATCCATTTTGTGTTTCTTGCCGATCGCCTGCATATCCGGATGCGAAAAGCCATCAGGGTATCGATTCAGAAACCAGTGCTCTGCATATTTCAATTTTTCAAGATTCATAATAATTCTGCACAGAGCTTTGCGGCACAGCATTTCAAGTTTTAACTGAAAACTTAATCTGAAACATGCAGCGCAGCGATCGTGTCTCTTTAATTATCCGTTGGTAAGAATGAATAGTTGGCGGAGTACTCAAGCATTTGAGTCATAAAGTCATCAGGGTGCTCAAGGTGGACATTGCTTACAACGCCATCAATGTCAGTAGCCACAACGCGCGGGTTAACAAAGCCGGAATAGGGGGCTACGTCAAGGCTTGCATAACGCTGTAGAACTTCGGCATGCAACTCTTGGTCTACTTGAGTGCCGTAGTTTTCCACCAGCTCTCGTGCAGCGTCAAAATCTCCTTCGGATTTGATTCGTTGAATTTCCTGCAGCAGGCGCCCAAAAATAACGCGCAGTTTCTGGTAGTCATTAACAACAAAAAAGGTTTTCCCGTCACGAGTTACACGTTCGATCACGTTGTCTTCAAGGCCCTGTTCGTAAGACCATAGAGCAATCATCTGACGGTTTCGCATATGGGCTTCTTCAACCAGTTCTCCTGGCTGTAATCGATACAGCTGAAGCATCGCACCACCACGAATATAAGAATCATATTCGGAGCGACCCACATCAAGACTGTCCATCACGCCTATTTCGATAAGCATTGGGTCGAGTATGTAATAAAGCGCCACCAGGTCGGCACGGCCTTCCTCTAGCGTGCTGGCATATTGCTTTAAAGTTTCTCGGGTTGTTCCCACGCCTGGATTTATTTGACCGGACGCGTGACCTATGACTTCGTGCATGTCGGTATGTAAATCTCCGGCCTGCTTAGAATGAGTGCGGCTACGAGTAATTTCTTCCTGAGAATAAGCGAACTCTTCAAGGGATTTACTTGGAGAAGCATTGTAGGCGCCAACGATGTTGGACAGGCTAACGGATTTAGACCCGTGCTCGGCTCGAATCCAACTTGAGTTGGGTAAGTTAATACCGATTGGCGTGGAGGGGGATGAATCTCCTGACTCCATCACTACAGTGATAGCCTTGCCGTCGATACCGGTGACATCTGCTTTTTTATGCTGGTTCGAAATAGGCGAATTATCTTCGAACCATTGTGCTCGCTCGCCAATGGCGCTGATTCTTCGAGTGGCTTCATTGTCTTTAAATGCAACAACTGATTCAAAGGAGCCGCGATAGCCTAAAGGGTCGTTGTAAACTTCGATAAAACCGTTGATAACATCGATGGTAGATTCAGTGTCTTGTACCCAGGCAATATTGTATGCATCAAAATCTTTGAGGTCGCCACTTTGGTAGAATGTTACCAATAACTCCAGCGCGGTTTGTTGCTTGTCATTTTCTGCTACGGTAATCGCACGTTCTAACCAGTACACAACCTGTTCCAGGGCCGCGCTGTACATTCCTCCAATTTTCCAAACTTGCTCTGTCACCACGCCGTCAATTTTTACTAGCTTTGAGTTGAGTCCGTAGGACACGGGCGTTTGGTCAGTAGAGTTCGACAGGGCACTATAAAAATCAACAACTTCCTGTTCAGTGACGCCTTCGTAAAAATTGACAGCGGAAGTGGCAACTTTATCTACGCCATCGGCTGTGTTCACTTTCTTTGGGTCGATAGAAGGATCGAATAAGATAGGTGTGAGTTCTTCGATAAGTTGAGCAACACTTTGTCCGTCTCGTAATGGAAGTTCTGCCGCAGATGCTGTGGCGTTTATCAGTTCAGAGAAATATTCTTCTTCAAATAAAGGAGTAAATTTTGCGGTTGAATAATGGTGGTGAATGCCGTTGGCAAACCACATTTGTTTGGCGTAGGTAACAAACTGGAGAAAGCCTTCAGTATTTCTATCGCCGGCGTAGTGCTTAAGTACTTCTTCAATCGTGCGACGAATGCGCAAATTATGCTTGTAGTTTTGATCATACATAATGTCCCTGCCGGACAGGGCGGCCTGAGAAAGATAGTAAAGAAGTTCTTTCTGTTGATCGTTTAATTCGTCAAAACCCGGAACCTGATAACGCAATACGCGAATGTCTGCAAATCGATCGGCCTGGTAGTCAAAAGAGTCTTCTTCGAGTGTTTCACTGTTTGTCGTGGGCGCTGCGTCCGTAGAGGTGGCTGCTTGCTGAGGCTGTTCAGCCATTGCCGAATCAGTACTGCTGCTATTGTCGTCGCTACAGGCGGCCAGTGCAGTAAGGCAAAAAATAGTACCGATAAGCAGTATCAGACTGCGCAGGTGTTGATTGTAAATATCTTTCATTATTGGTGTCCCGAAAGGTGTGCCGCCGAAATGCCATGGGGTATTAACAGCAGTAAAAGAGATGGTTCTGCCTCCGGTGAGGCGGTGCAGGGATTCTATCTTGGATTATTCGCTGCGGCGACAAATAAAGGGAAAATAAATAAGCATAAGCCGCGTCTTCGGCATAGGCTGTTTTCCTGGCGTTACAGAGCGTAATTGGGATCTAAAATTTCACGTAATTGTGATTGAAAAATTGTAAGGTAAATTCTTAATAAAATGTCGTATTATGTTGATATTTATAAATATTATTCAAATAATATGCCCAACCCATCTGCCGGCCAACATGACACCTGACCACAGGAAAAGTGAAAGGCCACCTATTATTTTTACCTGAGTCGGAGGCGAGGCTGAAGAGTTCCAGCGCTCGACATGTTTGTATACGCGAAAATGAAAGTACGCCATATTGAGGCCAGCCAATAGCAGTAGCGCCATCTTCCATTGAAATGCAGGGTTTACAACATGGGAAGCGGCCCGGGTGATGAACATGCCTGCGCCGGTAATAACAGCAATCACGAATGCACCTATAGACCAGGGAACCAGCTCCTTAGAAAGAGTGGTAATAGGGTAGCGCTTTGCGGCAAGTCCCAGCAGGCGTAAATCGACCATCAATATGGAGCCTACTACCAGTGCGGCAGCGATCACATGTATGGATTCAAGAAAGGGAAACCATGCGGTGCCACCAATCCCCCAGGAAATTGGCCAGTTTTCAACATCAATCCAGAATGGAGCTGTGAGTATTTCCATAGTATTTTCTATTTATGCCGGAAAATAGATATATTCCGCATACGCTATCCAGCGTCCAGCCATTGCCACCATAATCCAGAGCCCCAGAGACAATAGAGCTATTGCTCGTGCCGTCCACAAGCGCTTGGAGTTTAATTCCCAGAAGCCATCTTGTCGTTTGCTCATTAAGTGGAAGAAGAGTGTTAACAGAATTGCAGGGATCAGAAAGCTAAGCTTCCAGCCAAAAACCGGATTGTTGAAGTAGCGATTGGGTCGGCCCAGAAGGAAGAACGCGCCAGAGACAAAATTTGACGCAAGAGCCCACCACAGCCAGGGCATCACCCGTTTCGTCATTTCAGATATGGACTGGCTGGGCACGGCGAGCCCGAGAATACGTAAGTCCAGCATTACCACTGTTCCCATCACTACGGCTATGCCGAGGATATGCACCGTCTGAATAATAGGTGGGAAGCCGGGTATGGTGCGCAGTGCCCAAAGGGCGCCGTCCTGAAAAACGGTGCCTGAGAGCAAGGTGCCAATATTGGTGAAGAATTCGGGCAAGGCTTAGTCTTCTTTTTATTGTTGTTGCTGGCTCTTTTACAGATACTTATCCGTTACAGCGCCTTCAGAGGCTGACGTAACAGTAGCGGCATACTTAGCCAGTACGCCACGAGTATAACGTGTTGCGGGCTTTTTCCAATTGCTTAATCTGGAGGCTATTTCTGCATCACTTAGTTCAAGTTTAACTTCGTTGGTTTCAGCATTAATAGAGATTTTATCGCCGGTTTGAACAATAGCGATGGGGCCGCCTTCAATGGCTTCGGGCGTGACATGACCTACTACAAAGCCATGAGATCCACCGGAAAATCGCCCATCTGTTATAAGTGCCACGTCTTCACCTAGTCCCTTGCCCATTATGGCGGCGGTGGGGCTAAGCATTTCGCGCATACCCGGAGCGCCCTTAGGGCCTTCATAGCGAATAACCAAAACGTCGCCTTTAACCACGGTGCCATCGAGTACGCCCTTCAGGCATTCTTCT
This sequence comes from SAR86 cluster bacterium, assembly GCA_002402175.1. Classification (GTDB taxonomy): domain Bacteria; phylum Pseudomonadota; class Gammaproteobacteria; order Pseudomonadales; family Pseudohongiellaceae; genus UBA9145. The sequence goes on from NVVJ01000047.1 coordinate 19,840, forward strand.
TCGGACTCGAATACACGGGCGCTGCCACTAAAGGTCAGACCTTCTTTCCCGGTGATCTTTGCTACCGCACCGGTTGGTGCTAAATTTCCTCTTAAAACAACAAGATGGCTGTCTTTCTTAATGGGGTTGTTTAATGGCCTGATGATGTCCTGGCCCTCTGGATAAGGGCTCACAGTCGCCAGGTTTTCGGCCAGGGTCTTACCGGTTACCGTCATGCAGCTACCGTCAAGCATTCCGGCTTCGAGCATAGTTTTCATCAAGGGCTGTATACCGCCGATTTTGATCAGCTCCGACATCAGGTATTTACCGCTAGGTTTGAGGTCCGCCAGCATAGGCGTCTTTTTACCGATGGTGGTGAAATCATCGAGTTCCAGTTTCACGTTCATGGTGTGCGCCATGGCCAGCAGATGCAGAACGGCATTAGTTGACCCGCCCAAGGCGATTACAACCTTGATTGAATTCTCGAAAGCAGCACGCGTCATAATATCGGACGGTTTTATATCATGCTCAAGCAAATGCATGATGGCTTCGCCCGCATTCAGGCAATCATCGACTTTTTCTTGGGAGATAGCATCTTGTGCTGAGCTATTGGGTAAGCTCATACCCAGTGCCTCGATGGCCGAGGCCATAGTATTGGCGGTATACATGCCGCCGCAGGAGCCTGGGCCAGGAATTGCGGTTTCTTCGATGTTTTTGAGTTGGATGTCAGAGACTTTGCCGGCGGCATGCTCGCCAACAGCTTCAAACACCGAAATTATATTGGTGTGATTCGGCCCGGGCTGAATGGTGCCGCCGTAAATAAAGATAGAAGGGCGATTGAGTCGTGACATGCCCATTAGCAGCCCTGGCATGTTCTTATCGCATCCGCCAATTGTGATTATAGCGTCATGACCCATGCAGCCTGACACGGTTTCTACTGAATCGGCTATGACTTCTCTAGATACAAGAGAGTATTTCATGCCCTCAGTGCCCATTGAAATACCGTCTGAAATGGTAATACAGCTGTAAATTATGCCCTTGCCGCCGGCTGCATCTGTCCCTTTGTTAACATCTTCGGCCAGTTTGTTGATGTGCATATTGCAGGGTGTGACCATGCTCCAGGTTGAAGCAATACCTATTTGCGGCTTTTTAAAGTCGGCGTCATCAAAACCTACGGCGCGTAACATCGAACGACTTGGGGCTTGTTCCATGCCATCAACAACAATCTTAGAATGTTTTCTTAACTCTTTGTTATTCATAATTAATTTAATATAAATCCAGGTTAATTTGGCGGCGACCAGACATCGTCGAATTACATAGTCTGGCTTGAAATCGACGGCTAATATACACCAGTGTGGCACTCATCGCATTCAACTTTGGGCGTGAGGCTGTCTGGGTTATAGTGTTGCGCTTCGGTATTACATAGTACACAGCCGCTATTGCTCAGGAAACTACCCAAGAACTTAAATATGAAACGAAGTTATGCCCAGCTTGGGCAGTTGGCAGGTAGCGTTTCTATTAGATTATAAGTTACCTAAATTTATACTGTATATTTTATAAAAAACAAGAGATTGAAATGAATAAGACACCTATTACATTACTATCATTAATAAGTATGTTGTTGCTTTCACCCCTTAGTTTTGGGCAAGACGACGCGGTGGACTACGCCGACATAGATAACTGGCTTTGTCACCCGGACAACGCCATTGACCTGTGTGATCAGGACTTGTCGGCAACCATAATCAGCCCGGACGGTAGCCTGACTATTGAGCCGTGGGAAGCACACCCTAATCCCCCCATCGATTGCTTTTATGTTTACCCAACAACATCACTGGATCAGGCGACTTTTTCTGATTTGAAAGCGGGGCGCAACGAGGAAATCATCACAGCCTTTACTCAGGCGGCTCATTTTAAATCTCAGTGCCGCATGTTTGCGCCAATGTATAGGCAAATAACCATTCAGGCGCTGCTGTCCAATATCGGAAGTTTGGCGGGAAACGATCAGCTTAATTATCTGGATGTGCTGGCAGCGTTTAATCACTACATGGAAAACTACAATGAAGGCCGTGGTTTTGTGCTGATTGGCCATTCTCAGGGAACCAGCTTACTGATTGAGCTGATGCGCAACGAAATAGACGGCAAGCCAGTGCAGGAACAGCTTGTATCGGCAATTCTTGCAGGTAACCCGGTTATTGTGCCAAAGGGAGAAGACGTCGGCGGTACATTTCAGAATATTCCTCTGTGTCGGGCGAATGATCAAATCGGTTGCGCCATTAACTTCATGACTTATCGCGACACAATCCCGCCGGAAGGTTTCGCAATATTTGGCCGGGCACCAGATGATCAAACCCAGGCCGGATGTACGAATCCTGCGAATCTGGCAGGGGGGAGCGGTGAGCTTGATGCCTATTTGTCTAATATAGGCGAAATTGTACAGGCCGTTGCACCAATGCCAAACTGGACCAATCCTCCGCAGGAAATTACTACTCGTTTTGTAAAGGTGCCAGGCTTGTTGAGCGCGCGCTGCGTTAACACCGAGACGTTTAACTATCTTGAAATGAGTGTTAACGCCGACCCTAATGATGCACGCACGGATAACATTCGTGGTGATCTGTACCAGGGGTCGCAGATCAGTGCGGTGTGGGGACTGCACCTTATAGATATGACTATTACTCAGGGAAACTTGGTAGCGATAGTTGGCGAACAGGCACAGGCATACGCCAATAAATAATAAAAAGATGAAGTCCGAAAACGGCTATTTTTCACAGTAAACAGGAGTATGATCGCAGTCATTCAAAAATCAGAAAAGAGATGACAGATGCTGCTTAATACTGACGAATACGAAGACGCCCGTCAGAGTCGAGATCCTCGATTCGATGGGCGTTTTTTTATTGGCGTATTAACCACAGGAATTTATTGTCGTCCGATTTGCCGCGTGAGAATTCCAAAAAAAGAAAACATTCAATTGTATCGCTCGGCGGCGGGTGCGGCGGAGGCAGGGTTTCGTCCTTGTCTGCGGTGTCGTCCAGAATCATCCCCTGGTACGCCTGCATGGATTGGTACTCCCTACAAAGTGTCGCGAGCACTACAACTAATCGCGAAGGGTTCTCTGGATGAAGGTTCAGTAGAAACACTCGCCGCTCAATTATCTATTGGCCCCAGGCAATTAACTCGATTGTTTCAGCAACATGTTGGTGCGTCGCCTATCGCGGTTGCGCAAACGCAGCGTCTGCATTTTGCCAAAAAACTTATAGACGAAACCAGGCTGCCTCTATCCGAAATTTGTTTTGCCGCTGGGTTTGGTAGTGTGCGTCGTTTTAATGCGGTGTTTCAAAACACCTATGGGCGCTCACCAAAAGAATTACGTAAACGCAAGAAAGCAGATCGTAGTGAGGCTATTGAAGTAAAGTTGTCGTATCGGCCTCCACTCGACTGGAAGGCAATGCTTGCCTATCTGGAATATAGAAAAATACCGGGTGTTGAGTATATCGATTTTGATACCAACACCTATTCGCGCACAATTTTTCTAGACGGTAAAGCAGGAGACATTCAGGTAAAATTTTCGGAACAGGAAAATTTTATAACACTTAAAATAAATTTCCCGGATACGCGCCACCTGTTTCACATAGTCGAAAAAGTTCGACTACTGTTTGATCTAAAAGCAGACAGTGAAGAAATTGAAAAATTTTTCAAACAAGATAAATTATTAAAAAAAGTTGCAAAGAAAAATCCAGGAACACGAGTTACCGGTTGCTGGGATGGGTTCGAAGTAACTGTTAGAGCAATATTAGGACAGCAGGTAACGGTTAAGGCAGCTACTACTCTGGCAGGTCGAGTTGCTACCAAATACGGTCAGGCTTATGCAGGTTCCATACCCGAGTTGACACATATTTTTCCGGCGGCTAAAAAAATAGCGACCGCCGACTTAGATGGTATGGGAATTGTTGGGCAGCGGATTCAGGCTATAAAAACCGTAGCGGATAAAATTGCCAAAAAAGAAATAGTTTTCGACGGAATATTGGAGACCGAAGATTTTGTAAAATCAATATGTGAAATAAAAGGAATAGGTGAGTGGACCGCTTATTATGTTGCACTACGTGTGCTGAATGATCCAAATGCATTTCCATATTCTGATTTAATACTTCGGCGAGCGGCGGCACCACCGGGTGTAACACTAACCCCTAAAAAATTACTGGAACGAGCAGAAGTTTGGAAGCCCTGGCGAGCCTATGCGGTAATTCTACTTTGGAAACATTATCAGCAAGAGATGAAAAACAAAAAATGAATTTGGAATTCATCTGGCTTTTTGCACGTCCGGATTTCAATTTTCAGTAACTGCAGGAGAAGAAAGCTATGACAATTTATTATGAGTATCACACAACGCCAATTGGTAAATTACTGCTGGCTGGCGATGGTGACTCATTGAACCTGCTTGGGTTTCCAGGTGGTAAAATGCAGCGGCGTCACGAACCTGAATGGGTAAGCGATTCATCTTCTTTCAAAGAAGTTCGTCAGCAGCTTGATAGCTACTTCGCGGGAGAGCTGGAAGAGTTTGAACTGTCATTAAAGCCAACAGGCACGACCTTTCAGGAAAGCGTCTGGCAGGCCCTGCTTGAAATTCCCTATGGAGAAACCTGGAGCTATGGCCAGTTGGCTAAACATATTGGCAAGCCGAAGGCATCGCGCGCCGTAGGTGCTGCAAATGGACTAAACCCCATACCTGTCATTATCCCTTGCCACAGAGTCATTGGTGCCTCGGGCAAACTTACGGGCTTTGGCGGAGGGCTGGAGACTAAGCAATACCTGCTGGGCCTTGAGTCTGAGTCCGCAACCCCGGGTTTTGACTTTAGCTGAATTGATCGTAAACAATGGTCCAGTCAAGATCATTGCCTGCGTAGGAAACTTGCCACTCTGACACCTCGTATCGTTGAAACAGCTGACGATTAAGAAGGTCCGAATTAGGGCATTGTCAGGATTTTTAACAACAGCTAAAAAATATAAAAGCCATAATAAACAATGAGATACTGGAGTTTTGGTTCTTTGGTAGTTGCTTCTTTCGGTGAAAATGTCGAACTTCTTTACACTTATTTTAAATTCATCGTTAATGAGAATTTTAAAAATCGCCGGCGTTGAATAAAATCATATAAAACAGTGGGTTATAAGGGGCGTTCTAGTTGGCACTGAACTTGCAGGTTTCTTGATATCACTAATTATTTCAGGAATTCTTGAACAGATTATGAAAAAAATTACTTTGGTTGCTTCGTTATTGGTTGGGCTCATGTCGATGAGCTCCGCATCTGCGACCCCATTCAGTATTTCAATGGTAGCTGACAACGACTTCGCGATATTCAGCGGCACCAGCACGAGTATTAACAACCTCTTGTACCAGAATAATGTCGGTTGGCCTAGCCAAATAATCACGTTAGGCACTCTCGATTTTAATCTTGCGGCCGGTGATGACAAGTTCTATGTCCTGGCCATGGGAGGTGGTGGTGCAGAAGAGAACATTAGTGGTCTGGTCAATGGTGTGAACATGACTAACTCATCTGTGTCAGCTTTAATCAGCACTGACATTTCTTCTTTCCTGATCGACTATAGTGCTAGTTCAGCTGTTGCAGCAGGAACATACAATGCACTTTTGGCGAATGTACAGACTGCGTTTGGTGACTCAGGCTTCTCCTTCTCCAGCGCTGCCTCGAGCATATACATCTCCCCCATCTTCGGCGGCTCCCAGACAGTGATAGATCAATCTGGCTTTGGGTCTGGATTCTTTTTTAGTACGAACACGGCACACTTGTTTAGTTTCGATGCGGAGGATGTAGATGTGTCGGTCCCAGAGCCTTCAATCCTATTGCTTTTCGGATTAGGTTTGGCAGGACTTGGGGTGTCAACTCGCAGAAGAAAACGCTCTGCTTAGGTTCATCATAAAGAAATACTTAAAAAGCCTCGCAACAGCGGGGCTTTTTTTTGAGAAAAAATCAGAAGAATAAATATCCATGGTCAGCTGGGCCTTGTGTCTGAATCCATAACCCAGGATTTTAACTTCATTTGAATTGATCATATTATTGGAACTTTCGCTGCTGGCTAATGTCTAGGTTCTGAGGCTTGTTGTGTCTATTCATATTTGGGACATCAACAGAAAAATTGCCTTACAGAACTATTGCGACAAAGAGCACTAGAACCCGAGGTTTCAGTAAGAGATTGGCGATGAATTTCGATGACGACATTCTGCTTGGAGACGGGCTGGACGAGGATGAAGCGGCTTATCAAATTGAGCGAGGCTTTTCTTCGGCAGTAGCTGGTTCTTCCAGTGACCGGATAAACCTGAAAACAGGTCTGGTCGTTAGTGTTTTTCTGCATATTGCAATTGCGTCGGTGTTTTTTAGTTTAGCTATCGGGGCGTCTCAATTAAGTACGGACTCTTCTGTAGCGTCGATTCAGATTCGCATGGTGCCATCGAATCCGTTAATACCAGTAATTGACGATGAGTTAGTTCTAGAAGACAAAGCAGAGCCAATTGTCGAACCCGAGGTGCTGAAAGCAGACAGCACGGTGATTGAGCCCGAACAGTCGGTAGCAGAATCGACTGAGTTGTTAGAACCTATGGTCACCGAGCCGAATGCCCCAATCAGGCCGTTAGTAGAACAGATTCAAATTCCAACTGTGTTAGCAGTGCAACAGTCACTTGATGCGATAAACTCCGAACGTGCATCTAAATTTTACTCTTATGAATGTAATGCTATTGAGCGTAAAGAAGGTATTCGTGAATGCGAACCTGAAAGCAAAAATAATTTTTCAGTGCTTGAACGAAACTCCACTTACGAGCTTTATAATTCACGACGTGAGCGAAGCCGTTCTCAGGCTACGGTGACAACTTTTGCTAAAGAGTCTGGCGGGGTTGCGGACAGACTTTCGCAAAGTGGGTTACCTGCTGGCTTAGCAGACTATCTGCTGGAAGAAATAGAAATTGGTATAGGGGTTAATTCCAACAACGGCAACCGCGCTGTAGAACATATCAATACAATGGTCGACAGAAGCGATGCGGCTGTTCAGGCCAGACGAATATTTGACCCCTGGGTACAGCAACAGGTGAAAAGCCTAAGTGATCGTAAAGTGATTCTGAATAAAAACTAGGCGTCAAAATCAATTCTCCAGACAGCATTATGCTGCAATTTAAAGAATTGACACAAAACTTCTAACGCTTGTCTCTCAAGTACAATACTAAACAAATTATTTTCATCCTACCTCAATATCTTTTAAATTCAACTCAGCACCAAGTTGAGTTTTTTCATAACTTCATCAATAACCGCTTGCGGCGCTTTTTCAACAAAATCTATCGATCTTATTTCGTAATCAAGAGATTTTATCTGCGATACCAATATTGCTCCGTTGGTTTGCATACTTGATGGCAACAATATTTCCAGACCTATTCCTCTGATAGTGCTAGTGATCGGCGCAGCAAAGACCAGTGTAGTGTGCTTATTAAATATCTTCCTTGTAAGAATAATTGCTGGCCGTCGTTTCGCTATTTCTTTCCCTGCACTCGGGTCAAAATCAACAAAAACAATATCACCACGATCTGGAATATACACTAGAGTTCACTCCCCACACTCCCCATATACAACCATTCTTTGTCTTCATCATTCAGCACCATTTTTTCTCTAGGGCTGTCTTCTAGCAACGATTCCAATGTCATAGAGTCATCCGCTTTCTTTTTGCACACCATCAGCCCATCCACCATATCAATACTAATTTTTGTACCTATACTTGCATCCAGATATTCCAAAACAGGTTTTGGTATTGTCAAAATTGCTGAGGCTCCAGACTTTCGAATTACTGTATCTATTGGCATAATCACGACTCCTCTCTAATAATTGTATTAAATATAACATATTCCAGCAATCATACTAAATACAATTGACCTTTCTAGGCTATTCCACATGGATGTGAGTACTCTGTCTCGGTTTGCCCTTTGGCGAAGTTGAAGGATAGTACGCATTAGCCGCGCCGGACAACTACACTGCGTAACACGCCAATGGAA
>NVVJ01000048.1 GCA_002402175.1 SAR86 cluster bacterium
CGTCACTACAGATTTGTAGTGACGCGGTGGAAGGGAAAAAGACAAAAAATAGCGGAGAAATCACTCATTCTGGCGTAGCTAAGACCTTTCTTTGGCACAGCACATCAAGATAGCTTAATAGTGTTTTATTCTTATTTAATAGTTTCAGAGATACAGGGCTATAAAGCCTAGTCTGGCTAGAGACTGCATGAATACGGCCTTTTAAAACCCTACTGTCGAAAGTTTATAATTCCCTACTTTTGTAGCCGTCATCTGAATTGATTTGTCCTGTTTGAGTCGGTAGGATTGGGGCACAGTATGCATGGCATGCATTGTAGTACTGGCTTATTGGATGAGCGCCGTCTTTAGTTGAATATGAGTGAATTAGCCATACGAGCCCACAACTCCAGAAAATTGCTGCCATGACCAATAATGAAAAAATACAGATAGTAGTCGATTACATCTCTCTTCATATCCAAAATGAAGTGGAAATGTGGATGACTGGAAACACACCAGCAAGTACCAGGTTGCTCTCTATGTATGAGGACATCATGCAAGGAATTTATGGCGAGCTTACCCCTATAGATGGCGGCTACCAGATTACGATTGACGGATCAGAACGGGAAGATGGAAAGTCCTATGTATACAGTTTTCAAACAGACGATTAATATCAATCACTTCTAGCTCTACCTCTCTTTAAAGAATTACTGAATAATTCTATCGTCTTAAGTAGACCGTGTTTTCTCACGCATTCATTATTATTTTTTGCCTTTTAAATAATCAAACTTTGCTATCAAACTTTCCTGAACTTGAGGAAAGTATATTCTGTTTAAAACAGATCAAACCGCTCAAATTATAAGACCTCAATACCGGCGCATTGCTACCGGTTAAGGATCATTTAATTGGAGCAGAGTGTATGTTTGATTATTCAAAGGTGGAGCATTACCGATATTCCACATCCCTTGGCAGTCATGAAATTAAATGGGGATTACGGCGAGTCGATAATGGCGAAAGAGTAGTCGCTGACGATTGCTTGTTACTAGCAGGCCATGCGCGTCATTTTTACATTGATTTATACGACACGGGAATTGTTGGGGAATCCTTACTGGATCAAATGGACTTTGAGAGTGCCATTGCACCTTATCTTGACCATTACTGGGGAGAAGATTTAGGGTGTGCCAATCGAGTCGGCGACATAGAGGACGGTGACTACCATTTATATGATAGAGAAGTGTTGGAACAACTAGCCTTACTCAAAATTTCAGCTTGCTGGTATTACGAGTTAATAGATTCTCTTGAAATGACCAGTAATGAAGAACTCATCACTATAATAGAAGACAAATGCACTAAATGCTCTTTCCAGCCTTCGGATGCTAATCCTCATGCAGATCGGCCAGTGTGGTGATTAATCCATTCCTAAAAAGCCTAATTGGAACCCACTGGGTTCGGTCACACCGTTAGCCCAATTGCCATAAATCAGCTCAACCCCTTTAGATATGTTGGCTCCACCACCTATATTGTAAAGGTAATTCACCTCCTTACAGGGTATATGGGCAAACACCCGCCGGATATCAGGGTGATCGTTGATACTAATAATCATCTTGCCTTCAATGGACTTCGTATTGGATGCCAAACGTTCGTATTCTTCCCAACCGAAGGCTACACCGTAGCCTTCGGTTTGCCAGTACGGGGGGTCGCAATAGAACAAGGTGTGAGGTCGATCATAACGCTTAATGACCTCTTTCCAGTCCTGATGCTCAATAGTCGTACTGGCTCGATGATGGGCATTTCCCAAGTTTTTTGTAAGGTGGTTTGGTTAAAGCGATGTTTTGAAGAGGTATCCGTTCCAAAGTTTTGATTTCTCACTCTCCTCCAAAGGCTAATTTTTGACAATAGAGGAATCTGGCTGCTCGTTGAATATCAGTCAGAGTTTTCAGTGGGGTTTGTTGGAAACTGTCCCATTGATCTCGACTGGTCAAAATCCTTTGAAATTGCCGATGCAGTTCTTTTTGATGGTGTTGGACTATTCGATAGAGATTGACGATATCACCATTGATGTCGTTGAGGATTTCTACTCCTGAAGGCTGTTTGATAAAGAATAGAACTGCTGCGCCACAAAACAGTTCGACATAGCATTTATGCTCTGGAAACAAGGGAAGTATATGTTCGTCTAGTTTTCGTTTGCCACCTATCTAGGGAACTAATGGTCTGCTCACATGAAACCTCTTAAATTTAACTGCTATAAAAAAGGGTAGTTTGATTATTGAGGATTGAATCAGCGAAGATAAACTTTCCTAAGGGGTAATAAACTTTACTGATTATTCGAGCTGGGCGTCCGGGCTCGCGTTTTCGGGTTTCACTTCGTTACATCCCTTCGGGACTAAAGCCCTTTCTCTTATTGACGCGGCGCTATCGCTTTAACTGAAAATAGCCTGAACTGCGGGCTATTTGCTCCGGCCAGAAAATGGCCGGTTGTTGATTGACTTGCCTGCGTAATTGAATCGCCTTCGATCTTCCTGCGCCAACCCCCTCGTCGCTTTACTTTCGTGATCCAAGTGCCGGTTTTTCTGGCAGTCAACAGTAAACCCTTCGGGGCTTCCTCTCCCGTTCGGTTTTTGCCAAAAGCGCAAAAATCCGCGTGCGGCATGCGGTAAGCCTATTGACTGCCAGAAAAGCCCGACCCTGTTTTGGTCACGAAGCGACGAGAGAGCATGGATTAACCCAGGAGAGAAACTTATGAAGAACGACTCAACAAAAAACCACAGACAAGCCAACGCAAAGACATCCCTGCGGGGCGAAGCTCCTCGAAAGCATGGGGGGAAGAGCAAAAAACAGACCAGAGGGGATATGGCGCGGGGTGAATTGATCGAAAAAAGTCAGGAGGCTAAGGCGTTGATTGAGTTACTGCTAACCACTACCGGCGAGATTCTAGGCATAAATGAAATGTTGGTGAGGATGCATAGCGATTCGACAGGCTGTAAAGAATTTAAAACTTTCCACGATTGGAAAAAAGTAGGTTTCCGCGTAATCAAAGGTGAGAGTGCTTACCGGATTTGGGCAAAACCCATCAAAGCAAAAGCAGCAAACGAGAGCAACACCAAAGAGGATGAAGACGCGAGTCAGTACAAGTTTTGGCCTATGTGTTGTTTGTTCAATGAAAGCCAGGTGATAAGTATTAACACCGAAAATAAAGAAGAGGCGGCGCTATGTTAGATCGAGAGAGCTTAGAGCAAAGGGCGCTAGATCTGATTAGTGCTGTTTTGTATTACGAATTACTGGACAACCTGGACATCACCACTAACCAAGAACTGATTAATATTATTGAGGGTAACAACAATGACTGATTTACTGATAAACGCTACCTACAGTGCAGAAGATAACAAATTAAGACTTTATGCCAGTGAACGCTTAGAGCGTGATTTATTTTTGCGGATTAAAGATGCAGGTTTTAAATGGGCACCCAAACAGGAATTATTTGTGGCCCCAAAATGGACACCCCAGAGAGAAGATATTTGTGTGGAACTGGCTGGCAGTATCGAAGCGGAACAATCGACCTTAGTCGAACGGGCAGAAATCAAAGCAGAAAGGCTTGATGCTTTAGCCCAAAAGCGAGAACAACAAGCAGGCGCATTCCACCAAGCCGCTGCCACTATCAGTGAACGCTTTAGCAGAGGTCAGCCCATCTTGATTGGTCATCATAGCGAACGCAAAGCCCGTAAAGACCAAGACCGCATGAATAACGCCATGACGAAAGCGGTTGCGGCCTCTAAAGCCGTACATTATTGGAACTATAAGGCTGCAGGTGTGGAAGCCCACGCCAACTATCAAAACCGTAATGATGTGAGAGCGCGCAGAATTAAAACCTTACTAGCCGATTTGAGAGACTGGCAACGAGATCTAAACCATGCCAGTAAATGCCTTGAGTTTTGGCTTAGCATCAAAGCACAAAGCAAATCAGAAAATTTTCAAGATAAAGTGAATCATTTTATAGGCAGTCATTTAAAGCATGGCGCAATGGCCCCGTACTATAAAGACCAACACTTAAGCAGCTATTTGACGAAAGGAGAATTAAGCGCCCTAGAAGTGGTTGAGATTTGTATTCGTCATCATTTATACCATTCACAAAGCCCATACATTTACAGATGGATTCAGCATATTTTAGGACGGTTGCATTTTGAGCGCACAGAGCTGGGAAAAACAAGCCGCTATGAAGACCCATTGACCCCTGTAATAATACAAGTCTTTGTTAGGGAGCATGGGGCAGATTCCCCCAAAGCTAAAAAGTCAGATATAGGGTTTTCGTTAACCAGTGCAGCGCCGCTCCCTTGTCATATTGCCAACAGTAACGAGATTGATTTAAGCGCTGAGCAATGGCGCGACCTGATGGTAACTTGTGGTTATGAAGTACCAGCACCTAAAGCCAAGAAAGCCCCGATATTGAATTTTAAAGCCTTCTCAATAGAACTTAATTGTTGGGGTAACAATAGGCATTTTCGGCAAATTGAAATGACGAAAGCACAATACAGCGCCCTCTATACAGATTACCGAGGCGTAAAATACTCAGGCTGTAAACAGTTTAGAATGAAAATCTGTAAACATCCTGAGCAAAGCGGATACCAGGCCGAATGGTGTAGCGTTTACCTCACCGATTCAAAAACCCATCCAGCACCAGAATCAAGCGCAATAGCCTTTGAAAAGCCAGAGGAACAATAAAATGGACTTCTCTGTCTACAGCAGACCCAACAAAGTTAAAACGATGCTGGTTAACAACAGGAGAGCGGTTCAAGTTATTGAGCCGCAAGCCTTACCACAACCCATTGAGGTCGATGTCGTTACTCATTGCCATGTTACCCCTGCAGAGGTTTCAGCCCTCATGGTGGACACTCTCGAAGCTCCTACCGATGCGCTAACCCTAGAACCGCAGGCAGGCACCGGCAATTTAATACAGTCCTTACTTGAATCAGGGCACAGCATTAATGAAATTGTGGCCGTTGAGCGTCATATCACGTTAGCCCAGGGTATTGAAAAGCGCTTTAGTCATTTAGGAGACACCAATACAGCAGAGGCGCAGCACTTTAATGTGATTAATGAATGCTTCCTGGACTATGCCGCTACAGCGCAGGGAAAAATTGAATACCCGCGTATTTTGATGAACCCGCCCTTTAAGCAAGTACGCGCCCACATGAAAGCAGCCCTTTCCCTACTGGGGAAGGCTGGGCATGATGACGCTATTCTGGTGGCTCTTGTTCCAATCACATACCAACATGAGGAAGCGGAGTTAATCGATACCTTATCGAATGACACATTTGCACTGGCAAAAGTGAACACTAAAATTATTCGGATTTGGCGAGAATAGGAGTTTAAAAGTTAATATTTTAGGTCTTAGAACCGTTAGCACAGGAAAAAGCCTCCACCATCCCCATCAAAATCAATAAAGTTTCCTGAGACCATGAAAACTTTATTGCCGCTTCTCAGTATGACTGACTATAGGGTTACAGCTTTTATCAAAGAGGCTAATTACCATGGAACAGAACCTAATAGCACAACCCGATGAAACCCTTGAAGTATCAACTAAAGAAACCGCTGTAATACTTGGGCTAGCGCCAAGCACCTTACGCAAGTGGCGCTGCACAAGAGAACAACCCGATTTAAGGTATACAAAAAGGTTTGGCAAAGTATTTTATGTAAAGTCACAAGTACTTATCTTTAAAGAGGCCATGACTGAACCAGACAGAAAGGAAGTATATCTGTAGAAACGATATGGTTTGAGATTGATTTAACTTGGAATGCTATTCACCAGACTGGGCAATTAAGTTACCGCCTATTAACGTAACAAATGTCAAATTAGTTACGATTAATACAGAAAAGAAATGTGACTAACAACCATTTATAGCTGTTACCAGTAAAGCTATAGGGCGGATGAAATTAGCCCAAAGATAAGGGCTGTACCCCAGTTGCGTAGCAACAACTTTACCTCATTAGCAATTTATTGGAGTAAAACTTAAATTTCTACCATTTCCTATAAATGATTCAATAACATTCATATTTCGATAATTTTTCGCTTCGTATATTAAAGCCGCTTTCGCCTCCGGCTCCATAAATGGGCCTAAATAGAGGTTACCCACTTCCTTCTCATTAAAGCCATAATCTGTATAAGAACCTTTATCATCAGGTCTTTTAAAAGATGATATTCTCCACTCACCTTCATAAGCCCAATCAAGTGACTTAGAATACATAGACACATCAAAAAGCATATTTGCAGCCGCTTCTTGAGTAAGCATTAACATTTTTGCCCAACCTTCTGCTGTAGATAAAAAAGGGGCATCATCACTATAATTTATTGGCTTAGCAAGCTTCCAAGCACTATCCAATTCATCATCACATAAAAATTCAATTACTGCCCCTTTATACCCATCAGCATAATGATTCCACATTGAAGTTTTTGAGTATGATTCAGACAAACATAAAATACGCATCTCAGGAATGAGTTCATCCCAATACTTTCTATATTGGTCTAAAGAGAAAGAAGATGGTGATTCCTCTTCCAATATTCCCCTTACACTCGTAATAAACTCATCAACTAATTCAGGTTCATTGTTATTTTTTAATGCATCTAGAATTGTTTTAAATTTTGAGTTATAACCTGTTAAATCATCGGGTAAATTTTTAAATAGATAGATTTGCCTTTCAACTATAGCTTCCATTATTTTTTTTGGAGTTATATGCAACCCTAGTTCTCTTGGAACATCAAATGGATCATTAAATTCCGTTGGAGAGCTCCATCTTAACCTTTTAGTACTAAGAACAATTTTGGCAGTTGATGCTGACATATACTTGTAGAAACTTTCCTTATTATGAGAACATTTTTCTAAAGACATTTCCGTATATTCCAAAATTTTATTTGATAGGTAATTAGCAAGAGGCGATGCCGTAAACAACGTCCCAGTTACGAAGCAACAATTTTTAGTGAATTATTAAGGCATCCGCGCAATAAGAATATGAATTTTTATTCATTAATATTTCTTAACCGTAAGACGCTAAGTTTCAATGTGTCAATATCTCTTTTAACCTCATCAGATCCACCTGTAGCTAATACCGCTAGTTCTTTGCTTTCTAATAACAACGATAATGTTTCTGCTATTTCTAAGTTTCTTGCATGTTCAGTATTGATTTGAGTCTTAAGATCAACGATTCTATTCTCAATAGCAAATTCAGTTACAAAGCCAACTACTGTTAGAACAATAGAAAAGCCCATGTAAATATTAATAGATTTCAAAATGCTCTCTCTTGGAACCTTCCAATTTTGTTCTTTTCTAAGTAATTTATAAGCAAGAAATGCAAGGATACAACCAAGGCCAATTGCGCCATAACTTAGTATTTTATAGAAATCTAAACTTTCCATTTTCTCTCCTATTAAATTTAGTAGCAAATACCCTTTTGATAGTATTGACCAACTGTCCGCGCTGCTTGAAAGTTGACTTTCAGATTTACCATTTATCAATAACTAATTATTTAATTAAATCTGAACTTATGCAGAGTATATTAATTGTTCTCTGTATTTTCTACTTCAGCTTCAAACAAAATGTCTTCGTCAATGTTGATTTCCACTTCTTTACGCATCCTGATTTTTTCACCGTTCTGGATTCCTAAATTATTCCAGTCTAAGGTTGGTAAATCAGAGAAGATCTCAGAAATTTTTTCTCCCTGTGAGATGCCGCCTATAATTCGTAGAGATTTATTCCATTCCAACGCCCAGAACCATTCACAAGCATCCCCTTTGATCCTTCTCATTATTACCTTAAAAAAACCATTCGCGGTTTTAATGTTCGCATAGCAAGGAATATCATTTACCCTTTTCATAATCTCCATTAGTTCAGGATTACCCCAATCAGAAATAGCATAAGAGCGAAAAACAAAAATATATTTATAATGTAGAAACGAACTTCCATTTATGGTGAGAGGGTTCTCTGATGTAATGAGAGAAAAAATACCCTGAATATGCCTAATAGCAAGAAAGTCAATGTATCTTATATCAGCCTGCGGTGGCGCAGAAATACCAAAAGAAATATTCGCCTGTCCAAATTGGGCACCAACCTTAAATTCATCGCCAGAATCTTTAACCAAGACTCCTTGTTTAGTAGGGTGAAAATCTCTTTCTGCCTTTTGTAAGGCTAGTCGATTATGTTGTTCAGAGGATTTTCTAGCTGGGCTGTTTAAAAGTGTTATCGTTGATAAATGCCTTTCCCAGTCTGATTTCTCATCATTACATTGCTTACATGCCCTAAAAATAAAATTAAAACCGTCACTTTGTTTAAACTCACCAGTAGGAACGAAATTATTTGCAATAAGGTGCTCTTTGTTAGACTCTATTTGTGAACCAACACCCACTAACCGGCCACAGTATAGACAACATTGATTAGATTTAGACGGTGATTGGTGAAACCAAATTACAGGTCGATTCTTTTTGTATCGAAATATTTGGTTCAATTTTATGCCCAACTAATTGATTATCACTAATATTACTTTTCTGCTGATTACCAATAGGGCATAGATACTAGAAAATACACAATCGCACTATTATCTAATACGGCCCATAAGTCACAGCTAATGAACGAAGTGTATAAACTCTTTACCAAATAGCAAGTAATTCAGCTACTAAGTCAACTTCACTCTTTTCAATAATGTGATCTGTAATTTTTTGACTTGCCTCCCGTAAAGTTGTCATAGAGGGGTGGATGTAGTGCGCATCAACTCCTGATCTTTCATGCCCCATCAAATCGTCAATCATAATGGGGTGGACACCTAACTCAGCACCCAAGGTTTTATAGGTACGGCGTAAGTCATGGTTAGTAAGCTCAACACCACTAACTTCCTTCACTATTCGTCTAACTGAACTAGTCCCTGCGTAATGACCTGTACCAGTAATACCAGGATATAGGTAAATATTATTATCGGGTAGATGAGATAAACGGTTTCTGATAATTGCTTCACTCACTGTATTTAATGGCAGTTCAAGTAATTCCCCACCTTTATTGATGATTTTAAAGGTTTTTTTATCCAAATTGATTTCATCTAGTAAAATGTTAAGGGTTCCAGTAATTCGTACTCCAGAAAACAACATAAACAACAACGCATCTCTACCATTACGAAAGTTTGTTGTGTGATCTCTTTCCCTCAGCGAAAGAACAGCGTTTAAATAATCGGTAAAATCCTCTTGATCCAGCCTAACAGTACGCCGATTGGTTCGATTAATGTTCACCCCCAACTGCTTCATAGCACGGCTTACGGGATTACGGACAAACAACTCAGCATCATCATATTTCACTTGCGCCCAATTCCAAACCGAGCGAAGTATACGCATGGCATTATGTAGTTGAGTTTTTCCTCTAGGCACTAGCTCTAAATAGACCTCTTTGACTCTTTCAGGCGTAAGTAGATAAAGAGGCTCGTTATAGAGGCACTTTAATAGAACGCCACAACGATGTTCAATATCTTCAAGATATCGTTCCCCAGGACGGCGTTCTTTAATAAACCCATCCGCCCAAGCTCCACCATCCTTACTCGCTGCATTTCCATAGATCATCGCTTTCAATGATCTTTTGGCTTCTTTTAAAAAATGGCCTTCTTGAAGTTTTACCTCCTGTTGTTTGAGAACCAATTTTGGATCACGTCCACTTTGAATTTCAAGGTATAAGGTATCTGCTTTTTGGCGTAGCTCTGATATTGCTACGCCAGCATTTTTAGCTTCACCTACTTGCATAATCAAGCGCTTGTATGGAGTACCAACTCGTTCCCTCGGTGCCTTTATGCGCTCATACAAATAAAAAGAACAATCAATAAATTTTTGATTTGGACGCATCCTTAATGACAGGTGGCTTGCCTCATCATAGACATAAGCATTTTTAGTGAATCCACCAGCATTAACTCTACGTTCAAGCGCACTGAGAGAGGATTTTGTGAAATTAATTCGGTTTTCTGAAACTCGACCCATTATACTTAACCTCATATTCCATTGTTTTCACCAGTGAAAAGCAATTTTAAAGTTAGATCGGGGCTACACTGGGGCTACATATTATAGCAAAAGCGAGTGTATTTGCGAAGCTTTAAGAACACAGATATTACACGAGGTTTTTAAGAAGTTGTATTTTTTATCACTACTTTCAACAACTTAGGAACCATAAACAACAACAAGTAACATTGAGAACAAGGTGCGAACCGGTTAGGCCACGCGGATTCAAAATCCGGTTCCTTCACGGGAGTGGCGGTTCAAGTCCGCCCACTGGTACCAATCGAAAACTGGCTGACTTGCGGGGCAATTCTGGCAATATTGAAGCATAGGGTAAATATGCCGATAAACCTCTTAGGGTTGCGCTAAAAGGAATGTATGCACGTATGCCGAGCACAGGCACCTGAACTCGGTTTTTAGAAAAGAGGATATCAACAAATGAGCTTTGACGACGAAAACGAAGATAAGCAGAAAAAGAAATCAACCAAGTTTTTTGGTCTAGAGCTAAGTGACGGTGTTGTATACACCGTTGTTGTGATTCTTACACTTGTATTTTTTCGCCAGGTGTCCATCGTATTACAAGCGCTGAACTAGCCCTGGCAGCCGGTTTTAATCTATCGCTTCGGCTCCTTGCTGGCCAAGCCCAACTCTTTGACTACTGATTTTCCCCAATACTACCTCCTAATCTCTTGGCTCTGAAAAGCAGCCCATGGTAAATTACGCGCCTGTTTGATTTCGCGCTGTACATTCGCGCCGTACACTCGCGCCATATATTAAGGAACCAATATGACAAGTTACAAGATAGCCCTGTTAGATGGAGATGGGATTGGCCCGGAAATCATGACCGAAGCAGTTAAGATTTTGGAGTTAATTTCATCACGTAATAACATCAACTTCGAACTAAACCATGGTGCATTCGGCGCGCAGGCCTATTTTGATCACGGCCATTCATTCCCTGAAGCCACCAAACAACTTTGCGATGAGGCAGACGCTATCTTAAAAGGCCCCATAGGCCTTAGCTACGAAGAGTCAAAGAAAATCCCGGTCGATATGCAGCCAGAGCGAGGCGCTCTATTGCCAATGCGTCGACGCTACAATACCTTCGCTAATTTCAGACCTGTATTTCTGCCAAAGTCACTCGCTCATTTCTCCCCTCTAAAGCCGGAAATTATTGGCGATGGTATCGACTTCATTATAATTAGGGAGTTGGTAGGCGGGCTTTATTTTGGCAAAAAAGAAACCGGAATAAACGAGCAAGGCCTTCGATATGTGAGCGAAAGTCTTGAATATGATGAAGGCCAGATTGCACGTATCGCAAAAGTGGCTTTTGACACAGCGCAAAAACGCAAAAAAGTACTGCATAATATTCACAAATCCAATGTACTGAAATCCAGCGTACTCTGGAACGAAGTAATAGGAGAAGTAGCTCAGGATTATCCAGATGTTGAGGTTAAGCACATACTGGTAGACGCGGCGGCGACTTATCTCTGTCTTAATCCAACTCAATTTGATGTCATGGTAATGGAGAATATGTTCGGCGACATTCTCAGCGATCAAGCTGGTGGAATTCTTGGTTCTTTAGGCCTAATGCCTTCGGCCTGTATAGGTCCGGAAAAAGCCTATTACGAACCATCCCACGGCTCTGCGCCTGACATTGCAGGTCAAAACATTGCCAACCCTTACTCGATGATTGGCTCAGTCGCCATGATGCTAGAAATGAGTTTTGGCATGGAGCAGGAAGCAAAAAATGTCTGGCATGCCATGCAGAATGTTTTTGCTCAGGGCAATTCCACATCGGATCTTTCTAAGCCAGGTTCAGATGTGAATATGATAAGCACTCAGAAATTTGGCGATCTGGTGGCTGAAGAATTAGCTCAGACCTCTGTTGTTGGTGCCTAAGCCGAAAGAAAAAGGGAATATTAGTAGGCAGTTGATGTGTGTATCGGGGCTTGGTAAGGGGTGCTGTTTTTCCGTTCCATTGGGCCATCCCTGGCCCTCCCGCGCTCCATCCCTGGGCGCTAGTCACTACAAAACAGCACCCCTTACCAATCCCCTGTCGAACTCAGTATTCTTTTCAAATGCAGATCTTTCTGATCTGTATTCTAGCCTGTGAAATTAATTATTTCGTGGGGATATCTTAGACTCTGATCCCTTTTTCTGACCTATATAGAAGTCAGGGCGTGCATCCTTAGATTAATCATGCGCATTGCCGCCTTGCAGCCTGCCAGTACCTGATTCGAGTCTACGCCGCGAGTTTTAAACTCCAGACCTTCCCATTCCCAGGTGATAATACATTCTGTTAGAGCGTCGATATTGCCACCACGAGGAATGTGCACTTCGTAATCTATCAAAGCCGGCATGATGAATTCTCTGCGCTTGAGAATTTTTTCCATCGCATCAAAAAAAGCAGCAAAGCCTCCATTACCAGACCCAGAACCTTGATACTCCTCATCGTCAATGGACACTCGCACACTGGCGGTACTCTCAACGTCGAGCCCACTGTTTATGTAGCAATTCATCAATGAAATGTGGTGATACTCTTTGCTCTCCATCACATCGGCAATGATAAAAGGCAGATCTTCAGAAGAGATAATTTGCTTAGAATCTCCTAGCTTTACCACACGCTTCAGCACTTTAGCCTGGTCTTCAGCGGATAAACTTATTCCCAACTCGTCGAGATTATTAATCAGCGATGCTTTGCCGCTCATTTTTCCAAGCGCGTAAATTCGTTTGCGCGCAAACCGCTCTGGGCCTAGCTCTGTTATGTACAGGTCCCCTTTCATATCACCATCTGCATGAATACCCGCTGTCTGAGTAAACACATCCGCACCAACTACAGGCGTATTGGCGGCGATCCATTTTCCGGAAAAGTTTTCCACCATTCGACTTAGCACAGTAATTCGCGTTTCATCTATAGATAGCTGCATGCCCATTTTATCTTTCAACACCACAGCCACCTCAGCAAGGGACGCGTTGCCAGCGCGTTCGCCCAGGCAATTAATAGTGCAATGTATTGTATTAATCCCTGCGCCCACGGCGGCGAGCACGTTTGCCGTTGCAAGGCCATAGTCGTTATGAGGGTGGAAATCGAATTCCTGATCAGGAAATTTTTGCATCATTTGGGTCAGTGAATCATGAACTTCCTGTGGAGACATCACACCCAGCGTATCAGGCAAGAGATAATGCCCAATTCCCAGATCAGCTGTGCCCTCTACTAGACCAAAGACATAGTCTTTACTGTTCTGAAAACCATTAGACCAGTCTTCCAGGTACATATTAACGGACAAACACTGGGATTTAGCATAGTTCACTGTCTGAATTATGCCTTCGATGTGCTGCTCCAGATTCTTGCCAAGTTGTTCTGTGCAATGCTTCTCACTGCCCTTGGCGAGTAAATTGATCACCTTGCCACCAGCACTAACAACCCAGTCGACACTACGTTTGTGATCAACAAATCCAAGGACCTCAACCCGATCCAGCAAGCCCTCTTCCGCAGCCCACGCTGTAATCTCGGAAACCGCCTTCTTCTCGCCTTCTGATACACAGGCGGAGGCGACTTCAATTCGGTCGACCTTCAACGATTGCAATAATCCACGAGCAATATTCACTTTTTCGTTAACAGAAAAAGAGACTCCCTGGGTTTGTTCGCCGTCACGCAGTGTTGTATCCATTAAACGGATGTGACGAGTGGTTTGCTCTGAAGCGGTCATGCTAATTTCCTGATTTGGTGCCTGAAACTATTTTTGCTACGTGAAACTACACAATTTACGGTAGCCATAGCGTCTAGCGGCTCGGATTCTAACAAAAACTGCTGCCTGAGATAAGGTAAATAGTCGATAAATCCTCCTAATCTTGCACTTGAGGGCTATCGTTATATACTGCGCCCTTCACGGGAATTTGAGTATTTGGAGTTTCTTTATGACAATTCAAATCTGCGTGCCCAGAGAGGTTCGCAAAAGCGAACAACGAGTGGCTCTGGTGCCGGACATTGTAAAACGACTAGCCGCCAAAGAAGGCTTAGAGCTAAATATTGAATCTGGCGCCGGTGAGCTGGCCGGGTATACCGACAGCGACTACGAAAACGCGACAATAATAGCATCGGATAGTGAGCTGCTGAGTAAGGCAGATATCTGCCTTACCGTGAATCCGGCAACTATTGAGCAAATAGATCAACTAAAAGACGGTTCAGTGCTAATTGGATATCTTAATCCACATTCAGACCTGGAGCGCTTTACTCGCTTAAAGCAAAAAAATATCAGTGCTTTTTCTATGGAGCTGATTCCGCGAATTTCTCGCGCCCAGGCTATGGATGCCCTTTCATCTCAGGCTTCTATTGCTGGTTATAAGGCGGTTTTGCTGGCCAGTAACATCCTTGGCAAATTTTTCCCCATGTTAACCACCGCAGCGGGCACTATTCGTCCTTCCAAAGTTTTGATTATTGGCGCAGGCGTTGCTGGCTTGCAAGCCATCGCTACTGCAAGAAGGCTCGGAGCAATTGTAGAAGCATACGATGTTCGTCCGGCGGTGAAAGAACAGGTTGAGTCACTTGGAGCCAAGTTTGTAGATATTGAAATCAAAGCCGATGGCAGCGGCGGTTATGCCCGAGAGTTAACTGACGAAGAAACGCAGCAACAGCAAGCTATTCTCGCCAAGCATGTTGCCGCTGCTGATGTAATAGTCAGTACGGCAGCAATTCCAGGCAGGCCCTCGCCACTCATTATCAGCACCGAAATGGTTGAAGGCATGCGCGGTGGTTCCGTAATTGTTGATCTTGCAGCCGAAGGTGGTGGGAATTGTGAGCTAACAAAAATTGATGAAACAGTGCTGCACAAAGGGGTCAAAATTTATGGCCCGACAAATGTACCTAGCATGGTAGGCAATCATGCCAGCGAGCTATACTCCAAGAATTTACTGAACTTTCTTGAACTGCTAGTTCCCCAAAGCTCTATTAATGTAGATCTCGAAGATGAAATTATTCGTGCAAGTCTAATTACCCATGGCGGTGAAATTCTTCATGCCGGTATCAAAGAACAAATTGAAGGAGCTTCCTGATGATTGAAGGTCTCGCCGCAGTTTACATTTTCATGCTCGCTGGCTTCACCGGCTACGAAATAATCAGCAAAGTACCGGTAATTCTTCACACGCCGTTAATGTCTGGCTCAAACTTCGTACACGGCATTGTATTAGTGGGCGCCATGGTAGCGTTGGGCATAGCAGACACCACCGCAGAGCAGATCATTGGTTTTATCGCTGTTTTACTTGGGGCAGGAAATGCTGTTGGGGGCTATGTTGTCACCGAACGCATGCTGGAAATGTTCAAACCCAGTGACAAAAAATCTAAAAGCGAGGAATCATAGATGGAAACTATAATTCAAGCCTCGTATTTAATAGCTGCCGCGCTTTTTATTCTGGGCCTCAAACAAATGAGCTCGCCCGTTACCGCCAGACGCGGAATTTTGTGGGCTGGTGCCGGCATGGTGCTGGCTACCCTGGTGACATTCATGTCCCCGGAAATATTAGACAGCGACCAGGTCGGCACTAATATCCTGCTCATTGTCGTTGCCATCGTTATAGGTGGCGGCTACGCCTGGTATAGCGGTAAAAAAGTCGCTATGACTGACATGCCACAGATGATTGCGATGTATAACGGCATGGGTGGCGGTGCTGCAGCAGCCATCGCCGCAGTCGAGTTGATGAAAGCCAGCACCGAAGCCTCTCATGATGTAACCGGTGCGACTACGGTTGCCGGAATTCTTGGAACCGACATTGCTATATTGGGCATTCTCGGCGCGATAATCGGCACCATTTCATTTAGTGGAAGCATCATTGCCTGGGCCAAGCTCGATGGACGATTGAGTCGCAGCAAATTATTACCCAAGCAACACATTGTGAATGCTCTGTTGGCAATAGTAACTGTCGGCTTTGCTGTAGCGATTTATTTTACCGCTGACATCAACACCATAATTATCTTCTTTGTACTCGCTTTGATTCTTGGCGTATTCATAACAGTCCCTGTCGGTGGCGCCGACATGCCAGTTATTATTTCTCTGTTTAATGCGCTAACGGGATTAGCCGTTGGATTTGAGGGCTACGTGCTCGGCAATGCCGCTATGATTGTTGCTGGCATCGTGGTTGGTTCAGCCGGTTCACTGCTAACACAGTTAATGGCAAAAGCTATGAACCGTTCTGTTGCTAACGTATTTTTTGCCGGTGTTGGTACCAATGTGGCAGCAACAGGCAGCGACGACAGCTTGGGTGTTATGAAAGAAATACAGGCACAGGACGCAGGCATTCTTATGTCCTTTGCCAGCCAGGTTGTCATCATTCCTGGCTACGGCATGGCGGTCGCTCAGGCACAGCACAAAATTTGGGAACTAACCCAAATATTGACCGAAAAAGGCGTGACCGTTAAGTTCGCTATTCACCCGGTTGCCGGTCGTATGCCTGGCCATATGAATGTGCTTCTGGCGGAAGCCGGCGTACCCTATGACATGATTTATGACATGGAAGATATCAATGCCGATTTTAAAAACACGACCGTTGCGCTGATCATAGGTGCTAATGATGTAGTGAACCCTTCTGCCAAAAATGACAGCAGCAGTCCGCTGTATGGTATGCCGATTCTGGATGCCATGAATGCTGAAAACGTAATCGTTATCAAACGCGGCCGTGGCGCAGGGTTTTCCGGAGTCGAAAACCCATTGTTCTTTGCCGACAACACTAAAATGTTATTTGGTGACGGACAAAAAGCGGCTAGCCAATTAATTCAGGCAGTCAAAGAACTTTAAAGAAGAAAATTTTTGACTGATTCTAATTCAAACATTTCTTCAACACCGCTGCCCCACGCCGGCATAATACGTCGATTGGCCGCTCTGCTTTACGATGGCTTTTTAGTTACTGCCGTCTGGATGCTTATTGGTTTTGTCCTGCAACTATTTACCGGCGCTGGCACAAGTACGCTAGTTGATGGTGTTGTTCACACCGACCCAATAATGGATGCAATTCTTTTCCCATTAATGGTGGCAAGCAGTGGCGGTTTCTATATTTTGTTCTGGACTCACAGCGGCCAGACACTGGGCATGATTGCCTGGAATATCAAAGTAGAATCTAACGATGGTGGGCTGATCAGTATTACACAGGGAGTCATTCGATTCCTGGCGGCCTGGCCAGCGTTCTTTATGTTTGGCCTAGGCTATTTGTGGATCTACATTGACAGTAATGGGGATGCCGCCCACGACAAAATTTCGAATAGCAAAGTAGTGGTGCTTCCAAAGTCACATCGACCGTTCTAATTGTCTGTGGGTTCGGACTCTGACATAAATTCAGAACCCAGCCTGAACCAATGACATCTCGAAGTCAGTTAGTTCAAGTTCGGCAATCGTACGGGCTTCTATTAGCAACTCGGCTTCCAATTTTAACTCTCCGCTGAGTTCAGACAAGTCCTTCATTTCGGCAAGCAACCGCACCCTCTCCAGTGCAGTTGTACCATCACTGATAATCAACACTTCTATTTCATTAATATCTTCGTCGATACGCTGTAAAGTTCGCTCGTTGGAATTTAGCTGAGACATCGCGGCATTCAAATTGCTACGTAAACTGTAGAGTTCGATGCCAAGGCGATAAGCATCGAGGAAATCAGCCTCCAGGTTACTATTACATACGCCGGAATAAGTACTACCGGATTGACCAACCTGAAACCCTCGCGATGGTTGGCAGTATTCAACCAAACCTTGCTCCCGACCATTCTGCCAGGCCTGGAAATCTGGAGTAATACTATGATCGGCACAAGCTCTTCGATAGTCACCAAACCTATCACTGGAGCGACCTTCGGCTCCATCTTCATACCCTACTGCATTCCAGTCGGAATATATGCACTCTTCCTCGCTCATTACTGCGCAACTAGAAACAATTAATCCAATGAGTATTAGTGCTATCAGGCGTCTGGCTTTCATACTTTTTCCTGGGCTTTATCAATATCGAATAAAATAAGAACACCAGTCTTATCGGCAGGTTTCGGCATGCACATGACCTAATCAATTAGTGGTTAATAGACTTAATAAGCTTACCGCCTTTAATTACGATATCGACATGCTCCAATTCAGTAATATCATCAAGCGGACTATTGTCAGTGGCAATGATGTCAGCCTTTTTTCCCGCCTCAATCGTACCGATCTCTGCCATTTGCGATAACAGTGTCGCCGCCCCAATAGTCGCAGAGTAAATCGCGTCCATTTCTGAGAAGCCCACTCTTACCATCAGACCAAACTCTTCTCCATTAAGTCCGTGCGGTGTTACGGCTGAATCTGTACCAAATGCGATATTCACTCCATTGCGATAAGCATTGCCAATGTTTTCTGCCGCGGCTGCACCGGCGGCATTGGCTTTCAACTTAATTGCATCGGTATAAAAAGGATTGCCCTCCATGCTCTCCGGGATTTTTACTCCGGGCAATAAAGTCGGCACCAGATAGGCACCGGTTTGTTTGAACAGAGCGATAGATTCTTCATTCAAATAAGTACCGTGATCGATACTGTCTACTCCCGCTCGTAAGGCGGCGTTGATGCCGTCGGCACCATGGGCGTGGGCCGCAACTTTTATCCCCAGGTTATGTGCTGTTGCTACTATCTCAATCAACTCATCATCGGTCATTTGTTGACCCAGCCCTGTATTGGTGTCAGAGAGCACACCACCGGTAGCTGTAATTTTTATCCAGTCCGCCCCAAATTTAATTGCACTACGTGTTGCCGCCCGACATTCGATAGGGCCATCACAGATAGTCTCTGGCGTCCAAAGCTTCATCAGCTCCGCAGAATAACCATCGACATCACCATGACCACCAGTAGCAGCCAACGCGCTACCGGCTGCAAAAATCGTAGGGCCATCTACCAGCCCTTGATTGATTGCGTAGCGTAGTGCGTAGATTGCTTCCGGGGTAGAGCCAAGATCACGCACGGTAGTAAAACCAGCGTTTAAGGTAATGCCCGCATAATAAACACCGCGCATCGCCTCCATAGAAGTTGATAAGTACAACGCGTTACTACGCGATTCGGGTGAAATCTCGCCTAATAGATGTACATGCATATCGATTAAGCCCGGCAGTACAAATTTGTCCGAGAGATCTATTAATTGCACCTCCCCAGTTAACGAGTCCGGATCAATATAGCCATCGACGACTGACTCTATACGATTACCGCGCACAATAATTGACTGCTGCAAAGCTGGAGCCTCACCTGGAATCGATAACAGAGTACCAGCGTGTATCAACAAGGTAGATTGATTTTCTTCGGCGGCAACACATACCGAGGAAACGATTAGTAGTGTGATAACAATTAAGGACTTTAGGCGGCTCAATTTTTTCTCCCTGCTTTAGCAGTTCTTTCTTAAATAGACTGGTTCTAATCAGACCCAGAGGTAAATTTAGCAAACAGTTCAGCACCTGTTAGTTCTTTTGTTTCATTAGAAAAACAATAATAGGAAGGTTTTTCGTCTATAAATACCTGCTGATTGAAAACCAGACCACTTGCGTCATCAAACAATCCAACTGGCATCATGTGCGCCCTGCTTTCTTTTAATCGATAAAATAAGTGTGTACCACATTGCTTGCAGAACCCTCGTTCCGCCCAGTCTGAGGAATTAAAAACCGAAATATGCTCTTCACCTTTAAACGAAACATTTTGTCCGCAATCGACTTCCATGAACGGCCCGCCACCCCATTTTCTACACACAGTGCAATGACAGGCACCTAATGTGTTCCCCATATTTTCTGCCGTAAATTGAACCTCACCACACAGGCATCCGCCGCTTCCTGTTCGTTCTTCAGACATTTGACTCTCCTATAAACTATTTTGGGGTACCGAAACTAGCGACTAAGCGCCATCTGTTGCAGCAGACAAAGCCTTTGTCAGTCGGTATAGAAATTCCTGACCTTCAAAATAGGACTTAATAATGATGCGCTCATTCTGACCATGTATACGACTGGTACCATCGCCAAATATCCCCGAGACGCCATATACTGGAATCCCTGCATTACGTAAATACAGACTATCGGTTGCGCCAGTACTCATAGTAGGCAGCACAGGAACACCAGGCCACATATCATCAGTTATCTTTTCTATAATGGCGAGCAACGGCGGAGTCAAAGGTGACACTGGTGATTGAGTGGCAGGCCTGTCTGGGGTGATACTTACCTGATCATCGCCAATTAACCTGCTTAACGTGTTCTGTACTTCATCAATTGATTCATCGGGCAACACTCTACAGTTTACAGTTGCTCTTGCTCGTTGGGGTAGGGCATTTTCAGCATGACCAGCTTCCAGCATTGTGGTAACGCATGTAGTGCGTAGCCGAGAGTTAAAAAATGTCTTGTCATAAAAATAACGAATCGCATCTTCATCTGGCGGTGTTTGAATGACACCTCGCAAAGCCTCGGCAAGCTCACCCTCTTCTAGCGCGGCGCGGCGCTCAAAATACAAACGAGTAATTTGATTCAACTTAACTGGGAAATCGTAATCGCGAATATTGGACAGCGCGTCAACCAACCTATAGATAGCGTTATCTCTTTGGGGCACTGAACTATGCCCTCCTGGATTCGTCACTTCCAGAATGTAGGTTTGATACACTTTCTCGCTGGCTTGGACATTGTTTGAAACGTATATCCCATCAGTGATTCCACCACCGCCACCTTCATTCAATGCATACTCTGCATCTATCAAGTCAGGATAATTTGCTAACAACCATTGCACACCGTTATGGTCGCCTCCTTCTTCATCGGCGGTCAGGGCAATTACAATGTCTCTGTCTGGCACAAAGCCTTCTTGTTTAAGACGTATGAAATTAGCGATATGAATAGCTGCTTCGTCTTTATCGTCGGAAACACCACGACCGAGATAGTAACCATCTTGCTCAGTAAAGGTAAATGGGGCTAGTGTCCAGTCCGCAGGATCTGCTTCAACCACGTCAATATGCGCGAGCAGCAAAAGCGGCTTCAGACCAATGCCCCTTCCTCTGTAACGAGCGACCAAATTTCCTTTACGGGCAACAGGCTCCAAAACCTGCACATCCTGGGGCGGGAATCCTGCCGCAATTAGACGATCAGCCATAGCCTGAGCCGCTCTGGTGTTATCACCAACGCTGTCGGTGGTATTAATTTCAACTAACTCTTTCAATAACGCTCTGGCTATTTCCTGGTGCGGCAACAAATTAATTTGCCCATTACTCTCTGCCGCAAAGCTAGGCATGCCAGAGCTGAAAGTTATGGCTAGAGTTAAAAGTAGCAGAGGTGCCGTGAAGCGTGACAACGCAGGTAGTTGAAAGTAAGTTGAGTTCAAAAGAGTTCTCCGGTGGACTGCCGTGGGGTTAGCAAACATAGTACACATCAGTCAGATATTTTGATAATAATTTTTCCCTGCGCTCTCCCGGTAGCGCTGCGTTCAAAAGCCTCTTTGACTTTTGCCAGAGGAAAAGTTGAATCAATAATGGCTCTAATTTTTCCAGCTTCAATAAGATCAGCTATCTCTCTCAATTGCTTGCCGTCGGCGTACATTAGAAGGTGCTTGTATTTAGCGTTGTATTTGGCTGCCAAACCTTCTTTTCGCCATTGATTAATATGGCTTATTAATTTTACTAAAATATTTGAGGTGTACTGAGCAACTACCAATGGCTCTGGAATACCTAGCACGTTAACTAATACGCCACCTTTTTTCAGAGTCTTGTAGGAGGGTTCTTGAACAGAATCACCCAGGGTATTAAATACAATATCGAAACCGTTGAGTTCATTTTCTATATGCTGGCTCTGGTAATCAATAATTTCATCAGCACCTAACTCTGCAAGTAATACAAAGCGCTTTTTACTTGCTGTAGTTGCCACGTGAGCACCAAAAGCTTTAGCAAATTGAATTGCAAAGCTACCAACACCGCCAGCACCGGCGTGAATCAGTACTCTACTGCCCTCAGTCATGCCGGCTTTTTCTTTCAATGCCTGATATGTTGTAAGCCCGACCAAGGGGATGGAAGCCGCTTCCTCAAAAGACATATTGGTTGGTTTTTTTGCTATCAAATTTGCCGGAATGGCAAAATATTCAGCAAAGGTTCCTATATTGGCCTTATCGCAACGAAAGAAAACTTCATCGCCCACATTAAACTCAGTAACTCCAGCACCAACTTCTTCAATTACACCGGCACCATCGCTGCCAAGCACCAGTGGAAATTTTAATTTAATTAAGGCTTTGAGATCGCCGTGCACCATTTTCCAGTCAATTGGATTGACGCTAGCAGCCTTCATTTTTATTAGTACATCATGATCATCTATTTCGGGCCGATCAATATCTCCTATTTTGATTTGATCAAATTGGCCATAAGAGTTTATAAATGCCGCTTTCAACTTTTTTCCTACCTTTCCCACTTTTTCATAATGGCTAATGATTTTTACTCAAAACCCGCACGCAACTATCCTGCATTTACCTTACACGGCGCATAAAATAAAGCCCTAATGCCGCGCAAAACATAATCGGTATCAGCACCGCTATTAAGGGGCTAAATCCGTACAGCAAACTGGCAGGCTCCATCATTCGCTGGGTAATGGTAAACGCCAGGGCAATGCCCATGGAAACAAAAACACGAAAGCCCATGGTCGACTCACGCAAAGGACCAAACACAAATGAAACCGCGAGCACAACTAGTGCAAGCGTTGCGATCGGTTGCAATAACTTCTTCCAGAACGCCAGATAGTACGTTGCCGGGTCAAGCCCTTCTGCTTCAAAGAAACGAGCAAAACGGTATAAACCCGATATCGATTGACGATCAGGTTCAACCAAAAGTACCGCAAGCAGTTCCGGTGATAAATCTACTCGCCAAATCTCTTGCGGATTTTGAGCGGCCGTTATCGCGCCAGGTTGAATGAGGCTTTCGCTGACATTTTGTAGGAGCCAATAATTTTCTTCATTTTGCTCTATGTATTCTGCTGATTCCGCAAAACTACTGGAAACAATAGACCGGTTTAGGCCAAGTCGATAACGGGTTATGCCAAATAACGATTGTCCGCCTGGTGCAATAGCATTGATGTGAATATATTCATCGCCGACTTTTCGCCAGCTTCCCTGGGCAGAGCTTATTGAAGCATTCCCACTTTTTTGCACAGCCTTATTACTTTGTGCAATTTGCTCCAGAGGTGGAGCAATGAATTCACCCAGCAGCAGACTTAGCAGCATAATGAAAAGAGTTGGTTTGAGTACCGCCCACACTATCCGCCAAACGGTTACTCCGGCGGCCTGCATAACAACCAACTCGTTATTGGAAGCGAGTATGCCCAGACCAATTAGCGCACCACCCAATGCAGTAAAAGGTAATAGCTCGTAGATACTTGTTGGCGTGGTAAATAATACAAAAGCAAGTGCGTTTAACGCCGAGTAATTTTCATCTGTACTCGACATTTCTTCCGACAGAGTAAAAACCAAATCTACTGTGACGATCAGGGAAATCACCACCAGCATCGAAAGCAATACGGTAGAGCGAATATGGCTATCTATTTTGCGCATGTCATTGTCATTTTATCTGCCGAATGAAAAATACTTGCCAATATCTGGATAGCGGTAAATCAACAACCCAATTCCGACAAACAGAGCATGAACCCACCATAGCCCTATGCTCGCTGACAATTCCCCATCGGCAACCATGTCCCTTGATATTTGTAACAATACAAAGTAGCAGGCATAAAGCAAAGCAGCAGGCACCAGTTTGCTGTATCGACCCTGACGCGGATCAACCTTGCTTAACGGCACGGCAATAAGAGTAATTATTGGGATTAGTAGCAACATGGAAATTCGCCACTGTAGCTCAGCTTGATGCTCAGGTAATGGTGACCCAATTAATGCTGATGTGGGCAAGGTGGCTTCTTCCAATATAGGCTCAAAGCTTGCTGCCTCTGGCAATAGAATAGACTGAACATCAAACTGGCCAATGCTGAAATCCGCAGCACCGGGTGTTCCGTCGTATTGAAGTACATTTTCCAGCCGCATAAATCGCGCGCCGGTGCTTTCATCTACTTCTGGCCGCGCTGATTCCGCTATTATGATCCGCGGGCTACCCTGCCCGCCTTCTGCAGACGCCGTACTAACAGCTACAAAAACATTTTGCAGCTGCCTCACCTCGTCATTGCCTGTTTCAATCCGCTCGGCATAGGTCACCCTATTACCCTCACCAAAGCTCTGAAACTGACCGGCGACAATTAAATCAACCTCGGTAAGCAATTCCTGACTCTGCTTTAACTGCTCTGTGTTACGTACACCCCAGGGAGCTAGCTGTAAACTGAGCATGGCAACCAGCAACAGAACCAGCATCGAAGTTCCCATGGTTGTAAGCAACAATCGAAACTGGCTAAAACCGCTCCCAATTAATATCACCATTTCGTTTTCGGCATACATGCGGCCGTAAGCAAGAAGGATTCCCAGAAACAGAGCAAGGGGGAGAATAACCAGAAGAAAATCTGGTAGGCGATACAACATAAGCAGAAACAAAACATCGGAAGCCAGTTCCCCAGCGACAGCCTGAGCCAAATACTGAATAAATCGACTGGTTAAACCCACAATCAGTAGAATCAGTGTGACAGCAGCCATCACTTGCAGGGTTTGTTTGCTTAGATAGCGAAAAATGATCAAAAAGACGTGCCCAGGCTAAAGAGGATGTGTCAGTTTACTCGATAAAGCACACAAAAGTCAGCTAACAAGGCACTTAAGACTTGGACAAACGACAAAGGTCGACTCTCAATGGCATTGGACAAGGCCATTGAATGGAGCTACCTTTATAGTGTTTTCCCGTACCTTAAATTAAATAATAAGAATTGCGCAATCACCACTCACTGCGGCAACTCAAATAAGAATCAAAAAGACTAAACGATGGCCGTAAGCCCAAACGAAGAGCAAGAAGACCAAACCCGCTGGAGCCTCATTTACGCAAGCGTGATTGGTGTTACCGTCGTTGTTATTTCACTACTGTATCTTTTCTCACAATACTACTCTGGCTAACACATGCATCTTGTTGACTGGTCTATTGTGTTCGCCTACCTCGCGTATGTTATCTGGCATGGACTAAAACTTAGCCGAGGCTCTACCGACACTGAAGGATTCTTCCTGGCGGGGCGCAACCTGCCCTGGTGGGCTGTTGGCATGTCTGTTATGGCCACACAAATGTCGGCCATTACCCTTATTGGAACCACCGGACAAGCCTACGAAGACGGCATGCGCTTCATCCAGTTTTATTTTGGCTTACCCCTGGCCATGATTATTCTGTGCGTAACCGCCGTGCCATTTTTTTATAGAGCGCGAGTTTTCACCGCGTACGAATACCTTGAAAAACGTTTCGATACCAGAACACGCACGCTGACGAGTTTTTGCTTTCTCATCTCGCGCGGGCTAGGTGTTGGTGTGATCATTGCGGCACCAGCCGTTGTTTTATCGATCGTTCTCGGCTGGGATGAGCTAATCACGATATTTGTAATTGGGCTATCGACTACCTTCTACACAATGTTCGGTGGCATTCAGGCGGTAACCTGGACAGACGTAAAGCAGATGGTTCTTATTTTTGTAGGGCTGAGTATTTGTGTATTCGTCATTATTACAAATCTGCCCCAAGGTGTGTCTCTCCAGGACGCTTTGTATGTTGCCGGTGCTGCCGGAAAACTACAGACTATAGATTTCTCTTTTGACCTTAGTGAACGCTACACCATCTGGTCAGGGATGTTCGCCGCCTTGTTCTTATTTCTTTCCTACTTCGGCTGCGATCAAAGCCAGGTACAACGGTATCTGACAGCCCGCTCTGTCAACGAAGGCCGCACTTCGCTACTGATGTCTGCGTTTCTCAAGATTCCACTGCAGTTTTTGATATTGTTTATCGGCATACTGATTTTCGTTTTCTACCAGTTCAGTGCACCACCGATGATCTTCAACGAAGTTGATGTAGCCCGTGCCGCCGCGATCCAACCCGTCGAGCATGAGCGGCTCCAGTCTGAGTTTATTGACGTTCATCAAAACCGGCGCGCGGCAGCCATGCGATACATTCAGGCGCAAAACTCAGATATCGAAACCATCGCCAGAGCTGACTATATTGCCGCCAACACGGCCTATCAGGAAAAGCGCCGAGAGGCGACGGAGTTTGTGCGCAAGACGAACGGCGACGATTCTTTTAGTGACGTTAATTATGTCTTTCCTGTATTCGTCATCCAGAACATGCCTATAGGTGTTGTCGGGCTAATTGTGGCTGCAATTCTCGCAGCAGCCATGTCGAGTGTCGCGGCAGAGCTCAACTCTCTCGCCACAGCTTCGACTATGGATTTTTATAAACGGCATATAAATCAAACCGGGACGGAAAAAGAATGGTTACTGTTTGGGCGAATTGCCACCCTGGCCTGGGGAATATTCGCCTGCATAGTCGCAACCTTCGTAACCAACCTCGGATCACTTATCGAGGTCGTAAATACTTTTGGATCTTTTTTCTATGGTTCCTTGCTTGGAGTCTTCGTGCTAGCTTTTGCAGTACCCAGAGCTCGGTCGGCAGGTGCGTTTTATGGGCTGCTGTTTGGAATCGTGTCAGTCTGGATCGCAAGCTCATATTCTGACATTGCGTTTCTCTGGTTTAATGTCGTTGGATGTCTGGTCACTGTCGCCGCGGGATATCTGATTAGTCTCTTTGTTGGGGAGTCAATTAATGCGAAATAAGTCTCTTGCCTGTCTTGTGCTGACTCTGGTTGTCGGAACACTACCTACTATTGTTGATGCACAGGTACGCGCCATTTACGATCAGGGCAGCAGTGCATTGACCCGTCAATTGCAGCGACTGCAAACAACGGCGAGCGTCCTGCACACTGGTGCACACCCTGACGATGAGGATTCGGCGCTGATTGCCTATCACGCGCGCCGCATGTCTGCGCGAACCGCTTATTTATCACTTACGCGCGGCTCCGG
>NVVJ01000049.1:0-22500 GCA_002402175.1 SAR86 cluster bacterium
AAGGGATACTGTTTTTCGTTCCAATGGGCCATCCCTGGCCCTCCCGCGCTCCATCCCTGGGCGCTAGTCACTACAAAACAGCACC
This sequence comes from SAR86 cluster bacterium, assembly GCA_002402175.1. Classification (GTDB taxonomy): domain Bacteria; phylum Pseudomonadota; class Gammaproteobacteria; order Pseudomonadales; family Pseudohongiellaceae; genus UBA9145. Next base: position 86 of record NVVJ01000049.1, read on the forward strand.
CCTTCCCAAGCCCCTGTTGAATTCAGTATTCTTCTCTACTGCAGGTCTTTCTGCACCTTAGTCGGTGGAGTTAATTCGTTATTTCGTGGGAATATCTCAGACTCTGATCCCAATCAATTACTGCTGGAACTCATTCAGAATGAAATTCGCAGTATCAGTTGCGCAAGTAGAGCTGCCTGTATCTTTACACGCCGATGGATTTGTATTCGGCATCGTTAAGTCAGTTTTAGAGCGAAGTGCAGCAAAAGTATTAAACCCACTTGTTCTTAAATTAGGTCCAATACCCCCTAACCCTGTACTACCATGACAGATAGCACACTGCGCAGCGTACTGTAGCCCTCCTCTTTCTATGCTCTGTTGGCTTTCTGACGGTTCTGGTTCTGGTTCTGGCACTATATTGGTAATACTTAGTACCGCAGGTTCTGCGAATATCACTAGCTCACTATCCACAAGTGTCAGGTTGAACTCATAAATTTCATTTCCAATAGGCAATATTGGAATATACAGAATACCGCCTTCTTGAAGCTGCACGGGAGTATTACCAGCGGTAATGCCCTGAGAGTAGATATAAAACCCGTCACGTAAAGCGAATTGCAAGCTTTCCAGATTTACATCAAACGATACATGCGCCAAACCTGTCTCGGGAATATCAACAACAGGCAGTGTTAATACCGAGCTCCCGGCATCGAAAATACCTCTTAACGGAACTGAAATTGTTGCCGTTAGCCCGACAAAGTTTGTTGGGTCAGCCAGTTGAGGCTCTAAATTGCTATTCATTGACTGGATGCCATTCTTGGCAAGTTGCGCAGCTATGTAGGTAACTGTCGAAACTCCCCCGGCAAAATTCAAACTTCCGCCTTCGGTAAATAAAAATCCTTCATCCAATATGTAATCCGCAGACAAACCAGTTAGCTGTACAAAGGACGCAGTGGCGATGAGTAATTTCTTGCCCTGCGTTTCGCCCGTTAAGCTCTGGCTAAATGTGAATGTATTTTGCTGACCAAAACCGTTGCTTGACACAAGAGACTGACCTGCCAGATTATTCTGGCCGGTAGCACTAGTTTGCAGTTCCACATATTGTATATCCCCTTCGGCGTTAGTAAATATTTCACTTAACTGCCACAAATGAAAATCTGCAACTGCCAGCCCCATATAAATGCTCACCGCTATCAGCAGCGGTGCTTTTATAACTGTTGATATTTTATTTCGATTTGAGTTCATTGCTTTCCCCTTCTTGAACCATTACACATTAATTGACTTAATTGCACACGACAAGAACTTCCCTTAGATGACCCTTAATTCGAGATAAACATTTCAGTCAGGTTTTTGCGCCTAGAGCTACCTGTAAGCGCGGGTCTAGGTTATGCTTGCAGCATGCCAGATATTCAGGATAATTTGAGTTAATTCACGTAGTTAGAGACACAATGAGCAGCATCAATAAACAATATCACCCGCAATCCGTTGAGGAGGCTGCGCAGTCCTACTGGACTGAAAATGACAGCTTTCGAGTAAGCGAAGACAAATCAAAGGAGAAGTATTACTGCTTGTCCATGTTTCCCTATCCCAGTGGTCATTTGCATATGGGCCACGTAAGGAATTACTCCATCGGCGACACAATGTCCCGCTATCAGCGCATGTTAGGCAAAAATGTGTTGCAACCAATGGGTTGGGACGCATTCGGACTGCCTGCTGAAAATGCCGCCATAAAAAACAAAGTTGCTCCCGCAAAGTGGACTTACGGGAATATCGACTACATGCGCGAGCAATTACAGCGCCTTGGATACGCTTACGACTGGAGTCGCGAAATAGCCACATGCCACCCAGATTATTATCGCTGGGAACAATGGTTTTTTACGCGTTTGTTCGATAAAGGTCTAGTGTACAAAAAAGAAGCGGAGGTGAACTGGGACCCCGTTGATCAAACCGTGCTGGCTAATGAACAGGTTGTCGATGGGCGCGGATGGCGCTCTGGCGCCGTAGTCGAACGTCGAAAAATTCCCCAATGGTTTATCAAGATCACTGATTTTGCTCAAGAACTTCTGGATGACCTGGAAAAACTTGATGGCTGGCCAGATAAAGTCCGCACCATGCAATCTAACTGGATTGGCCGGTCTGAAGGCATTGAACTGGACTTTGAAGTAGCGGGCGAAGACGACGAAGCTCTTAAGACCCTTTCCGTGTACACAACTCGTCCAGATACACTGATGGGTGCGACCTATATCGCTGTGGCAGCACAACATCCGCTGGCTCTTAAAGCGGCAAAGACAAATCCAGAATTAGCGACATTCATTGAACAACAAAACAATATCAAGCTTGCCGAAGCCGAAATGGCCAAAATGGATAAGGTTGGTATAGATACCGGACTAATCGCAATTCACCCGATAACAGGTGCGAAGCTGCCTGTGTTTCTGGCTAACTTCGTGTTGATGAGCTATGGCTCAGGGGCTGTTATGTCTGTACCTGCCCATGATCAGCGAGACTGGGAGTTTGCCAAAAAATACGGACTGGATATTAAACAGGTCATACGCCCAGAAGCTACGGATGAAGTCTGTGACGTTGATCAGCTAGCGTTTGTGAACAAGGGCATTCTGGTCAATTCAGGCGAATTTGATGGCCTGAATTTTGAGCAGGCCTTTACCGCCATCGAAAAGTATTTAAGTGAGCGCGGAAAGGGCAAAAAGAAAGTAAATTTTCGACTGAGAGATTGGGGAGTTTCAAGGCAACGTTACTGGGGATCACCAATACCTATCATTAACTGTGATGCTTGTGGGCCGGTGCCTGTACCTCACAAAGATTTACCCGTGCGGCTGCCAGAAGATATTGACCTGGACGAAAGTGGTTCACCGCTGGGTAAGTTAGCTGAATTTTATAAAGTAGATTGCCCTAAATGCAATGCCCCTGCTAAACGTGAAACAGACACCTTCGACACATTCATGGAATCCTCCTGGTATTACGCTCGGTATGCTTGCCGAGACCAGTCAGAATCCATGCTCGATGAACGAGCTGACTACTGGCTGCCGGTAGATCAATACATAGGTGGAATAGAACATGCGATTCTGCACCTGTTGTATGCGCGCTTCTTTCACAAGTTGATGCGCAATGAAGGTCTGGTAAGCTCTGACGAACCTTTTACCCATTTGCTGACACAGGGAATGGTGCTGAAAGACGGCAGCAAAATGTCCAAGTCCAAGGGAAATACAGTAGACCCGCTTCCGCTTATTGAAAAATACGGCGCAGACACTGTTCGCATGTTCACAATGTTTGCTGCACCTCCCGATCAATCTCTAGAGTGGTCCGACACCGCCGTTGAGGGAAGTTTCAGGTTTCTAAAAAGATTGTGGAAAATAGTGAGTAGCCACGAGCCGCTGTCCTTGTCCGGATTTTCCAGTCTGGATATGAATGAAGAGCAAACTAAGCTGCGACGTAAAACTCATCAAACCATACAAAAAGTGAGCGATGATTATGACCGTCGTCATACGTTTAACACAGCGATAGCAGCGACAATGGAGCTACTCAACGCTGTTTCTCGCTTTGCTGATTCACACAAAGGTAACGTCGACAAACTAGTCATTCAGGAAGCATTGGAAGCCTCTATACTGATGCTGGCGCCAGTTGTTCCACACTTCTGCCATGTGCTTTGGGAATACCTGGGCCATGAAGAAGCTGTCATCGATGCATCCTGGCCACAGGTCGATGAATCAGCCTTAACACAAAGCACTATGCTTATTGTTCTGCAAGTTAACGGTAAGCTCAGAGCGAAAATTGAAGTCGCTAAGGACACAGACAAAGCAGAGCTGGAAAACCTCGCACTGGAACATGAGGTTATAAAAAAATACACGGAAAAAGGCACTGTGCGAAAAGTTATAGTTGTCCCTGGCCGCCTGGTTAATATTGTAGTCAGCTAGGGAGCCCCAAGCCTTTGGGAATTATCATAATTATGAGAAAAGCACTGCGACAGTTATTCATCCTCAGTTTAATGCTTTCGATATCAGCGTGTGGCTTCAGCCTGCGCGGGAGCGATATACTCTCATCAAAATTTAACTCTGTTATTCTGGATAGCCAACAGCCAAACAGCGAATTTACTCGTCTTTTGAATCGCAGTCTGGAGATTTCCGAGGTTGAAGTAATGCTAACCTCCCCCACCGAGCCCGGTGACGATTTGCCTGTACTAACTATTCGAAATGAGCAGATTATTAATCGCCCTATCACTGTAAATCCTCGCGCCCGGGCGGCTCAGTATGAAATACGACTATCTGTAGATATTGCCTTTATAAATTCTACTGTTCAACTGATAGAGCCTGAAACATTGTTCGTCGAACGGAGCTATTTCGAAGACATTGAAAATATAATTGGTAATCGCGAAGAAGTAGAAATCATTGCAGCCGAAATGCGCAGAGAATTAGTGAATCAGCTAATACGAAGACTAGCAGCTGTTGAACTCTAAATTAATATTTGATGCTTGCTGAACTATTGTGAAAATAAAACCCGAACAACTTACACGAACACTAGCAAGCAATAGCTTACCTTTATATTGGCTCAGCGGTGACGAACCGCTTTTAATGCAAGAGTCTGCCGACCTCATTCGCGCATCATACCGTGACAACGGGTTTTCGGAGCGCGAAGTATTCAATGTCGATAAAAGCTTCAACTGGAGTACATTTTCACAGGCAACAGGCAATCTTTCTCTATTTTCTGATCGAAAAATTATCGAGTTAAGACTTAGCAATGCCAAACTCGATGAACCTGGCAAAAAAGCCATTCAGCATTATCTAGATGATTTAAACCCTGATTACCTGATATTAATTAGTGGCCCAAGACTCGATGCGGCAACCTTAAAAACCAAATGGTTTAGCCAGATAGAGAGTAAAGGTGCGCTGATTCAAATATGGCCCATCAACAGAGAAAACCTTGCCCCTTGGCTCGAGCAACGATTAAGACGTGATGGTATTCAGGCTGATATGGAAGCCGTTAGGCTGCTGGCAGACAAAGTCGAGGGGAATTTGCTGGCCGCTATGCAAGAAATTGAAAAGCTAAAACTCCTTGCTGGAGGTGAGCCAGGCTCTCCTATCAAACTTGATGCAAAAACTGTCATGCAGGTGGTTGCAGATAGCTCTCGATACAATGTCTATCAACTGATTGACACTACATTACTCGGAGATACAGTCAGGTCGCAGAAAATGTTAGCCGGATTGAGAAACGAAGGCGTGTATCCGTTGGTGATACTTGGTGCGCTAACTCGTGAACTGAGAAGTTTATTACCTATGCTGGAGAAGAAAGACCAGGGCCAGGGAGTTAACGCCATTATTCAATCCCACCGAGTCTGGTTTAATCGTAAACAAGCCGTGTCGAGCGTGCTTGCAAGAATCAGTACAAATTTAATTTGGCAACTGCTAGATCACGCTCGCTTGATTGACCAATCGATCAAGGGCATGTCCCACGCTAATCCGTGGGATGAGCTAAGCCTCATATTATTGAAATTAGCAGGCAGCCCTGTCACCAGAAGTAATCGTGCAGTTAGCAACCAGCGTAAATAGCATATTCCCCCGGCAATAGTTCGAGGCCCTACTAATTAAGCCCCCTTTTAGTTGAGTCCTCTTCTTTCGAGTAACGGTGCGATATTCGCGTCACGTCCTCTAAAATTTCTAAACAGATCCATCGCATCCGTACTACCGCCTTTAGATAACAGCGTACTGCGAAAATGATCGCCATTTTCTCGCGTTAAGCCACCATTTTCTTTAAACCATTCCACCGTATCGGCATCTAACACCTCACTCCATATATAGGAATAATAGCCCGCCGAATAACCGCCCATTATATGGTTGAAATAGGTACTACGGTAACGCGGAGGTACGACATCCAGATTGATTCCTGCATTAGCAAGTGCGCTCTCTTCAAAGGCGATGATCTCGCTCGCCCCAGGCACCTGTTCTGGTTCTAATTGATGAAATGCCTGATCCAGTAAAGACGCTGCCAAATATTCCGTGGTAGCAAAGCCCTGATTAAATTTTTGAGTAGATAAAATTTTATCCAGTAATTCGGCCGGCATTGGCTCACCCGTTTCATAGTGAAGAGCATAGCTCTGCAGAACCTCGGGCCATGTCGACCACATTTCATTCACCTGCGAGGGATACTCCACGAAATCTCTGGGCACACTTGTTCCTGAAAAATAGGGATATTCCACATTTGAAAACATGCCGTGTAGTGCATGGCCAAACTCATGAAACATAGTGCCAACTTCATCGAATGTTAGTAGCGTTGGGTCTCCTGCTTGTGGCTTGGTAATATTTAAATGATTGGCAACAATTGGCAGTGTATTCATTAAGCCACTTTGGGAGATATAGGAGTTCATCCACGCTCCCCCCCTTTTACTCGGCCGCGCATAAGGGTCAGTAAGGAAAATCGCCAGGGTCGTACCAACTGCGTCAAATACTTCAAATACTCGCACATCCTCTTGATACACGGGTAAGTCAGTGCGTTCTTTAAATGTTATCCCATAAAGTTTCTCTGCCGCAAAGAACACACCTTTTTGCAGTACGTTATCTATCTCAAAATATGGCTGTAACTGGCTTTCATCAAAATTGTAACGCGCTGCTCGCAGCATTTCTGTATAGAACTGCCAGTCCCATGGCGCCAATTTAAAATCCTCACCTTCATCGATTATCATTTGCTGTAAATCATCGGCCTCAATGAGGGCATTCGCTCTCGCCGGAGGCGCCAGTTCGGCAAGACGCTGATTTACGGCGTCGACTGTCAATGCGGTTGTATCCTCGAGTATRAAGTCAGCGTGAGTCCTGTAACCAAGTAATTGAGCCCGCTCGGCTCTCAAGCGCAGAACATTCGACATTGTTTCTCGRTTATCAAATTCACCACCCCTGCTGCCACGAGACAAGGAAGTTARATGAATTCGYTCTCTCARATWTCGATTTTGCAARCTMGCCAAACTAGGCTGGCCACTRGTATTTAGTAATGGGATTACGAATTTACCTGGCAAYTCTCGTGAATTAGCCTCYKCYTKAGCRGCYACAATAAGGCSCTCACTGAGGCCTGTAAGCTCTTCRCGRGAATCAACAAYAATTGCCATTKCGTTTGCTTCGCTGAGTATGTTTTGACTAAACTTTATTCGCAACACGGCAATYTGYGCATTGATTTCCATCATTCGTTGRCGCTCRCCTGYATCAAGTGCTGCACCAGAGCGAATAAAATCAGTATGATATTGCTCGAGAAGCCGTAACGATTCGGCATCAAGCGCAAGACTATCCCGCTGATCAAATAGAGCCTGAATTCGAGCAAATAGAATAGGGTCAAGAACAATGGCATCGTCATGCGCTGCCAGCTCAGGAGCTAATTGTTGTTGCAGGGCTCTTATATCGTCATTAGTATTCGCGCTTGCCATACTGAAAAAAACGCGAGATACACGACTTAATAATTGCCCACTTAATTCGAGAGCCAAAATAGTATTCTCAAATGTAGGCGCGGCAGATTGCGCAGTAATAGCGGTAATTTCTGCCGCTTGCTCAGCCATTCCCTGCTCAAATGCCGGAAGATAGTGGGTATTCTCAATTCGATCGAACGGCGGGTAATTAAGGTATAGCGGACTTTCTTCCAAAAAAGGGTTCAAAGCAGTGCCCCCCTGTTCGGCGGGCTCGATGACCACAGCTACCGCGGTCTCACTAGAGGAGGTCGCAACTGTCTGTGGCTCGGAACAGGCTGTCAAAGACGTCATAAGTACAATGGCATTAAGTAAAACAAACTTGGAAAATTGATTTTTCATAAAATGTGCTCCAATTAAAAGTGACGAATTGGAAGAAAAACTCATATGCTTCTTAATATTAGTCAGGAAATGCCGAAATTAGCCCTGTGCTACCCCTAATTTCTAGACGGATCATTGTGCTTCGTAGCATATAATACAGACGTTTTTTACCAAGGTAAGCTTTTGTAAGTGAAATCGAATAACTTGTTTACATTACACCCTATGCGCTTCATTTGGCGGGTACTAACGCCTGGAATGCGCAACCTGGTTATGGCTTTATTCATTATGCTGTCATGTAATGGAACTGCTTCAGCCGCAGAATTAAATATCATCCAGAATCAACTGCCCGTGAGCCTGGGCCAATATCTGGACTCTATAGAAGATCCGAGTCGATTATTGACAATCGATGACATCATTTCCGGGTCGTTTGAATGGCAACGATCAAGCCAGTCTATTCCAACACTTGGTATGTCCAAGTCAGCCCATTGGTTCTACATCACCTTGACCGGTGAGAACATGCAGAATGAGGATTTGGTGCTAGTAATGAATTCCCCTGTATTAGATAGGGTAGAGTTCTATTTTGTGCAAAATAATGAAGTTATTGGACAGTCTCTGGCAGGAGATACCATTCCGTTTTCCGAACAGGCTTATCCTTATCGCATTCCCGTTATACCCTTCGAGATGGTCGGTAATGGTGAACACGCTGAAATATACTTTCGTGCGACATCTTCCGCTGGTGTAGAAATCCCACTAAGCCTGAGTACTATTGCCCTGTTAGCAGCAGAACAACAAACTGAACTGATATTCAATGGTGTACTAATAGCATTATTTCTCGTTTGTTTTTGCATATGCCTAACTATTTACACTCTTACCGGTGATACACAGTTTCTCGGTATCACATTATTTTTTGGTGGGGCATTTGGATTTTTTCTAACGTTGACAGGGCTAGGCCGGATTTGGTTCTGGGGTGAGACTGTTGAATACAACACACGTTTATCGTTGATGTTCAGCACACTACTTATTGCCAGCATAGCTCTCATTGGTCGCTCGTTGAATTTCGAAAGTCAGTATCGTGACTCCGTCAATACCGTGCTTCGCTTTGTTACTTATTTCACATTACCCGCTGCGGCTTATTTTCTAATTATTCCTTTTGAACAAATTACTGTAGATAGCACGCGGTCATTAATGGTTTTAGGTCTGCTGGTTGTACTTACGGTTCTGGTCATGGCTGTGGTGACTGCAATGCAAGGCTCAAAGGCCGCTACGTATCTGGTGTCATCGTGGTTGTTGTTTATACTGGCTTATATCACCCTACTGTCATACAAATTTAAAATTGTTGAACGCAGTTCCTCGGTAAATTATATTGGCGAAATCATGTCAATAGCCGCTGGTATCTTGCTGCTATTTGCCGCAGCTGAGTATATACGCTCAAAAAGCGACGAACTTACACATGCTCGCCTTGAGACAAAAGCTAAGGGAGATTTTCTTAAAAATGTATCAAGAGAATTTCTAACGCCTGTGCATTTGATCCTGGCTAATTCAAAGCGTTTGCTGGCCGTTCAGTCTAATAAACTGGATGAGGCAACAAAGTCACACCTGACCACGGTAATCCGACAAAGTGATCATTTACACAAGCTTATAAACGATTTACTGGAAATGGCGGAACTGGAATCAGACAGCTTTGAGCCTGAATTTGAATTGGTTGAAATGTCTCATTTTCTCAGCGAAATACAAAATATGATGTCGCCGTCAGTTATGGAAAAAGGGCTGGAACTTAATACACAGTTCTCCGCCGCAAACTTGCTTGTTCAAACTGACAAATTGCGGCTACAGCATGTACTTATTAATCTAATTACCAATGCCATCATGTACACCGATAAAGGCAGTATATTACTAGCCTATAAAGCAGTCTATTTTCAGCGACGGCTTGGCATTGAAATTTCCATTCAGGACACCGGGCGCGGCATGAGCGAAAAATTTCAACAGCAGTTGTTCCAGGAATTTTCCCGTGAAGAAGAACATTCTGAAAAAGAACCACAGGATACGGGCCTGGGCCTAGTTATAGTAAAGCGCATAATTGAAAAACTGGGTGGCGAGATCACCTTTGAATCACAGAAAAACACTGGCAGTCAGTTCTTTATTAGACTGCCATTGAGAGTAGTTAAGCAATAAAAGCAAAAGTGATGATTTAGTTCGTCTCTTTTTCTAACTGATAAATACTTTCATTAATGTCGTCAATTCTGGTTTCGAAAGCTTTAAGCGCATCAGCCAAACCCTGATTGTAAAAATACGGCCCAACTTGTTCTGAAAAGAAATCCAGCAAAAACTCGGCGTCAAAACCACCTATTTCCTGCTGCAGTTCATCCATAAAATACTTTTGTAGTTTGCTCACCACTTCAATTTTTGTAGAATCATCAAGTCTAATTTCAGACAACTTAGGCTCCTAGCTGGCGTGCCAGATCAAGAAAATCATTCGCTGTGTAATCAAATTCTCCATCAGGATTGGTATTAACAGGACGACCAGGCCCTCGCTCTAAAGGCCTGATGACATAGGCTGTTCTTAGCCCCGCTCTCGCCGCTGCTCTCAAATCGCCAGGATGCGCGGCTACCATCATGACCTGCTCAGGAGCAAGGCTAAGTAAGTCTGCCGCTTTTAGATAAGCTTCTGGATCTGGTTTGTAATGCCCTGACAGTTCTGCTGATAAAATTGCATCCCAGGGCATGCCAGCATTCTTGGCCATATTCGTCAGCAAAGACACATTGCCATTGGACAGAGTGGTGATAATAAATTTTGTTTTTAGCTTGTTCAGGCCCGCCACAGTATCTGGCCATGGTGATAGACGATGCCAGGCATGATTAAAATTCACCAGTTCAGCCTCTGTGAGTCCTTCAAGATTAAATTCAACCACCAGATCATCAAGAATCATTCGATGCAGGTCATCAATTTTTGTCCATGGCAACTCACCTGAGCGTACTTTACTCATAGCCGGGCCGTAGCCTGATCGCCATCTATCAGCAAACTCAGCCCAATCAACATCAAAAGATTTTCTGGCTGCTAGCAACTGTCCTTCACGGATAATGGATGCTCGCCAGTCTACAACAGTCCCAAACACGTCGAAGGTCAATGCCTTAATATTAGAGGCGACGCCAGATTCGGCGCTTTGAGCTAAAACTGGAATAATTCCAAGGCCCACACCTAGAGGAAGCAATGAAGTTCTGGTAAGGAAATTTCGTCTACTGATATTAGATATTCGTTGTTGCGACTTCAAAGAATTTGCCGACATGACCTAAGCCTCCATCGAATAGCGATTAAAAAATTCTATTGAAAATAAACAACGAGAATAGCAACAGGGCAAATAAACTTTATATAAAACGGCCATATTTTCCAAAAAATACCGTTCTCTGCTTCCGGGCAACCGCTTTTAATTTCTTGTAAAATATCATTCCGCTTCCATATCCAGGCGGCAAAAATACAAATAAATAAACTCAGCAGCGGTTGGCTACGCTCGGTAGTAAAATTAACCACAAGATCAAACAGAGGGTCAAAGTTGAATACAATAATCAACGAAATAATGGTAATTGTGCCACCGATTAAAAGTGCGGCCACGGGGCGACGAACACCATGATTCTCAACACTGTAAGCGACTGGAACTTCTAACATAGATATCGATGACGTTAATGATGCAATGGTCATCAGTATAAAAAAAGCTGATGCAACCAGTATGCCGATCGATCCCATATTGTTAAACAGAGCCGGTAATACCGAAACTATTAATCCAGGCCCCGCGATCAAAGCGCCCGACTCATCAAATATTTCTACGCCATTAGCCAGGGCAACATACATAGCAGGCACTATTAATAAACCTGCCAACACGGCGATGCCTACATCCAACAACGCAACCAGGCTCCCGACAACGGGAAGGTTCTCGTCTTTGCTTATGTAAGAGCCATAAACCAGCATTGTGCCTACACCCAGAGAAAGAGAGAAGAAAGCCTGACCCATAGCATCAATCAGCAACTGAGGGTCAGTGATACGAGAAAAATCGGGAATCAAGTAGGCTCGTAATCCATCCATGGCACCGGGCAGAGTAAAGACATAAAGGGTTAGCAAGATCAGAATTAGAATTAGTGACGGCATTAACCTAGTCGCCCATTTTTCAATACCGTCTTTAACGCCAGCACTAATGATTACAACCGTCATCACCATGAAAACAACAACAAAAATAGAATTACGAACAGCAGTGTCGGTGGTAAGCCATTGAGATAACCCATCCATTCCTACAAGCCGCGCAAGAGGATCAAAAAAGAAAGCAATCATCCAGCCACTGACTATGGCGTAGAAGCTGAGAATAAAACTGACTGTAATAATGCCAACCACGCCAACGGTGACTGCCAATAGTTTACTGCCATTGCTTGTTGCAATAGTCTTAAGTGCTGTAACCGCATTAGAACGAGCATGTCTACCAATGATTAGCTCGGCCATCAATGCGGGATACGCCAACGCGAAGGTCAAAACAAGATATACAATAAGAAACGCGGCGCCACCATTGGAGGCTGTATTTGTTGGAAAGCCCCATATATTCCCCAGGCCCACAGCCGAGCCAGAGGCGGCCATTAGAAATCCAAATCTGGAGCTAAATTCGCCTCGAGGGGCCGCCATTAGGACTTATTCCCCTGGTGATTTTTATTCATCATAGGATTCCAGTGTAAACCGGGAAAGGGCTACATCAGACAAAACAAACACTACATTGTTTATCACACTCACCGAGCCATTCAAATTGACCTCCAGGCTAGGAATACGTAAACGTGTGTCGGTAGTGGAATAAGTCGCTATTCCGTCGAAGCTTTCTTTACGAGGTATAACACTAACCAGATTGGCTTCTATTATCACGTCGGTAAGCGAGGCAACAGTATTAAAATTCATACTGATTAATTCAGCCCCTGAATCTACATTAACTGAGGTAATTAGTAAGCCGGAAACACTTTCATAGATATGATTCGCTGAACTAAAACGTTGTACCACCTCTACATTCATATAAACAAATTCGGTAGGACTAGTATAGGTTTCGACAATGTAAGGCGCATTTGGCGCCTTGAATCCCAGAGCCACTACGGGCAAATCATCAATAGCATCCAGAATCGTTAATCCATCTCCAAGAACATTACCAAACACGGTAAATCCACCATTATTTGAATCCAGATTAGCGCTGTTGTTAGCAATATTAACAAACCACTGATTTGTAGCACTATTAGGGTCACCGTCGATTTTGGCCATTGCCACCGTGCCGCGAGTATTTGACACCATAAATTCGTTTACTACAGGCGGATCAGTTGCCACATCTATCGGCCCCACAAATGGCTGAAAACGGAACGCACCACCTTGAACGACAAAGTTATCTACTACCCTGTGCAGATAGGTGCCGTTATAATCATTGCGGTTCACGTAATTGAGGAAGTTCTGCACAGTGGCTGGCGTTATGTCATCCAGTAGTTCTATAGAGTAGTCCCCGATGGTAGTACTAACTCTAACAATAGTACCTGCCAATGCAATATTGGAAAATGCAGCAGTCAGGCAAAACACCAAACTAACGAGTAAGTAACTGGCGTTCTTCTTCAAAATTCGCCGCAATACTGCAGTCATGAAAGCTCCTGAAAATGCGTAATACTGGGGGTTTGTCTCTATATCTGACCGAAGGAGCATAGGTTAAGTTCCGTCAAGATTCAACTCTCATTAAGCGCGCTTTTCATGGATTTCAAGCCTTGCCAGGACGGGACGATAAAGAATGGGGCAAATAGGTGGAACATACCGCCCTAACGGGCTTCGCGGCCACATTTTATAGAAATATGCTGGAGGTATACATCACGAATATGATATAACATGCCACTTTTCGCCCAGCCCACTATTCAGCTCCATCTGTTTGAATAACAGCAGATTCTAACCCAATCGTTCAGTAAAAAAACAAGGCCCATCGTTGTCAAGTTCTAACCATCAACTCTCTCTGCTAGATTTCGAAATTAACACCGGTAAATCTGAGCAGAAAACACCAAAACAATCTTCTTCCGAGCCAGGACGCATCGGAATAGGAGTTGACTATGGCACTAGTAATAGTGCAGCAGCGGTATTTGACGGTGAAAATATCCATCTAATCCAACTCGAAAAATATTCGAAGGTGATGCCGTCGGCTACTTACATTAATCGCGAGTTTAAGATAAACACCGGCCAGAGTGCGATTAATCAATACATTGAAGGCAACACCGGAAGAACTATTGAATTAAGCGCAGAAATACTCGGCGAAGGAAGAACGACAACAGGTCAAGTCGGCGACAAAGGCCTTCCAGAAGAAGCTGGCACGCAAAAAATCTATGGCCAGTCATTTGTCGATGCAGGACAACAAGGCCGGCTCTTTCTTGGCATAAAAAGACTATTGGGGAATACTCAGGCACCGCGATTAATGGTATTTGATCGCCCCTTCCGACTGGTTGCGCTGATAACCCCATTGCTTCTACGTATCAAAAGCAGCGTTGATGAATACTTATCAAACCAACTTAATATCACCGAGACTAAGCATCATGCATGCATAGGTCACCCGGTGAATTTTGAAGGCAAAGCTGCTAATCGCAATGCCACGGCATTGAACATGCTATCCGAAGCCTATGGCTACGCAGATTTCAAAACGCAGAGCTATTACCCAGAACCAATAGCGGCCTCGTTAAGCTATTTACATGAAAACCCCATCAGTACTGATCAAACTCTACTAGCCGTAGATTTTGGTGGCGGCACTCTTGATTTATGCGTTATTCAACGTAGGCAAAAGGAATTTACTGTGATCGCGACTCATGGAGTTGCATTGGGAGGTGATCACATTGATCAAATTTTATTTCGCAAATTGTTATTCCCTCTTCTCGGCAAGGGAGAACGATGGAGGCGCGCAGGCGAAGACAGAGAAATCGAAACGGCATTCCCATTTGAAGAATACGAAGAGTTACTTTTAAACTGGGCCGTAAGCTACATGCTCAACCAAAACAAATACACCACCCCGCTAATGCAAAGAATCAAACTTGGCGATGAAGCGGCGGTAAAATTCGAGCGCCTCTACGACCTGATAAAAAACAACCACAGCTACCTTGTGTGCCAGTCTATTAAAGAACTTAAGGCGGAGCTGTCTGAACATGAGCAAGCGCGTCTGGATATTCCCGAGCTCGATATAGATCTTATCGTCACTCGAGAACAGTTTGAGCTACTTATTGATGAGGCTCTGCAAAAATTTAAGAAGTCCATAACTGATGTGTTAGCACTAGCAAAATTAGGCTCTGAAGATATTCAACTGGTTATTCGCACCGGCGGTTCATCTTTGATTCCAGCGGTAAAGAGAATTTTAGAGGCACAGTTTCCCGACAAGGTTATTGAGCACGATCCGTTTACCAGTGTCGCGGCGGGACTTGCCATTGCAGATTACAAAAAATTAGGCGCAAGCCGGGAAAAGTCTTAAAACTCTTCGCATTCAGCCACCTCGCAAGAAATTTTACTCCCACCCTGAGATACCCCCACGAAATAGTCAATCTAGTAAATTAGATGGGAACTGCGAGTGCTGGGTTAGGGCCCCCTGTTTTTGCAGCAATTAAAGCGTAGCATCGAGCGACCGAAGGAGAACACGCTAAGGGGCTTATCTGTCATAAGAAGATGAACTGAGCTTGTCTTCCTCGCAGATCTTCCTGGAGGAATCTTTCCTAGAGGAATCTCTAAGGACGGGTGCAAGCTGCGGAGAAAATAGGGGGCCCTGACCCAGTGCGTTCTCTCAGCATTAACTAGGCAACAATTATTGAAGATTGGCAGGGAATGATTGTAGGCAGTTGATACGTGTATCGGGGTTTGGAAAGGGGTACTGTTTTTCCGTTCCATTGGGCCATCCCTGGCCCTCCCGCGCTCCATCCCTGGGCGCTAGTCACTACAAAACAGCACCCCTTCCCAAGCCCCTGTCGAATTCAGTATTCTTCTCAACTACAGGTCCTTCTACCTTTGCGAGAAAAGCACTGTGGTTAAATGTTCTGCATTCTAATCTGTAGGGTTAATTCATTATTTCGTGGGAATATCTCAGGCTCTGACCTTTTTACAGGCTCACGCTCTTATTTTTCTGAAACCACAGACTGTTTCATAGGCACTACGAATCGCCATTGAGTCTTCCTGCGCTTGCCGCAGAGATTCTTCAGAAAGGTTATTACTGGCTAATTTGTCAGGATGATTCCGAGACATCATTCGCAGGTAGGCACGCCGAATTTCACCATCAGCGACACTTGGTTCTAGCTGTAATACACGATAGGCATTTTGCAAAAAGCTACGAGCCTTGATCGGCTTAGCGGGGGATTGCACCTTTTCTTCTGAGCACATCGACTGAAACTCAGCTTTGTTATAGCCTAATTTCTCAGCGACATCACGCAGTAGCATTTTGTCTTTCAGGCGTAGCTCACCTTTCAGGCAAGCTGCTCGACATTGAATTTGCATAAACAATTTAGCTAAGGCGCTGCGCTGATCGATGGCTTTTACCATCATGCCAACACTATTGAATATTTCTGCGCCAGGATGTTTGCCGTATTCATAGAAACCAATTGCCTGCGTTCGCGATTCACTATTCAGACCCATTAGCTTCATGATGCCGTTGGCGTATTGAATTTCATCCTCGGTTACTCGCCCATCCATTTTTGCCAGACGACCCATCACCATAAACATCGCCATGGTGAACGCCAGCTCTGTACGACCACCACAGGGGATATCGGCGCCCGGACTAAAGCCGCTCAGCCTTTTGAACAGTGCTTTCTTATAGGGCCTGTTAAACAGCGTAAACAACATGGGCTATTCTTTCCCCTCTATTGTTTTGAGGGTGTTTGCATGTAGCGCATTGATTTCCTGAAGTCGCTGTGGCGTTCCCACGTCCACCCACATACCTTCAAAAACTTCTCCGCTTACCTTGTTCTGTGTCATGGCATCCTGCAAAAGCGGAACCATCGAACGTGGCTGAATGGGATAGCCTGCGAATAAATTTTTGTGCATTACACTAATGCCGCTAAATGTGAGCCGCTGGTCACGTGCGCTATGGTCTTCGTGCACACGGCCATCGTCATCTATATTGAAATCACCATGAGGGTTGTGATCTGCATTCTCCACCAGCACCAGATGTGCCAGGCGCTCTACACCATCAACTGGCTGTAAAGTGGCAAAATCAAAGTCTGTCCAGATGTCTGCATTCACAACGATGAAGCTGTCGTCCTTTAGCTGGGGGAGCGCCTTAATAATGCCGCCGGCTGTTTCCAGACGAATTGCTTCTTTTGAATAACTAATATCGATTCCATAGGCGGAGCCATTGCCCAACAACTCCTGGATCATGGACCCTAAATAGAAATGATTAATCACCACGCCAGTAACGCCGCCGGCAATTAATCTCTCTATTTGGTGCTCAATAAGAGTTTTGTCCCCTACTTGTAGTAAAGGTTTGGGAAGATTAGCGGTTAAGGGCTGCATACGCTTGCCCAGCCCAGCCGCCAGAATCATAGCGCGCATCACAGGTCCAGTTTGAGTTTCGTTTTCGCTACCGTAAGTACGGTATTCTCTAACCAGTACACAAAAGGAGCCATTTCTTCGTGGGAACTGGCTACTTCCAGAAAATACCGGATAACCAGAGGAATATCGGCCAAATACTGCGGTTTTTTATCTCTGATGCACAATCTTGAAAAAATACCCATTACCTTCAGGTGTCGTTGCAGCCCTGCCATATCCATATCTCGCAAGAACTGGGAGGAAGGAATAGCTTCAATAATAGCCTCCTGCTGAGCCATAGGCAGATACTCCAGCGCCCAGCTTTTAACCTGATCCGGACTCCAGCGGATATAACAATCCCTCAATAGCGATACCAGATCATAGGTATAGGCACCCAATACAGCATCCTGAAAATCAATAATGCCGGGGCCCGAATCGGCCCCAAACGTGTCGGCATTCAATAATAGAAGATTGCGTGAATGATAATCTCTATGTACGGCCACTTGTTTTTGGGCTAATAGTTCATCCTCAAGAAACGAAAATGTAGTAGCGATTAGCTTTCGATCGTGTTCGCTCAAATCAAGCTCTAAAAACACCTCGCAGAACCAATGCTCAAATAGCTCCATTTCCTGGCGAAGCTTTGCCCTGTCGAAATGAGGCAGGCGATTACCATCCACGCCCTTTTGAAATTTAACAAGCGACTCCATTGCCTTATGGTAAAGCCTGTTTGCCTCAGCCTCGCCATTGTTAGTTTGCGCCTCGAGCAGTAGCGGGAGAAAGAGATTATCACCAAAATCTTCCAGTAACATAAAGCCATTATCAAAGTCAGTGTCGAAAATATTTGGCGTTAACACACCAGCATCACGAAACAGATTCGACACCTTTACAAAGGTTCGGCTATCTTCGGTCGCCGGCGGAGCATCGACAACAATAAAGCTTTGATCAAGCACACGCGCACGAAAATATCGGCGAAAACTAGCATCGCCGCTAACAACTTCCAGTTGACAGAAATCAGGCTTCTCTGGAACAAGTTGATCCAGCGCCTGATTTGCCCAAATAGTTAAATCTTGTTCACGTGCGTCGCTCATTTTTTCTGCTCTTGCTCTCTACTCTTGTAAGTGCTGACTTCGCCTCAGATGGCTTTGCATTCAACCTGCAATGAATTATTATGCCCTGCTTATGAACACGCATACCGAGCACATATCACTGCTCAACCATTTAGTCGGTTTCAACTTCAATTTGTTTAAAAGCACTTTGATCGAATTATTAGCAATTTTACCGGATTCAATCTGAAATGCCGTTTAAGAAGCGCCACCTGTGCTCGGAAATAACCTTACTTATATCGGCTGGCATCCTGCTATCGGCAATTCCCAGGGCCGCAGAAGCACAATTGCCCCTGAACAGCTGCCGAGCTAATGCCGCGGGTGATGGCTGGATATGTGAACGCAGCTCTGCGGCTGGTCCTGCAAATGTACTACACAGTGTTGTAAATTCGTCCGGTACAGATAGCAGCTCCTCTCAATCGACCTCCTCAAGCTCGGATACTCGCTCGACAATTAGCCCTGCCAATATTCCCAAAAATGACTACGACCTGGATTGGGTGCCTCGTGAGCAATTAACCCCTTCTCAGTTAGAGCGACTTGAGGTTAACTGTTGCGGTGCTTACGTTGACCCAACTGAAATAGGCAGGAATTTGGATGATGCCCCCTCTACAGCAGACTTATCATTTGTATCCGACCAGGGAGTTTCTCAAAGTTCGCCGAACCTTATAAATATCGATGGGGATATTGTTGTTCAGCAAGGATATCGCACAGTTGCAAATAACGATTCAACCACAATAGATCGAGAGCAGAACACGGTTTTGATGCGAGGGAATATTGTATTCCGCGAGCCTGGCATTCTATTGACTGGCAACTCAGCCTACATTGAAAGTAACGAAGGTTTGAATCAGATTGAGTCAGCGCAATATGTACTTCATGACTATGGTGTTCATGGTAGCGCCGAAACTATTATTTACAATAGTGAATCGGGCCTAGTTAGTATCGAGAATGGAGAATTTAGTCGCTGCGAACCGGAAAGCAATTTTTGGCATTTTTCAGCAGAGAAAATTGTTCTCGACCAGGAGCTTGGACGAGGTTATGCAACGGCTGTCACTTTAAGAATTAAAGACCTGCCCGTATTTTATTACCCTGGCACATTACCGTTCCCGTTGGGAGACGAACGCATTTCAGGTTTTCTGTCTCCAAGTACAGGCTCAACCAGAAATGGCGGCTTTGACTTCGAACTACCTTACTATTTCAACCTGGCACCAAATTACGACGCAACAATTTCTCCACGGCTGATTTCAGACCGCGGAATTTTAACCAGTCTCGAATTTCGCTACCTCGCAAACACATCAATGAACACTCTAAACATGTCGTATCTGGGTGGCGACAAACTATACGACTCAACAACCGCAAATGTTGCTGGCTCCGATTCACCCCCCACCGATAATCGATGGTTTGTCGGCTATGAGCATTTTGGTAACTATGGTAATAACTGGTCTAGCTTCGTTGACTATAATGCTGTCAGTGATGAAGACTATTTTTATGACCTGGGAAGCAGTGGACTCAACACCAACAGTCGCACTCATCTTAACCGCCAGGGCCGGCTTAATTTCGACTCAAAGTATTTAAGCGCCGGAGTTAATGTACAACGCATTCAGATTATAGATCCGTTTGTGTCCGCATCTGATTTGAACACGCCCTATGACCGCCTACCCCAGTTTCATTTTCGCACAGGCGCTGATCTCGGCGGTGGTTTTCGACTCACCCTGGCAGGGCAGGTTACTTCCTTTGACAGAAACCTCGATGAATCACTTCTTTCTTTAACACAATTAAATGACGGCGCCCTGGTTAATGGAGAACGACTAAACCTGGAGCCAGAAATTAGCTGGTCAAGAGAAGAGCCCGGCTGGT
Source organism: SAR86 cluster bacterium (assembly GCA_002402175.1). Lineage (GTDB taxonomy): Bacteria > Pseudomonadota > Gammaproteobacteria > Pseudomonadales > Pseudohongiellaceae > UBA9145. Next base: position 20,322 of record NVVJ01000049.1, read on the forward strand.
TTCTTCGCGCTAATGCCAAATACAATCATGCTTCCTATCAATTACAAAACCAGGCATCCACTTCCATGGATGATCCTGACCTTGGAATTGGTACCTACAACTTAGACGGCGGGCTAATTTTTGAAAGGCAAATGTCTAACGGTTTTACACAAACACTGGAACCAAGATTGTATTATTTGTTCAGTGAGTATGAAGATCAGAACCTGCTACCTTTGTTTGATACCTCTGAGCTGAATTTCAGTTTTAATCAACTATTCAGAAATGATCGCTTCAGCGGCGGAGATCGCATTGCCGATGCGGACCAAGTCAGCATCGCTATCACTAGTCGTATTCTTGATTCAAAGGGTAAAGAAAGAGCTCGTTTAGCGATTGGTCAGATTAGCTATTTTGATGACAGGCTGGTCAGCCTGAGCAACCCGATTCGAGCATGGCTACCTCGCTACTCGCCACTGACTAACACCTCGGCCTATGCCGCTGAGTTTGCCTATGCCTTTGGTGATAATTGGAAGTTGCATTCTGACCTGCAGTGGAACGAAGACACCCAGGAAATTGACGAAGCCAGTTTTCAACTGCGCTATCAGCGCGACAGCAACCACCTACTTAACCTGTCTTACCGATATCGCAACCTGATCACCTCGCCCACCTTTATACTGCCGCCAGGAGTAGATTCGCGCATAAAACAAACCGATTTTTCCGGGGTTTGGCCTATAAGCCAAAAATGGAAACTACTGGCTCGCTGGAACTATGATCACAGTAATTCCAGAAATCTGGAAACCTTTGCCGGCATCGAATACAGTAACTGCTGCGCCACAATACGCATTATTGGTCGAGAATGGGTTGACGAAGACGAATTGTTTGTCCCTAATACTGAACCGAACAGAGGAATTTTTGTCCAATTTACCTTACACGGGCTAGGAAATATCACTGGTGGCGGTGTAAGTAGCCTGTTAAGAGATGGTATAAGAGGGTTTAGAGAATCAGAATATGAATAAATCAGTAGCAAAACCGCACTCCAAAGCACGACTCACTAGCCTGATCCCAGTTATTTGTCTGGGCATGTGCGTATTAGCAGCCGCCCCCTTTGTGTCAGCCCAACGAGTCTTGCTCGACAAGATTGTGGTTGTTGTAGATTCAGACGTTGTTCTGCAAAGTGAACTTGAATCACGTATGACTGAAATTCGAGCCAATGCCGCTCGCGCCAATCAATCGATTCCTGAAGAGGACGAGCTTCGAGAAGAAGTACTGGATGTTCTCATTATTGAGAATCTACAAATGCAATTTGCTGAACGTGTCAGCATTCGCTTCGACGACGACTCTCTCAATCGCGTGCTGAATAGCATGGCAACTAATAGCAATATGAGCTTTGATGAGTACATAACCGCACTCGAAGACAACGGCGTATACCTGCAAACAAGAGAGCAAATTCGCCAACAAATGACTATGCAAGAACTGCAGCGCGGCATGGTGAACCGTCGTATAACTATCACTGAACAAGAAATCGAAAACTTCCTAAACTCTGAAACGGGCCGAGAAGTGATGTCAGCAGACTATCTGCTAGATCATCTGCTAATACCAACAAGCTCAGATGAAACAGCAGAAGTTAAAGCCAGCAAATTGAAATATGCCGCCGACCTACTGGCACAAATAGAGGAAGGTACAGCTCTGGGAGTTGTACGCTTTAGCGCCCAACAGTCAAATAGTGATTTCCCTGTAGAAGCTATCGAATTTGGCTGGCGTAAAGCAGAACAGCTACCAGATCTATTCTCTGACATTGTTGTAGACATGAGTATTGGCGATATTGAAGGACCCATTGAAGCTGGAAACGGCTTTCATGTAATTCAATTGGCTGACAAACGTGGCGGCACCGATCAAATGGTCGAGCAGACGAATATTCGACATATTCTGCTAACACCAAATGAAATTCGCACCGACGAACAATCACTAGACGCCATTTTGGAATTGCGCCAACGTATTATTGATGGAGAAAATTTCGCATCCCTTGCACGACAAAATTCAGACGATGCCTCGTCCGTAGTTGGCGGAGGCGATCTCGACTGGGTCAGCCAAGGTTACATGCCGCTGGAAATGGAACTAGTAGTCGACGAGCTTGATATTAATGAACTAAGCGAACCGTTTCGCTCAGAGAGTGGCTGGCACATTGCCGAAGTAATGGACCGTA
>NVVJ01000004.1 GCA_002402175.1 SAR86 cluster bacterium
GACTAAGCCTTTAAGTTAAGCTACGCGAAAAAATACAGAGGGGGTCACGCCATATTCTCGATTCACGCCTCCTTTACGAGGTTTAAGTACAAGAAATGTTCATGCTTTCAAAGAGATATCTAGAATGTAGCTGCAAATACAGAGAAACCTTTTATAGGAAATACTGGGAACTCTCTATTTGTGATACACCGGACCCTCGGTATATCCATTCGCTACGTTGTGGGTTCTGGAACTAACTCTTTAAATTGGAAGGATTACCGAATAGACTTAAAATGAGATTTAGCTTAATAACGAGTTGGCTTCATATACAAATGTTATGTTGCTTGAGTTGAATTCAGGGTCAAGAAATTATGGAGCCAACTCCTAAGAATAATCTTATTAAAATGGTTTGGGGTTTTGCTAGGGTACACGAAAACATTTTTAGGTACATAATCGGGCATGCATATGAATTTGCCTGGCCCACCATTTTCTGGCCATTTATAGCTTTAGAGATGGCATGGAAAATTAAAAGATTTGATAAAACTGGACTTATTACCAGCTTAGCAAATCAGCCAAAGCCGTTTTATGTAAAGTATATGCTTAGGGATGCTGATATTCTTGTATTCCAGTATATTGGCGCTGTTTTACTTGGGTTTACTGTTGTGCTAATTGCAAATTACACGTTTCTATAGCGCAACATAACAAGCGACTGTGGTGTCAATAACTCTGTTTCTTATTAATACTGCCATTCACAATTGTCCCGTACCATCGCATTTAACATCACAATAAACTTTCTCATGCAGGCTGTTAATGCGACTTTGTTGTGCTTCCCTTTCGACGTTAATCGTTGATAAAATTCCTTGATAATCGGGTTACATAAGGTGGCACTGAGTGTCGCCATGTAGAGTGTTGTTCTTACACTATACCGGCCTCCCTGTATTCGGCGCTTGCCTTTCATTTTTCCACTGTCTCGGTTCATGGGTGCTACTCCAACTAAAGCGGCGGCCTGTTTGTTTGTCATCGAACCCAATTCTGGCAGGTCGGCAAGTAGGGTATAGACCATGGTGTCACCAATGCCTGGTGCTGATTTTAGAATGTCCCTTTTTTCAGCCCAGGAAGATTCGCTCTCGATATGCTTATCCAGTTGATTTTCAATTCGGCTTATCTCTTTCTCCAACACCCTGATAATACGTTTACACGATGCCTCTAAAGCTTTGCCCATAATCTTGACTCGGTTCAGCTCCCGAGTTCTCATTCCTACCAGCTGTCGCCGACGAGATAGCAAGTCTTTGATCAGCATAAGGTTCTTGCTCTTTCTGAGTGTAATAGCTGGCTGCACGATGACACCAAACTCAGCAATAACCCGCGCATCGATCTTGTCGGTTTTCGCCAACAATCCAATCGCTTGTGCGTAGCGCCGCACAGCCAAGGGCTTCACTATGCACACAGGCAATTCTTTCTCAAAAGCGGCCTCTGCCAGCAAGAACTGATAGCGTCCAGTGGCTTCCATGACTAGGCGTTCTACTTGATAACGTGCGAGCCTGCCTAATAATTTCTTAATCCCTGCTAGGTTATTTTCTACCTGAAAGTGCAGATCTTTTTCATACAAACAGATATCCAAAAACCACTTTCCTACGTCTACACCCACATTGATATTCGATTTACTCTTTTTAAGGTTTGTCATAAGGACTCTTCCTTGCTAAATTCGAGCTTGAAGCTCATTCGACTGTTCGAGTTAATTAATCGGGTCGACCCAGCGCCCTCGCTTGTTAACGGTCTTTGCGGACCTTCAAATCATCGGGCTGCTGGATCGGTAACTAGCGTTAACTGGTTACGGGCTTCACTTTATACAATTGGTTTGAAACAGGGAAATTTGACCATACAAGCAAATCCAGGAGATACGCTATGCGCACTCTTTATTCAAAGCGTAATGTTCCTTGTGAATCTGGCAATTAATCCTAGAAAGAAATTCTATGAATGAAAACAATTTAAAAATTTGGGCACTAGGCGCGGAAATTGTTGGTGGTATCGCAGTTATATTGTCACTGGGAGTAGTAGCTTATGAACTCAATCAAAGTAATGTACAAGCTGAACTGAACACAAACGCATTGGAAATATCCGCCTAACCAAAGCCTTATAAACATTATAATCGATCAAAATACTTTAATCGCCTCTGATCCTGAACTTGCAGCCATTCGCCTTAAAGCTTCTTCTAATCCTGAAGAGTTAACACCTTTAGAAAGAACCAGAATAAATTTCTACTATATGAGTCTAGTTCGCCATGGAGATATGGCGTATTTTCAATTTGAAAGAGGTGCAATCGACAAGCAAAGACTAGATTCTGTACTAACAATACTCTCGTTAGTGCTAGAGAATCCGGTTGGACGTATGAGATGGGAAAATGCTAAACCCAATTTTTCAAGTAAGTACGTCGAATATTTGGAAGCTCTCAGTCCACAGCCAGATAGTGATGACTTTTAGGGCAAGATGGAGGAACATAGCAATCAGTTCAATAAAGGACAAACCACTACGTGGTTTGCCCTTTAGCAAGGGCGTTATGTTTAAATGCGAGCTAGTTCATAGACGTTTCATATTGCTTCAATAAAATTAAAGGAGAGATTTATGTCCAAAGGTCAAGATTCAAAAAAAGCGACTAAAAAGAAACCTGAAAAAACGATGAAAGAAAAGCGCCTTGCGAAAAAGGAAAAGAAAGCCAATAAAGCATAGGTGTAAATCCCTAATGAAAGGGTGTTGAATCCGTGAATCAAGGGGGTCAAATCAAAGGAGTCAGAGTACTTTGATTTTCAGGTTGTGGTCAGATTGAGTAATAGAAGTCGTACGGACATTTTTTAAGCACAACTTCGAAGATTGATAATGGCTGACAACGAGAGATTGATTCACAAATTGGCTCAGCCAACTTTTTCACCCCTGCGGGGCAGCCTTCGGCTGTCTGCGAAGCTGCGCTCCTTTCGAGTTCCCGCCCAGCTGGCTCGAAGACAGATAGGCTTTCAATAAGCTTGTCTCTCTGTTCTAATCTTTCGGTATAAACCCTAAACTTTGATCAGTTTGTTGCATATTCAAGTGGTCATGGCTGGGTTGTTCCCATCTCAGTTCTCTGCGGAGGAATCAGTAATGAAAATTTCCAGTCAACATACATCCCCAGTGGTTTTGTTCTTCGGGTCAATACTCCTGGTTTCCACGGCGTTTGCGCAACTTGAACCTATCAATGATCGCCCCAATCCATTTTCAACGGTGGACGCCTGGGCGACCTTACCCAATGACCGGCAATGGGGATCTACCGCGGGAGTCGATATGGACCCCGATGGTCGTCACTTATGGGCTATTGATCGCTGCGGAGGCAATAATTGCATTGGTTCAGGCCTCGACCCTATAGTTAAAATTGATTCTAACGGAAATGTTGTCGCCTCTATTGGTGGAGGCTTGATGTTGTTTCCCCATGGCTTGCATGTTGATCGCGACGGGAATATCTGGGTTACTGATGCTCAGGGCCCAACACCGGATAATCCTGCTACAAGGGGAATGGGCCATGCAGTTTATAAGTTAAGTCCTGAGGGTGAGCTATTGCTAACCTTAGGGCAGCCGGGCATAGCAGGTGATGGAACCAGTGCTTTGTTGGAGACTCCCTGTGATGTGGTTACAGATGCTGATGGCAATATTTATGTGGGCGACGGCCACAGTGGGCAAAGCGAAGGTGCGACAGTAGACACTGTTGCTCGAATCGTTAAGTACGATCGCAATGGCAATATGATCAAATACTGGGGTGGATGGGGTTCTGATGCGGGACAGTTTAAAACGCCTCATGCCCTGGACATAGATTCCCGCAATCGACTTATCGTAGGAGATCGCGGCAACAACCGTTTGCAGATATTCGCGCTTGACGGTAATTACATTGGAGAATTCAGATCCTTTAGTCGGCCAAGCGGTATCTATATAACCGATGATGACACTATTTATGTGGCGGACTCAGAATCAGAGTTTGATGACACTCGAAACCCGGGGTGGCACGCTGGTATAAGAGTGGGCAGTTTACTGGATGGAATCGTAGACTATTTTATTGATGGCACAGTGCCTGGGTATCCTGAGGGAACTAATCCCGAGGGTGTTGCAGTGGATTCAGCAGGCAATGTATTTGGCGCAGTTGTTTCTGGAGGTGGTGCTCTGGTGAAATCTTCGCGGCGGTAGATTAGCAACTGACAGTGATTGCCTGAACCAACATTTAAGGAGTATTTGGTATGCAGTTAAGTAAAGGATTCAAGGATTTGGTGGCGGAAGCTGAGAGTGAAATTACAACGCTAAGCGTAGCCGAAGTGGCGCAAAAGCTACAGGGGCAAACGGCTGAATTAATACTCATCGATCTTAGGGATGTGCGAGAAGTGAAGCGAGAAGGCAAAATTGCCGGCTCGATGCATATACCTCGCGGAATGCTTGAATTCTGGATCGATCCAGACAGCCCTTACTATCGAGCAGAATTCGATGAAGCGAAAGAGATCATTCTCTATTGCAACAAAGGTTGGCGCTCAGCACTTGCTACGCAAACATTACAAACAATGGGTGTTAAGAACGTGGCGCATATGAGCGGCGGCATGGAACAATGGATAGCTGAAAACGGCAGTATTGAGCAGAATTAAATGCCTTCAAGGTAGACGCTAGCACTGCACTCTGGCTATGATGTCCGACCTAATCAGGCTCGAGGGCAGTAGCCATGAAATCGAAAATACTCAAAACAGCTTTTCCGACAACATCACTTAATCTAACGCGGCGAAATATTCTCAAAGCGCTCCCCGCGCTGGCGTTCGCTCCTGGCTTGTTGGCGCAGGAATCCACTAGCCCTCTGGCGATACGCAAATTACACAGCTTTGGCTTGCGTGTTTCCAACATCGAACGCTCAGTGAAGTTTTATCAGGATATCTTTGGTTCTTCGATTCAGGCACGACAGGGAGATACTGTTTGCCTGCGCATTGGCGAGGGCCCACGGTTTTTCTCACTGACTCCAACAAAAGCGGGAGAGCAGCCAGGTATTAGCCATATTGGTTTGAGTGTGGCGGATTTTGAACTGGAACAGGTAAGAGATCAGYTAGATGAATTTGGAYTCTCTCGTGGTTCGCAGCCATCRGTTAATCAGCCGGCRTTAGAACTGGCTATGAGYTCGTGGACCAAAACTCGYGATCAAAACTCTGGRGGTTCAKCAGCAGGAACTCAAGAGCTATATTTTGCAGGGCCTGAGGGGYTGRTTTATCAACTTTCTCCASARGACTACTGTGGTGGARGCGGCGCRCTGGGAACTGTGTGCAACGCYGTGGAAGCTGCACCTGGCRCAGGTTTGTTTGAATCGGTWGATCTTAGYCATTTCACTACTTTTCTGGCGAATAGYGGRCGTGGRAATGAATTTTATACCAGGGTATTTGGTCTGGGCTTTCAAGCYTATCAGGGGCCWACAATGCCYATTGTGGGKGTTGGTGATGGCATACAGTTTCTTATGTATGTTGGCGGCAATCAGGARGGTGCACCYACCGCRCCTGGTCGTATAGATCATGTTTGCCTAAGCATCGAAAATTATGTAGTTGATGACATTATYTCAACGYTGGAGGRCTAYGGTTTTACCGCGCGTGARAATGCCAGYAACACYCCTSCYTTAGTTCACTGGATAAGCTTAAGAATGCCAAACAGAGGTGGTATCGAAGGAGGAACACCGGAAGTTTATTTCTCTGACCCAGATGGTATTAAGCTTCAGGTGCAGGATGCCAGCTATTGCGGCGGCGGTGGATATTTGGGCGACAATTGCGCGCCGTTGGCATAAAAGGTTCGTGTAAACCCGAGTCAATGGCTAGAACACAGAATTAATTAAAACAAGGGAAGTAGTATGGAATACCGTTACATAGGCAAAAGTGGATTGCGAGTTACCCCTATATGCATGGGCACGATGAGTTTTGGTAGTTGGAGCGATAAGAAAGAATCGTTCAAAATATTAGAAAAGGCTTATGAGCGCGGAATTAATTTCTATGACACCGCGGAGATTTATCCCGTACCACCAAATGCAGAGACAAATGGCGTTACAGAGCAAATTTTTGGCGAGTGGATTAAAACCAAGCCTCGGGACTCGCTGATAATAGCGACAAAAGTTGCAGGTGCAGCGTCAGGATGGTTTGTACCACCACTGCGACACGGTTTAACCGCTATTGATCGATTTCATATCGAAACGGCTGTAGAAGGCTCTTTGCGAAGGTTGGGTACAGACTATATCGACCTGTATCAGGTGCATTGGCCAGATACAGTAGTACCTATCGAAGAATCAATGGAAGCGCTTGATCGTTTAATTCAGTCAGGCAAGGTGCGTTACCTGGGCACCTCAAATGAAAGTGCTTATGGATTGACGAAGGCAAACACTGTTGCTTCCTATGAAGGCTTAACGAAGTTTCAGTCAATACAAAATAATTTTTCTTTATTAAATCGTCGATTCATGGACGAACTGGCTAATGTTTGTAGAAAGGAGCATGTGTCACTTTTACCGTATTCGCCTATTGGTGGTGGAGTATTAAGCGGGAAATATAATCAGGAAAATATACCCGTTAACAGTCGGTTCGGTGATTATAAAACCACCGAAAACCCAAGGCAAAAAGCCATGGCGTCTCGCTTTGTCAATGAGGGGACTTTGGCCTCTACTGCCAAATATCTTGAAATTGCCAAAGAAGCGGGCATGTCAGCTGTTACTCTGGCCACAGCATGGAGTATGAATTTCGACTTTGTGGCGTCTACAATAATTGGCGCTAGAACAGCAGATCAACTGGATGAGTCGTTGGCAGCACTTGATGTAAAACTTGACGATGAAATAATGAAGAAGTGTGATGAGGTCCATAGTCAAATCCTTTATCCAATGGGCTAGTTCTCTAGCTTTATTCTTAGCAATAACAGCCGTCAATGCGCAGACCATTCATGTCTCGCATTGCATGGCTGGTTGTCCAGAATCTAACTCTTCATCGGGGGCGAGTGGTAACGAAATTGTGGTTCGTCATTTGTTTGCTGCATCTATCAATGGTGAAAACGGCCTGGCTGATTGGGTGGCATACAGAGTGTTGGCAGATACGGTTGGTGTTGCCTCTTTGCTTCCACGATTTTGGTACGAGGACAATCTTCTTACGTCGCTTGCAAACGTCGATCAAATTATTGATGGCGCCTCACAAATATTTCAACCTGACTTAACTGGTAGAGCCGATCGAAGTTACCGTATTAATGAAATAATCATTAGCACCGAAGATCAGGGAAGATTGGCTCCCATGAGCAGTTTTGCTGGAACGCCTTATTGGTCTGAGTTAAATTATATTAGTAATCTGGCAGCGTTGCCCAACGATTTACGAGTTGGAAGCTGGGCGCGCCTGGATCAGGCAGTCAACGAGTTGGCGGCACGGGAAGGAGAGATTTTTGTTGTCAGTGGGCCGTTGTATCGTATTCAAAATGTTCTAAACACTCGCCCGGACAATATGACAGATAAGCCTTCGGCTTTTTTCAAAGTGATTGCGACTGAATCGAATCTAGCGGCATTTATATTTCCCTATGGAATAGCGCAGCATGCGAACTATTGTGATCAATTGAATAGTTTAGAATCGATTGAGCAGGAAAGTGGATTGACAGTTTTTCCTGAGAAGCAAGCTGTGGGTGATGCAAGCTTACAGGCAAGTCTTGGTTGTAAAAATTAGTTATACAAAATTCGAAACACTGATCAAGTCGTTATACAAATTACTATAGAGAACCTGTTATGGAATATGTAGTTAAGCCGAGTGCTATACCTTCTGTGCCGGTAAATAATACCGATGAGTTTTTCCCTGTTCACCGCATTTACTGTGTGGGTAGAAATTATAGCGATCATGTGAAAGAAATGGGCGGAGATCCAAAGCAGGAGCCGCCTATTTTCTTTAGCAAGCCAGCCAGTGCTTGCGTGGTAGGTAATCAAGATGTGAACTACCCCCAGGCTACGAGTGACTTACATCACGAAGTTGAACTTGTGGTAGCGCTAAAAAGCGGTGGTAAAGACCTGTCGATAGAATCAGCTCTGGATTGCGTTTACGGATATGCAGTAGGAATAGATTTTACCCGCAGAGATTTACAGGCCATTGCAAAAAACAACGGCAGGCCCTGGGATGTTGCCAAGGGCTTCGATCAGTCGGCTCCCATATCGTCTATTGCGCCAGCTAGTGAATGCGGGCATCCAGTCGACTCTCGTATTACACTGAAGGTGAATGGTGAAATCCGTCAACAGGCAAAACTCGATGAAATGATATGGGCTGTGCCAGAGATCATTTCGTCTCTATCTCAGTTTTTCGAATTGAAATCAGGGGATCTCATTTATACCGGGACTCCGGCTGGTGTAGCGGCAGTGGGAGTTGGGGATACACTGAGTGCGTCTATAGAAGGTGTAGGCGAGCTTGAATTTAACATAGTGTAGTAGACATCAAATGACAGCTGATCAAACAATTCTATTGCTGATTCTATTCGCATTACTGGTTTTGCTAGTTTGGGGTAGATGGCGATACGACATTGTCGCCTTAGGGGCTCTGTTTACAGCCGGTTTTTTTGGCCTGGTGCCCCAGGGAGAACTGTTCTCCGGGTTTGGTAATCCTGCAACTATTACTGTAGTGCTGGTACTCATCGTCAGTTACGGATTAACGAAATCTGGCGCGGTTGAGTTCATCACAGATGTTATAGAGCCTATCTCTTCTCAGCCTTTTCTTCATATTGCAGCACTAACCTTCCTTGCCGCCTTTCTTTCAATGTTTATGAATAATGTGGGCGCACTTGCCTTGCTAATGCCTATAGCTATTCAATCAACGACTAAGGCAGGCCGTGCGCCAGCAACAGTCTTGATGCCCCTGTCATTTGGTTCGATTCTCGGTGGTCTTGTTACGCTAATAGGCACACCACCGAATATCCTAATTGCAAACTATCGTCAGGAAATGACTGGCGAAGCATTCACCATGTTTGATTTTGCACCGGTTGGTGGTGGTATTGCTATATGCGGCATCCTGTTTATGTTGGCAATAGGTTGGCGGTTGGTGAAGGTGCGCAAACAGACAGCTGGCTTAGAGTTATTCGATGTAGAAAAATATCTGTTTGAATTGAAAGTAACCGACGAGACAACTTTTCTTGGAAAATCTGTCGGTGAGCTGAAAGACGCACTGGCGGAGCAAAAAATGGATTTGCTTTCGATGGTGCACAAGCGAGAGAAAATGCAGGTTGTGTATCGAAAGCACAAACTAGCCGTCAATGACTTGCTTATGCTTCAGGGTTCTCACGATGATATAGACAGCTTTGCCAGTGCTCATAAGCTGCAGCTACTTTCCGCAGAGAATGCACAAAAAGAAATTTTACATTCCGAAGATTCACAAATCTCGGAAGTGGTTGTTACCCCAAGCTCGCCGATTCTTGGAAGGACTCCCGTGCAAATCAGATTCAATAGAAAATATGAAGTGAACCTGTTGGCAGCTTCTCGATCAGGAACTCCCCACCGAAGTCGCCTGCGAGAATTTCAGTTCAAGGTAGGGGATGTGCTGTTGTTACACGGCGAAGAGGATGCGCTGCGAGAGGCTATTATAAAACTCGACTGCTATCCCTTGGCGCGGCGCGACCTGGAAATCGGGCGTTCTGCAAAAGCGTTGCCAGCGTTGATAACTTTTATTCTGGCAATAGCTGCCACCGCATTTGGGTTTATTTCGATTCAGCTGGCCCTGGGAATCGCTACGGTAGCCATGGTGTTATGGAACATAGTTCCAGTGAGAGAGTTTTATGACGGTGTAGACTGGCCTGTGGTGGTTCTGCTTGGTGCAATGATTCCTCTTGGCAGTGCTCTGGAAACTACAGGCACGACTGACCTGTTGGTTAATGGGATTTTAGCTGTTGCAGGAGGTTTGTCCCCCGCGCTTATTCTTGCATTGATACTTGTTCTTACCATGACGGTGTCAGATGTCTTAAACAATGCAGCCACGGCTATTCTAATGGCGCCTATAGCTTACAATATTGCGATTGTTCTTGAACTAAACCCCGATGCATTCCTTATGGCAGTAGCAGTTGGGGCTTCTTGTGCGTTTCTTACACCAATTGGTCATCAGAACAACGCGCTGATAATGGGGCCAGGTGGTTATCAATTTGGCGACTATTGGCGCATGGGATTACCGCTTGAAATTGTAATAGTGACAGTGGCAGTGCCTCTACTGCTTATCGTATGGCCACTATAGGTTTTAATATAGGTTCTAACTATATTCTCTTAATAGAGTTTGCCAGTAACAGACTAATTCAGTAGTTTTGTTGCGAGAGCCAGCGTAATGAATTAAGTTACTGCCTAACGAACACCTAGAGCTTCAGATATGCGCGTTAATTGGAACAATTATAATTCAGGGGAGTTTTACGACGAAATAGTCAGCAGCCCTGGTTATGCGCGTAAACCTGCCCGGCGATTAGCAAGCTTTCTTAAGTCACTAACTCACGAAGAGCTGCAACAGAAAAAGCTGGCCGCCGAGCTGGCTATTAAAACCATGGGAATTTCGTTTACGGTATACAGCGATGCCGGAAATATAGATCGGGAATGGCCATTCGATATTATTCCGCGAATTATTGCAGAAAAAGAATGGAATCATACAAGTCTTGGGCTAACACAAAGACTGCGTGCGCTAAACTGCTTTATTAATGATATATACAATGATCAGAAAATATTCAAAGACAAAATAATTCCCAGGGAATTGATTCTAGGTTCAGCCAACTACCTTAAAGAGTGTGCTGGAATAAAGCCACGCTATGGCGTGTGGGCGCATATTTGCGGTACCGATTTAATAAAAGACGGGAGTGGAGATTTTTACGTACTGGAAGATAATTTACGAGTTCCTTCTGGTGTCTCCTATATGCTTGAAAATCGTAGGGTGACCAAACGGGTTTTCCCTGAGTTGTTTGAAAATTACTACAATATTCGTCCTGTTACTGAATACCCGGCTCAATTATTCGACACCCTTGCCGCTATTTCGCCTCGCCCTTCAAACTATCCAGCAGTGGCGGTTCTCACGCCAGGCGTTTTTAATTCTGCCTATTTTGAGCACGCCTATCTCGCGCAGCGAATGGGCGTCGAATTGGTAGAAGGCAGCGACCTTGTCGTAGAAAAAGACAAAGTGTTTATGCGCACAATCGATGGGCTGTCCCAAATCGATGTAATTTATAGACGAATTGATGATTTATTCCTGGACCCGTCGGTTTTTAACAAAGACTCAGTGTTAGGTGTTAAGGGTTTGTTCAAAGCCTGGGTTAAAGGCAATGTTGCTTTGGCGAATGCGCCAGGTGCCGGTGTGGCTGATGATAAAATAATCTACACCTATGTACCAAAATTTATTAAATACTATTTAGGCGAAGACCCTATATTGCCAAATGTTCCAAGCTTCTTGTGTGTTGATAAAGTTCAACGCCAGCATGTGTTGCAGAATCTTGATAAGTTAGTGGTGAAGCCTGCCAATGAATCAGGCGGATATGGCATGTTGATAGGGCCACAAGCCAGTAAGAAGGAGTTAGCAGAATTTGCTCGACGCATTAAGGCTGACCCAAGAAATTATATGGCGCAACCTTTAATTGCCCTGTCAACGGTGCCGGTATTGGGCGAGCGTACAGTCGAACCACGACATGTGGATTTACGTCCATTTGTTTTGCAGGCCGACAAGTCCTATGTCACCGCCGGTGGGCTAACGCGAGTAGCAATGGTCAAAGGTTCTTATATTGTGAATTCATCTCAGGGTGGTGGCAGTAAGGACACCTGGATAGTAGGGGACGATTGAGCTAATGCTATCTAGAGTCGCAGAACGTGTTTACTGGCAAGCTCGCTATCTTGAGAGGGCGGAGAATACCGCGCGTTTGTTGAATGTGTTTTCAACATTGTTATTGGATTTGCCCCCACGAACAAAATTAGGCTGGCACTCTCTGGTTGAAATTACCGGTACTGATGCAGGCTTTGACGCAAAATATAAGCAAGCTCTAGAGCGCAATGTAATACGTTTTCTCTTGTCCGATAATAATGGCTGCTCCATTTTGGATATGCTGGCACTGGCGCGTGAAAACGCACGTACCACCAGAGAAATCATGCCCACAGAAGCATTTGAGCAGATAAACAATCTGTATTTTTTTGCTAAAGAAAATGCCGCTAAGGGCGTGGCGCGAGGGCCTCGCCATGAGCTTCTTGAACAGATAATTTCTAGCTGCCAGCAGATTTCTGGCCTTATGGCTGGTTCCATGAGTCGCGGCGCGGCTTATAGTTTTGTGCGCCTGGGTCGCAGCCTGGAACGTGCTGATATGACTACGCGAATTGTTGACGTTGGGTCTGGAAATTTGCTACCAGCATTGAATAAAAATGAATCCAGTTCGGGCGGCAATAATGCGCCCTACGAAAACACACTATGGATGAATATATTGCGCTCCCAAAGCGGGTATCAAATGTACCGTCAGAATGTAAGAAATCGGGTCAACGGTGAAGATGTTGTCAGGTTTTTATTACAGAACGAGGAGTTCCCCCGGGCTGTTACCCACGCACTTATAACCCTAACTAAAGTCTTAGGAAAACTGCCCAATAATGCCAGTGTTTCGAAACAGGTCGAAAAGACTTTAAACATAGTGCGAAAAGGAAAAATTGACAAACTGCTAGACAATGGATTGTTGGAATACATCGATAAACTGCAATTAGAAATTGGTCAGATTCACAATAAAATTGCGAACACATGGTTTCTACCAAATAAGTAAGCCATGAAAAACTTTACCTGCAGTTGTGGTCAACCCCTGTTTTTTGAAAATACACAATGCTTGAGTTGTGAGCGTCAGCTTGGCTTTGATCCAGTAACGCTCAGTATGTATTCATTCTCCGATGAAAACCCTCATTTTTCCGGATCGACACCCTTAAAGCTCTGTAAGAATTCCGCAGACTACGGTGTATGTAACTGGTTTGTGACCGACCCTAAAAGTTCATATTGCCTGTCTTGTGGCTTGAACCACACCATCCCTAATTTGCTGGAGAAAAAAAGAAGGCGATGGTGGAAAAACCTGGAACACGCGAAACGTCGGCTTATCTATTCATTATTGGTATTAAACCTTCCAGTAGAAGGGCGAGCGAATGACCCACACGGCCTGGCTTTTAGTTTTATAGAAGATAAGCGCACCAATCCTCGAGTTTCTGAAGAGTATGTGGCGACTGGGCATCTCAATGGATTGATTACCGTCAACACAGCAGAGGCGGACAAAGTTAACCGGGAAATAAGCCGCGCCTATACCGGTGAATTGTATAGAACTTTATTAGGGCACTTTAGGCATGAGAGTGGCCACTATTACTTCGATAAATTAATCTGCAGTGAAGAATTACGCTATCAGTTTAGAGAATTTTTTGGAGACGAACGAGCTGATTATTCGGCGGCACTAAAATATTACTATGCCAATAAAAAAACAATGACACATGACCCCGCCATGATTAGTCGCTATGCGCAATCGCATCCATTGGAAGACTGGGCTGAGGTATGGGCTCACTATTTACATATGGTAGATACGCTGGATACCGCAGCAGCCTATGATCAGGAGCTGGGTTCCTCACATCTCGATGATATCGACGAAACTCTTTCGAAGTGGTCGCGTTTGACTATTGTTTTGAATGCTTTGAATCGAAGCATGGGATTGGAAGATGCGTATCCGTTTGTGCTATCGGCACTAACGCTTAAGAAGCTCCGTTTTGTCCATGGCCTGATTTATCCCAGTTAGCTGCCCAGGACATCGGGGGCATTTGCCTAAAGGCGTTCTTGAGTAATTGATCCCAGGACTTTTTCAAGTCTCGTAGAAACTCGCTGTCTTCATCGAATCGATGGTAATTATCAATAGCCAGACTATCTGTAGGGTAGAGAATTGCTTCGATGGGTGGACCCACGCTGAGATTACTGCGTAAAGTCGAATCCATAGAAACCAGAGTACACATGGCGCAGGTATTGAGGTCGAGCTCAGGATCAAGAATTCTATCGAGAATGGGTTTGCCGTATTTGCTTTCACCAATTTGGAGATACGGCGTATCTGGTGAAGAGGTGATGTGGTTACCTTCTGGGTAAATAAGGATTATTTCGTGTTTTGCATCACCTATTTGTCCGCCAATAATGAAACTGGCTTCGAATTTACGACCTTCGATAGTACGCTTTTCCTGCTGCACTCGACTTAGATCACCGATGTAATCGGCAGCGTCTTCTATGCTTTCAACGTTAAGCAGGTTTATTTCTGCATTTTGATTTATATCGGTTTTTATTCTGGCGATTGTTGCCTGGCTGGTGGCCAGATTGCCCGAAGTTAGGATAATGAATTGACGCTCGCCATCAATGCCGAAACGAAACATTTTGCTGTAAGTGGATACTTGGTCAATGCCGGCGTTGGTGAGTGAATCCGAGCAAAACACCATGCCCGCATCCACCGATACTGCTACACAATACGTCATAAATTTAGAGTTCTAGAGTGACAAGCGCCCAATCATACTAACTATGGGGATCACTTGGTAGAGATTTTTTAGAGATATTAAGGCGTGCAGGTGAACACACGGCGTAGTGCTGTGTCTTGGTATAACTACCTGAAAAGGCTGAGATTAGTCTTTATTCAGGCTGATTGTGCGCTATCAAGCACTTCGTCATATTCAAATTCGTGAGCTATGCGCTTGCTATCCAGTCTTTCCTCTATACGACGGCGCAGTTCGGTAAGTTGCGTCTTCGATTCCACAGTGGACAGGCGAGTTCGAGGGGCTATGTTTGGCATTATTGCTGCCGCTTCAAAAATATCATTAACTTCTTCAATTGAGTCATCCCATTGTGGTTCATTCATGGTAATTCTCGCTATTCAAATTAGTTAGTATTCGTCGTTCAGAGCAAAAGCCCTTATTAACCCTATCGACAATGCGGCTAGGATTCTTCAGTTAAATTTGCAGGTAGTTTGAATCAGCATAACTGTTCAGAACTATTCTGAACGCTGAAAGGAAGAGGAGTTAAAAAAGAGGTTAAAAAGAATTACACCGTAGATTGCTTGCAGCGCTACGGTGTACTCCAGTTTGAGGTAATCTAGTTTTATTATGTGGCAGCTAGGGTGTCGATGGCTATTTGGCGTAGTTCTTTTTTGGCGATCTTTCCAGACGCTATTCTGGGAAGTTGTTGGTACTGAAAGAAGCTGTGAACTGGAATTTTAAAACTAGCAATTCGATCCCCGAGGAATTGCTTTAGTTCCTCAGCGTCCAGAGAGCTACTGGATTTCAACATGATCGAAGCGCAGGGGATTTCGCCTAGCCGCTCGTCAGGAATGCCATAAACAGAGACCTCGCTAATCGCCGGATGTTCGCTAATGGCGTATTCAACTTCGGCGCAACCGATATTTTCACCGCCACGAATGACAATATCCTTGGCGCGGTCGAGGATAATCAGAAAGCCCAGCTCGTCAATTTTGCCAATATCACCACTGTGAAACCAGCCGTCTTTAATGACCTCGGCAGTGGCTTCGGGGTTATTCCAGTAGCCTTTCATGACAGTAGGCCCCTTGATGCAGATTTCACCTACACCTCCGTCTTCAAGAGTAACGTCATCTTCATCAACAATTTTTACACTGGTTACCGGTGGAGTGGGTCTGCCGGTGCTATTTGGTCTGGCAGTATAGAACTCGCCAGAGATGATTGCGCCAATAGCGTTGGTTTCCGTTAATCCGTAACCAAGGCCCGGAATGGCTTTGTCAGGAAATTTTTGTAACATCATGCCGAGATGCTCAGGAGGTCTGGCAGCACCGCCGCTTGCTACAGCACGTAGACTACTTAAATCAGTTGAATCAAAATTTTCCGACTGCATGATCTCCCAGGTCATAGTTGGCACGCCATGAAAAATCGATATGCGTTCCTCTTCTATTAACTGAAGCGCAACCTCGGCATCCCATTTATACATCATGACAAATTTGCGCTGATAGACGAAGCTCGCCAGGAACTGTGCGTGACTGCCGGTGACATGAAACAGGGGAACATTAGCAAGTAATGCTGGGTCGAATTCCGGGTTTTCTTCAAGCAGTTCGGGGCGTAAAATTTCAGTAATTTCTTTTACAAATTTCCATGTATACAGGGCATTGATTATATTGCGGTGAGTTGACAGCACTCCCTTTGGTAAACCGGTTGAGCCAGAGGTGTACATGATGGACGCCTTGTCTTCTGGCAGTACTTCGATAGTTTTCAGTTCTTCTCTGGTTAGCGGGGCAACGGATTTGATCAAGTCATAGAATTCTGGAAACTCAGAGTCCTCGCCGGGCTTGATCATGATGATCTGGTCCTGGAGCTTATCCAGAAAAGGCGCAACCATTTCAAGTCGAGGTGAATCAAGAAACATCAGCTTACTGTCGCTATCAGTCAGGCCGAATTTCAACTCAGCCCCTTTCCACCAGGAATTCATAGGCACCACTACTGCACCTATGAGAGTAATAGCCATGTAGCTGACACACCATTCCGGAGAGTTGCGTGCACATATAGCGACGCGGTCCCCGAGATCAATGCCGTATTGTTCTTTAAGTACTCGCCCCATTCTCAGGGCCATATCCAGTGTTTCGGCAAAGGAATATCGTTCTTTTTGGTAGACCAGAAAAGTACGATCTGGAGTTTCCAGACCCAGGGTATATAGCTCACCCAAGTTGGCCGGCGCATTGGAAAAGACATCAAGCTCAAGGCCATCAATGGTAATAGTTTCTGTAGCTAAATCAGCGCCTGGCGCCATATGCGCCCCTGCAATGACTTTGAGTTTAGCCAGGTCCTGTGTAATCTGTTCGTCAGTTAGCATAATTCCAATTCGGAGTAAGTCTCTACTCTGCCTTTATTTCCAGTGTGACTTTGCCCATTACCCTGCGTTGGGAGAATACTTCAAATGCTTTAACATATTCAGCCATGGGAAAGGATTCGGTAACGATTGGAGATAGCTTTCCCTGATTGTACATAGCTAACAAATCTGAAAAATTCTTTTCGTATTCTGACGGCTCTTCTTTGCGGAAGCGACCCAGGAACACACCTACCATCGAAGAGCCTTTGAGCAATGCAAGATTAGCTTTGTATTCGGGTATGCGGCCGCTGGTAAATCCTACTACCAGTAATCTGCCATTCCAGTTTATGCAGCGACAGCTTTGATCAAACAGGTCGCCACCTACTGGGTCGTATATAACGTCGGCGCCTTTGCCATCAGTTAATGCTTTAACTTTTTCTTTTAAATCCCCATCTCCATAGTTCAATAGAGCATCAGGTTGTAATCGATTTACGAAATCCAGTTTTTCATCTGTACTGGCGGCAGCAATAACTCTTGCTCCCATCAGCTTGCCCAGCTCAACAGCAGCAAGTCCAACACCGCCACTGGCACCTAATACCAGTAAAGTTTCACCAGGCTGTAATTGGGCACGTTGCTTCAATGCGTAATAGGAGGTTGTATAGACCATTGCAAAACCGGCAGCAGTTTTGAAATCCATACTATCTGGAATTTTGCGAAGTCCATCAGCATTTACTGATACCTGTTCGGCCAGGCCGCCAATACCTGGCGTAGCCATGACTCTGTCACCGGCTTGGAAATCTTTGAGGCCGGGGCCTACAGACTTAATAATCCCGCCAACTTCTGAGCCAGGTGAAAAAGGCATGGGAGGCTGAAATTGATATTTCCCTTGAATTTGCAATCCATCAGGGAAGTTCAGTGAGGCAGCATACACTTCAACAATAGCTTCATTTTCACCGGCGACAGGGTCTTCTACTTCTTCCAGAACCAGGTTTTCCGGTGGGCCATAAGATTTACAAAGTATTGCTTTCATAGAGCGTCCTCATTGTCGAAGAAGGCGGATTCAATCATGAAAAGACTTGGACTTCAATTCACAGAAGAATTTACTTCTGATGAGGGCAGATCAGTGCTTGATAATATTGTTGTAGCTCTCTCAAGCGAGTATATTCGTGCTCTGGTTTTGCTAAATCTACGATTCAATATGAACGAATTACAACGACAGGCCTATCTCGACGTAATGGGCATACAGACTTATTTTCCAAGGATCGTGTTAGCCGGTGCTAAACCTTCGCCCGTGTACGATTTTCCTATTGAGCAATTGGCTGAGCCTGACCCAAAAACCAATGGCAGAGTGCGAATCGATCGGGAAACTCCTAAGGAGAAGGTGCGTCATCAACGCTCTCGCCCGAGCGAGCCTTCAATAGAGAAACCCACGATAGAGTCAAAAGTTGAGTCAAAAGCGGGTGTCAGAAGCGAGCAATCGGAAAAAAGAGAAGTTACAGGGCTTGAGCAGGCGGATAAGTCGCCACCGCTGGAAGAGCAGGATAAATTAAAGTTCAGCTTAAGATATATAAAAATCAATGAGCAGCTCGCCATAATTGATGAAGTCCCCCATCAAAAATCTGAACGTCTTACCCGAGAAGATCTCGCGCTGCTTACGGCTATATTGACTGCTCTGTGTGTGGACTATGCTGACAGTGAATTTAAGCCTGAATCATTTAGCTGGCCCCTTGCCGCACAATTATCAATGAAAAACGATCCCGCCGAAGAAGCAAAAAGAGCTCTTTCGGGTTTTATACAAATGCGACATGACACGGATAAATTCAGTAATTTGCTGGTTTTTGCCGGCCAGATAGACAGTTTGTTGGTGCGGCAGGAAAACGAGTTAGAGCTGAGAGACTTTCAGGCAAAAGGGTCAAATTATTTTTTTACAATTACGCGCAGTTTAAATTCAATGTTAGCGTACCCATCGCTTAAACGAGATGTTTGGCAACATTTACAGCCGCTACGAAAACGGCTATTGGAAATTTAATCAGAGGCTCCTTACGTAGTATCGATATGTTGACCGACTCCAAAACGGATTTTTTTGCCAGAACTATGCGTTCCAGCGATATAGACATAGTTGCGCAAAACGAAGCGGCTGCCTATGTTCACCCCTGGACCAAACGAATATTCATCGACTGCTTGCGAGCAGGTTATCAGTGCTGGGTGCTAGCCAATAAACAGCAAATTGTTGCCCATGGGGTAATGTCGGTCGCTGTGGGTGAATGTCATTTGCTAACACTGTGCGTGCAGCCTGAATTTCAAAGGCTGGGCTACGGCAGAAAATTGTTTAAACTATTACTCGAGCGAGCGCAAAAGCAAGATGCGACGGTTTGTTTTTTAGAAGTCAGACATTCGAACAGTGGCGCCATTGCTCTATATCAATCTATGGGCTTTTTGCAGATTGGTGAGAGGAAAAACTACTATCCGGGCAAACAGGGTAGGGAAGATGCGTTAATCATGTCCAGAGAGCTTCCTATGCCCTAGGAAGATTTTGAATTCATGATCTTTTGCAGAGCCTTTCTCAATAACGTAATTACCACAATGAGCAATATTGCGGCTAGCATAATACCGCCTAGCATCAGCATGGTACCCAGCAACACTGTAAGCATTTCTTCTGCTGTTACATCCTGCCAAATCGATACGCCCCACAAAGACCCAAGTGCGATGGCGATGCCGGAAACTATCGCGGTAGTTTTTTTACGTAGCTTGAGAAAAGAGAAAATCAAAATACTGGCCTGTTGTTTTTATCAGAGTAGCTGGCGGTACATCGCGGAAACTCGCTACAGCCCCAGAATACTCCGTTTTTTCCTTTTCGAGAAACCAGTAAGTGACCGCATTCCTTACATCTATAGGCGGCTTCTGGAATTCCGTCGTGATCTGCTAAAGTCACTTTACAGCCTTTTGAATAACCACTGCAAAACCAGTAATCACCTTTCTCTTTGTCTGCTTTTACCAGGCGTCGAGTGCAAACTGGACAGCGATAATGCTCATCAATTTCATCTGAAGGATGTCCGCCAACATCATTCATGGTAGTTCTGCATTCGGGGAAGCCACTGCAACCCCAGAACGGCCCCATTTTCCCTTCTATGCGGCGCAGTGGTTTCTTGCACGTCGGGCAGGGGTGTGTGCGTTCATTGTCTTCTGTATTTTTAGCATCAGTCATTGCTTACTCTGACTCCTTCACCCTGTCGCTGCCACAATTTCCTTTATAGCGGTAATCAAAGCCACGTTCTCGGACTCTTTGCCTATAGTAATGCGCAGCTTGTTTCTTAGCCGATCCTGGTCGAAGTGACGTACCAGAATATTTCGCTGCTTCAATAGCTGATACAAATTCTCGGCACCTAAGGAATCTGGAACCTGGCACAATAGAAAATTAGTCTGAGTAGGAGGCGTCACAAACCCTAGCTCGTTAAGACTTTTACGCATGATATTTCGCTGTGACCTGACTCGTTGCCAAATATCCTTAGAGTATTCGGTGGAGCTTAGTGCGGCGCTGGCGAGCTGTTGTGATATGTGATCGGTGTTGTAGCTATCTCGAGTCTTAAACATCATGGGGTTGATCAACGACGTGGCGCCTATGCCGTAACCAAAGCGTAGTCCCGCTAATGAATAACCCTTACTCAGAGTTCGTAATATCAGCACGTTCTCGCAGTTTTCAATCAGGCTTACTGAATTGTATTCAAGGTCAGGGTCAACAAAATCCACATAGGCTTCATCAAGCAAAATCAATCCAGAAAAATTTGACGCTAGCTGTGCAATATAACTGGTTGAAATCAATTTGCCGGTTGGGGCCTGAGGATTTACCAGAAGCAGCATTTTGGCAGCTGAATTTTCAAGCTGCTCAGCGAAATCAGCAGGCATATCCCAATTTGCGTGCAGGGGAATTTGCGTTAGTTTGCAGTCCTGTATATCTGCCAGAACTGGATATAAAGAATAGGTAGGCTGAGTCACGGCTATGGTTTCGCCTGCCTCGACAAAGGTAGTAATGGCGAGTCTTAGTAACTCATCGCTGCCATTGGTGGCAATGATATTCTCGGGGAGTACTTTATGAAGGTTGGCAGCAGCAGCTCTGAACTTATCTGCCATAGGTTGTGGATAACGGCGCAATAAGTCCAGGTCAATTGAGAGCAGGGCAGATGCAACTTCCGGGCTAGGCGGGTAGGGGTTTTCGTTGGTATTCAGTTTAATAATGTTCGCAGAATCGATCTGTTCACCTGGAGTGTAACCCTGCATCTTTCTGATATTCGCACGCTCAAATGACATTTTGCAATTTCGCCTGGTGGTTATGATTAGTTAAAAGTTTAGGCAGTACGTTAAGTATTGCGGGTTTGGCTGCTATGTAATTGAAGAGTATTGGCAACAGACGATGAATATGTAAAGGGTAATGGGAATTGAGCCCGGCAGCAACAGACAATAATGATGAAATGTTAGCCGGATCGCTATTTGGCCTTAGTTGGCAAGTAAGTCGAAAGTCTTTTTTTCCAGCCTGCAATCCAGCGCTGTTCGTTCC
This sequence comes from SAR86 cluster bacterium, assembly GCA_002402175.1. Taxonomy (GTDB): domain Bacteria; phylum Pseudomonadota; class Gammaproteobacteria; order Pseudomonadales; family Pseudohongiellaceae; genus UBA9145. Next base: position 21,349 of record NVVJ01000004.1, read on the forward strand.
TTGTAGGCGGCGAATTTCTGACTCGCCGCTCAAGGATTGCCCCAGCGGAGTCAACGAAACTTTCTAGTGTTGCGTTTTCTTGCTGGGTTTCGTGCATTTCGATAAACACCTGTAACAGCCCCCAGCCCTGATTTTGATAACGCTCACGTTCATCGATTCCTGTGCCCTTAAAATGCACATAGTCAATTAGGGCGTAAATCCCATAAGGCGGGTAGCTATTGGCAACTTGGTAGAAACTACGCTGTATTGCTGCTCGTTGTTTAGCATCTGTGGCGAGTAATATTTCTGGCACTGAAGCATGTAGGCGAGCCACGATGAACTTTAGCTGCAAATCCATAGAATTGGCCAAAAACTGCCTTAGTTCTTCCATTTGCGGGCTACTAATATCGTCCAGAAATTCCTCTCTGTTTTGCCAGGGAGAATCCAGCGGCTCTAATTGTTTGAGCCAGGCGGGTATATCGTAATTTGAGGTATGGTATGACTCGATCAAGCTGGGGAATGTCTCCTCAAACAGCTCATTCTGGTTCTTGCGGTACCATATGAAATGACCTATGCCCAGGGAAGGAAAGTCTTCCCCCACATTCCAGTGAGTCAGGCATTCGAGGCGTTGATTGCACTCATTTTGAAAAATTTGCTCTCCCAGCCACTGCTGCTGTACTGAGGATAGTTGTGGAAGCTGGCTCATAGCCAGTGGTACTAACATCAGCTGCAGCAATAATAAGAGCAGAAATCTGTTGAAACTAGTTGAAATTGCTGGCATTTTGAGGCGTTTCCACGAATAAGCCAAAAACTTCAGGCATGATAAGCTTGTTTACTGGTCAAAACCCTCAAAACTATCGGGTAATTGGCCTGGCGATGAGGCTAAACATGTGTCAATTACCATGTCAGCTACATCTCTGATCGGCACTTTGTATTAAAATGATAACTATATGACTGATACAGCAACACCTGACATTGAAATCGAGACTCCACCGGCACCTGCCCCTGAGCAACAGGACGAGTTTGTTACTCGCCTGTCTGGTATATATCAGCGCCTGAAATACAGCAAGAAACTTAAGGTGGGCATGAAGGAAGTTGAGGGGGACTTGCTCGACTTGCTTGGCGTAAAATTATTTACTGTTTATCAGTCTGTGGACAATGGTAAAGAAATTCTCGCCAGCTTCAAAGGGGGCGATCCCGATGACGATGACTCTGTAGAGATAAGGGTGCCATTTAGTCCAACCTCGCTAGCCGGTTACGTGGCGCTTAGCCAAAGAGCACTGGTTATCCGAAATGTATTAAACAGTGATGAGCTGATTGATATCCATCCTCGACTGCAGTTTGACAAGCGTTTCAGTGAAGCCAAAGGCTGGAAAGTTAAATCAATGATCATTGTACCCATCAAGGATGAAATCCTGTTGGGTGTTATGCAGCTGATTAATTTTGAAGGTGATAGAGATTTCAACAAGACCGATTTAAAGCACGCCATGATGGTCAGCCAGATGCTGGCGAAGCAGTTCCGTTCATCACTGCAAAGTACTCAGGGACCTTTCGATTACCTTGTACAAAAGAATAAGATTACCGCCGTTGAAATGGCCGAACTGCAAAACAGCGTGTCCTTGTATGGTGGCTCTGTTACTCGCAGTTTAATGGAAGAATTCAATATTGAAGCGGACACCATCGGTAAATCGCTGGAGCACTATTACCGCGTTCCCTATATGAAATATGACTCAGAGCATGAGTTACCATTTGACCTTCTGGAAAATATTGGCGTGAGTTATTTGCGCAGCAATCTCTGGTTGCCCGTGGCGGGTGATAAAGAAGAAGCGGTAATTCTTATTGATGACCCTTCAGACTATCAGCGCATCATGGAAATACAGGGTGTGGTGAATGCCCGCAACTACGTTTTCAGGGTTGGGCTGCCAGAGCATATATTGCAATTTTTGCGCGGTGATGCTGACGCGGAAATGGAAGCCGGCTTTGAAGATGTATTTTCTACGCTTGGTGGTGAGGGCGGGATTGAAATCGATACCAGTAGTACTGATGACGAAGACGAAAGCCTTGCGGCTACGTCCGGCATCATTCAGTTGGTAAACCGAATCATTACCGAAGCCGAGCGCCTCGGTGCTTCGGATATACATATTGAGCCTGGAAAAGACGAAGCACCTGGCGGCGTTAGAATCAGGGTAGATGGCATTTGCCGCGAATTATTGAAAGTTCCGAAAGAGCATTGCGCGGCGCTTATTGCACGCATCAAAGTTATATCAAGATTAGATATATCAGAGAAACGCCTGCCTCAGGATGGAAAGTGCAAACTTAAGATTCGCGGAAAAAAGGTCGAGCTTCGTGTTGCCACGGTGCCGACTGTGCAGGGTGAAAGCGCCGTACTTCGTATCCTTGCTGCTGGAAGCGCGCTACCGTTGAATAAGTTGAATCTGTCCCCTTCGCTCTACGATAAAATTATCGAGTTGTCTTCTCATCCCCATGGTTTGTTTCTTGTGGTGGGGCCTACCGGTTCGGGTAAAACGACTACCTTGCATGCCGTATTAGGACATATTAATAAGCCGGAACGTAAAATTTGGACGGCGGAAGATCCTGTAGAAATTACCCAGCCTGGCCTGCAACAAGTACAGATGTTGCCAAAAATTAATTTTACTTTCGCCGCGGCGATGCGAGCGTTCTTGCGCGCAGACCCCGATGTGATTCTAATTGGTGAAATGCGTGATCACGAGACTGCCAGTATCGGCATAGAAGCTTCACTAACGGGTCACCTGGTTTTTTCCACGCTGCATACCAACTCAGCACCAGAAACCATTACTCGATTACTTGATCTGGGCCTAGACCCGGTTAACTTCTCTGATGCTCTGTTGGGAGTTCTGGCCCAACGCTTGATGCGGACTCTTTGCGGAAAATGTAAGCAGTCCTATAAGCCTGACAGGAAAGAGCTGGATCAATTAATTAATGCATACGGCCCAGAAGATTTTAAGGACTTGGGTATTGATGAGGACAACATAGAGCTATGCGGTCCAATCGGATGCTCTGATTGTGGTGACACAGGCTACAAAGGCCGAACCGGTATTCATGAATTGCTGGTTGGCACCAACGAGCTACAGGCCATGATCTACAGAAAGGATGAATTGAGCCTGATTCGCGAGCAAGCGAAGAAAGACGGCATGCTTACGATGAAGCAAGATGCTATTGAGAAAATTTTCAATGGACTCAGTGATTACCAACAATTACTACGCGTGGTTGGTGAATAAAACCCTGACAGCAGCCCGGTATTAAAAAAACTCGCATTATTACCACGAATTTCGTGGAAAATTGATGCCATAGTCAACTCCCAATCTACCTGCCTCAATCTTTAAATATTGCTTTTCCAAACGTGTGACATACCTCAGACTTGGTAAAGTGTCGGCTGGCGCACAATTGAGGTTTGACCCAGTTCAAAGTTTGAAGACTGGCTTGTCGCTTCGACCAAATCCTGCTCTATAGTGATATCCACCTAGTGAATAAGTTTATTACTTAAAAGGTGGCACTATGGAACGACAAAAACATGCATTTAAACCGATTGCCTATGGTGTGATTATTTTCGTTACATTGGGTATGGCAATTGCCAATGAAACTCTCTCTCGTTTTGGTCTGGAGAGTAACTATATCGCTGTGTTTTCTGTGGCGTTTATTCTTGTGGCGATTCTATTGAGCAAGAATTTAATCATGTTGGTGGTGGTGATTACTGGTGTGATTGCACTTAACCTTCCAGAAGCTTTACTGCTTCAATATCATTTAGACCGTGACGTGTTGTTAGCTGTAGTGTGTGCGGCGATTTTGGTGCCGTCGGTTTACGATTTATTTGCTAGCTAAGATCGGGCGTCGTCGCCATTCTCACTCCTGTAGCAGTTGCGCCTGCACAGTGTAGGATTCAAATTGCCATTTGTCCTGCTCATAAATCATTGATATAAGCACGGTTGTGGAGCTATTAGAAAAGGTAAGGTCAAGCTCGTAATTTGCCTGTGCTGATTTCTGGTTCAGGGGGTTCGCCGACATATCAGTTGATCCAGTAATTGCGGTTATAGCGGCAAGCGGGCCTAGTGTGCGTAGAATGAAAGCAATGTATCCGTTAAAGGCTTCTTCTGACATCTCTCGAGAATAGCTCTTATGAGCATTATCAATCAGAAACTGGGCATTTGCCGTTGAGAAAATTGTCTGGGTGGTTGTTATTGCCAGTTGCTGGCTTGCATCGTCTATTTGGCTCTTGCGAAAAATACCCCAGCCCATAAGAACGGCAACTATCAACAAAATTAAGGTTAGAAGTAGAGTTAGTTTAGTAGATGTGTATTTCATCTGATTCCAGGGCTAAATTGCTAATAGGAACGAACGGTATTATAGGTCAAAAAACTTCAATAAAAACAGTGATGAACAGGGGGTATTATTTTCAAAAATACGTTTATCTCGATAATTTATGCACAAAAATGACATCGTCGTCACAATACCCTAGAAATACGCATGTATTATTTTAGATCAATACTTCCATAACCTCTAAGCTGTTGAATATATTGAATATTTATCATTGGTTAAAAAATGATCAAATTGTCTCATACAAGCGTAATTTCGAGCTTTGCGGCAAATTTCTATGATTTATGCACTGACTTATCCACAGATTCTGTGGAAAAAAATAAATCGAATTGGATATGAAAATTCTCTGCTCTCTCAAGGGCTTATCTAAGGTAGCTTGAGAGATTCTGAGCATAACACTGTAAGTGGCTATTTTCTCTCATCGACAATCATGTACTCTAATCTTTGAATATTGAGATTCTTCACGTTGATGTAATGTGATACCTTTATCTCTATTGTTCTAACTAAAACAGGTTTACATGATTGAGTTAACCGCCGAAATACCGTTTTTATGGCGACTGGGCGCTGAGAGTAGCGAAGGTTACTGTTCTGTATCAATGGTTGTTCCCAGCCCTCCTGAAATGTCTGTTAAAGATCTGACAATCGAAACCAGCGTAGTAAGTTTATCGTCCGATAGTACTCGCTCGGAAAAAGAAGAAACTCTGGAATGGAATCAGGATGACATCAGTCTGTTTCTTAAGTTGGTCAATCAAAAGCGTTTGAATCGAAAACAACCGATGTCCGATACGGTGCGTATCGACCTGACTGATCCTAATATCATCGACATAATTCATATTGTTGCGGCAGCCGGTTTTGGGGTTGCTTTTACATCCTATGGTTTACTTAATAAATCCGATGCTTATTTCCCTGTTCACAGTTGTGAAATTGGAGCGTTAGCGTCGCTGAATACAGTCATTGGATTCAAGCCCTGTATTGTTGTGGACATTGAAGATGACGACGTAGTTTGCGTATTGCTGGAAGACATTGATGTCTGCGCAACTGACGAATACGATCGACTTACCCGCCACGACCTTCTGCTTGTTAAAAGTGGGGATATGCTACATCCGGAATTTGCTGAAGATAAAGCTAAGCCTGAGAGTGCAATACTTCATTAGTAAGCCTCGGGTTATTTTCGCCCACCGCGATACTCAAGCAACAGAATTGAAGTTTGCAGGGAATGACTTGTAGATAGCTGATGCGAGTGCCGGGGCTTGGGAAGGGGTACTGTTTTTCCGTTCCATTGGGCCATCCCTGGCCCTCCCGCGCTCCATCCCTGGGCGCTAGTCACTACAAAACAGCACCCCTTGCCAATCCCCTGTCGAGTTCAGTATTTAATGGGGATATCTCAGTTTTTAGTAAACTTCGAATAACCCTGCAGCGCCCATTCCGCCGCCTACACACATAGTGCAGACAACATATTTAGCACCGCGACGTTTACCTTCGATCAACGCATGACCAACCATGCGCGCACCACTCATGCCGTAAGGATGGCCTATGGAGATAGCGCCGCCGTTAACATTAAGCAGTTCACCAGGAATGCCCAAAGTATCACGGCAGTAGATAACCTGCACGGCAAACGCTTCGTTAAGTTCCCAAAGGCCAATATCTTCCATTTTGAGATTATTACGTTCCAGGAGTTTTGGGATTGCAAACACTGGACCGATTCCCATTTCGTCAGGCTCCAGCCCGGCAATGGCCATGCCGCGATAAGCACCTAATGGCTCAAGGCCTTTCTGTTCGGCAAGTTTGCTGTCCATAATTACCGAGGCCGAGGCTCCGTCAGAAAGTTGGCTAGCATTGCCTGCGGTGATTACTCCGCCTTCGAATACAGGCTTGAGACCTTGCAGTCCTTCGAGGGTAGTTGTTGGTCGATTGCCTTCATCTTTTTCTAGCAAAGTGTCGTGAACGCTTTGCTGTTTTGTTTCCTTGTCGGTGAACAACATCTTTGATGCCATGGGTACAATTTCGTCATCAAAGGCGCCGGCTAGTTGTGCAGCGGCAGTTCGTTGCTGGCTCTGAAACGCATACTCGTCTTGTGCATCTCTGGAAATGTTGTAGCGTTTTGCGACAATTTCGGCAGTCTCTAACATCGACATATAGGCATGCTGAGATTTTGCAATTACGGCAGGGTCCTGCGCGCGGTAACCATTACGGTGTTCGTTTTGTACAAGAGAAATAGACTCTAAACCTCCCCCTACAACAATTGGCATGCCGTCGCATATTACCTGCTTGGCGGCGGTGGCAATCGCCATCATGCCGGAGGCGCATTGTCGGTCCATACTCATACCGGCAACAGAACTTGGTAGGCCTGCGGCTACGCCAGCAGTGCGTCCAATGTTCTGGCCCGATGAACCCTGTTGCATGGCACAACCCATTATTACGTCATCAACTTCGCCCGGCTCAATACCAGCACGTTTAACCGCTTCGGCGATAGCGTGCCCACCCAGGCTGGGGGCGTCTGTGTCATTAAAGGCGCCACGATAGCCTTTGCCTATGGGGGTTCTGGCGGTAGATACGATTACTGCTTCTTTTGTCATTCCAATCTCCATCGATGTAATATTAATCAGTTGTTTCGCAAATCAATGCAGTGACTGCATCGATTGAATTTTTGGCCAGCTCCACCATCTCCGCATCGGTTCGATCCTGAATGGGGTGGGGAATAAAGACACTGGCGGGTTTTATTCCAAGCGATTTGCCCTGCGCCGCGGCTGCGTCTATAAATTCGCAGGAGGCTATAAATCCTGAGGGTAAGCCTCTGCTTTCAAGGTCCATGATGTCATGCAAACTGCACGAGGTACATGAGCCTCAATCGGCCAGCCCTTCAATTACTGCATCGCACTCTGTGCTTATTTTCTGGGTAAGCTCAAGCGGTGCAATTCTGGCAAACGTTGGTTTTGCGTAGCGCTTAACCGTGGCACCTGCATCTATTAAGAATTTCTCTACTTCGTCGAGAAATTCTTTGCCTCGCGGCTTGGATATGTCTAGTAGCCCAATAGTGGCACCTGCAAGGCTTGAGAGTCTGGGTAATAGCTGACGCTCAGAAGGTTGCAGTTCTGCCGTGGGATCAAGCAAGCTTGTTTGACTGCTCATGTTTATCCTCCATTGATAATTAATCAATAAATAATAGTTAATCTCTAAGTAATGTTAAGTAATGCACTTAGTCTTTCTTACAGCTTTTGCGAAACAATCTGGCTGCCACGTTCTCCCGAGGCAACCCAGCCACTAATTATCGCAGAAAATAAACCTGCGGTTCCGCCAGTGGTAACAAGATGAAGTCCGTCATCTCTGAATTTGTTTAACATTTTTTCCTTAAACTTATCAGGCATTCCTTCTGCTATGCCATTTGCACCTCGTACCAGTTCGGCGCCAGGTGTAAGCAACTCTTTATATAGAGCTTCCTTAACATCGGACTTTGACCAGCCACCTTGTCTGAATACTCGGCGATGCTCCGGACAAATCACCAAAATAGCATCGGCGAGGCCAAATATTTTTGTGTTAGCTACACTTCTTAAACTTTGTGCCATGCTTTTCGCCAAAGACGCTGGTTCGCGCGACTGCTGGTCGAGAATGGGCTGCAATCCATCGCCGGCAAACAGACTGACTACGGAATCATTGCGCTGAAAACCTCTGTCCATAGCCAGGCTGGCCCAGTCTTCATCGCTTTCATCTTCGGCGAAGCAATAAGTATACTTACCTGGGTTTCCCATCGTGGCTCTGTCTATACCACCGGGAACGCCGCCGCCTATGTTTCGAATCACTAACTGTAAGGCTCGGCCAATCGTAGCATTGGCTCGATTGCCTTGCCCCAGTGCATTAACTCCGGAGTTCATTCCAATCTGTTTGGCTATTGGCCCGCTGACCACCATTACTGGCGATGAAAAATAAGTCGTACAAAGTAGGCCGTGCATACAGAAGCGATCTTGTAGGGCGGCTTCAACTGATGCAATAACCAGAGGAAAATATTCAGGCTTGCAACCAGCCATTACTGCGTTGATCGCTAGTTTTTCAATGCTGCAAGGAACATAATCCGGTGGTACACGACCAATGACTTCATCGGCTTCGCGCTCGCTGCCGTTTATCATCCGCATAACTCTCAGAGCGGTAGGGGGTACAACAGGAAGCCCATCGCTCCAACCTCTATCGAAACAGGCTTCCATAATATCTTCAGATTCGGCTAGCTCTATTTTTCTGGCTTTTAGCAGATGAGTGTCAAATCTTAAGGCGAGTACTTCTTCCATACCCGGGTCCTGAGTTTTAGACCCACAGCCTGGTTTGAAATCTATTAGCTTGGCGCCTAGGTCATTAATGCCTGTGAACTCTTGCCACTGCTGTTTGTCCCATCCAACTATTCTTGACTCTTCTTTGCCATCACTATTCAGCCGAATCAGGGTAGGGACAATTTCGATTGTATTTTTATAAGAGAATTCTAATTGAGTATCATCAATCAGATTGGCAACGTTTTTTGGAAAAGACGCATCGTCCTGAACATACACAGTAAGACTAGTAACAGAACCTTCGGTCAAATTATTGATCATAGGTTCGATTAAGGCGCAGGTTGGACAATCTTTCTTTACTACAAGAGCGTAGCTGCTGGATGAAGTTGACTGGTTCAATAGGATGTCCTCAATAGACAAAACCAAGTGTACAGACCCCGGTCAGAATATTGATGATCATAAACACCGAAGATGTTCTCGACATCACTTTCCACAATTGCGGGCCTTTATAGGCAGCTCGTATTCCGATTATTAAAATTACCGTATATGCCATCATTAGGGCAATCATCACAAGATAGGCAATCCACTGTTCATTGTTAACAGCCCGGCTGCCGAATATAAAAAAAGCGCCGGCGCCGAGGAAGTAAAAAGCCCAGTATGTTGTAGCCAGACCGAATTCACCGCTCAACAACCTGACCACAAACGAGCGCTGCCCTTGTGTGCTGGTATTCACTGCTTGATCTGATTCGCTCATATTTCTGTATCCCCAATGACGACGTAGTGTAACGCAGGCTCCGACGATTAAGAAGATGAAGAAGCGCCGGAACACGGTCGATTTGTCGCTATTTCTGCCGATAAATGTTGCAGAAGAGAATCAGGGTGGAAAAGAGGAGTTTGCTCTACAATTTGTCACAAATTACAGTGTTCTCATCTTCTATAATGCTCAATTCGATATTTCCCAATATTTTTATTAAATTCGGTAAGTAAAAGCTGAAGATCAGTGTCCTGCTTTACTGTATGTAGAATTGTAACGGCGATAACTGTATTGCAATCTGAAATAACATTTAACCTAATATTTAAACTATAAGAGCTCAAATCATGCGTTTCAATTTACTATCATTTTCAGCCAACATCGCCCGTGTGTCAGTCTTTCTGGCGTTTTCAGGTGTTTCTCTGTCGCTTAGCGCACAGGATAACGTTGGGGATGACTCTACAGTGGTTTACCCAGCTTCTTATTTTGAAGAATTTTCTCCTATTACTGCCCAAGACATGCTCGACAGAATCCCTGGCGTTGGTTCTGTAACCGGAGGAGGAGGTAATTTTAGAGGAGGAAGGACAGGTGGCGGCAGTGGAGGACGTGGGCTCGGAAGCGGAAGTGGTGGTAGTCAGATTCTGATTAACGGAAAACGTACAGCGGGCAAGAGTAATCAGACAAGTGCTCAAATGGGGCGAATTACCGCAGACCAAGTTGACTACATCGAAATTATTCGAGGCACCTCGGGCGACTTGGATGTTAGAGGTAGCGGTCAGGTGGTTAATGTTGTCCTACATGAAGAGCTGTCCTCAAACAGTATCAGCTACGAAGTGAATATGGATCGTTATGCCGATCATGAAACCCAGCCAGGTGGTTCGGTTTCTTTCAGCGGTCAAAGTGGTGCTTTAAACTTTATGCTTAGTGCATCTGCCGAACCTCGTTATGACCACAGGGTGAGTACTGAGCGAAGTATTCTTGGTGATTTTTCAAAAAATGACGAGATTCGAGAAGACAGAACGCGAGAACAAACCAGCTATGACCTTAGCCTAAATCTTGGCTATGAAATTAGCAGTAACAGTAGTGCAAGACTTAACGCTCAATATTCCGAGAATGACAATCCTACTGATTTGCTACGCTATACCACCGACTTGCAAGTTCAGCCCAGCATCCTGTCACGTCAAAGAGAAGATATTCCTGGGCAGAGGGATAGTTGGGAAATCGGTGGTGACTACGAATACCTGACTGCAGGTGGCAGCCGCTTCAAGGTGTTGTTCATTAGCAATGAAGGTAACAGTGCATCTATCCGCGAGCGATACGATGTGTTTGCTGATGGAACAGAGGATAAGAACCTGTTTTTATCAGCGGCAAGCACTACCAAAGAACGCATTATTCGCGGCTCTTTTACTATGGATGTTTTCAATGGACAGGATATTGAATTCGGTGCCGAGCGAGCACAAACAATTCTGGATTCAAAATTAGCTCTAGGGTTGGTCGATAGTACTGGAACTCCTTCCAGCGCTTTTGGCGGCTTAGTGCCACAGTCGGTGTCGAATGCCAACTCATCTGTGGAAGAAATTCGATACGAGCCGTTTATTATTCATAACTGGATTATTAATTCCAAAATGTCCCTGGAAAGCACATTGTTGTACGAATTATCTGAGATTAGCCAGTCTGGGGATGTCAGTAAAAAGCGTGATTTTGATTTTGTGAAACCCAAAGTTGATTTTCGCTACGACCTAACACCTCAGCTTCAGCTTAGGGGCTCCATCGAAAAAGTTGTAAGGCAGCTAAGTTTTAATGACTTTGTCGCCACTAATGACGAGCAAGATAACGACGCCACTACACTTGCGGGTAACGAAAATCTGCGTCAGGAATGGTTCTGGAAATATGATATTAATGCAGAATATCGATTGCCCAATGACATCGGCGTTGTTGATGCTAATATTTTCTACCACGCGCACCACGATAAAATAGACCGTATAGATGTGTCTCCTTCTGTAGATGATTTGCAATCGGCCAATGGCAATATTGGTGAAGGTGATATGTGGGGGCTTAATTTAAGCGGCAGTATTAGAATGCGCATGATCGATATGCCAAATTTACTAATAAATGCCAGGTTGAATGTTCAGGATTCCAAGATACGAGATCCTTTTCTTGGAATTGACCGACGCTTTGCAAGGTTTGGACGTGGTCGCCTCAGTATTGGCTTCAGACACGATATTCCCAAGCTGAGTATGAACTACGGCTTGCAATGGAATAACCGCTTCGATGACAACGAAAAGGTCTATGACATAGAAGACATAGAGTCGTTTGTTGGTGAGCCGAATGTTAATGCCTTTGTAGAATTTGTAGATTCACGGGGAATTACTTATCGATTTGATGCCAGAAACGCTACGGCGAACATGCAATGCCGGTACCGCACACGCTATGTGGGTAGAATCTCTGCTGGCATTCTAGAAGAAATTGAGGACCAGTGTGCAACGTCTGGACGGGTTGTATCTTTAAAGATAAACGGTACTTTCTAGAGTAATTTTAGGAAAAGCTAGCGTTACCTCACTAAACCCGCTTCAAGCGGGTTTATGCTATTGGAATTGGCTTACTAATCTATCCGTTATTGTCCACATTTAGACCCTCAAAATACTTCGACAGTTAAATACTAAAGACTTATGATGTCCGCTATATAGAAATAATAAAAAACCAGGTCAATAACCTTGGATATAAGCAAAGAATTAGACGGTCAGGTTTTAACTCGCGCATTTAGCTTTTCCAATGAAAAAGATAGAGCAATGTACGGGCTAAGAGGCATTTTGGCGGGTGTTGTCGCTGATAATCGGCTCAATGAAAAAGAGCTGCTGTTTCTGGATGCCTGGCTCAAAACTCAACAATATCTCTCTGAGGATAAAGACGTACTAGCTATCCTTGGGCAGGTTGGAGATATTTTAGAGGACGGCGTAATAAGTCGGGAAGAGCTTGAGCAGATGCAATCTCGCATCGAGCAAATACTTTCGGCAAAGGATTCAGATACATCCGAAAGTGTCGGACATATTGAAGAGCTAATAGGCTTTTTAACGGGCATTGCATCCGATGGTGTATTAAACGACCAGGAAATCAATGCAATGTCTGCCTGGCTCGACCGTAATGAGTCAATCAAGGAAGTTTGGCCGGCTAGTGTAATTGTTAATCGGCTGGCTATTATTCTTGAAGACGGCATTATCACTGATGAAGAACGTGATGATCTACTGGTTACGGTTTATCAGGTAACTGAGTCAGACCCGACTGAATCTGGAGTTAGTTTTCAGGCCTCCACTGAAGTATGGGAAGACACTCTGGAATCACTACCCGTTTCTGGGGCAATGTTTTGCCTTACGGGCGACTTCGTCAGCGGAGACCGTGACTCTGTTGATTTGTTATTGAAATGCCTGGGCGGTACTACCAATTCGAGTATCAACAGTAGTGTTGATTATCTGGTTATAGGTACGCTCGCCAGCCGCGACTGGTTGTATACGGCGCACGGGCGAAAAATCGAAAAAGCGCTGCTACTGAAAAGAGATGGCAGTGACATAAAAATTATCACTGAGCGCACTTTGTTAAAACACACGCACTAACCTTGCCTCTGTAAACGCTTCCAATAATCTATCGACCCATCAATCCCTTTATAGCTGCAGGGATGTCGGCGGGAAACACGACAAATTTGGTATTTTCAGATTCAGATAAATTCTGCAATGAACTAATGTACTTTTCGCCCAATAGGTACACGACGGGCATTTCTTTCTCACCAATGGCTTCGGTAACTAAAGTAATCGCGTTTTTACTCGCCTCAGCAAGAATAACCTGCGCCTCAGCTTCGCGCTTGGAAGCTTCCAGCTGTCCTTCAGCCTTGAGAATTGTCGCTTCTTTATCACCGCCGGCACGAGTTACCGTGGCACGCCTGGCCCTTTCTGCTGCTGCCTGCTCTTCCATGGCGCTCTGCATAGTATCCGAGGGATTAATATCCTGAATCTCTACGGTTTTAAGCGTAATTCCCCAGTCGGCAATATCATCTGAAATCGCCTCTTTCAATTTTGCCTTAATATGATCCCGCGAGGACAGGGCTGCATCAAGGCTCATTTCACCCACGATAGAACGCAGAGAAGTTTGCACCAGAGTTTGAATGGCAATTATATAATCCTCAACACCGTACACGGCCTTTTCTGGCGAGACGATATTGATGTACGCAACGGCATTGGTAATTATTACGGCGTTGTCTTTGGTGATAACTTCCTGAGAAGGAATGTCGAGTACAATATCTTTGGTGGTTACCTTAAAGGCAACGACATCGATATACGGAATGATAAAATTTAACCCCGGCTTTAACGAGGTATGATATTTCCCCAATCGCTGTACAACCCACTTGTATCCCTGAGGAACTTGCCTGACGCCTTGAGCGACGGTGACTAAAATAAATACCAAGAATGCCATGGCCAATATAAAACCTGGTTCCATTGCAATACTCCTTTTATGTTTTGTTAATTCAAGTAATACCGTTTAAAAAGGCTAGGCCTTTGTAACAATTAACGAGTTGCCGGACAAATCAACTACACTAACTCTATCTCCGGTTGACAGGTTATCTTGTGAAATTATAAGCCATTCATCCGAGCCTAGTAGAGGTGCTGGAAATCTTACTTTGCCAAATTTGTCACCATTAGGTGGCATTAGAACCTGACCAATTTCTCCCAACAAAGCTTCTCTGGACATACCAGCCTTGGTATTGTCTACGGAAAGAGGTTTCAGGATTTTAAACCAGCCCACAGCGAATGAGACTGATGAAAAAGCCCATATAATAATTTGTGCGGCTTCTGATATTGTCGGAAATGGAAGTAGCAGCAGGCCGACAACCATGGCGGCGGCGCCAAACCAGAAAATAAAGAACGACCCAAGAAAGATTTCAGTTAGCATCAAGGCGATGCCAAAAACCATCCAGTGCCAATACAGAAGTTCAAATTCCACGATCTGTCTCCTTTACTGTAAAAAGCTATTATTAGTCTGTTTTGCCTGTCTAGTAAATAGATATGGGGGTAAATTTGTCAATTTCTATCCTTAATATCGTGGGTTTGATGTTTGCCAAATTACCGTGTTTTTCGCAGAAAGTCGTGTCAGAATGGGGTTTACGCAGTATATAGCCAATCTATTATGCAACAAACTCATGCCCGAAAATCACCACCTTGCGTAAACATAGGCGGTAGTGGCCCGTTGCTGCACTTCTCCCATGCCAATGGCTATCCTCCACTGGCTTACAGGGCGCTTCTGGAGCCTTTTACCCGCTCTCATCGGGTGATAGCAAGCGTACACCGGCCCTTGTGGAAGCCACCATCTGATCCCTCCAGCTTGAAGTCCTGGCATGTGTTTGGTGAGGATTTGATTCAGTTGGCTGAAGGCCTGGATCAGCCACTTATTAGTGTAGGGCACTCGATGGGTTCAGCGGCAATATTAATTGCCGCCGCAAAACGACCCGAGTTGTTTAAATCTATTGTTTTAATTGAGCCGGTGCTTGTTCCGCGCCGCTTTCTGTTTGCGTTGCGTCTTTTTGGTCGTTTTGCGAAGAACAAAATTCCTCTGGTTAAGAAAACACTTACCAGAGTAGATTGCTGGAGCGATAGACAGGAAGCATTTGATCACTTTCGTCCAAAGCATGTGTTTAAGGATATAAGTGATGAGGTAATGTGGGATTACATTCAGCACGGCATTTACCAATCTGAAGATGGAACCTTTAGACTGGCATACAGTAAAGAATGGGAAGCTCGCTGCTATACAACTGTGCATAGTTTGTGGAATCTACTTCCTTTGATCACAGTTCCGGTATTGGCTATTCGAGGTCAGAGCTCCGATACAATTTTTCCTGCCGCCTGGGCTAAATGGCAGTCTATGCTGCCTCACCATGAGTTCATTGAAATAGAAGATGCGGGACATCTGGTTCCGTTCGAAAAGCCCGGTCTTCTTGTTGAGGAAATTCAATCCTGGCTAAATCGCAACTGATGTAAACCTTCTGCACAACTCTGCGTTAATTACATTGAACACTTAATCACGCGCTCCCTTGTTAGATTTGTAGGGTGGATTAAAATGTAAACAATGAGGATTAATGACATGAAAAAATTATCAGGCTCTATGGCCATCATGATTGCATTTCTATTACATATTCCAATAAGTAGCGCTCAGGATACTGAAAATACAGTAGTACAGCTCAATCCGGATTCGCAGCAACAAAAAATTCAACGACAGGCGCGTATTGAAGAACTACGCCAGCTTACTCAAGAAGACAGGCAGGCTCGGCGCCGAGAAACCCGAAAGCAATTAGAATCTCTGACCGAAGAACAACGCCAGGCTCTACGTGACAGACGGCGGCAGCGGGAAGGTGTGAGAAGGCAGAATGAGCAAACAGGGCGCCCAGCGAGACAGAACCGACCCCATCGTGAAAGAGTACGGCGACCCTCGGCAGAATCTCAGGTTGAAACCCAGACAAACGACTCGACCATTGAGATATCTCCATGAAATAAAGTGCACACATTGCACGGTATTAGATGGGGACTACGAGCGCTGGGTTAGGGCCCCCTGTTTTTGTAGCGATTAAAGCGTAGCATCGAGTGACAGAAGAAGACCGTCTTTTGGGCTCCTGACCGAGTGAGAGAACCCGGGACAGGTGCAAGCTGCGGAGAAAATAGGGGGCCCTGGCCCAGTGCGTTCTCTAAGCTATTGGGTAAGCTGGCGGAAACCTACAGTTATAACCAGGTAAAAAATTGAAGGCTGGCAGGGAAGGACCTGTAGATAATTGATGCGTGTATCGGGGCTTGGGAAGGGGTACTGTTTTTACGTTCCATTGGGCCATCCCTGGCCCTCCCGCGCTCCATCCCTGGGCGCTAGTCACTACAAAACAGCACCCCTTCCCAATCCCCTGCAGAATTCAGTATTTTTCCTAACCCTTCATCAATAACAGGGCTATACAGCCCTGTTTTCGAGTGTGCGCTGTAAATTATGCGTATTTACACCACTATGACCCATTTTATTCCTTAACCTCTTGTTAACCCTTTTTAGGGAAGTACACTCTAAGGTATATCTAGATAATTGATTAAACACAAACCAGGAAAACCTGGGAATGCGGAGAGATTTCCTTGTTAAAGGAAACTGAAGAAGAGCTGGTACGGGCGGCGCAATCGGGCAATGTAGCCGCGTTTGAGAGACTAGTGTGCCTGTTGGAATCGAAAATGCTTGCTGTGGCGGCTGGGTTTGCTCATACCCCAGATGATGCCAATGATATTTATCAGGATGCAATGCTGGCCGCGTATCGGGCGTTACCCAAGTTTAAACTCGAGAGTAAATTTAGCACCTGGCTTCATAAGATCGTAGTTAACACGGCGTTATCAAACCGTAGAAAACTTAAAAGAACCTGGCAGAAAATGGCGGTTATACAGAATCAATATGAACGGGAGGAGAAGTATGTTGAAACCCATTCTCCTGAATCATTAATGCTGGACTCGGAATTGAATACACAAATAAATCTGGCCATGAAAAAATTAACAGACACAGAACGCATTGCATTTGTTCTATGTCATCAGCAAGGGTTCAAACTTAAAGAAGCAGCGGAAGTAATGTCCTGTACCGACAACTCGGTAAAAGTAGTTTTGTTCAGGGCGAGAAATAAATTGAAACAGCAATTAGCGGAATATCACTAGTCAGGATACAGGTAATGAACATTCCAGAAAATAAAGAACAATTACAGCATTTGCTAATTCGTTATCTTTACGAAGATTTAACAGCTGATGAGGTAGTTGTATTTGAGCAAGAGCTCGAAACCAATTCAGTTTTGGCTCAGTTGTTAGAGGAAGAACTGCGTTTAGACAGTGCCATCCCTCAAGGTATTCAGCCACAAATTAGCGAAG
This sequence comes from SAR86 cluster bacterium, assembly GCA_002402175.1. Lineage (GTDB taxonomy): Bacteria > Pseudomonadota > Gammaproteobacteria > Pseudomonadales > Pseudohongiellaceae > UBA9145. The sequence goes on from NVVJ01000004.1 coordinate 38,598, forward strand.
AGCGTTTACAGGGGAATCGTTGGTTGCTGCGTCAGAACCTGCAAAGGCAGGACCGTACCAGCTTTTCAGTGCGTCAGTGGCTAGCAAATTTGGCGGAGAAACCTTTTGCTGTAGGATTTCAGGCGGCAGCAATGGCTATGACCTTTGTATTAGGTATTTATGTAGCTTCTCCTTCTGCAACCCAAGACATAATCCCTGTGGTTGATCAGATGGTTTCCAGTGCCGAAACTGCTGATCTTTCTCCTTTGGCTCTAATCAACGACGAAGACTATGAAATTTATCAGTTTAAGGTGAATGACTATGACGCTGATACAGGCGACATTAGTTTGTCTTTTTCTCTGGCATCACAAACTAATATTACCGGCAACGTTGCTGATCAGGATATTCATAGTTTGATGGCAGTTGCTCTGCAGAATGATATAGATAGCGCGTCAAGGCTGGATACTATCAATGCTTTGCAAACGGTTGCTTCGGGCAATCAAGTATATCAGGCACTTATCTATGTACTTACCAATGATCAGAATCCTGGAGTGAGATATCAGGCAGTGCAATCACTGGTTGCATTGGCTCACGAAGAGCAGGTACGTGATGCATTACGCTTTGCTCTTAGTCAGGATGTAAATCCAGGTGTCAGGCTGGAAGCGTTTCAAGCTTTGGCCGCGTATCCCGACCAGCAAACACTGGATGTATTTAGAGTGCGGATGGACAGGGACAGCAACGAATATATACGGGCTCAGGCAAGGACAATTGTTGAAGAGTCTGAGGGCGATGTAATTTAGAGAATGCAGTTTAAAGAATGCAGTTTAAAGAGTGTACGTTAGAAATAATCAATACAGTAAACTATAAGAATCCAGCCCTGCCATTTAGGGCTTCGCAGAAGAGGTGAAGACCATGTCTCATTTTAGAACCGCCATAGCAAGACTGGCCATTGTGTCACTTGCATTTACATATTCATCGAGCCTGCAGGCTGCATCTGACGATATCGAGCGTGAGTTTGATGTCGGCACAGGTGGAACCCTGTTGATTGAGAGCGATGCAGGTTCGATCGATATCAACACGTGGGATCAGAACAGCGTTCGTGTTCGGGTGAGAAACCCCTCGGGCTTTAAAGTAGATATTGATCAGAGGGGCGATGATGTACGTGTTAAAGCCGACTCTCGTGGGGGATTTTTTAGAATTCGCCGCTCGAGTATCAGATTTGTAGTCAATGTTCCCGTGGATTACAATCTTGAGCTAGAAACGGGTGGTGGCAATATCGATGTATCTGATATTAGCGGAGATGTAAGTGTAGATACTAGCGGTGGAAATATAACCATTGGCACAGTATCTCGCGGTGATGTGCATGCTGATACTTCTGGAGGACATATCGATATTAGAGAGGTTGATGGTAATGTTGACGCGGATACGTCTGGTGGGCGTATTACTATTGGTGATGTTAGCGGTTATGTTTCGGCGGATACCTCCGGTGGTCGTATCACTATTGGTGATGTGCAGGGTTATATACTGGCAGATACCTCTGGTGGCAATATTGAAGTGGGTAAGGGCGGGTCAAGAGTTAGTCTCAACACATCAGGAGGTACGATTCGGGCAGACTGGGCGATAGGGGCACTTATTGCAGACACCTCCGGTGGTAACATTTATCTTGAAGGTAGTGATACCAGTATTGAGGCGGATACTTCTGGAGGGAACATAGTTATTGAAGCCAGCAATGGGCCAGTAAATGCGGATACTTCCGGCGGCAGTATCACTGTTCGGGGCGCTACTGGGGTTGTAAATGCAGACACGTCCGGTGGAAGAATTGAAGTGGACTTGTCGGCAGTCAGAGGTGATATTGGTGGCTCTGTGGAACTGGATACGGCAGGTGGAGATGTTACTCTGCGAATTCCGGCCAGCCTAAGAGCGACGATTAATGCCAGGTTAAATGTTTCAAGGCGTTCTCGCGGTGATTATCGAATCTATACTGATTTTCCATTAACCATCAGAGAAGATAACGATGAAATTGTGGCCAGCGGAGACCTCAATGGTGGTGGAGATAGAATCACATTGAGAACACGCAATAGCGACATTCATATTGTCAGTGTTGATAATTAATAGAAACGGTATTAGAAAGTACGACAACGTTGGCGGTCGATCAGTAGCTGAAATTTCTGCCTTAGGCTCAGTACAAGCAGCAATAAAAAACCCGATGATAATTTAATTATCATCGGGTTTGTTTTTTTTCAGGGTTCTAAACTAAACCCAGGATCCTCGAATTAAATGCTTCGGTATTTTGTCTGCTATTTTCTCGTGCAGTTGCGGTAATTTAGACCAGTGCAATCCGCCCTTGTAGTGATGTGCAGTGTGATAGCCAAGGTTGCCGGTGAACAAGTTATACCACTTGTTGAGGTTATTAAAAGATGCCTCAAATTCATTATCGGTATTAAGTCCGGCGTGATGTTCATAGGTCGCCCATGCGGTCATAAAAAGTCCGAAAATCATGGGTAATATAAATACAAACAGAGCAGCCATTGGTTTATAGGCAACCAGTCCGGCTACCAGGGCAAAAGTAATGGCAGAGAATATGAAGAAATCTTTTTGTTCTTTAGGATGTTTTTTTCCAACCAGGTAACCGCGGTAATAGGCAGTAAGTGTAATTGTCAGGCTGTATTCAAATTCGCCCATTTGAGTGCCGTTGTCGCGAGTCCAACGGCTTTCATCAATAGTTTGATCAAGATAATGTGCGTGATGGCCAAGATTATGATGCAACACCCACAGATTCGTTGTTACGCCAGTGTGCAGGGCGTAGAAGAATTCCATAATACGATTTACAAAAGTAGAGCGAAAAGTAGGCGCATGCTGATGGTGATGATTCCATGCACAAATCTGGGACTTGGGCAGAATCATCAGGTAGAAATACAAACCCAATACCCAAGTGGTATCGACAAGAAAATACATGCCGAAATCCAGTGCACTTAGTAAGAGTATGAAAAAGACCGGCCAGCGGTCAGCTGAATGTTTAAACACTTCTAAAAGACTACTTATCGTTGATTATACGGTGAAAATTATGGTCAGGAGATTATCACATTCCCCAGCCGCAGGGCAGTAGTTAATTTGATCTTTCCTTAAAACTAGCCGTAAAGGACTGGCTGCTCACATATACGACTATAAAATTCATCTGCAAAAATACAAAATAACCTTTTAAAACAGGCTGTTAGAGATTTTCGATTGAGGTGTATAGCTATCAGGCGATAGTGGCTTACTCGTATCTAAGCGCATCAATTGGGTCGAGATTTGCGGCTTTTGCCGCGGGCAGGATGCCAAATAGCACGCCCACAAACCCGGAAAACCCTAGAGCAAGTGCCACTGACCACAGCGGAATACTGGCAGGAGGAAACGAAGGTATGCTGTTAGAGATGAGCGTGCCTAGTGCATACCCGATTGCCAGACCTATTAGCCCGCCTAAAAGCGACAACAGCAATGCCTCGATAAGAAACTGCATTAGAATATGGTGACGCTTGGCGCCTATGGCCTTACAGATACCAATTTCTCGAGTTCTCTCAGTTACGGATACCAGCATAATATTCATAATGCCAATGCCGCCCACTAACAGTGAAATACTAACAATACCGCCAATCACTACAGTTACCATATTGATCACTGTGTCGAAGGTTTCCATTAATTGTTCGGCTGTTTGAATTTGGAAGTCATCGTCTTCGTCGCTATCAAGATCGTGTGCGTTTCTTAATAGCGTGGTAAGTTGCTGTACCACGTTTTCTACGTTAGCTGATTCGCTAAGGCTCAGCTGTATCTGTATATCGGTTCGTGCTTGATTGCCTTGCAGGCTTCTCATAGTGCTGTAGGGCATGAACACAATGTCATCCTGGCTGAATCCCATGATGTCGCCCTTTGGCTTCATCAGACCGACAATTTTAAACCACTCGCCACCAATCTCTACATACTCTGCCAGCGGATTATCTGGCAGGTTAAGGTTCTCTCTGACTTTGTCACCAATAACGACTACACGTCTGCGAGTTGCCTCGTCGCTTTGCGCTATGAATCGACCAACCGACATATAAGACTGAGAGACTTCCTGATAAGCATAGGTCGTTCCCATAATTTGACTAAATGCAGTCTGTGAGCCAAATTTTATTTGAGAAGATCGGTTTGCATACAAAATGGGGGTAATTGAGGCTACTCCCTCCGAACGTCTTACTATGAGTTCCAGGTCTTCAGGCGTAAGGCGCGCTCTGATGCCCTTCATTTGATCTTCGAAAGGAGTGTAGGACTGAATGGTTAAACTGTTTGAACCCAGCGAGGCAAACGTGTCTCCAATAAAGGAACTCATACCCTGGGTGACGGAAACGACAGCGATAACACTGGCGACGCCGATCACGATGCCCAGCGTAGTTAGAAAACTACGCAAACCATGGGCGTAAATTGAGATAACGGCGGAGCGAAAACTTTCGATTAGTGCAAATAGCATCAGTGTGTCACCTTCGCCGATGCGGTAGTACCGTCTTTAAATATTTTGCCATCTTTCATTTCTATAATGCGGTGGCAATGCTGAGCTATTTCATCTTCGTGAGTGACGACAATCAATGTGTGACCTTCGGCATGCAGCTCATCGAAGAGTTGCATAATTTCTATAGTCGTTTGCGAGTCGAGATTTCCTGTGGGTTCATCAGCTAACAAGATAGAGGGGGTGGTAACAAGGGCGCGAGCAATTGCTACACGTTGTCGTTGTCCGCCTGATAACTGGTTTGGTAAATGGTCAGTACGATCTTCCAGGCCGACTCTTGATAATGCCTCCATCGCCATTTCTTTGCGCTTTCGCAGACCAATGCTTCTATACACCAGCGGTTGCATTACATTCCCTAGCGCTGTTGCGCGAGGCAGTAAATTAAAACTCTGAAATATAAAACCGATTTCGAGATTTCTAATTTCGGACAATTCGTTGGCATCCATTATTTCAACATTCTTGCTGTTGAGGTAATACTGACCCGTGGTGGGTTTGTCGAGGCAGCCCAGTATATTCAGCATTGTAGACTTGCCCGAACCTGAGGATCCGATAAACGCGACATAGTCGTTTTTAAAGATTTCGATATCAATGCCATCAAGTGCCTTAACGACCTGATCGCCCATTTCGTAGTATTTAGTAATGCTGCTAAGTTCGATTAATGCCATGGAGGTATCTACAGCAGTTCGACAACAGTAGTATCGATGCGATCACCTTCGAGTAAATGTCTGAGTTCCTGATCTGGGCCGACAATGATTTGAATGTTCTCATCGATCTCACTCATAAGCTCCTGATATTCGTCGTCAGAAATACCAACCTCGATTTTGGTTTTGCGTGCTATGCCGTTATCGTTTACAAAGATAAAATATTCACTACGCAGGGCAGAGCGGTCTTCTTCAAAAATTATCGCCTGTATGGGTACAGCCACTACTTCTTGATCTTGGCGAGTAAATATTTCGGCGCGGCATGACATGCCTGGCCGAAGTACAACATCACCTGCATCGATAATGTCTATTTTAACGGTGAAGCTAAGGCCCTGTCGTCCGGGCGCTACTTTTGCGGTATTGGCTATATAGCGAACGATTCCTTGCATAGGTTGGTCAGGATAGGCGATGGCAACGATTTCGGCGCGTTGACCAATCTCGATATTAGCGACATCTGCTTCGTCTACCAAAACCTCAGTATAGATGCTTGCCGGATTGGCTATAGTCATCAAAGAGGAGCCAGGTATATTAGTAGAGCTTGCTATGGCTGTTTCGCCCACTTTAATATCAAGACTGGTGATGACGCCGTCTATAGGTGAGACTATTTTTGTTTTACTGAGATTGTCGGTCACCTGATCGAGTTGCGCTCTAGCCTGAGTGAGTCTTTCCTGTGAAGATTTAAGGTCGATGCGAGCAAGATCAAGTTGATTACTGACTGTGTCGAATTCATCATCTCCAATCATTTTCTGTTCGTGCAAACTTTTGCTGCGCACAAATTGCCTGATAAGATTTTCTATGCGAATTTCCTGCCGCTCGATGTCGATACTGGTAATTCGCTCCGCCGCCTGGGATTGTTCCAGGCCTGCAATAAAGTTTTTATCATCGACCTGTAAAAGTAATTGCCCCTTTCGAACCTCGTCGCCTTCTTCGACGTAAAGCTCAGATACCTTGCCAATTACTTCCGAGCTCAGCATCACTTCTTCTTCGTGAGTAAGAAACCCTGATGCTAAAATAGAAGGACTGATAATTCGCTGTGACAGTGTAGATACATTAACTTCCTTGGCATTAGTTCCAAACACCTGTCTGTTGATAAACGGAAGCGCTATAACTGTGCCTACGATAAGCAGGATTAAAATAACTTTTTTGGCATTCATAAACTGAAACTATCCTTTTGAGGTGCCCACGACTATATAACGCTATATTGATCTAATTGTTACAAGGAAAGGAGTATAATCGTAACAAACCGACGAATCCATAAGGTATATTTAAGCTTAAGTGAGGGCGATATACGTCCAAACACCAAAAATCAGTGCGTATGGCGCAAGAACCACAGTAAGAGATTTGAGTAGGCTACATTGCAGCCATTGCCTATGCCCCATTACGGTCAGCGACATACTCCAGAACATAATCAGGTTCACAGAATTCAGCATCGTTTGCAGGGAAGCGTTATCCGATTGAACGCCCAAATTGGCGAGAGTGAAGGGATTCAAAGCGTAGGCGCTCAATTGCCCATTTGGGCTTAGCAGAATGGTTACTACCATTCCAATTACGGCAAGCAACGATGGAAGCCCAGTCCATGCGACTAAAGAAAACCAGTGAGTAAATTTATATTTGTCACCACTTAGTGCCGAAACCATACTCAAATAACCGGCCTGAAGCACGCTGATTATCAAAATGCCTATTGTGCCTCCCAGCACGCCAAACATCCTGAATGTGTTTTGTGACATCGACAGCATATTCTCTCTAGCGGTTTCTAATTGATCGTCAGGTATATTAGCGATAGCCAGAGTGTCATCAATGTACCAGTCGAAATCTATTATGGTGAAATACCAAAACATCGCGGCCATGGTGCTGATCATAATCAGGGCAAGAGGAAACAGTTTTTTCGGACGTTGCCTTATCTCATTAAACGCTTCGTCTGGCGAAGTGAGGATGTTTATCGCTGTGCTTACCAGGCCAGCTGGCTCGGTATTGGCAGGTTGCAGGGGTTCAGTTTCAGTCATGGCTAGCGTCCTTTAGACAGATCTATTATTTAAGTACTATCTATAGTTATGGTTCTAGGTATTGTCGAGACACCGTTTTTTGGCTTTTAATTCTACTATTTTGCATACATAAATACATGCATAGATAAATAGGAAACGCTCGTTCTACTAGCTATAAGTCAAAAATGGGGTCTGATTGCTTTATTTCAAGTTCAAATCGTATATTTCAATAATGGGTGACGCAAGTGCTAGGCACGTTTTTATTACTCATGTTTTTATCAACTATCGGCATCGAGCGGTGTTATGGCCTGATTGCCATCTTCAAATATCTGCTCAATGGTTAATCTGAAAAGCCTGGCTATTTTAAACGCCAGAGGTAGGCTTGGATCATATTTTTCTTTCTCAATAGCATTTATAGTCTGCCGAGATACATCAAGTTTTTCAGCCAGAGCCGCCTGTGACAGGTCATGTTGGGCGCGTAGTATTTTAAGGGTGTTTTTCACAGATATTTCCTTGCCGCGCGAAAACGAAACACCACATAAGAAGACATCATAACCGCCGCTGTACTACCGAGAAAGATAACAGGCATTCCTGCGGATTCCAGTGAAACATAACCCACGGAAAATATTATTCCGGATCCGTATCCTGCGGAGAGTGACTCAAATTCCATTTTCCTGGTAAGTTCATCTGCGTTTTCGAGATATCTCATAAAATGGCGTAGTGCCCCAATAGATACGGCTATAGGCCAGACCGCCACCAGCCACTTGATCACGTTCATGTCACTGACCACCCAGCGTGTTAGCGCCGTAGATGCCAAATGACTTATAGCCCAGAGAATTGCCCAATAGAGGACATTTATTGAATATTTCCCGTCACGACTGTGACGGCCTTCATTTGGTTCATTATGGGCCATAGAGTATTTGTTCATTATGTAAAACCTCTTTGTCATTATGTAAAGCTTACTTGATAAAACCAATGTATAGCATCATATACATTATGTCAACTAAGCTTTACATGTTCATTTTAAAGACAATACTTCACATAAACTGCTAATGGCCATGTGTTTAACTGTTGGATAAGTTGGAGTATCGTGAATGGCTGCAATAAAGGAAGGGTGCATGTAATGAAAAAAATTCAGTGCTTCACTATTTACATAATACTCGCGCTGCTGGCGAGTGGATGCTCCGTGTTGTCTGATGGGAATGCTGTGTCGATTAATGACCCGACGGATCTCTTGGTCGATATTTATTTCATTGAAGAGGGTGAAGCTTTTTCTATTGACACTAATCCCAATATTTTTGAACTTCCTGACAACTACAAAAGAGAGCTTGACCAGGTACTGCTTGCTACTGAATCAGAATGGGAACGTTACCGTGAGGTAAGGCGCTGGATAAATCGGAGCTTTAAGGATTTTGATTTCGATACAACGGAAACCTTTTCTCTAGTTGAGCTCGGTGCAAGGCGGAAAATTAACTGTCTTTCATTTTCGACTATGTTTGTAGCAGCTGCGCGTTACGCAGATATTCCTGCGAATTTCCAACTGGTTTTCGCGCCTCCTTACTGGGATAAAAATGGAAACAACTGGGTAAACAATCAGCACATCAATGTAACGGGTACCGTGAAGGCACCTCTAAATTCTGACTACACTGATTCACTTATTAGCGCCACTTCTAATGCATTATTTAATCCAACAGGCAGTGGATATCCGGTTTTTATCAAACATGGAAATATTGTAGCTAAGGCCAATGAGTTGCGGACACAGAGATATACGGTAGATATAAATCCTGCGATTATCAACGTGACAATACGTCGCGAACTTATTGGCGAACACCAGGTTCTGTCGCTTTATCACAGCAATAAGAGTATGGAGGCTTTGTTGAAAAATGACTTACTGAGAGCCTATGCTCATACAAAGGAAGCTCTGATTGTAGACTCAAATTCGGTGGTTGCCTGGAACAACCTTGGTGTTCTCTATTCAAAGGTAGGTCAAACTGTATTGTCTATTGCCGCGTACGAGAGAGCCATTGCGATTGACGAGAGAATGTATTCTGCCAAGAGTAATCTCGCTACTGCGTACCGAAGTCAGGGCGAGATTGGTCTGGCACAAGAGCTTGAACGGCAGGTAGAAGATTACCGCAACCAAAACCCGTATTATCACTCCGCGCTGGCCGACGCCAGTATGGCCGAAGGGAATTATGGGTTGGCGATTAATCAACTACAGGCTGCGGTATCAAAAAAGCAGAACGAGCATTACTTCTATCATCAGCTAGCTATTGCACATCAGCAGCTAGGCGATATGGATGCCGTTATAGAAGATCTTACCAAGGCACGTAGCTACGCGCGCGGCTCAGAGAAGGCCCGCTTTTCAGGAAAAGTGAGAGCGTTACAGGCTATACTTACAGGCAGCAACTAAGGAAACACCAGGCAAGTCTTATGCATGTAATTTCAGTGTCATTCGACGCATCTTAAATTGAGATTTTCATGCAAACCCTTGAATCACCAAGTTACCGCTATCTATTGCAGAAAGCCTGGCCGATTATTTTGGCTAATGCGGCTGTTCCTCTTTTGGGGCTGGTGGACACGGCTGTCATTGGTAATGTTGGCGACGTGCAAGATCTGGGTGCTATTGCCTTTGGTGCGCTGATTTTTTCATTTGTGTACTGGAGTTTTGGTTTTCTCCGTATGGGAACTACCGGCTTTATTGCGCAAGCTAACGGCGCGGGTAATGAGGTAGAGCTAAGAGCGGTACTAGGGCGAACTCTCCTGATGGCCATTGGCCTAGGTGTAAGTCTGATAGTGTTGCAATGGCCGATTCGCGCACTTGCATTTGCCCTGTTGGATGGCAGTGGCCCGTTAGAGCTKACGGCGCAGAGTTATTTTAATATTAGAATCTNGGGTGCGCCCGCTACCCTTGCAACTTTCGGACTAATGGGAGTACTAATAGGACTGGGAAGTAGTAAACAGTTGCTTATTGTTCAGCTATTTCTCAATGGGTTGAATATCACACTGGATATATGGTTCGCCGGTATATTAAATTGGGGCGCACAAGGCATTGCACTTGGAACCGTCATAGCGGAATGGTCTACAGTATTTCTCGCGGCATGGATTATCTACCGGGAATTAAATTCAAGAAAACCTGCAGATCAGAAATTTTGGCCTCGTTCTGCAATCTTCAATAAAGGGGCAATGCTCAAAATGGCATCGGCGAATGCCGACATTATGATCCGTACTCTGTTGCTGATTTTTTCTTTTGGCTTTTTTATCAACCAAAGTGCCAGGTTTGGTGATGTTGTGCTGGCAGCAAATCATATTCTCATGCAGCTGATTTCTTTTGCGGCTTTTTTCCTCGATGGTTATGCATTTGTAGTTGAGTCGCTTGTTGGTATGTCGATAGGAGCAAAACGTCGTGATGTATTTGATAGCTCGGTTAAACGATCTACAGTTCTGGCTTTTGCTACTGCGATTTTGTTAGCAGGTGGCGTCTGGGTATTTGGCGATTTCATCATATCCGTATTAACTGACCTTGAAGAAGTAAGAACCGCAGCAAGTAGCATGCTGTCTCTTGCCGCCGTATATATCTTCTTTTCTTTTGCGGCTTTTCAGCTTGATGGAATATTCATTGGTGCATCTTTTACTAAGCAAATGCGTAATGCGGCTTTTATATCGCTTGCCGTTTATTTTCTAGCATGGTGGTTGTTGATCGACCGATATGGAGTAGCAGGGCTTTGGTGGGCAATGATTATTTATGTAGCCGCAAGAGCTGACGCACTATTGATGTTCTATCCGAGGCTGAGAAAATCAATAGAACATGATAGTTCAACGCAAGATACATTACTGTAGGGTATTTTCATCATCTGGAATTATGTAAGCATCAAGTTCCAGTTTTTCCAGATGCTTACCCAGCAACTCAATACGTCCTTGATACCTAGCTTGCCCGGTTGAGGTAAATTCAAAGCTGTAACGTCGTCTGAGTATTAACGAACCCTGATCATTTCTTGCTGGCCATACACCGCGCAAAACCATAATTTGGTCCAGCAGTTGCAGATTTTGTGCTTTGCAATATCGATGAACATGCGCAAGTGCCAGGTGCTTGATTTGATCGCTTTGCCACCAAAAGCTAACCAAAGCAACAGCAACAGTGCTCCAAAATATTAATGAGAGAGACACAAAAAATTCCTGTCTAATTTGCTGGCGAGCTTAGTGAGAACCAACGACATGTTTAGATTTCGCCTTCGTGTATGTGCGTCTATATCAACAAAAGCGCGGAGAAGTTAATCTATCGAACGCTGCTACTTTGTGGTTTTTGCGTGTTCGAGATAGCGCTCAATATGCGGAGCAATAATTTCCAGAGCGGTTTTGTCATTGGGCGGTAATTCGGCATCGCTTTTCTGCAAGGGCTTAACTCGGTCGCCCCAGCGAATTAATCCAGCTCCCCAAGTAAGGCCGGCACCAAATGAAGCCGTCAGAATATAGTCGCCAGGTTTAACACGGCCCTCATCAACCGCCTCAGCTAAAGCGACAGGAATCGTTCCGGCAGAGGTGTTGCCGTATTTATGTACGTTCACAAAAACTTTTTCCTGCGGTACTCCTACTCGCTTTGCTAGTGAGTCGAGAATACGTTTATTAGCTTGATGAGGCACGACCAGATCAATATCGTCCACAGTAAGCCCTGCTTGCTCCAATACATTGGCGCAGGCAAGAGACATGCTTTTTACTGCGCGTTTAAATACTTCCTGGCCATCAAAATTCCAGTCTACATAACGGAAATCATCGCTCAGGCGACTATAAGCCGAGCCCAGGTTGGTTATTTGAATGGCATACTTCGCGTCGGCTTCACATCCTATTTTTGAAGCCAACAACCCAACTTCCTGATCACTGCCTTCGATTACTACTGCGCCACAAGCATCGCCAAATAGCACTGCAACATCTCTTTTGGCCCAATTCATATAATGAGAGATAAACTCGCCACCTATCACCAGTACGTTTTTGTGAGCGCCAGTGCGGATCAGACTAGTGCCAATGTGTAAGCCGTACAGGAAACCCGTGCAGGCAGAATTAATGTCGATTGAAGCCGCATTCACCGCGCCAATAGCATCCTGAATTATTGAAGCAGTGTTTGGGCAGAGGCTGTCGTTGGTGAGACTGCCTAACAGAATCAAATCAACGTCGGCAGGAGCGAGATCAGCCGCCGCCAATGCTCGCCTGGCAGCAACAATTGCCATGTCAGAAAAATTACAATGGCATATACGTCGCTCTTTTATGCCAGTACGGGAGAATATCCACTCATCCGAGGTATCCATGAACGTAGCAAGGTCATCATTGCTGAGTACCGCTGGTGGCACACATTTTCCCCAGCCGGTAATTTCTGCATACTGCATTCAATCTCTCCAGTTTATCGAGAACCAAGAAATCCACATTGATGACACAAGTGGATATGAAACTCGTTGTGATCCTTTCTTGTTATATTGACCGTATAAAATTATTCTTTACCTGAACGGGTAGCTCGCAATATTAATCTCTAAGTCAGGTATGATAATTCTCACAGAGCATACTTCATTTTTCTAGAGCGGGATAGCCTGAACTCCAGTACAGGCGCAGGTTTCGGGAATTTACCCAAGGAACGAGGAAAGCATCACACTATGGGAAAGCAAACAGGAATTTTATTAGTATTTCTAGTCCTTTTTTACCCGGTGACGGCGTTGGCGAACTTTGATCATAGCCAATGGGGACGTTTGCTTGATAAGCATCTGGTAGAAATTAACGGTGGTAGGGAAACACAGCTAAGTTATGACGGCATGCTGGCAGATCGCGATATTCTCCATGCTTACCTGGCTGGAATAGCAGAGGTGGATCGTGAAGCTTTTGACAACTGGGAACTATCAGATCAACTCGCCTTTCTTATTAATGTCTACAATGCCTGGACAGTGGAATTAGTCTTAACTGAATATCCCGATATTGATTCTATAAAAGACATAGGGTTTTTATTTAGTTCGCCCTGGCGCCAAAGAATTGTATTTTTATTTGGCGAGAGAGTATCGCTAGATGATATTGAACATGGAATGATTCGTGGGTGGAATCGATACAAAGAACCAAGAATTCATTTTGCTGTGAACTGCGCTGCTGTAGGTTGCCCGCCTCTTCGTGGCGAAGCGTATGTAGGTGATAAGCTGGAACAACAACTTGAAGATAATACTCGCCTGTTTCTAATGGACAGAACGCGTAATTATTTCTCATCGGGTCGTCTGTATATTTCCAGTATATTCAAATGGTATGAGGAAGATTTTGAAAAAGGCTGGATGGGTGTTAATTCTGTGGCAGAATTTTTACTCCCTTATGCGGATGTTCTTGAACTCGACAACGAAACTAAATCGTCACTAGATAAGGGGCAATTGCGAATTCGGTATTTAAAGTATGATTGGAATCTTAACAGGGTGCCCTGAAATACACTGGCTGTGCTAGACTCGTCGGCGGAAGAGCATCATCCCCGGTGGGGTGCCCGGACTTCAAACCCGGTGAAATCTGTTAATGACAGGCTTGGTGGGTTCGACTCCTGCCTCTTCCGCCAATAAAACTCTGCCTCTGGGTTATACAACTCATGTTCTCTAAATAGTTATAATAGCCGCTTTCTTACTACAGATTCGCCATATACCACCACAGCAAAAGCAGTATAGGAGCCAGAGTTAGTACCATAATTACTGTAATGGCTATCATTTTGTTAGCCCAGATTTTTTCCATCATGATGCTTGTTCACCGAATATATTTTTGACGAAAACTTATCAGATTATTTTTAAATTACTGTTCGAGTAATGCCGAGAATTCACCGTTTACAGTGGCTGCTAATAACTCCTGATAACCGCCAACGGAATGCTCTCCAATAAAAATTTGCGGCACTGTACGTTGCCCTGATTTTTGCATGACCTCAATCATTAGTTCTGAATTTCCCTGCATATTGATCTCTTCGAACTTATAACCTTTGCTGCTAAGCAAATTTTTAGCGGCGGTGCAGTATGCGCAATAGGTAGATGTATAGATTTTGATATCTGGCATTTCTGTTACTCATTGTTAATGTCGATATAGAGATTCTCTAACGCAGACGTCTGGCTCTGAATTTTCGACCTTTAATTTTTCCGTCGGAAAGAATGTTTAATGCCTGCGTTGCTACTTTCTGTTCTACGGCAATATAAGAAATTTTATCGAATATATTTATCTTGCCAATTTGATCCCCGTACAATTCAGTGTTTGCGGTCAGGGCGCCTAGTAAGTCTCCAGCTCGCACTTTGTCTTTACGACCGCCGTTAACAAACAGAGTCACCATTGGGGGATAAAGTTTGAAATTTTCACGAGTTTGAAGCGAGCTTGTTTCTTTAATAATAGCCCTGGAATCCTGATAATCCTCAATTGCTTCTAGTCGCTGCCTTTCAGACGCAGTGAACAAGCTTATAGCTAATCCTTCGCTGCCGGCTCGCCCGGTGCGACCGATTCGATGTATGTGAACTTGCGGATCGCGAGTTAGCTCAAAGTTTACTACCGCGGCTAGTTCCTTTATATCAAGGCCTCGGGCTGCTACATCAGTAGCTATTAAAATTGAGCTGCTTTTGTTGGAAAACTGGACCAGAACCTGATCACGCGCAAACTGCTCAAGATCGCCATGCAAGGCGAGAGCATGGAAGTCCTGTTGGCGTAATTCATCAGCTAGTTCCTGACACTGCTGTTTAGTATTGCAAAATACCAGAGTCGACTCTGGAGCATAATGCTCTAAAAGAGAGATGAAGGTTTGTGTTCTTTGGCCTTTTTCTATTTCATAGAAAACTTGCTCGATCTGAGCGCTATGATGCGAGGATTCGACGCGTATATCGGCTGGATTATTCTGTACGGCGTTACTTATTTTTTTTATACCATCGGGGTATGTTGCAGAAAAAAGCAGTGTTTGCCGTTGCTTTGGCATCATTTCGATGATTGCCATAATCTCTTCACTAAATCCCATGTCCAGCATTCGATCGGCCTCATCCAGAACCAGTGTCTGCAAATGATCGAGCTTTAAGGTGCCCTTAGTCAGGTGCTTCTGGATTCTACCTGGTGTGCCAACCACTATATGAGGATCACGCTTAAGGGATGCCAGCTGTGGACCCATTGGTTTGCCACCACAAAGAGTGAGTACCCTGGTATTGGCGATTGTTCTTGCCAGGCGCCTGATTTCAGCGCTTACCTGATCCGCGAGCTCGCGAGTAGGGCACAGCACCAATGCCTGAGTCTGGTAGCTCAGGACTTCTAACTTATTAAGTAAGCCAATCGCGAAGGCGGCGGTTTTGCCACTGCCAGTTTTTGCCTGTGCAATTAAATCCTTACCGGCAAGTAAAACTGGGAGGCTCTGTGCCTGAATAGGTGTCATTACCTGATACCCCAGAGAGTCAATACTGGACAGTAATTCAGGTTTGATAGTTAATGATGAGAAAGCGGTGTCGCTCACAATTTTTTGATCCAGATAGCAGGGGGACGCATGATAGCAGATTAATCAATGAGAGTTAGCTGCTGTTCTGATTGGCTGTCTGTGCATTGTGCTTGCTGTTGCACTAAGCTTAAGCCTATCGCGCATAAAAAAAGAGACGCATTTCTGCGTCTCTTTCTTGATACTTCATTAAACTTTTTGATCTGAGCCTAAACATCTAAATGTTTGGGCTCAGGGTTCAAAATCAGTTCTAGAAGTCGACTCTAACACGAGCGTAGTAGAACGCGCCTTCTATGCCCCATGGAGTACCACCGGCATAGGTGTTACCCGAACCAATAGTGCCATCCAGGTTGTCGATATCTATATTACCGTCTTCGTCGAATACATTCTGTGCACCGACGATGAAAGTATAGTTGTCGTTCCATGTGTACGCAGCTTCAATATCAAAGATGTTTTCGCCGTCGTAGCAGTTGTCACGATATAGGCCAGAGCTACAATCAAGACTGTAGTTTGTACCATTCGCGCCACGTGCAGTTGGATCACCACTCCAGTCCGCGTCTACCCAGTCATCGTAAGTACGAAGACGAGCGAGGAAGCGGAAGTCGCCAAGAAAGTGGTTGTAGGTGAATACGCCCCGGTTATGCGGGTTGAATTCTTCCAGATCTACCACTCGGTTACGACTTACTTCGGAGCCAGCATTATCAACTTCAGTTTCTGTCCAGTTCCAGGCAGCAATTAAAGTGCCGTTGCCCATGTCGCCCCAATCGAGGTCCCAAGTACCAACTATATCAAGACCAGTTGTAGTGGTTTCGAAATCGTTAGTATAGAAAGAAACGGAGCTAAGGTCAGCCGCACCCGGTACACCTAGTTCCTGTAGACATAGAGCCAGGTTGCCGGCGGGGTTAGCCGCTGCGGCTGGGCAATTTTGTCCAGCTGGAACCGGCAAGCCGGCGATATCAATAGTACCAGTCTGGGATATACGATTTTCCAGTTCTACCTGGTAGTAATCCACAGTGACATTAATATCAGGAGTTACATCCCACACCATACCTATTGAGAAGTTAGTTGCATCTTCAGGCTTCAACGCCTCAGCACCCAAAAATTGAGCGATTGGGTTAGTAGGAGGAATCTGACCACGTTGCTGCAACTCACCATCTACAGTAATAGTAGACAGCTTGGTTACGTTTTCCTGACCAGGAGTCGGAGCGCGGAAGCCGGTGCTATAGGACGCACGAACTGTCAATGTATCAGTAAGACGATAACGTCCTGATACCTTGTAGTTAGTCGTGGTACCAAAGCTTTCGAAGTCTTCGAATCGAGCCGCGATTGCACCAGTGAAAGCATCTGTAATATCTGCTTCCAGTTCGGTGTAAACCGCTACATTAGAACGACCCCATAAACCTGCTTGTGAAGGGCTGAAACCCGCAAAACCGTGAGCACCGATGCTCAGATTAGGTAGTTTAGTCACGCCATCGCTATAGGTGTTACTGCCATCAACATTCTGGAAGGCATATTGACCAGCTTTCCAGCCTGCTTCTTCACCGACAATAGTTTCGAAACGTTCGTCACGATACTCGCCACCGAAGGCAATGCTCAAGTCAGAGGCAAAACCACTCACTGGCATTGTGTACACAAGGTCAGCATTGATGTTGGTTTCGGACTGAACATTAGAGCCGATGCTGAAATCTCTCTGAAGGGCACCATTAACGATACCGTTGGGCCCATTGGATGGGTTCCAGGTATTGTTAAGGAAGAAAGACACCTTGTTGCGGCCATAACTGGCACTGAAGTCATAAGTCAGGTTCGGGTTAAATTCACCACGAACACCGCCGACAAAACTGACATCCTGTAACTTTCCACCGAACTGAGGTGTATAGCCACCAGGAACAATTTGATTCATGACCCAGCAGTTTGCAGGCAATGAGTTTAGTGCGGCAAAATCAGTCGCCACTGCAGCTGAATCTAGTAATACACCGTTGCTACCTGAGCCTGGGCTAGGCAATGCCGGACAATTAGACGTTATGCCTGTTTGGCCTGCTGCGATATTAGTGTCTACAATTGCACGTACGCCATCATTGGTGTAAGTGCCACTACGATTGTTAGGGTTGCGATAGAAGAAACCACCTTCGGTTTCACGTTTACCGTAGTTACCGAACGCGTAGATTTCCTGAGTGTCTGATAATTCGATGCCGGAATTGAAGAACACATTCCAGTTATCTTTGTATTCAGGGCCACCCCAAACTTGGGCATAAGGCTGGCGCACAGCACCTTGCTGTGCTGTATTACCACTGGCAATTAACGTTGCTGCATCGGTACGTTGAGTGGAGCGGCTTGTAGCATCCTGCTGACTCCACGAACCAGTGATGTTAATAAAACCGTTATCACCTAGAGGTAAGCCGATGTTACCCATGTATTGAACCAGGTCACCGTCGCCTTCGCCAAATTGGCCAGTACGTGCTTCCAGGGTCATGCCATCTCGGTCATCTTTAAGGACGAAGTTGATTACACCAGCGATTGCGTCTGAACCGTATTGAGCGGCAGCACCGTCGCGTAGTATTTCAGTTTGTTTAAAGGCTAGGGCAGGGATGGCTGAAATATCAGCGCCCTGAGAACCTGCAGCAAGTGAACCACCAAGTTCAGCGATAACGCCTGAACGGTGACGACGCTTGCCGTTTACCAGAATAAGAATGTTATCGGGTGGCAGGCCACGAAGAGTCGCGGGTCTTACCAGAGTGGCCGCGTCTGAAATTGAGTTCCGGCTTACGTTGTAAGACGGTACTGCAGTTTTCAACATTTCGTTGAGATCCGCGAAACCCATATTGTTAAATTCATCACCACTGATTACGTCTACTGGAACCGACGAATCTGATGCACTGCGCTGTGGGCGTCGTGAACCAATGGTAATAATTTCTTCGACTATTGTATCCCCTTGTTGTGCAAACACCATGGGCGTATAAGCCGCCGGTGCTAACAATCCAAGAGCTATGGCAGCAGGAAGAATCCTTCTAGCCAACTTTGGTCGTTGTGTCATTTACTTTCCCCTTTAAAGAAGTAAAACTATTTTTGTTCTCTCGAACAGGCCTTGAAGTAACATAGCGGTACTACACTGACCGAATATCTAGCTTTCGCTAGAATATACGGGCTCGCGCTAGTAACTGCGTACTGGAAGAATATGATTGTCGGGGGGAAAAGTCCAACGTTCTAGACCCTTTGTACAGCAATAAAACGCCTAAATTTGATTAGTTGGGGATTATTTGTGGATTTTGACGAAAGTGCCCAATATTAGGGCGGTACAACGACTGTTTGGCTATTCACAGGGAAGCTAGACAGATGCCATTGTCACCATAAGTCTGGTACTAAATACTGGACGAGCCAGGCCTTAACGAGAAACATTCTCATCCCAATTTAACGCATTGAATTTTTCCAACACCGGCATCAAATCTTCTATCGATATGGCGCTTAGTTCGCCGCGACTGCTGGATACGGTGGTAGCTTTAAGTATAGCGTTGTAAATGGCTTCTTCAGTGGCTTCCACTGTCGCAGCAAATAGCGGAGACATTGCCTCATTGGTTAACACCTCAATAGCAACAGGCGTTGTACTACTACGTGGTTTTCGCACCGCCGGGTTAGTTGAAAAGGCGATGACATAATCTCCAGAGCCGTTACTGGCAAAGGAGCCAGTTCGCCCTAATCCCATCATTGCACGTTTGGCCAGGCGGTCGAGGTTGCGCGCATTCAAAGGGGCGTCGGTTGCGACCACCATCATAATAGACCCATCTTCTTTGTCATTGTCCGCGCCGGGTGCTTGCACAAAACTGCGATAGGAATAATTACTTAACTCGCGGCCAACAGGAGCTCCATTCATGCTCAAGGCTCCACCAAAATTGGTTTGAACTAACACGCCAATACTGTAGCCCCCGAGCTCAGCTGGTAGTACTCGAGAGCTGGTGCCAATGCCGCCTTTCCAGCCAAACGCCTGAGTCCCAGTGCCGGCACCTACGCTACCTTCAACAACGGGGTCTGAATTAGCATTGTTCAGGGCAGCAAACACTTCATCGTGCCCAATTGGGTCAGCCCACATATTGTTGACGCGGCTATCATTTGTTTCACCAACTATTGGGTTAAGAGTGTGTTCTCCCATACCTGGTTGTTCGTACATCCATTCTTTTAATGCATTCGCAGCGCTCCATACGCACAAGGTACAGGTGAGCAAAATCGGGGTTTCGATTTCACCGAATTCACGTACCTGAGTTTCACCTACAACTTTGCCGTAACCGTTGCCTACATGTATCCACGCGGGAACAGGGTGCGTGTATAAATTCCCGGTTGCAGGAATAATGGCGGTTACGCCGGTGCGAATATCATCGCCACGAATAACAGTTTCATGCCCTACCCTTACGCCCTGAACGTCAGTTATTGCATTCATTGGCCCCGTTTCGAAAATGCCTATTTCTAAGCCTATATCACGAGCCCTGGGACGTTCGATAGACGATTGCGCCCACGCTTGGCCAGACATTGCCAGCACGGAAAATAGAAGGGCAGAAGAAACTATTTTTATTTTGAGGGTCATTCCGAGCTCGTTTGTTATCAATTGGAAGCTCTAAGGGCATCTGTGTAAGTCGCCAGATTAAAATAGTCGCGCCACTCTTTTATTTTTCCATTTTGCATTTCAAAAATGCCAAAACAGGGCAGGTCAATATTCTTTCCAGCAGCTATTGTATGATCAATGCGCTCAACCATCACGATGTCACCCTGGGCAATAATATTCAGAATTTCCCAGTCGGTGCTTTCCCATGGCTGAATGAAATTACTAATAAAATTTCTGACATTGTCGCGGCCCGAAATTGCCTGGGTTGGAATATTGAAATAAACGCCGTCTTCGGTAAAGTAAGCGGCTAATTCATCCGCATCAAGGTTAGACCAGGCGGCGACAAACTCTCTTATAGTGGCTTCGTTGTTTGATGTGGCTTGATTTGGCATAGTTTCATCCGCTGCCTGCGAGGAGATAATCTGCGCCAGGCATAAGTAAATTAAGAAAAGGGCTTTTAAGCTGCTTAGTAGTTTTTTATTCATAGGATATTTGCCTCTAGCTTGTCCCGAAAATCACACCATTAGATTATACCTGTTAGAAGTGCTGTTCGAGGGGGATTTTTTAATCCTGTGACTATTTGTAACGATACAGATATTGATCATGGTCTTGATATACCTGCCGTGGTTTATTTGATTAAATACCGAGCAATTTCTTAGGCGCTTACTATTTCTCTGAAATAAGGAAAACAATAATAATGTCGTTCCGCAGTTCAGCCAAGAACCCACTTTTACAGATTGTCCGTTACTTTCTTTTTGTGCTCACCGCAGCCGCGCTGTCTTCACCGATGTCTTACGGACAGGCAGGCTTAAGCGATGACGAACTGCAATTGCTAAAGGAAGTTATGCCCGCCGCGCAGAGCTTTTCTGAAAAATCTGGTGAACCACCTGTATACAAAGCCTTTGGTGAGGTACCTGATAGTGGTGAGGCACCGTTAATTGGCTACCTGTTTGAAACACCCGATTATCCTCCGGAAGAAATTGGCTACAGTGCGCCCATCCAGGTTTTGGTTGGTATGGATATGGAGGGGATTCTAACTGGAATAAAAGTTCTGTTTTATCGTGAGTCCTATAAGAGCATTCGCGGTGATTTTCTTGCCACCGAGCGCTTCCCTAATCAATTCAAAGGGATGTCTGTTAGCGATGGTTTTAAGGTTGGTCGCGATGTCGATGGAGTGTCGCGAGCTACGCTTACTAGCTGGGCTACTTCAAGAGGAATTCGCAATGCAGCAAGAAGAGTCGCACGCGCCTATTTAACCGACTCGGAATACGCAGCGAATGCAGGAAGTGGAACCACGGCCTTGCAGTTACTTGAAAAGCTATCCTGGGAAGACATGAAAGAATCGGGGTTGGTTAAGGAATTCGTTATTACATTGGGCGATCTTACCGAGTTGAATCTTTCTATCGCATTTATGGGCCAGGAAGGTCTTGGTGAAATATTGGTAGGTGCTGCAGATTACTCTCGTGCCGATCGCGAGGCCAGTAGTCGGGTAACCAACGGCAATATGATTCTGGTTGGTATCGATGGCAATGCTTCGGTACCTTTTCGACAGGAACGCCTGGCTGTGATGCAGGGTGAAGACGTGTATGTTATTGAGCGCCGCCGCTTTGTTTATGTAGGCAGTGCCGACGAAGGAAAAATTGCTGGACACGTACGTTTTGCCGGCGCGATGGTGCTTGATGAGGCGATTGACCTGGCTCAGCCATTTACCATTTTGTATGACACCGGCGTGGAAGTGGCTTCGTTTGAAGATATCGCACAAATTGAATATCAGTTACCCCCGCTTGCGTTGGCATTAGCTGAAGGCCGGCCAGTACCCCCAGAGTTTTTGCCTGAAGTTCCTCGTACCTTTCCCGATTTTTCAGAATTTGAAGAAGAGACAGTTCTTGAAAGCTTGATTTACAACACGCAATGGTCAGAAGTGGCTGCACTATTGGTGCTATTTGCGCTGGTAATGACGGCCTTTTTACGCAAGAACTCAACTATTCGTTGGGTGACCCTGACTTATACGCTTTTTTATCTGGGTTTTTACAACGGTACATTTCTATCTGTGTCGCATATTACCAATAGCCTGAAACTCGGCCCGTCAATGTTCCTAACAGATTTACCGTTGATGTTAATAATAGTGTTCACTATTGTAACGACTCTTTTTTGGGGAAGGGTATTTTGCTCATCATTGTGCCCGTTTGGTGCATTGCAAGATTTCTTGACTCGGTTTGTACCGCGCAAATGGCAAAGAGAATTACCTCAGGCAATTCATGACAAAGCGCTTTATATTAAGTACGGGATATTGGCAACACTAATAGTGACGGCGTTGACCTTTAGCGAATTGAGTATTTTTCAATATTTTGAACCGTTCGGTACTATATTTTACCAGAGTCAATCTGTGCTGCTTTGGGCTATTCTAATAGGCTTTCTATTGGCGTCTTCGATGGTTAGCCGTTTTTATTGTCGTTACGCGTGTCCGCTAGGTGCGGCATTGGGTCTGACTGCACTAATTTCTCCGTGGCGTATTCAGCGCGTGCAGCAATGTCAGGTATGCAAAGTTTGTGAGCGGGCCTGCCCGACTGGAGCAATACGTGGAGCCGACATTGATTTTAAAGAATGTGTGCGCTGTGATGTTTGTGAAACCAAATTGATTGCTAAAGCAGGTGTTTGTAAACATTCGGTGGAAGATGTGCAGGCTCGACACAAAACATGGCAGCCAGTTACTGTAAGTTAATCGTCTATGGTTTGCTGTCGGCGGCCGAAAGTTCAATTGGCTTTCCATGAGGCGTGTTGATGTAGGCGCTGTGCCATTTTCTTTTACGTTCGATTAGTTCGTCTTTCGCAGACAGGTTTTTAGTAATGGTGATTTTCTCTAAAGCTTTTAGCCAGTGTTGATAGTAGGTATTACCTAAATCATCGTCTCCGTGGCTTTGTGCGAGCCGAATTTCCTCACTGAGTACATCCGCCCATTCCTGCCAGCTAAATATGCCTTTTTCATGTAAGGCTATTACCAGAGAAAACGCCTGGGCTTCCCAGGGTTCTTTGAAAATTGGACCTTCATCATCACGAGGCTGGAAAGGATGAGGCGCGTTTATGCGCTGCTTATTCTTGGGCAATTGCGTTGCTCGCCTTGGTTAAGTAGGGTTCCCAAAGATCAATAAGTACCTCAACATTCTCTGAATGAGCACCCCATAAATCGCTTCCTGTAAACCCTATCGTGTATAGGTGTTCTCCCACGTGTTCGTCGTGCGCATTTTTGTCGGGGAAAGTATGACAACCGATATGCGCGATAACTATTCCTGTCGCGCCCTGAGCATATCCAGGTACTCTTGTATGGCCTTTGTTGTTGCTAGTCTTTATATTTACCGAATCACCGACGGCATAGGCCGGAGGTTGCTGAGTTTTCAACACGCTGCTAGTGCCAGATGTTAAAATCTTCTTAGCTTCTGCTACATTGGGAACTCTGAGTTTGGGAGGCGATTCGTTTTCTACTAGTAAGTCTTTTTCTGCTAGAAGTTTTTCAATGCCGACTAACCAGTTTTCATAGTAGGAATTGTTTAAATAGTCAGCAGGGTTTTGCCGTTCTCTGGCATGGCGAGACTCATCAATATTCCATTTTCCTAACATGCCTGTTGCTAGCGTAATTCCGAAAACTCGACGCTCCCAGTTTGTGTGAAAAACAGGCTCTAGGTTTTCAGCTTCAGGGTTTATTTTTCCCATACCCTGGACGCCACCAAGATCGTGACCACCTTTCATGATTGCGGCTCGTTCGAGTCGTCTGATAAGTGCGCCAATTCCACGCCGATCATTGAATTACGACTAACCAAGGGTTGAAGCCTTTCCTCGCTCCAATTTTCTGTTCCGGCAGGCTGTTGAGGTAGCACTAAATAGCGCATTTCCGATGTGGAATCCCATACTTTTAGTTTGACAGTGGAGTCGAGGCGGGTGCCAAACTCTTCCAGTACGCAGCGTGGCTCCCTTACTGCTCGCGACCGATAGGGTGCTGACTTATACCATGTGGGTGGCAAGCCCAGCACAGTCCATGGATAGCAGGAACATAGTGTACAGACAACGAGGTTATGGACATCGTTAGTGTTCTCTACCACTTTCAGATGCTCGCCCTGTCTGCCGCAGTAGCCTAGGCTAGCGACGGCTTCAGTGGCGTCATTCAATAGCGCTATTTTGAATTCAGGATCGGTCCAGGCTTTGGCTACCACGTGAGCACCATTACGTGGCCCTACCTTGTGCTCGTAGGTATCGATGATGGCATTTAGTGTTTCTGGATTGACCAGGCCTTTCTCTATCAGCAGGCTTTCGAGAGCTTTTACTCTGAGCTCCAGGTCTGAGGGTGGCTCGGTATGATCATGGTCATGAGTCATTGAGCTACTAACCTACTGACTGTCTTCGGTTAACCAGCTTAAATCGTCCTGGCTCTGGTCTAGCAGGTCTGTTCGTTCGCGCCTACGCAGGTCTGCTTTTCTTGCCGTTTGCAGAACATCTTCGGGAATATCCTCACCAACAACAATGCCGCGTCGTGTTGTCGGGGCAAAATAGATGCGCGCATTGGCCATTTCGTCTGTGGTGGCGGGGCCGTACTCAACGGCTGCTGTAGGGTCTGGATTCCAACGATTCGAATCAGAATTGTCGAACCACCAACTCATGTGCAAAGTTGATCCGGCTGGAAGAAATTTTGGCTGCTTGTATTCATACAGAAATTGCCAGTTAAAATCGTATTCTGGAACCCATAGTAGGACTTCCCTTTCGCCATCGGGATACTCTACTTCATAGCGCATTGCTTTTCCGCGGTAGTGCATGTGCGGACCCATGGATAACAAAAATATATCTTCTTCTATGACATGGGTGTTGGTTACTTTGAAATTTGGGTCGCCGGGCGGAATAGTCCAGCCGCTGTGTGGTAACAGATTTGTTTCTACAACGTGGTCAATGACATCGCCGTCTTCGTAAAAGACAAAACCGGCGCGTGTTAAATCAGTAACCGCCGTGCCTTCGCCTGAATTTTTATGGTAGTGAATATTGACGGTAATGAATGGATCTTCTGGCATCAATACACCCCAACCTTCGGGGTAAGTGAACGGGCCTCGGCCGGGTACGCCTACGCCCATGTGGCTGGAAACAATATGGTGAACCCAGGGACCACCTGGATCAAGTTCAGCTTTAGCAACCCACTTAGGACTGTCATGGGCGCCTGCAGGCACAGGCATTTGCACTGTGGGTTGCCAGTCTACAATGTCATCTTCTATATATACTGGTCGATCAAATTGAACTATAAGGTCGGGATCACCTATCCACCAACCGGATTCTGGCAGTATAGTGGTTCCTTCAGATGTGCTCATTTCTCCACTGGGTTTGTCGTCCGGATTTCCTTCTAGCGCACCGCCATCGACCCAGGCAACGAGTAGTTCTAATTCGGCATCATCAATGTAGCGTTCTTCTTTAAATTCACCGCGATGTCGCTCGTGGGCACCCCAGGGAGGCATATAACCTGTAAGCAGGGCATTTTTAATGAGAGGGGCCCAAGTTTTAGCTGGAGCATAATCCATTAATGACATTGGAGCGGATATACCGCCTACGTCCGGGCCGTCAGGCTGATGGCACGCCACACAATTCTTCTGAAAAACGGGCAGGGCATCTGCATAAAAAGTAGGTGCTGAATCATCTGCGTAAGCATGGTTCAGGCAGCTTACGGCTAGAACAAGTAAAGGTTTGTTAAGATGCCAGGGGAATGACATAGATTGGGATTTCATGCTGTGTCCCTTTTTTATTGTTAATTACTGAAGCTCATACAGAGACTAATAGCTGACGTGGGAAAAGTCTAAGGGTTTCCCTCTTTCGGTTAGTTACAAAGATTGATAGTAATCGTAAAAAGCGATTGATAGAATCGACTATTATCGTTGTACCGATAAAATTTAATGCACTACTATGTGCCTAAGATAGTAGAAAACCCAAATAGACAATTAACAAGGTAGTGAAACCATGAAGTTAAGTGTTCCAGAGATAGTGTTCAAAACCCGCGTTAGAGATGAATCAGTTTCAGGTGACAATCCTTTCATCTGGAAAGATGTCAGTAGCTCTGAGATTTTCAGTAATCGAAAAGTAGTTGTGTTCGCGCTACCAGGTGCTTTCACACCCACTTGTAGTAGTACGCATGTTCCCGGCTATGAGTCTCAATACGATGAATTAATACAGCAGGGAATCGACGAAGTTTATTGCCTTAGTGTTAATGATGCATTCTCAATGTATCAATGGGGCAAGCAGCTAGAGGTAAGTAAGGTTCAATTGTTGCCAGATGGAAACGGAGACTTTAGTCGAGGTATGGGCATGTTGGTTAAAAAGGATAACCTTGGTTTTGGCATGCGCTCATGGCGCTACTCGATGCTTGTAGAGAATGGCGAAGTCATTCAATTATTCTCCGAAGCAGGAAAAGTTGATAATTGCGGCAGCGATCCATTTGAGTGTAGTGATGCGAATACTATGCTGGACTATCTGAAGTCTCGATAGTTGCATCGTCAGTAAGAAAAGAACGTCAGTAAGAAAAGGGCATATTTATTTTTCGGTCAGAATACCCGAAAAATAAATATGCCCTTTTTTTTATGCCCACCAATCTTCAATTTTAACGTAATCTAAGTAAGAATGGTTAGCATTTGCATTTAAGATATTAATGTGTAAAATCTACCGAGCAAGCTTGGCCTTTTCCTTGTAAGGCTCAATCTGCTTTAAAGGAGGGGTTTTACATTGATCGTTGCGGCAGTTTTACTTTGGTTTGCTAGTCTTTGTGCGTATCTGTGTTCTCGTCAGCAAACTTTTTTGCCTAAGCCCATAGAAAAGCTCACAGGTTGGGGGCTTTTTACATTACTAGGATTTCTGGCATGGCTGTTCATGCTTGGGACGTTTGATCCAGTAACGGCTATATTCATAGTTGTGGCGTTCGTAATGGCCGCATGGATTGCGATTGTTCTGGTTCGAGGACATTCTCAAGCTACTCTAATTTCATTCTCTTCTTGTGGTGCTCTTATCTCGGCGACAATTTTTGGCCTAGGAGCATTCTGATGTGGTTTAAATCCAGTGCCGCCATTCTTGGTGGCTGTCTTGTTTCAATTTCACTGATGCTTAATCTCAATTATTTGCTGCCGCTAAGTGTCGATGCAGGTTTGATGTTAGGGATGCTTATCGGATTTCCTATGTGGGCAGCGGTAATGGTGTGGTGTTACGCGAGCAAGGGTGGATTACAGGCATGGAAGCGCTGCGCAGGAATGCTAACGGTTTCAATGGCGCTAAATACAGTGTTAATTCTGAGCCAAACCTAGTTTTATTGATTTGTATATTGAAGGGAATGAAAAATGGATAAGGAGTTTGTGAAACGAAATACCGAAGCCCATGGCTGGTTAGGTCTGATAATCTCAGGGCTATTGTTTGTGGTATTTTTCACGGGATCAATCTCCTTCTTTCGTGACGAAATCCAGCTTTGGGCAACCAGCGCCTATGTGCAAACTCAGTCGACGCAGAGCGAGAGCAATTTAGCATTGAGCGAAGTGATGGAGTTGGCAATTGCTGGTCGCGCCTTTAATGCAAAAGAGCATCTGGTTATCTATCCGCCTACTGAACATGAACCGTATTACACAGCTTATGTTGACATAATAGGCAACGAGGGAAGTGACGACTATGTTGGCTTAATTATGGACCCTGTTACTGGTGACGTAGTCGGTAACCCGGATAGTTTTTTTCTTGCTGACTTCTTATACATTTTACATTACAGCCTTAATCTTCCCTTTGGCATGTACATTATCGGCTTCGTAGCTCTGTTTTTTCTATTTTCCATTTTCTCCGGTGTTCTAATTCATGCTAGCGATATGGTAAAGGGCTTCTTCCGCTACCGTGCTGATGGCCGCAAGCGTAGTCAGTTGCTGGATTTACACAATATCATTGGCGTTGTTAGCCTGCCTTATACACTGATGTTGGCTATCACTGGGTTGATTTTTAATCTTGTCATCATTTACCAGATAGCGTTTGGTGTAATCCTCTACGAAGGCGACATAGACGCACTGCTTGTTGATGCAGGCTTTGTCACTGTGGAACCTCAGTGGCAGGATCAACCCTGGTCGAATCCGCCCATCGATGAATTGTACGAGCAACAAATACAAAGATGGGACAGTATTCCGTCGCAGATTCGCGTTTACAATTATGGTGATGAAAGCGCCGTGCTTGAGTTTTATGGCCCCATGGGAAATGAATTCGCAGGGCAATATGGTATTGCTTACAATTTGTCAGATCGCAGTGTGGTATTTGCTCAAACTCCTGACAATCCGAATGCAGTAACCAACGGTCTTGACGTAGTGGCCACATTGCATTTTGGTGCGTTTGGAGGTCTGGATCTTCGCTTTGTTTATTTTCTACTTGGTCTGGCAGTTTGCGGATTAATAGTCACTGGCAACTTGCTTTGGGTCGGCCAGCGTGAGAAAAAATTGTCCAGTGCCAAGATCGCCTTTGTTGCGCGATTTACACTGGCTAGTACGGCGGGTGTTGCAGTGGCTACATCATTTGCTTTTTTAGCCGAACGATTACTGCCCTTAGGCGAATATGACCGCGCAGGATCGCTAAGCTCAGTGTTTGTGTTGAGCCTGCTATTAGCAAGCGGATATATCTGGCTTGGCTCAAACCGGCGCAAGATATTAATTCGACTATTGCAGATAGTGTGCGCTGTATGTTCTATATTGGTATTGCTGGATACGACTTTTTTCTCAGATGGCATCGTGGCAATATTTAAGCAGGGACATATGGCGCCTCTTGGCGTGGATATAGGATTATTTTTGTCGGCACTGCTTAGCGGATACATAAGCTATAAGTTGCAATCCCGACTGTCTGTATCGGTGCCAGAGAAATATTCGAGTCATGATTCTGTGCCAGTTAAAGTTTAAGTGGGAAAAGGAGGCAGGTTTATTTTCCAATCTGGAGAATCTTGTTGAAAAATAAATTTACTCCTTTTGCTTTGAAACAATCTGCCCCTTTTTTCTAACCATTCGTCTTTTCATCTAAAAACTGTCAGGATATTTTGCATTTCAAAGTCAGTCGTTTACCCTGATTTTAATAATATGCAACCATTTCAAAAGCTTGAAATTCCGGTATGATTTTTGCACTATTTTTTGGTATAGCGAGCTAAGTTTGTTAGCCATGTCTGTTGCAATTGTGTAATGAGTTTTTTGAGGGGAAATACTTGATGAAATTTCTTAGTTTGAGAACGCTGATAATAATAGTATTCGGTACTTTTGTATTGGCATCTTCATCTCAAGCGGTACCTATTTTTAGCTCCGCGACCATATCATCATCTTTCAGCTTTACGGAGGTGTTGGGAAGTAGTGAAGTTTCTATCGCCTTTGACGGTACAAATTATTGGACAGCCATAGGAGGCAGTGCTGGGGGAACTAGGCTTGCAAAATATGACGCCAGTGGAAGTAACCTCGGCACATACGCACCAGGGCTTGATTTCCGTTCTTTAACTGCTGATGGAGCCGGAGATGTTTATGCGCGTGCATACAACAACACGAGCATCTTTATTCAGTCATCTGATGGAGTATTTACCACGACGGGAGTTTCCGTTGGTGGTGTTAGTAGTCAGCCGAAGGTAATTCTCAATGGTGACGGAACAGAATACATAGCTCACGACACTAATGGTACAGTGAGGCGTTGGGACCTAAGCGGTAACGCGCTGAGTTCTGTATCTTTATCTGGTTATGGTGCCAATTCAGGGGAATCGGGTTATTACCAAGACTCTGCTATTTCAGCGGCTGGAGATTACTGGTTAACCTATAGTGAAGGTATCTTATCTGCGTGGGACGACCTTGGAAACCGGGTTGACCAAACGACACTGTTAGGTGCGGGAAGTAATTTTAATTCGCACTTGAGCCAGTCGTACGCAAACGGAATGTTTTTTGTTATGGATAACGATGAAAGTACCTGGCGTGGATATGAACTTAACCTTGATTTAGTGTCCGTGCCGGAACCGTCATCTCTTCTAATTTTAAGTTTAGGTTTGCTGGCTCTTGGTCTTCGCCGCGAAAAAGTAAGATTAAAAAAATCTAGGGCCTAGCTTACTGTATTCTCGAAATGGGTTCGATATCTCTGGGTCTCCATTCATTCTACTTGGCGATAATTATTTTATGCCCAAGTACTGCCTCAATTTGAGTGAAGCTTAGACTTCATCGCTTGGTTGTCAACATAGATGAGTGGGTTTTCGCCTCAATTGAAACAGAGGCTTTCTCTGTTTTCTGGGTAATAAGTGCCTAGATAAATATCACTGCAAAAACCATCTGCACGATTATTTCAATCTAAACCAATATGAAAAATAATAAAGAACCGTGATCTTATGGTTCTTTCGGTGCGCGAATTAGTTTTGCCACGGAACTGGCAGTTGCTGTTAAAAGATTGTCTTCGTTGTACATGCGACCTTCGAAAAATGCGGTTTTGTAGCTTTGTTTAATAACGAAACCCTCAACTCTAAGTTTCCCTGCGCGGGTGACTTCCAGATAGCTGGTTTTTATTTCCAGTGAGGATACACCTGTAATTTCTTTGTTATGAACGAATGCAGCATGAGTCATGGCGGCGTCGAGCATGGCAGTTACGAAACCGCCTTGTACGATATCTATTGAATGGCAGAAATCATTGCCTATATTAAATTCAAAGGTGCATGAGACCTTCTCTTCGTCGATATCAATTACCTTACCACCTAACATTCCGATAAGCTTTGGGCCTCGCTTGTTCATTTCTTCAATAATGTTTTTCTTGTTTTCCATAACTTCTGCTGCGTCCTGTATTTATTCAACTTGCTTAATCTGAAATTTTAAAATCAACGGTGGCCTGTATCTTGTCCCACAGAAGCATAAGTTTTCCGCCTTCTGTATTTACATCTACAAACTGCCAGGACAGTTGATCGAAAGAGTGATCGAGGTTTTCTACCTGCATCTCAGCGCGTACAGCATCTTTATCTGCCGTGTACTCGTAGGCTCCCCATAGCGCTTCTTTATTTTCATAGTCGTAGCGAAGCTGCGCCGTCCAGGTGGAGAGAACAAACTGCCAGGGCTGCTGGCGGAAGTCGATAAATACCGTGTACTCACCGGGGTTAACTTTGGTGCCAGCAAAGAGCAGAGGGGTTTCAATACTCAACCGGGTTGTGACGTTAGCGCCGGCACGCCACACTTCGGCGCCATCCATTAGTGCTTCACGCCAGTCAGGTAGATCAAACAGATTGCGGCTGCGCTTGATTGGGCGACCGTAGCGTATTTCCAGCCACTTGCCTTCTACATAGCCTTCGCGTTCGTCATAGTGACCCGCAACTTCTGTTGCTGAATAGCCATCAGGGCTGGCAAGGCGCCTCGCCTGTGCATTGACGCTGTGAGTCGAAAAGCTGGCATATGCCAGTAATAGAGTCAGCGCGCGAAGGGCGGTTTTCATTGCCATGTGATCCTTGTTTTAGTCAGAAAAACTGGCCATAGATTTTGGGTGTGCGTATAGCCACTCAATAACCTGCTGACTGAAAGTGTCTGACAGGTTTGGTACATGGGCACCACCAGCAATTGTCCACAGCTCGGATGATCCGCCAGTTTTACAACCTTGCGCAAAGGTAATTACAGAAGACTCATGTCCGGCGATATTGCCGTCAAGGTCTCTTAACTCTCGTTCTGCGCCAGTGGTTGAGCAGCCATTATATTCTGCCCAGCGTGTTACGCTTTCAAGTGCGCTAGGGTATTTAGTGCCCTGAATATCGTCGCCGTCATAGGCGATGGTGCCATCGGATGTACCGTGAATCTGAAGAATATGTACCGGGTTGGCAGGGGCTGTGGGTTGATCGATATTAGTTGCTCCGGCCAGGCTGGCAATCGCGGCAATAGTGCCTGAGTGATCATAGGCAGCTCGATAGGACATAAAGCCACCATTGGAATGGCCAATTAAATAAACCCGGCTTGAGTCAACGTTATACTCGGACTTCACTTCGTTAATGATGTTAAGAACATAGCCAGAGTCATCTACGTCGCTAGCAAAAAAATTACAGCAGGCGGGAGATGCATTCCAGAACCGGTTGTTGTCCCCGCCAGATTCTTTGTCTCCGTCAGGGGCGACCAGTAAGAATCCGTAGCGATCAGCTATTTTGCTGAATCCCATATAAGAATCCTGTCCAGCACCACTTGAAGTATAGCCGTGGAGCAATACGATTAGTGGCGTGGGAATGTTGCTGTCATAGGTGGCTGGTACCGTAACAGGAAGCTCGCCACGACCAAGGTCAATTGACTGCGCGTTTATCGTTCCTGATACTAAAACCAACATTATGGCGATAAGCAGAGATTTAAGTTTAAGCATGGGTTTATCCTTTTATTACATATGTATTACAAATTCAAAATTATTTTGTCGATCCGGTTTTATTACTTTAAGGTGTCAGTATTATTTTCCCTGTGGTTTTTCGACCCTCAAGGCTTCGATGTGCTTCCTGAGCTTCGGATAGTGGGAAAAAATGTTCAACTCTTAGCTTCAGCTTTCCTTCATTTATCCAGTTAAAAACATCACCACTTCGCCATTCAAGGCTTTTTCTGTCTGCTGTGTAATCGAACAGAGTCGGGCGGGTGAGAAACAATGATCCCTTTGGCCCTAATGTGGCAGGGTTAAATTCTGTCACTGGTCCGCTGGCGTTACCGTAAAGTACCATGTAGCCGAGGCGCTGCAAACAGTCGATGCTTTTGTCGAAAGTGCTTTTGCCAACGGAATCATAGACAACATTAACGCCTTTGCCATCAGTAATGCGTTTAACCTCTACTTCAAAATCCTGCTCAGAATAGAGAATGACCTCATCGGCACCGGCGGCCCTAGCCAGCTCCGCTTTTTCTTCGGTTGAAACAGTTCCGATGACAAAGGCGCCTGCATTCTTCGCCATTTGAATTAAAATAAGCCCTACACCGCCGGCTGCGGCATGAATCAGACAGCTATCGCCGTTTTTAATTGGGTAGGTAGATTGCGAAAGGTAGTGAGCAGTACACCCTTGCAACATGGCTGCTGCGCCTTCGTGGAAAGAGACGCCATCGGGGATGTTGACGAGCTTTTCCTCGGGCACACTGGCATATTCAGCGTAAGCGCCGGCAACACTGGTGTAGGCCACACGATCACCCTTGCTGAATTGAGTAACTTCACTGCCAACTTCTTCTACTGTGCCAGCTGCTTCCAGGCCAAGTGTAGCCGGAAGAGGTATTTGATAGAGACCGGAACGCTGGTAAGTATCGATGAAATTTATTCCGGCAGCCTCTACTTTCACTAATACATCTGTTGAGCCAATGGTTGGGACATCAGTATCTTCATAGGACATTACCTCTGGACCGCCATATTCTTTAACTCTAACCGCTTTCATTGTCTGTACCTTTGCGCGAAAAAGAGTATTTATCGCAGAAATTGATAGCGCTGACAATTCGAATTCGAATTCTTTCCATACTGTGGACGATTGCCGATGGTTTGTTTATTCTCGAATGACTTGAGAAACAATTATTAATGAGAGGGGAATTACTATGCTTCTAGCACGTACAAGACGCATTTCGGTGTCTGGCACTCTTATGGCCTTAGCATGGGGCTGTCTGGTTACTGGTTTACCTGCTATTGCGCAAGAGACTGCCATTCCCTCAATTACTGAGCCGCTGATACTAAACACTTTTGAAGTGGAGCAGATTAAAGTAGTACCAATTGTGACTGGCCTGGCCAATCCCTGGGGCATGGCTTTTCGACAAAACGGCGATATTCTCATTACCGAACGTTATACCGGAAGGTTACGTGTAGTTAGAGATGGCAAGCTGCTCGAGAAAGAGATACCTGGCATGCCGGAAGTTTATTCAGAGGTTTTTAGAGCCGGCTTGATGGCAGTTGCTGTGCATCCTGAAGACGATCAGATCGTGTATTTTAGTTATACCAAAGCGATTATGCACGAAGGCGAACCGGAACAGGCAGTTGCTCTGTCTCGCGCTCGGCTGGTGGAAGATACACTTATAGATGTTGAGGAAATATTCGTCGCCAAAGGTGTAGATAGCGCAATTGCCGCTGCAGCGCTGTTGTTTACACCAGACAATAAATTGTTAATGAGTGTGGGTGGTGCTTATGTGTTTGCAAGCACGGGAGAATACGCACAAGACTCTGATGTTCACTACGGAAAGCTACTGCGTTTAAACGACGATGGAACGGTGCCCTCTGATAATCCGTTTGTTAACAGCGGCGAGTTTTTACCCGAGGTTTATTCCGTAGGGCATCGTAATCAGCTAGGCCTGGCATTTCATCCAGAAACCGGTGAGTTATGGGCCAGTGAGAATGGTCCCCAGGGAGGCGACGAAGCGAACATTATTCAGCCCGGTAAGAACTATGGCTGGCCCTATGCTTCCTATAGTCGGCAATATCGGGGCGACTGGGTTTCACAAACTCCATGGCTGGAAGAATATGAAAGCCCTACACTTTTATGGTGGCCATCTATTGCGCCAGCAGGCATGACCTTTTATAGCGGAGAACATTTTCCGAAGTGGCAGGGGAATTTGTTTGTGGGCTCTCTAGTGGAAGGAAGAATTCCAGGTACTGGTCACCTGGAACGAATAGTATTTAATAGCCGCGGCGAAGAAATTCGCCGCGAAAGTTTACTTACTGAACTCAAACATAGAGTTCGTGATGTGCAACAAGGGCCGGACGGCTTTCTTTATGTGCTTACTGATGAAGAAGATGGAGCCTTGTTGCGGATTGAGCCGGTTGATCGTTAACAATTGGATAAGCTGGTAGGTAATGACTTGTAGATAGTTGATGCGTGTGGGAAGGAATGCTGTTTTTACGTTCCAATGGGCCATCCCTGGCCCTCCCGCGCTCCATCCCTGGGCGCTAGTCACTACAAAACAGCATTCCTCCCCAAGCCCCTGTCGAATTCAGTATTCTTACCTCGGTTCTGTGTCCCCCGGTTTTTCTTACGGTGGGGCTACGCAGCTAAAGTTCGATGCGTCGTCTGTGCTGCCACTGCCGTTGTAGCTGGCTGCTTCTGGATAGGCGCATAGAGGACGAGTTCTAACCACTTCGCCGTCTATTATTTTCGATGCGATTATTGTTTCAGGCGCGATTCCTCGTTCTACCCAATTCTCTAATGCGGTTAGCGCGTCGAAACTATCCGGTCCGGGGCCACCACGGCAATGGGCCATGCCGGGCACCATAAACAGGCGATAAAAATCCTGGGTCTGGCTAAGGGCGCTTTGCCAGTTAATTGCTTTTGTATCGTCAGCGATTACATCAATTACACGTTCGTAATAATTAATTGAAGCTACAGGTGAAATGTCCGGGTCACTCCAGCCGTGATACACAATGAGTTTGGCGCCATTATCTCGTAGTGGGCGCAAATCTGGATCATTGGAGTCTACCGCTGAGCCTACTTTCTCCAGTGCATACTCAAGATCTTTATCGAAATCAAAGCTACGAAAATCCCAATCTGCATCATTAAATACAAACCAGCGAAAAAAACCTTCACCACCACGCCAGTGTAGAGAATTATAAGGCTCTGCGCCTGTTACCCAGGTAGACCAGCTACCACGATAGGCTTCGCCGCCGGGCACTAGCCCTGGATAGATTAATTCACCTGCAGAGTTGTTAACGCCTGACCAGATTTTCTCAACTGCGGTTACCTGCTTGGGAGTTAGGCAGGAGTTGTTATCAGTGCCAACAGGGCAGGTAAGCGTTGCGGGTTCAAAATTACAGGCAAGTGGGTTTTGTAATATGCCATCTTCAATGCCATCGAGTGTATCGCAGGCGGCATTCACCGCATTGCCTAGTGCTGGCAATTTGGCGGGAGGAATATAAGCCTCTTCGTCGGCCAGCATTGCCAGTGAATACCATAGATGGGCGCCAGCATAAAAACGTGTCCAGTTGTTTGCGGGATCGCCAGCGATAATTCCATCGAAGTCATCGGGGTAGCGCTGGGCTTCCATAAGCCCTTGCTGGCCGCCTTTGGAACAGCCCACATAATAGGAATAGTCTGGAGGCGATTGATAAAAAGCCTCAGTCACCTGCTTGGCGTTAACTGTGGTGAGGTGAAGTGCGCGATGACCGAAGTCCTCGATAAGGTCTTGTCTGCCTGAAGCCCAGGAAGCATCGAATGGTATTGGCCCGGCCACATGGCCTGTGTCTGTGCTTGCCGTCGCGTAGCCTCGGCGCAGCGCATTTGCCATAGCCGAATAGCTTATGGTGCCAGCCATGCCACCGTTGCCAACGCTTTGATAGTTACCATTCCAGGAAGACAAGGGAAGCCATACTTCAAAATTTACCGCAGGTGTGGTCATGCCAACGATACGACAGAAAGGCGGTGTGGCGATGGATTCATCAGATCCCGGTGGTATGAATGAATCCCGGTACACGATTTCTGTCAGAGAAATTTTTGTATCAGGAATAACGAGACTGCCAAGTTGTCGGCAGGATTCAGCGGCGTCAAAATTAATCTGAGCGATTGATTGCGCTACTGACTGTGTGAATGAGGTAGTTGAGATCAGGTAAAGTAAGCTGCAAGCAGCCAGGTAGCGAGTTTTGAATTTCATTATTCGAGTCTCTTGTTGTTTTTGTTCCCCAATATGAGCTTTAAGAATAGCAGTAGTTAAAGGTCAAAGGAAAAGTTAACAGTAATTGTACTCAGAGCGTTAGTTTCTGCTATTTTGCGTCACTATTGGAGAAAAACAGTAGAAAAACGAGTAGGAGAAAATAGGTGAATCACTTCGATGTTGTAATTGTAGGGGCTGGCTTATCTGGCATTGGTGCGGCTTATCACTTGCAGGACAAATGTCCTGGCAAAACCTTTGCCATTCTTGAGGGGCGTGAGGCAATTGGTGGTACCTGGGATTTGTTCCGTTACCCCGGTATTCGATCCGATAGCGACATGCACACCCTCGGCTACAATTTTAAACCCTGGATTGATGCAAAGGCCATTGCCGATGGGCCGTCTATTCGAAAATATGTCAATGAAACAGCCGACGAAAATAATATTAGACAGCATATTCGTTTCAATCGCCGAGTAACGTCTGCGTCCTGGTCGACGAAAACGGCTCTCTGGACGGTACAGGTTGAGCTTGTAGATAGCTCAGAAACTATGGAGTATTCCTGCAACTTTCTATTTATGTGTGGCGGATACTACAACTACGACGAAGGGTACACGCCAGAATTCAAATCGGCCGATGCCTTCAAAGGTGTTGTTATTCACCCTCAGTTTTGGCCGGAAGATTTTGAATATAAAGGCAAACGTGTAATCGTTATCGGTTCAGGCGCAACAGCAATGACCCTTGTTCCAGCTATGGCCGAGGGAGGTGCGCAAGTTACTATGTTGCAAAGGTCTCCAACCTATGTTGTTTCACGTCCAGCCCAGGACAAAATTGCCAATGTATTACGCAAATTTTTGCCAGAATCCTGGGCTTATGCAATAACCCGATTCAAGAACATTCAGTTAGGAAATATATTCTTGCGCCGGGCTTTGGCGAAGCCAGAAAAAACCAAAGACATGCTGCTTAAAATGGTACGTAAGGCCATGCCTGATATTGATGTGGATACTCATTTTACTCCAAGCTACAACCCATGGGATCAACGATTGTGTTTGATTCCTGATGACGACCTCTACAATGTAATTAACAAAGGTTTAGCGAAAGTAGTGACTAATCATATTGATTGTTTTACTGAAAAAGGTATTAGATTGGTTTCGGGAGAAGAACTTGAAGCCGACATTATTGTCACTGCAACTGGCCTGAAGTTATCGGTTGCGAACGGGCTGAAGCTTTATGTTGATGGCGAGACAGTTAATATTCCTGAGACAGTTTCCTATAAAGGTATGATGTACTCCGGGGTTCCAAATCTGGTTCAGACTTTTGGTTACATCAATGCTTCCTGGACATT
This sequence comes from SAR86 cluster bacterium, assembly GCA_002402175.1. Classification (GTDB taxonomy): domain Bacteria; phylum Pseudomonadota; class Gammaproteobacteria; order Pseudomonadales; family Pseudohongiellaceae; genus UBA9145. Next base: position 76,729 of record NVVJ01000004.1, read on the forward strand.
ACGTGCAGATATGATTGCGCAGTACAGCTGTCAATTATTGAATCACATGGACTCTCTTGGGTTGCGTCAATGCACACCAATAATTGGAGAGCGAGATAAAGATATGGAACTGCGACCTTGGATCAGTGATTTTACTTCGGGCTATATGCAGCGAATGATGCACCTGCTCCCTAAGCAAGGAGAAGGGCCGTGGGAGAATATCCAGAACTATGCTCGGGATAAGAAGCAGCAATTTGAAGCTCCGTTAGATGACGGTGCAATGCAGTTCACCAACCCCGTAAAAGAAACAAAGGCGGCATGAGGAAAAGGAAAGAAGGAAAAAGGGTGAAGAAAAAAAGAAAATGGCTCAAAGCTTGCTTCGCTCTCTTTGCGCGACCGCTATGCACTTAATAATGATATCGAAGTTGAGCGATAAGAATAGAATCGTCTTTTACCGCATAGACGATCCGATGAGCTTCATCAATACGCGGTGACCAGTACCCGGATAGTGCATGCTTTAGAGGTTCAGGCCATTATCAACTGCAATCAACTAATTCGGGCATAGTTAAAAGGGAAAAAATTGCATGGAGCTCATTGGTAATTGTGTGAAAGCGGTTTCTCAGTCCAGTGATGCGCAGCTGTCACCCGGCTAGGCCATTGCTTTATAGCGAGTAGAGTGAGTTCGACGTCACTCCTGATGGCCAGTTTCTCGAATATTCGGTAGCGGTAGCTATAGACCGTTTTCGGGCTTAGATTCAGATTGGTCGAAATCTGGCTGACTTTCTTCCCCTCAGTCAACATGTGCGATATCTGCAGCTCTCTTTGAGATAACTTGTCGAACAAGCCGCCAGCCTCTTCACCGCAGGGGTTAGCTGCTAGGCATTTCGCTACACTCGCTGTGACATAACGACCCCCAGCGGCAACCGTACGGACAGACTCCAGTAGCTCCTCGACCGATATGCTTTTGGTGATGAATCCACGTGCGCCTGAGCGCAACATCTGTGTGGGAATTATGCCGCTGCCCTCTGCAGACATTGCCATAATTTTGCAGTTGGGCGAGTGATGCATTATTGCGCACGATATCTCAGTGCCACCTAGAGCTGGCATGCGTGCATCCAGCAGAATGATGTCGGGCATTTGAAAAGAAGAGGAGTTGAAACAGGCGCCTCCCTGTAAACCCGTACTGTTAGATCTGGCGCCTGAGAGATATTCTAAAACGGCTTCGCCACTGCTCAGCTGGCCGACGATTTCGATATCCGGTGCATCATTCAACAGTCTGGCCATACCCTCCCGAATTAATACATGGTCATCAACTACTAGGATCGATATTTTCTTAAGAGGAACTATTTGCAATTTTTGACACCTTATTTTTATAGCTGCAAGTAACTGAGCTCAATTTTTTGAAGAGGGATTTCCGCTAGTACTGTGTAACTTAGTACTGCATGCTTCACGCCAAGAATCTAAATACAGCGGAAATAATTAATTATTATTAATTATTTCAAGGGGTTGGAGAGATATCCCTTGCTGGCAGGGAAATAGCGAGATGCGCTAATTCTGCGAAATATCGTGTGTGCTCACGAAATATCGCCGCCAATATTACGGGGTTGTGTTACCTTACAGAGGTGAAAAGTCTTGCTTAAACATTAATTTGAAGATGAATAGCGTTTATTCGAGATCTTAATTCAAGCTGATTGTTGGCACATGAAGCCTGGTAGCGTAGCCGTGCTACCTCTGAAAGTACATTGACATGACGTGAGGAATTTTGACTCATGACTAGAATTCGACCCTCTTTAGTATGGCGTGCCGCACGACCAGCCAGAAGCATAGGCAGAGGAGACCTGCCATGATCTGGTACTCGTCGATTACGATGACAGTTATGGACGTGGCGATTTTAATTACACTCGCCGTTATCGGTATTACCGCGATAAAGCGTGGCGTTTTTCAATTACCCGATCGTTCCAAAAAGGCAGCAGTCCTTATTTTCTCTGGTCTGGCAACCATTGCACTATTGGCTGTTATCGACTTAGTCGCTAGGCTGGTCCTGCCGGCGCAACCCGATGAGTTAAACGCTATTGCGGGCGTGTCTGATTTTCTGGTAAACCTTTACTTTACGGGAGTATTTTTCGCCTTTCTATTTATCGGTATCGGACTTCTGCTAGGTATAAGATTGATCGATCGATATGAAATTACTCTCGCTGAAAGTGAGTCCCGCTATCGAACGATAGTGGAGGATCAAACTGATCTAATTGTTCGTTGGAATATTGATGGAATCAGAACCTGGGTAAACGATGCCTATTGCGAATATTTTCAGCATCCCAGGGAAGAATTGCTGGGCACGAGCTTCTTTCCTCAAATACCGGAGATTGTCCGTAAAGAATATCTGGCTAAATTTAGAGCCCTGACACCAGAAGCCTCGACCATAACTGGAGAAAATATAGTCTTCTTGCCAGACGGCTCCCAGAGATGGCAGGAATGGACCCACCATGTCATCTTCGATAGAGACGGAAAGCATATCGAGTGCCAATCTGTAGGCCGTGACATCACTGTTCGCAAAACGGCAGAGTCCGCCCTCATGGAGAGCGAGATTCGATATCGGAACCTCATAGAGAATACAGCAGACTGGGTGTGGCAGATTGATCTCCAGGGAAACAACACCTATACGAACAATCAATTGGAAGTAATCCTTGGTTATAGCAAAGAGGAATTATCCAGTATCCCACCGAAAGATACATTTCACCCCGATGACTTTGAAGGAGTAAAAGTTCAATTATCAAGTGCGGACGCCAAGGAACATGGCTGGAAGCATATGCTGTTTAGGATGCTGCACAAGGATGGCAGCTACCGATACCTAGATAGCAATGCATTGCCCCGATTAGACTCATCTGGAGCGCTGATTGGATTCAGTGGAATTAACCGAGATGTAACGTTCAAGACTTTGTTGGCTGAAGCTACTACTGATCTACTTGCCGCAAATCTGGGAAGCCCGCAGATTGATGAAGTGCTGCGCAAATTTGCTGAGTACTTTAATGTCGATCGCTTTGAGTTGTGGTGGAGAGACTGGTCCGGTGAGACAACTACGCTGACTTATGCCTGGACGAGAGCAGGTCTGAAAACGACTTCTTCAGTACTTAAGCTTTCAGAAATGCCCTTGGTGGCAACTGAGATAGCGGATAATAAAATTATTCATGTAGCTGATACCCATGAGCTATCCCCAGAAGCCATCGGCAAGGCGTCGATTGTAGGTTCAACTGGAAGTAGAGCATTCGCACTGTTTCCATTGAGAATTAGCGAAGGACAAGAGCGAATCGGTTCTGGCAGAGTTATTATGTATGAATCGGTGCGGAACTGGACTGAAGAAGAGATCAATGAGTTGCAACTGGCATTTAACGTGATCGCCACTGCTGAGGCTCGAATGCGGACCAGAACCGAACTTCAGGAACGCGAACAGTTCCACGCTCTCGTTGCCGATGTTTCCACAGATCTCCTTAAAGTGTCGGTCGATGATTCATCGCTTACGCAAGCCTTACAGCGATTCGCAATGCACTTTGAGCTTGACAGTCTAAGTTACTGGAGGTTCGACAAGGCGAGCAAATCAGCCAGCAGAAGCTGTACGTGGCTACTCGAAGGTTCCAATCCTGGACCCTCTGTCTTTAAGCTGGGAAGTCTACCGCAGTATGAGGCTCCGGTGTTGACTGGGGAAGTGGTGCGAGTCTGGGATGCTAGCAAGCTGCCTCCAGAGTCCAGCGCCGAGAGAGCGTTGTGCGAATTGATGGGTATTACCGCTTCATTGTCTGTGCCAGTGGAGCTGGGTGCTGAGCAGAATCACGTTGGCTGTGGTGTCGCTTTGAAATTTAAAGGAACAAGAGACTGGCCCGATCAGGAAGTCGAGGACTTGCAGCTAGTATTCAATGTCATCGCGATCGGTGAAGCTAGGTTACTGGCCAGAACCGAACGCGAGGATCGCGAACGTTTCCACGCTCTCGTTGCCGATATCTCCACTGATCTTCTTAAAGTGTCGGTCGATGATTCATCGCTTACGCAAGCTTTACACCGATTCGCCACGCACTTCAACGTCGGTAGTTTGAGTTGCTGGTGGTTCGACGAGGCTCGCGAATCAGCCCGGAGAAGCTGTAGCTGGACTCAGAAAGGGTTCAATCCTGGGCCTTCCGTCTTCGGTCTGGGTAACCTGCCCTATTACTGGGCTACGACGCTGGCTGGGGAAGTGGTGAGAGTCTCGGATGCTAATGAGCTCCCTTCAGATTGCAGTGCTGAGAGAGCGTTGCACAAGTCGCTGGGTGTGACAGCAGCATTGTTCGTGCCAATGAGCCTGAGCGCCGAGCGGGATAACATTGGCAGTGGTGTCGCTCTAGCATATGGTGGCACAAGAGACTGGACCGACCAGGAGACAAAGGACTTACAGCTAGCATTCAATGTCATAGCAATCGCTGAAGCTCGAAAGCAAACCGAGACTGAGCTTCAGGGCCGTGAAAGATTTCAAACATTTCTCGCCGATATTTCCACAAACCTGCTTGAGGCACATCAAGATAAAATTGGCGAAATGATAGACAGTGGCTTAAAGCAAATTGCCCAGGAGTATGGCCTCGATAGGGCCAGCCTTTGGCATTTTGAAGATAATATGCGCAAGGTTCGGCGCGTGCATCACTGGTCATTCTCAGGTGGGGAATTGCCGATTGGAGATGTGATCGAATTGGATTCAATTCCCTGGACAGCCGCGCGATTGCTTTCCGGGAAAGATATCCAGCTAGATACTATCGAAGGTATTCCCGAAGAGTTTGAAGGAGACAGGTCTTCCTTCGAAGCACACGGTGCCAAATCTTCGCTAGGACTACCGCTCGTAGTTGATGAACAACAAGTAGGAGCGGGTATATTCGCTACTGTGCAGCAGGAGCGTTCCTGGCCGGAAAAAACCAAAAGCGAACTCCGGTTGTTGGTAGAGGTGCTCATGAATGCCTTTTCCAGAGCCAAGTCTAATCAGATTAATCAGCAGCGAGAACGAGACTTGTCCCGTTCCGAATCATTGGCGCATGTGGGTAGCTATTCGTTTTTTCCAGGCAACGATCCGAATGATTGGCCGCCATTTGGAAAAGCCTATTTTTCAGATGAAATGCAGTTACTGTTTGATTGTTCAAGCGAGGAAGCCTCGTTTGACGTTTTTATTTCAAGAGTCCATAGGGACGACAATGCACGCGTGCAAGATTCAATTCGAGAATTACTGAAGCAGGGCTCAGTACTTCAACATGAATACCGGTTAGTCGGGCCGGATGGCAAAATTATACATGTTGAAGACCGTAGCGAAGTGGACAGGAGCAAAGACGCACCAGAAATAACCAAGGTATTCGGTTCTCTGAAGGATGTTTCTGAGCGAGTTGTGCGCGAAAATGAACTCAGAGATGCTCTGGAGCAGATAGAGAAGCTGAGAGAAAATCTCGAAGAAGAAAATCTGGAACTTCGTGATGAAATTAGGTCTGCCCATGGTTTCGATAAGATCATAGGTAACAGCAAGTCACTGCAGCGTTGTCTGGACTTAGTGAAAAAAGTAGCGCCTACCGATGCCACAGTAATGCTGTTAGGCGAGACTGGATCCGGCAAGGAACTCATCGCGCATGCAGTTCACGATCAGAGTGACCGTAAAGACAGGCGCATGATCAGTGTCAATTGTGCAGCCCTTCCTGAATCACTGATCGAGAGTGAACTCTTTGGTCATGAGAAGGGGGCGTTTACTGGGGCCGTGTCGATTCGAAAAGGCCGCTTCGAACTCGCAGACGGAGGCACGCTCTTTCTCGATGAGATTGGCGAACTTCCTCTGCCGCTTCAGAGTAAGCTGTTACGCGCAATTCAGGAGGGAGAGTTCGAACGCTTGGGTGGTAGTAAAACTCTGAAAGTTGATGTCCGAATATTGACAGCAACCAATCGTCAGTTGAAAAACATCGTAGACAGAGGAGGATTTCGCGCCGATCTGTATTATCGAATAAGTAATTTCCCCATCGAGGTGCCCTCTCTGAGCGAGCGAAAAGACGATATCCCGTTGTTGGCGGAGCACTTCGTCCGCAAATTTGCTCCCGAGCTGGGGAAAAACATTAAGGCTATCTCAAGTGGAATGTTGCGTTACCTCGTCGAGAGATCCTGGCCTGGAAACATTCGGGAGCTGGAGGGATTCATCCAGCATGCGTTAATAACCAATGAGGGGGATGTGCTAACTCTTAGCGTACAGAATGAAGAAATTACTCAACCATCCTCTGAACAAAATGATCCATACGAAGCAAAGGGAGGCACGCTTTCGAGCGTCGAGCATAAACACATAATCAATGTATTGAACCAAACCTCCTGGACAATATCAGGTGATAAAGGCGCCGCAAAAATACTCGGAGTTCCACCTAGTACGCTTCGTTCTAGAATGAAGAAACTGGGAATAGCGCATCCTGACAAAGTTCCGTGATTGAGTAAACGCACACGACGGATTCCTAAGGACTGTGACCCTATTTGTTCTACACGTTTACCCGAGCTTTTAATCAATTATATCTGATTTCATATTGAGTCTTTTGGGGGGTAAGTCCACGAAGTCAGCTTCTCGTTTTTCGGCGGCGGCAGACATTGCTTCTTTAATCTCAGCTCCTTGCAACATACTCGCGTTCCAGATGCCAATATAGTCAAGGCTGTCTGCAATGCTGTGGTCTCTGGCGTAATTAATGATGCGCTTGCTGCCGTAGATTGCCAGAGGAGGTTTAGACGCTATCTGTTTTGCTGTTTTCATAACTTCCGTAAGCAGTGTTTGCTGGTCGGGATAGATTTCATTCACAAAACCCAGTGCTTTAGCTTCAGATGCGGGCATACGTCTGCCGGTGTAAGCAAGTTCTTTAACTATTCCTTCAGGCAGCAGCTTGGTGATTCTTGGGAAGGTTCCTACATCGGCCGTCATGCCAATATTGATTTCAAAAATAGTGAAAAAACCATCAGCGGTCATGTAGCGCATGTCGCATGCAGTAATTAAATCGACACCACCGCCAATGGCTCCGCCTTGAATTGCTACAAGAACAGGAATTCTACATTCATCGAGGCAGGTGAATGTCTGCTGCATGTATTTTATTGAGTCGTAGAGTCTGGCACTGCGCCGCCGATTCAGTTTCTCCTGAACTTCTTCGCTGTCGCTACTTTCGGTGCTGCTGCCAAACACAGCGGTGTCTAAGCCGGAAGTGAAGTGAGGGCCGGTGGAGGAAAGGACGATAACCCTGGCTTCTGCATTATTGTCCAGACTGTGAATTATCTGCGGCAACTCATCCCAGAATTCGGGAATCATGCTATTGCGTTTTTCGGGTCGATTGAGAACTATATGGGCAATTTTGTTTTCTATTGTTACTTCAAAACATTTATAACTCACAGATAAACTCCAGTTTATTTGTCACTTTAATGGGCGGTATTTCTTGCCGGCTATGCTCGCATAAATTAGTTGCAAGAATAAGCCCGAAACTAGCACATTACTGTTTTGAGTTACTCTTTTTCTACTGAGGGGGGCCACCTCCATTTTTGTTAAAGGATGTATCGGGTGCGCCCTTATAACAGGCAAGCACCCAAGGATATGCATTGACAACATAATATCCGTAAACACCGTTGCGCATCATGCCGTTACACTCATCCAGATCACCGCTGCCTTGCACATATTCATAGTCATCGACGAATTCTCCATTGTATGTGCCGCCAGGATCGCTCGAGCCGCTAGGTCTGTTGCCAGACTTTAGTTGAAAGCTGCTGATTGCAGCGCGAATCTGATTGTTGTCACTAATGTAGCTGCCAAATATGGGGAAGCCGTCGGCGGCAAACCCAATAACAGGGGATTCTGAATCTGGATCTTGATCAAATAGCGCCTGGGGATTTCCATGGTAGTGATAAGTACCGTCTGGCTGAGTGTGTGCATTGTGCTGGTCAGTACCGAATTGAGCCAGAGGACTCATGGGGTCATAACGCCATGGTTGGTCACTGTTATTGCAACCAATTTTGCCGTCGCCAACACCAAAGCAGCCAGCCGCAAGCAAATCAATTTTAACCCCATTAAGCAGAATTGCATTATCAGTGCTTAGTGAAATCGGAGTTGATGTTTCAGCAAAAACTGGAGCAACAGGCACACGGAATTCAGCACTGACTTCGCTGACATTGGTTGCAAACCCTGCCGAGCTGTCGTTGAAATCATGATTAGGAATACTATTGCTAACGAATATACATTCGTCGCCCTCAACACTTATTTGCAGGCTACCTGCGAATAGAATATTTCGCTTTAAGTCCAGTACCGACGAAAAACGATTTTCGGCATAGTAAGTACAAGCCGAGCGGCGATTGCTTAAAAGCAGGTCGCTTATATCGCTGTCCTGTACTGACACAAGTTCAGATACTTTGCCTACATACATAAGATCATCCCCAATAGCACCGCCGATCGCATAAACATTGTCGCCCTGAACTCCGAGGTATATTTCGGTGTCGGTGTAATAGCGCACGTAGAACCCCTGTGTCTCCTGGGCTTCTGGCGAAGCAGGGCTTAGTAATTCAGGGTAGGTGGCTTCGGCAAAGGCGAACAGGGATAAGGCGTTGTCCAGAGTGTCTGCCTGTGAGAATAACGGAATACACAGAACTGAAACTAGAATAGAGTGTCTAATGAAATGCATTTAATATTCCTTGAGCAGATGAATAGGCAGTATTACTGGCAATCGGCTTTTATCTCTATACGTTGCACAAACGAATTGCCGTTGTTTTTAGGTTAAATTTTTATATGGGAGTCCAGTATGGTGAAGTTAGGTAGGTGTATTGTATTTCTGGCCTGCATGTCCATCACCGCACAAGCTGCAGCACAATCCCCCGGCGATCTTAAGGGAACGTTGATAGTTCTCAATAAAAATGGACACAACGCCAGTTTTATTGATCTTGGCTCCGGAGAAATGCTGGCTACTTTGCCAACTGGTCAGGGACCTCATGAACTAATTGTTACCGATGATGGCCGCTGGGCGATTGGAACTGATTACGCTGGTGGCAATAGTCTTACTGTATTCGATGTTGAAAATTTGGAAGTAGAAAAAACTATCAATCTCGATAAATATCCAAGGCCACACGGTATTCTTTTTCTTCCAGGGCAGGAAGAAGTAATTGTAACTTCCGAGCTCAGTAGTTCACTGGTTATAGTAAATTTTAGAACAGGCGAAGTTGTTAGAACTATTGATACTAATCAGAATGGTTCGCATATGGTTGCTGTTTCTGAAGATGGCCGTGTTGCCTATACCAGTAACGGGAATTCTAATAGTGTTTCAGTTATCGATATTCCAGGCGGTCAGTTTATTAAAGCTATAGACGTGCCTAAACGCCCGGAAGCGATAAGTACAAATAAATCCGGAAGTGAAATCTGGGTCGGCAGTAATGATGAGTCAGTAGTATCTATAATTTCGCCGCAGGATGAATCAGTGATCGCTCAATGGTCAGGGTTTGAATGGCCGTATCGTATATTGCTAACAGATGATGAACGTTATGCCATTATGCCTGATCTGGGGAATGGGAAGTTACGATTTTTTGATGTGGTCTCGCGCACTGAATTAGGCTCGATTGATTTAAGACAAGCGAGCCCCCAGGGAGTAACTCTGTATTCAGATGACAGAACTTTGTTTCTGTCACTGTCAGCTGAAAACAAGGTGCTGGTAATCGATATTGAATCGCGGGAGGTTCTGGGAGAATACTTAACTGGTGAAGCGCCAGATGGTATTGCCTATTCGCCGTTGGTACTAAGAAAAACCATTGTTTACCAATAAGGTTTGACTGGCTAAGAAATCAACTCCCCATACAAATCATATTCATCGGCATCGGTGATTTTTACCTGCACAATGTCACCCGCCGATGTTTGTGAGTCGTGTTCTACGAAAACAGTGCCGTCTATTTCTGGTGCATCGGCAAATGAACGACCAATCAATCCTTTCTCGTCAATTTCATCGATAAGCACATCGATTTTTTGTCCAATTTTTTGCTGCAATCGCGAGGCGCTTATTTCTTGCTGTGCTGCCATGAAGCGTTCCCAGCGTTCCTGTTTTACATTCTCAGGGATTTGATTCGCAAGTTTGTTGGCCGCCGCGCCATCAACGGGGGAATACTGAAAACATCCTACGCGGTCCAATTGCGCTTCCTGTAAAAATTGCAGAAGCTCTTCAAAATCATCATCGGTCTCTCCGGGAAAGCCTACGATAAATGTGCTGCGAATTGTCAGGTCGGGGCAGGTCTGGCGCCATTGCAGAATCCTGTCCAGATTTTTCTCTGTGGCGGCGGGGCGTTTCATGGCCTTAAGAATCGACATGCTGGCGTGCTGAAAAGGTATATCCAGATACGGTAGAATTTTTCCGTCAGCCATTAAGGGAATAACTTTATCTACGTGAGGGTAGGGATAAACATAGTGCAATCGCACCCATATGCCTAACTCTGCCAAAGCCTCACATAGACCCTGCATGCTGGCCTTAACCGGTTGCCCCTGCCAGAACCCAGTCTTGTATTTGATATCCACACCATAGGCACTGGTGTCCTGAGAAATAACCAGTAGCTCTTTAACTCCGGCATCGGCGAGTCGTTGGGCCTCATCCAGCACATCGCCCACTGGGCGGCTCACCAGGTCTCCGCGCATGGAAGGGATAATGCAAAAGCTACAACGGTGATTGCAGCCTTCGGATATTTTCAGGTAGGCGTAGTGGCGCGGCGTTAGTTTTATTCCCTGGGGAGGGACTAGATTGATGAAGGGGTCATGATTAGCTGTTTGTGGCAGGAAGTGATGAATCTGATTGACTACCTGCTCATAGGCGGCTGGCCCTGTCACGCCCAGAACCTTGGGGTGGGCGTTGGTAATTATCTCTGATTGTGCGCCAAGGCAGCCGGTAACAATGACCTTTCCATTTTCATCCAGGGCCTCGCCAATGGCATCAAGAGACTCCTGTTTGGCGCTGTCAATAAAGCCACAGGTGTTAACGACAACGATATCTGCGTCGCCGTAGTCAGCCACGATGTCATAGCCATCACTGCGTAATTGAGTAAGAATTCGTTCAGAGTCCACTAGCGCCTTGGGGCAACCTAATGAAACAAATCCTACCTTGTTATTATCTGAAGCCATTAAAATCCAGAGCCTTTTGCAAATTTGAGGCGGGATTATAACGATTTAATTAGCAAAAAGGTCACCGCAGCAGAGGTTTATCGATTGTTAGCTTGGTCAGCCCTAAAGAATTGCTGAGAATGGTGGGGCGAGCTTTCATGGTGACAGGCGGTGTGGACTTGGTTGGAGATAGTCTTTATTCTACCTGAACTTTGCCGGGCTCACGCTAGGTTATGTACTTTTCCAGGTCAGGCAACTGACAACACAACAATACTGAATTGGCATTATGAAGGAGAATATTATGCTTCGTTATTTATTAAAGCTTGCGAGTGCAAGTTTGCTCATGGCTGTGGCGGCAACGGCCGTTGCGCAGTCCGATACCTACTATGCGGCCCACCATAACTACAAGGTCGTCACGGTTGCGGATGACATGGTGCATCCCTGGTCCATGGCGTGGCTACCAAACGGGGATATGCTGGTTACTGAAAAACCTGGTCGTCTGAGAATCATTAGAGATGGCAAACTGTTACCAGAAGCCATTCCTGGTACTCCTGAAGTATATTATCAAGGTCAGGGCGGATTGTTTGAGGTTCTACCCCATCCTGATTTCAACGAAAATCGCTGGATTTATCTAAGCTTTTCTAAGCCGGTAGGAGACGGATCAACCACGGCGATAGTGCGTGGCCGCCTGGAGAACGACCGGCTGACCAATGTGGTAGAAATCTTTGCGGCTCAAGCTAGTGGCAATAGCCACTATGGCGGCAAAATGATTTTCGATGATGACGGCTATCTCTTTCTTACTGCTGGAGATCGACAGGTGCCTTCTACCGGTGATCTTACTGCTCACCCGGCACAAGACCTGAGTAATCACCATGGTGTCATAGTGCGCCTGAATGATGATGGCAGCGTGCCCGACGATAATCCATTTGTCGGTCAGGATGGTGCGCTTCCTGAAATCTGGAGCTATGGCCATCGCAGCCCTCAGGGTCTGGCCATACATCCCGAAACAGGTGACCTGTGGATGACAGAACACGGCCCCCAGGGTGGCGATGAGCTGAACCTGATTGTGCCGGGTGCCAACTATGGCTGGCCTGTTGTTGGCTACGGCGTGAATTATGTGTCAAGCACGCCAATTCACGGCCGCCAGACATTGACCGGCATGGAGCGCCCAGTTAATTTCTGGGTACCATCAATTGCTACTTCTGGACTTATGGTTTACACCGGAGATAAGTTTCCGATGTGGTACGGCAATATCATTGCCGGCTCTCTGGTGGGCGAACAACTTGCGCGCCTTCAAATGAGCGACGATTACCGGGAAGTGATTGTGGAAGAAACCTTGGCCTACAATATGGGTCGTTTACGTGACGTACGTCAGGGCCCGGATGGTTATATCTATATAGCTATTTCAGATCGAGCTGGCGCACCAAGCAAAGTCGTTCGGCTGGAGCCGGTAGACTAGCGAGAGCCAATAGCTCTCATTGTTCACGCTTGCTCTTGAAAATATTAGGGGACACTAAACTATTAGTGTCCCCTTTTGTTTGTAAGTTTACTTATTCCTGACTTGCTAGTTTTTCTCGCTCTTGCTCAACCAGTACACGTCTAAGAATTTTTCCCGAAGCCGCCTTGGGAATCTCGTCGACAATTTCAACTTTTCTGATTTTCTTATGGGGCGCAACTCTTTCTGCAACCCATAGCATTATTTCCTCTGGGCTGAATTCTTCCTTGAGCACAACAAAGGCCATGGGGATTTCACCCGCTTCTTCATTTGGGCTGGGAATCACTGCCGCGTCAGCAATTGAACTGTGGGTAAGTAGTAAGGCTTCCAACTCAGCAGGAGCTACTTGATAGCCCTTGTACTTAATTAACTCTTTAACGCGGTCTACAATATAAAAATAACCATCTTCGTCTGCATAGCCAATGTCGCCGGTATGAAACCAACCGTCTTTGTCGATGGTATGGGCAGTTGCTTCTGCATTGTTTAGATAACCAGGCATGACATGTGGCCCAAAAATTAATACCTCTCCTCTTTCGTTGAAGCCTAATTCTTTACCGGTTTCCGTGTCGATTATTTTTGAGAGTGTGTTGGGTAATACCGGACCTACGGAGCCAGTTTTTCCCTCTGGTGCAGAGGCGGGGTTAATATGTGAGGCGCCGGAGACTTCGGTTAGGCCATAACCTTGGTAAATAGCGCAGCCTAATCTCTGTGAGCAGGTTTTTTCCAGTTGCTCACCAAGCGGCGCGGCACCACAACCGATAACTCGAACACTGGAGAGATCATACTCATCTACTAGAGGGTGTTTTGATAGCGCTAAAACAATTGGAGGCACCAGGTTCATGCAGGTGATTTTGTAATCCTGTACTAGCTTCAGGAATTGCTCCAGATCAAATCTAGGCATGGTTACCAATGTCGCACCACGGTAGATTGACAGGTTGAGTATTAAAACCATGCCGTAGATGTGGAAGAACGGAAGCACGCCGATCATGCTATCGGTTTCATCTACAGGATTTGGGTGGCAGGACAAGATCATGTTTGAGATAAGATTTTCATGAGTCAGCATCACGCCCTTTGACAGACCAGTAGTTCCGCTGGAATAGGGTAATGCAACTAAGTCGGTCTTGGGGTCGATGGAAATTTCAGGAGCATTACCTTCATTTTCCAGCAAGGATGAAAATGCTGTGGTGCCTTGTGCTTCACCTAATACAAAAATTTCCTGTATGCCACACTCCTGAGCTGCAGGTAATGCACGGTCCAGAAATTCCGGAATAGTGAGTAGGAACTTGGCACCCGAGTCTTTGAATTGATGGACCAGATCAGACGTGGAATACAGTGAATTTACCGTTGTGTTTATTCCTCCGGCACGGGCCACACCTAAGAATACAATCGCATATTCTGGAACATTGGGAATAAACGTGGCGAATACGTCGCCTTTGTTAAATCCTCGTTGGGCCAGCCCCGTAGCCATTTTTCTTACCTGGTCATCAAGCTGGGTGTAGCTCAGTGTGCGACCAGTGGGGCCGTCAATAAGTGCGGGTTTGTCACCCAGTTCCTTAACTCTGGAAAGCACAACAGACGTTAAATCTAGTGCAGGTATCTCGATATCGGCGTGCTTACTTTGAAAAATCACAAATTCTCTCCATGTAGTTGTAAATACTGCTACGAATACTGTTGAATGTCCCAATGCTATGACTTTATGTTAGGGCAGTTGAAAGTAACCCCAAAAAATCAGATGTTCATGCCGAAATGATGACTCTTTATGCTAAAGCCCTCGCGCAAATAGAATTTGTGAGCCGCAAATCTTTGCACACCTGAATCGAGGTGAAGCTGCTTGCAGTCATTTTTCTTTGCGTAAGTTTTGAACCAGTCAATAATGAATTTTCCGGCGCCAGTTGAGCGATGAGCCTCGGCGGTTACCAGATCGTCAATATAAATATGTTTTTCCCAGGCCAGTTTCATGCTCATCACAAATCCTGCAACGCATAGTATATGGTCGTTTTTTTCAACATAGGCAATTTGATATCCGTTGGCCTGTTGTTTCTGGATTTGAGCGATCAGGGTTTCTTCGGAGTATTGTGGTCGTAGCTGTAAGAGTACAGGGCTAATTTTTTTAAGTTCATCTAAGGAGTTGGCAATTTTAACTTTCATGTGATCCTCTTCAACTGTCTAAAACATCTTTTAAAGGGTTGTCCGGTGGGTTTCTTTTTCCCATATTCATTCTATAAAGATCGATAAACATAAGCGCCAGGGTTAGGACGGCCTTGTAAGAGATAAAATAGATTGCACCTTCAATACCTATTGTGGGAAGGCCGAAATAACCGACAGCCCACAGACACGCAAATACCAGTGGGACTTTCTTTCCGTCCAGGCGGAATATTCGAAACAGGTAAAACCAGAACCCGGCAAAGGTTAGCCAGTCACCAAAAAAAAGCACTTTATGATTCTCTGATGCAGACCAGCAAATCAGTTGCCCCTACATCAATTTGAAACTGATTGAACATGGTGCTTATTTGGCCCCGATGATGGGTTTGATGGTTGAAAAAATGCTGAATGAGTTGGCTGAATTCATTCTGAAAGTCATTTCCTTTCATGTTTTTATAATCAAGGATGCTGCTCAGCATAGGTTCGGTAAGCTCTTTACAAAGCTTTACTATTACGGCGTCTAGCTCGAAGCGTGCCTGGCGAAGTGATTCAATATTTGAATACGGGCGGCTAGTTAATGTTTCAGGCGTGGCAATGGCGCGCAAGGGTTCCAGGCTTAGTAATTTTTCGGGATGTTCTGCAAAGCGTTTTAACCAGATAATATCCGCTACGTATATATGGTTGAGAGTGCCCAGGATTGACTCAAAAAATGCCCCGACATCTTTCGCTAACTCTTCTTCGCTTAGTTTTTCGGAAGCATTGAAAAGTTTTTCATTCATCCAGTGATTGTACTTTGCCATCAATTCGAAATTATCTTTAAGCATAGTCTTTATACCGAGGACAAAAGTCCGCTTTGTACGATACCGTCAAAAATGAACTGAACAGCCAGGGCAACCAATAAAACACCGAAGACTCGACTAACAACGTGCATGCCAGTAACGCCAAATAATTGCTGAATTCTGGTTGCGAGCAAGAGCATCCCAAAGGTTAGAAGTATTATGGCCATTAGTGATGCGATTACCGTTGCCTGTAAGACTATCTCTCCTTCAGCATTTGCCATTAGCAGGATAACTGCCCCCATTGCTCCTGGCCCGGCAATTAAAGGAGTGGCCAGGGGGAACACGGAAATATCCAGTTTTCCCATGGCTTCCTGTTCCTCTTCATCGGTGGTTGAGGTGCTGCCTGATGAGCGAGCAAACACCATGTCGATGCCAATAAGCAACAGTAATATTCCGCCGCCGGTGCGAAGCGCAGCTAACGATATGCCAAGGCTTGCCAGCATAAACTCGCCGAGCACTGCAAACAGTAGAAGGATTGTACTGGCGATTAATGTGCCGCGAATAGCCATTGCTCGACGACGTTTAGGTGACTCTGTAGCAGTCAATCCAGCAAACACAGCGGCAACATCCAACGGTCCGATGGTGGCGAAAAAAGTTGCCAAAGCAAGTGTGGCTGTTTCTATAACAATTTCATTCATCTTGAACAGTTTTTCCGGGCTTACACGGTTTCGTTGAGAAATGTAATGTAGTAATCAATTGTTTTGAAAGGGCAGTACAAGCTAATGTTTTAAAGGCTTTCAAGTGCGTAGGCAATAGCCTGCTGTGCATGTATTTCTGTCGTGTCATACAAAGGCACTGAAGTATGAGCCTGTTGCACCAGTAGTGCAATCTCAGTGCAGCCAAGAATTACAGCCTCGGCACCTTGTTGCTTTAGCTCGTCAATTATTTTTAAGTAACTGGCGCGGGAGTTATCATTGATTTCTCCCATACAAAGTTCATCATAAATTACGTTGTGAATCACCGATCGTTGCTTTTCGTCAGGCACAAGAACGTCTATGCCAAATTTATCGCTCAGCCTTTTTTTGTAGAATTCCTGCTCCATAGTAAAGCGAGTGCCTAGTAAGCCAACACATTTCACATTATTTTCTTTTAGGCGATCGGCTGTGGCATCGGCAATATGCAGAATTGGAATTGATATTTGTTTTTCAATTTGCGGTACAACTTTATGCATGGTGTTTGTACAAATAAGCAGAAAATCTGCTCCACCGGCTTCGATTGATCTAGCAGCCTGGGCAAGAATATCACCGGTCCTTTCCCAGTTTCCCGCTTGTTGAAGTTTTTCTATCTCTTCGAAGTCGACACTGACCATACAGATTTTGGCAGAGTGAAATCCGCCAAGAGCCGACTTGATGCCTTCGTTTAATACTCGGTAGTAGGATGCGGTTGATTCCCAGCTCATTCCTCCAAGCATGCCAATGGTTTTCATATTGCTCCTGTAATCCTGCTTTGTTAATTGGACGTGGTAGATGAGGTCAGTGGTTATTCATCATATGGGAATGAGAATTGGAGACAAGTCCAATATTTTTCACCCCCTAACTTGCTGGATAATAATAAGAGGCGACGCTGGGGTATCAGGAAAAGAATGATATTCTAGTCCGAAATGATGCCATGCACCATGTTTTCCAGTCTTGAATGGACTAAACTGTTTTGGTGAGATTTAAAACAAATGACTATGTTTTTGGGCCTGGTGGATTGCTCTGTAAATGGCGTTCTAGATGCATGCGTCTTGTTTTTACTTTTGGTCTACTTTGGATGCCCCTTGATTTGACCGCAGCTATGGAAAGTACATTGCCTGAAATCCCGAATGAATTCGTAGATATCCAACAGGTCATACCGAATATCATCCTGGATGTCCGCTATTTTACTGCAGATAATTTTGTCGGTGAGCAGTTCGACGGCTATGACGCCGCAAAGGTATACCTGACTATAGCCGGTGCCGACGCTCTCAGACTGGTGCAACTTGAATTGAATGACTACGGTCTGGGGTTGAAAGTATTTGATGGTTATCGCCCGCAGATGGCAGTGGATCATTTCGTTCGTTGGGCGAAAGACCTCTCCGACATTAAAATGAAACAGCGATATTACCCATCTGTTGAGAAAAAGAATTTATTTCGTGACGGGTATATTGCCTCGCGCTCTGGCCACTCTCGTGGCAGCACTATTGATCTCACACTTGTTTCATTGAATTCTGGTCAGGAACTGGATATGGGCACCAGATGGGACTTTTTTGATTTGAAATCATGGCCATCTAGCACTGATGTGGGCGCACAACAGCGTGCGAATCGATTGTTGCTGCGGGGCGTAATGATAAATAACGGGTTCCGCCCTCTAGAGGAAGAATGGTGGCATTTTACATTGGTGGACGAACCCTTTCCTGATAGATACTTCAATTTTCCAATTCAATAAAGAGCTGGTGTTACTGGCATTAACTGAGCGGTACAGATATGCATAAAACAAGAGCAAGGGCTCAAGCCCAGTTTCCATCAGTATTACTTACCCTGATAAGCATTATTCAGGCGCTGGCTCTGGAACTGATGTGGGGGAAAATTCTTGAAAGCGATTTTCTTTGGGAATGGAGTATTCAGGCAATAACTGGCTGGGGCTTGATTACGGTCTCTTTTATGGGGATTCTTCAAATATGGGCAATGTATTCCACAATGGTCATGGGGTTTGTCTGGCAACCTTTGCTGCGTGATTCTATTGTGCCGTTTATTATTGGTATCCAGGAATTTATGCTGATTTCGCTAATTGGCATTGAATTTTCAACACTTTGGTTATACGTACTGGCTTCGCTTTTTGTTACGGCACACTGGGTTTCACACAGTAGTCTGCGGCGTGCGCGAGTGGACCCTGAAAATTCCCAGTTTTTCGATAAGGTAAGCCCCGCAGGACTGCGAGATTTTCTACCCGCTATTATAACTATTGCGACCTTGGTGCTGTTTGGGTTGGTGATTGATATTACCGGCAATACAAGTTGGTTGCCCGTGGCGGCCATCGTATTCGCGAATATTATTTTATTCTGGCAAATTATGAGCCTGCGAAGCTTGTGGCAAATGCTTATGGGTTTGACCGATTAGAGTTTCATAGTAGGCCATTCAAACAACGGCCATAATACTGGTTGCGCAAAGGGTAGTTGGTATGAAAAAAGTCATTCTGTTCACGCTGTTATTGATTCCTGGGCTATTGTTGCCTGGTTTCTTGTTAGCGCAAGGTACGCTATCGGACAATATTCGCATTGAAAGTGAGGCGCTTGGATACGCTTTGCAATATCGCGTTTATGTTCCTCAGCGAGTAAGACGAAACGCAGAACTACCTGTTCTGTATATCACCGATGGTCAGTGGTATATCTCTGAAGGCAGGCTTCCTGAGTTATTGGATACTGAAATTACCAATGAAAACATCGAACCTGTAATTGTGGTATTTGTGGATAGCCGAAACCCGGATAATTTGGAACAGAACAGACGCAACAGACAGTTTTTTTGTAATCCAGACTACGTAAATTTTTTTACGAATGAGCTATTAAATAAAATCGATGCTGATTATCCGACGAACCCTTCAAGAGACGAACGGGTAATTCTTGGCTTATCTTTTGGAGGTCGAAATAGCGCGTGTTTTGGACTTATGGCCCATGAAAGCTTTGCTGGTATTGCAATGCAGTCGCCAGCTAATAGCGAAATGGTAGACGATTTACGTTATCAGTACGGATTACAGGACAAATTGCCGTTAAAAATGTTTTTAAGTGTTGGTACTAAAAATGATAATACCCAGGCGGGTCGGCAATTTATGGAGACTTTAAAGTTTCAGGAATACGATTTGACTTATCGTGAGGTAAACGAAGGTCATGACTGGAACAACTGGAGGCCACTGCTGGGCGATGTGCTGCTGACATTTTTTAGCAAAAACTAAGGCTCAGTTCTCGGTGCCAAGCAGATGTTCCGGAATTTCTATTTGTAGTTCACGATAATATCGTAACGCCCCCGGGTGCAAGGGGACAGCTATTCCCTTTAGCGCATCTTCAATTCTCATGTTGCGAGTGGCCTGATGAATCTCTTGTAGGGTAGCCAGATTATCCCAAAGCAGTTTGGTAAACTGATAAACGATTTCTTCCGGTACATCATCACGTGCAACTAATACGTTTGAGCTCGATGCGGTGGTAACAGTTTCATCCTGGTAAGGATAAGTTCCTGCGGCCAGTTCATAGGAATCCCAAAGAGGGTACTGTTGATTTATAGCAGCCAATTCCTCTTCTGAAAAATTTAGAATCGTTATACGATCTTTTAATTGTGCAAACGCCTGGGTTATTGATGTGACCGGAGGGCCGGCAGGTATGTTCATGCCTACTATATTGCCGTCTTGTATCGCTCCGGCAGTAGCGCCATATCCCATATAGGCGAGGTCTAATTTATCTTCATAGTCAATTTGCAAACTATTCAAAATATAGGCGCCTGTATACTCGGCGCCTGAATTACGCATTCCAACTACAAATCTTTCGCCATTCAGTTTGTCTAGGTCGGAAATGGTGCCATTTGTCACTAATTCGGAGAGTAGAATGAAATGTTCTACATTTGGCCACATCGCACTAATGCTGCGCATATGTGTTTGGGGATTACGTATTGGGCCTTCGCCATCCCAGGCCCATGCCGCAAAAACACCTAAAATCAGTGCGAATTGAACTTGATTGTCTCTGAGTAGTTTTATGTTTTCCATTGAGCCGGCAGAGCTGATGGCTGTCAATGCAAAGGGGCTATCCTGATTGGCTGTAACTAAGGTTGAGAGCGCAACTCCTACGGGGTAATAAGTGCCGCCGGTTGTGCCGGTGCTTAGAATATAGGTTCTCCGTGCACTGGTTTGCTCTGAGCAGCTGATAAGCGTAATGACTAACAGAAAAAATATAGGTAACTGTGAGCGCAATTGCATGATTGCTTTCCTAGCAACTGCCTGGCATTGAAGAAATCCAGCGCCTTATTAAATCGACGCCCTCGGTGTGGACTAATGACCTGCCAAGCTCGGGCATCATTTCATCAGGCGCGGTTGATTGCATTCTATAAACTAAAATTGATTGTTCTGGCTCGCCTGGAACAATTCCGTAAAGTAAATTTCCGGTTCCGCCGCCGGCCGCTACAGGGGGTTTGCAAATTCCTGTGCTTACATCGATTGAATGAGAGCCATCCAGAATCAAGCCCGATGTATCAGCCGCACCATTGGGGTTATGGCAATGTCCGCAATGGATGTTTAGGTACGCCAGAGCGCGATCCTCAAGCGGCTGGCTTTCATCATTCCAAGGTTTGCTTTCCATTCGTGCAGGAATTTCATCCAGCCAGCCACGCTTACGTAATATTTCGGTCTGGATATCGAGCTGGCCTTCGGTAGGAGAGAAGCTTGCACTTAGCTGGCTTGCGATAGCCCCTAAAGGTTGCATATCGCCATCGGGATGAGACGTGATGTGACAACCCGCGCATTGATTTTCGTTAGGGACAAAATAGGCAAACTCAAGATTTGTATTTTCTATGGGTGACTCAATATCGTGAAGCTGGATTGCTTTACTAGCACCGGCTACGCGCAAAAAAGCCTCTGATTGCTCGTCATTCCATACATAGGGGAATGCATCCCAGCCGCTTTCTTTTCGAACCAGCAATCTGGTTTCGATAAGCTGGTTTTGACCAAGGTCGATACGCTTTAGGCCAGGGTCCGAAGTTTTAACCATGTCACCACTAGTATCTAATGGGTAGTAAAAAGTCTTGCTTATAATAGTGCCGACAGGATAGTCAATTTCGCCGTCGAGTAAGTGTGCCTGAGCGTTATCTGGAATCCACAATGTGCGTAATTTGTGCGCATAGTCGGTAAATAACTGGTTGGCGGGGCGAAAAACAAGGCTAGCCTCAGAGGGCAGCAACTCGTCGGATGTAAGTGAATACAGGTTCCAGTCAGACAGGCGCAGCGGCCTCACTTCATCATGAAAAACCGGGTCCGTGTCGGAGCAAGCGAATAATAAAAAAACTACCACGCTTGCTGCTAACGGTACGCGCCAGTTTCTGGGGCTCATTTTGTACTGAAATCCAAGGAAATTTCAGCCAGGCGAGGTAGTGAACACTGGTGTTCAGCAGCATCAAAAGAGGGTGCAGCAAAACCGTTGCCGGCATCGAGGTTCACAAAAGTCATGTCGCCATTTTCTTGTAGACATAAAATATCTTTAGCCTGTTTGCCAGGAACAAGCATGCCATCCCACACTACATCGGGTATGGGTTGGCCCGTTGCAGCATGTAATAAGGCTAGAGGTTCGGAGTCTGGATTTTCTCCACCACCGATAAAGGTATTATTGTGCAAGTAAATGGATTCAGGGAGTGGGTCATAGTTTGGATCATCTAAAGGAATTCCATTGATTAGGTAATTCACAATGATGATATTGACGCTGTCATTGTTGGTGAACTCGTTATCAAACACCTCAATATTGTCATTGGCCAATATCATCATTCCGGTGCCTGCTGGTACGCTTGCTACAATATTGCCTTCAGGGGCAAAATTATCAGTATTGTTATTGTAGATCTGATTATTGAAAACGCGTGTATTGCGACCGCCTTGCACAGGTAAATTAGGCAGGTCGAAGACAAGAATGCCACCTGTATTGTTAGTGGCGATGTTGTTATAGACATCGGCGAAAGTAGAGTTTTCGATTTCTATGCCGGCAACATTGTATTCGGCGCGAGAATTTCTCACGATAATTTGGCTGGACTGGCCTACATAAATGCCAGCGTCAGATGCGCCGATAGCCACTGATTCTTCTATGAGAACGTTGTTGCATTGAACRGGRTAAATTCCGTAGGCACCATTTGTRGTTAAAGCACCGCCTGTCCATTCTGTGCGTACTCGACGGACGATGACATTRTCGCTTTCATTRATTTTTAATGCGTCGCCAACGGTATCTTCTATKGCTAARTCTTCTATGATGAAATCATCTGCGCTAATCAGTAAYCCTTCTGCGCCTTGWACCTGATTTTTAAATGATAATATTGAGGAGTCAATACCGGCGCCTCTAATCGTGACACCTGGCACAGTAAGCGAAAGAGTTCGGGTGATTTCATGAATGCCAGCAGGAATCTCAATTACATCGCCCGGCTGGGCTTGAATTAATTGTAGCTGCAGCGATTCTTCAAAACTAAGCTCCGGCATGGCGGGTTCTTCTGCGCCGCAGCTTGCCAACAAAATGGCGATGCTCGACACGCCTACAATTCTTAAAAGTCTATTATTGATGTTCATTCCCGTTCCCCCGGTGCTCTAGCTTAGCGATGATGCCAGCACAGTATATGATTGTTTGTCTTTGGGAGTAAACCGTAAACAGTTAGCGCATTCTGGTCGGGTTATCTTCGTGCTGAAGAGTTTGCAAGCTTCAATTAAGCTTAAATAAAAAAGGATGGCTCGAATTCTCAAGCCATCCTCTATTGCTGCAATATAGCTGCTATGTCTTACCTTAGGTTAGGGGCGTTGTGGCGTAGCGTTATAGACTTCGTCGCTAACGCCTTCCAGCCAGTTAACTTCACCCTCATAAATGGTCATTTGCAAGACATCTTCGTCAGGATGGGCACCGTGCCAGTGTTCTCTGCCGGAAGGTGTCCACCATGGCTCACCTGGATGCATTTCAAGAAGAGGGCCGCCACGATCCTGGGTCAAACCTCGTCCTTCTTCTACCATTAACAATTGCCCCCACGAATGGCTGTGCCAGTTTGAGCGTACGCCAGCTGGGAATACCAGCCGCAATGTACTGACTTCGTCACTGTTTTCAACACTTGGTGAGCCGCCCATAAAACGGCTCTGCTGGGCCGATGTTACGCTGGTTTGAGTGCCTAGCACTATCCAGCCAAGTAGCAGAGCGGCGCTAATAGATGTGAGTATTTGCAAAGCGGTAGATTTAGTTTTTTTGTTGTCGCTATTACCCATCGTAATCTCCGTGATTGGTTTCCAGTTATGCAAGCTACAGAGATAAAGCAATGGTTGTTCAATGTCAATAACGGCATTGATGGAGTGGTTTTGCAGATGGTGGTATTGTGCTCTGAAGACTATCTATGGTTTATAAGAATTGTTTGCCGAATTAATTTATAGAATCAAATACTTCATGAAATCGCCTTTCTATAGCACCTCGCGCTTCCCTAAAACCTGTGTCAATACAGGCCATAGCGCAAGTACTTGTATTAAAAGCACCCGTATTAGTAGAACGGGCATTATCTCAGCCGCGCTGTTGATACTGTGTGTCAGTATTTCTAGCGCTGGGGCACAGCCCTCAAATCCTCTAGGGGCTGACGCACGGGCAGCAAGTATTGGTGGGGTTATATTCAGAGCTCAATGTGCGACTTGCCACGGGGCCGACGCAAAGGGAATTAGCAGCATTGAAACTCCGGACTTAACACTGCTATGGACCCAGGCTGGAATTAGCGATGGCTCTGTTTTCGAAAGCATAAAACAGGGAGTTCCCGGCAGTATTATGCCTGCACATGGCTTTCCTGACACTGAACTGTGGATGTTAGTTAGCTATTTGCGCAGCATTTCAGTAGCAGGGTCTTCCACTCCTTTTACTGGAGACGAGCTGAATGGGCGAAAACTCTTCAATGCTAACTGCGGGCAATGCCATCGTGTTGATGGTGCAGGAGGCAGTCTGGGGCCATCTCTTACCGGGATTACTTCTCGTAGATCACAGGAATTACTGTCCAACTCGGTTCGAGACTCGAATGCGTTAATAGCCCGTGGATACAAACCGATATCGTTTCGGAATTCGGAAAACAAGTTGGTTCAGGGAGTAATTAAAAGCGAAGATGCTTTTTCGATTCAGATAATGGAACTGAATCAAAAACTAAGTGCTTTTATGAAATCTGATATTGCGCAAATAAATCGAGACGTAAGCTCTGTGATGCCATCTTTTTCAGTTGCTGAATTAAGTGATTCTGAGCTAAGCGATATTTTAAGTTTTCTTAATACTACACGTTAATACAACACGTTGAATATCCAGTTTACCGAAAGAGAAGTATGCAGCCTATGTTAACAATGAGTCCAAAAAAATCGCTCGGTCAACTAATCGCTGGCATGATTTTGATGTGTGTGCCTTTTGTGCTGGTGGCGCAATCTGATTCTGCGACGCTTTCGTCTGGCCCTACTTATGAGGATATTCTACAAGGCTTTGCTGACCCCTCGCGTTGGTTAACTTATTCCGGAGACTATAGCGGAAAACGCCATAGCCCAATCGCCCAAATTACGCCTGACAATGTCAGTAAGCTTAGCCCTGCATGGACGTTTCAAACCGGTACTACCACTCGAGGAAGGGGCTTTGAGACCACGCCTTTATTTGACGATGGCATTTTGTATGTAACAGGCTCAAACAATCTTGCTTGGGCCATAGACGCGCAAACAGGTCGCACTTTCTGGCAATACAGGCGCAACCTCCCTAATGATTTAACCTACGGTGCTAGCGCTCCGGTAAATCGCGGCTTTGGCATGCTGGGTAACCGGCTGTTTATGGTGACTCTAGACGCGCACCTGTTGTCTTTTGACCGAAGAACTGGAGACATACTGTGGGATGTAGAACTGGCGGATTATAGAGTGGGTTATGCAGCCACCGTTGCGCCGCTGGTGATTGATGGAAAAGTGATTGTCGGTATTTCCGGCGGTGAATACGCAACACGTGGCTTTATCGATGCTTACGATCCGGTAACCGGAGATCGAATCTGGCGATTCAACACCATCCCATCTCCTGGAGAAACCGGCAGTGAAACCTGGCCCAATGATCCGGATATTTTAGCCAAGGGTGGTGGTGGAACCTGGATGAACGGTAGCTATGATCCTGAACTTGATTTGATTTATTGGGGAGTTGGAAACCCTAATCCCGACTACTATGGCGACTCCCGGCCTGGAGATAATCTGTACACAAATTCGTTGGTAGCACTGGATGCATCCACTGGCGAACTACGTTGGCATTATCAGTTTACTCCCCATGATTTAAACGACTGGGATTCTAACCATATGCCTGTTCTGGCAGAGATTGACTGGCAGGGGCAAGCAACTAAGGTGGTAATGGTCGCCAATCGTAATGGTTTCTTTTACGTGCTGAACCGGGTTAGTGGAGCACTGCTTTTAGGCAAGCCATTTACTGCCACCAGTTGGGCCCGAGAAATTGGCGCCGATGGTCGACCGATAGTTTTGAACGACGGCAGTAAAGGTTGTGTGCCAGACCCCTGGGGAAGTACTAATTTTATGCCTCCGTCTTTTTACCCTGAACTGGATTTGTTTTTTGTAACTGCCAGGGAAACCTGCGCTACTTTTGTGCCGGAAGAGCCGCAGCTTCAGCCAGGTCAGGCTTCATTCGGTGGTGTTGTCTATATCGATGGCGATCAAAGTTCGGGCGCACTAAGAGCACTAGATGTGCATACTGGCGAATTACGCTGGGAATTCACCTATCCATCGCCTACCTTTGGTGGTGTTATGACAACAGCTGCAGGACTGGTATTTGCTGGAGATCATCAGGGAAACTTTATGGCCTTTAATGCAGAAACTGGCGAAAACCTGTGGCACTATCAAACCGGGGCCAGGATTTGGGGTGCGGCGGCTATTACGTATATGTTAAATGGCCGCCAATATGTATTGATTCCATCGGGCACAACGCTTACCGCGTTTGCTTTGCCTGAATAAACCGGCCCTTGTGACGATTTGTAACTACGTGCTTTTCCATCGCGGTTTAGCTAGAGTTGGAGTGCATTCACAGGTTAAATTCGATTAAACTGTGACGATAAATGATGAATAACTATAGAAATTAAAAAAAGACCAAAAGAATAACTAATAATTCAAGAATCCATCTTGGGGAAACCGCAATGACTGTCAGATATCTTCTCGCCGCATCTTCGGTACTCGTATTATTAACCACGCCTGTACTGGCGCTCGCTCAAGCCCACGATGCCAGCGTTGCTAATCATCGGCCTCACTACTACGACGCAGCCGATTTTGGAATTAGTCCTGACAGCGTCACTTTTGCTGATCATATCGCGCCCATTTTGCAGCGCAGTTGCCAGAATTGTCATCGACCAGGCGGCGGCGGGCCAATGTCATTGATAACGTATGATCAGGTTAGGCCCTGGGCTCCTATAATTAAATACCGAACGGCGATCAGAGATCGCATGGGTGCAATGCCACCATTCTTTGCGGAAAAGCACATTGGGATTACTCGATTTAAAGATGACTACTCCTTATCGGATATTGAACTGGCGATGATTCAGGCCTGGGCTGACAATGGAGCGCCCAGAGGCAATCCTGACAATGAGCCACCTTTGTTAGTTTTTAATGAGGGTAACGAATGGACCATTGGCAAACCTGATCTGATTTTGCGCTCCCCTGATGTGTCGCGGCCAGCAGTAGGCCCCGACTGGTGGGGAGATATAGGGCTTGTGCCAACCGGTTTAACGGAAGATCGCTACGTTCAGGCCATTCAGGTGCGTGAAATCAACGACATTCCGAGTGACACAGGTACTGGCACTGTGGGTGGGCGTTACATCGTGCATCACATGACTTATACCAGCGGTACGCTCAGTGCCGATGGCACCGAAGTAGTAGACAACATCACCAGCTGGCCGATCCACGAAGTGGGCCGCAACGCCGATATTTTTCCAGAAAAAGCCGGTCGTTTGCTGTCCGCCAATTCAGCCCTGCACCTGGGAGCAACCCATATGCATTCCAACGGGCGGGAAACCAAAGGCTATGTTGAATTTGGTATTAAGTTTTTTCCTGTCGGTTACAAACCTGAGTACGGTAAGCGTGGGCCGCGCACAGGGAATGGCATTGATATCGATGTGGTTCCAAACAAGGCAAATCAGGAATTCCATAATTACGTAGTGCTACAGGAACACACAAAAATTATTGCCTTTGAGCCGCATCTGCACGCTCCAGGGGTGCGTATGTGTATAGAAGCTATATGGGGTCACAATCAGTTTACCTTGAGTTGTGTTGGCTATGATCACAACTGGGTTAAGCAATATGTTTTTGAAGATGATGCTGCGCCTCTGCTGCCAAAAGGTACCATATTGCACACTATAGGGTTTCTGGATACAACTAAAGCCAATCCAAATTTAGCAGATTCAAGAAACTGGGCAGGAGGCGGGCGCCGCTCGGTCTCAAATATGTTTATCGACCTGGGGTATTCAGTCGAGCTAACCGAAGAGCAATTTCAGGCAGAGATGGCTATAAGAAGAGCCAACATGAAAGACCGCAATGACTATGACGTGGGCTGCCCTCTGTGTTGGGCGCCTGAATCTACAGATGCCTCAATTGCTCAAGGGAATGATTAGAAATGATGCAAGATAACAGGCGTAATTATTTCAGCTACACAGTGGTCAAAACCAGCACGATATTGGCGGCAGCACTGGTATTCATAATGGGCGCTACCGCGCTTAACGCCCAGACCATGTTTATGCAATTGCGTGGACAGATTACTTCCCCTGCTTATGAAGGCTGGTGGCCTAATGATGACGGCTCATTCAAGTTGTTCTTTGGTTATATGAACACCAACTGGGAGCAACAATTTGATATATCTATTGGCTCGGAAAACTATTTTTCCACAGTGGACGCAGGTGAGCTTGATGACTTGAGTGTCGATGGTTACGATTTTTCAGTAGCCGACCGTGGACAACCGACGCATTTTTACCCTCGGCGCAACCCCTTTCTTTTTACTATAGATGTGCCCGCCGACTTTGGTGACGAGGAGCTGGTGTGGACACTGAAAACCGAGGGGCAGGTAAACCGGGCATATGGGACTCTAAAGGCTGACTATCGTATCGATGCGCAGGTTATTTCAACTGAGGTAGGTGGTAATTTTGGAAGTTTGAGTGATTCTCTGCGTACTAATATACCGCCAGATCTACGAGTTGAAGGAGAAAGTTTTCGTACTGCCAGAGTTGGCCAGCCCCTGAGTTTGGCCGTAGTAGCCAGTGATCTGGATAATCTGCCTGCCCGCAGGGACGCGCCGATGGGTCGC
Source organism: SAR86 cluster bacterium (assembly GCA_002402175.1). GTDB lineage: Bacteria > Pseudomonadota > Gammaproteobacteria > Pseudomonadales > Pseudohongiellaceae > UBA9145. The sequence goes on from NVVJ01000004.1 coordinate 105,300, forward strand.
AATGGGCGAATATATCGACCTCCATCTTCTATTGTTGCCATGAGTGGGCCGGGGCTACGTTTCTCCTGGACCATCTATCGTGGGCCAGCCAAATTCGCCACGTTCAATCCGGCTCAATTCAAAACCTATACCGACACCAGAATGTACGCCAACTCACCCTGGGCACCACCGTTTGAAATTCCAATGCCTCCAGAAAACGGCAGATGGACAGCGGAGGTTACATTCACGCAGCCTGGCGAATATGTACTGCGAGGTATTGCCAGTGATGGCTCTCTGTTTACCTATAGAAATATCAATGTGACTGTAAGTCGGTAGCCTGACATATCTTAAAAACTATTGAATCTACTTTTGGAAATTTGAAATATCGCAGTCTTTTTGGACTACTCATATTTTTTACAATAGTATTTCAAGCCCAATCACAAGGGGCAGAAACCTCACTTGAGAGAGGTTTCGAGATTGCGCCTGCCGAAAACTTTATTCTTCATTCAGATGAAATCGATCAAGATTTTGGCATTTCCATAACGCTTCCCAAAGATTTTTCGCCCGACAATAGCTATCCTTTGATCGTATTTACAGATGCGAATCAAAATTACCTCTCGACATCTTTAAGCGAAACTAATACTGATGGGCTACAAGAATTAACACAGACTCTTTTAGCGAATGGAGCAATTCCTAAAGTGGTATTGGTAGGAATTGGCTATCCCGCTCGTAATTATAGAGTTAGAGATTTGACTCCCGTACAGATTCCTAATCAGCCTAAAGATATGTCAGGTGGAGCACACAAGTTCGCTATTTTCATAGAAACTGAAGTTAAGCCGTTTATTTACTCGAAAGTACAGATCGATCGTATGAATGAAACCTACTTAGGGCACTCTCATGGCGGATTGTTTGGAGCGTATGTTTTATTCAATAAGCCAGAATTATTTGATAACTACGTCCTTAGCTCTCCGTCTTTTTGGTATGGCCGAAGCCTGAATGGAAATGGTGAAGGAACCAGCTTTTCTTTTGAAGAGCAATATAGACGCAATAATACAGATATGGCTAAGTCTGTATTTATTTCAATGGGCTCGGAAGAAGGCGGAACTATGGCTTGGGATGCGAAAAGAATGCATGACAGACTGGAAAGCCGAAACTATAAAAGCTTGAGGTTGGGCTGGATGCTTTTTGAAGGGGAAAGCCATATGAGCGTTGTACGTCCAGCCTTTGCCGAAGGATTGTCTTTTATATTTGAAGGCAGGTGAAAGTGACAAACGACGAATCAGGCGTGGACTGTCTTTTAAAGAATATAGTCTAGCGTCAACTTAATTCTATAAAAGAAATGTAGGTTTTGAGTTCTGTCGATTACAATATTCGTAGAAGTTGATGCGCAATCATGACGTGGCATAGGACTCTTTATCCTTCAGGCGCAATTTTCCCCGCAGAGAATACTCTGCATAATTTGCCCGATGCAAGACAAGGAGATCTATGACGTTTATACAAATAGCGTTTTTTTCATTGCTGTTTCTCAGCGTTTTTTTGCCTTTTTGTGCGACTTTACCGGGTTGGTACCGAGCGGCTTACGTGGCAGCGGCAGCATCTCTTCCCATCTGTTATTATCTCTCTGGTTCCCCAGTCTCCTTCAATGTGCCGCTAATATTTCCGGTTCTTACTGTCGCTGGCGGTAAACTACTAAGAACTCGACGCACCATAGGTTTATGGCTGCTATTCTCTCCACACCTTATCACGGTAATTTGGTTGGTCATAAGGATTGCAATTGAAACAAATGCTAGGGGACACTGATAATTTAGCAACTTAGTGAGTAAATTTAGTTGCGAAGATTTCTTAAGTTAGAATCAATAGGGTCAGAGTACTTTGATCCAATGACATCTGCGCGAAATCAAACTACCCTGACCCCTTTGATTTCCTTCATATGTGTTTCAACGGCTTCTCTAGTAACGATACTTGCAGTCCATAGCGCTTCGAGATCATTAAGCTCAAACCTATGTACATTTCATTTTGGGGGCAGAAATAGTAGTCTGCGCTCAGCCTCTAACTGAAGAGAGCGACTTCGCTCTCAATCTTCCTAATACAATTGCCAACCTAGCCGGAAGCTTAAGCATGATATATTTTTTCCAGAAAAAGCTGCGAAAGAAACTTAGGGAAGAGTGGGAGAACCCAATCCGTTGGGGCAGAGATTTCACTTCTATTCGCAGTCTATTCGAATCGACTTTTCCTGACCCCAAATCGTCAATTATTGATGAAAAGACTTGGGATGACCTGGATATGGGTTCCGTTTTCCGCAAAATTGATACAACACATACAAGTGTTGGGCAGCAATATCTGTATAGGAAAATGCGACTGTTGCAAGTGCCGGGCGGAAAATTGGAGGATGACTATCGTGTTGCCCGCCTTCTGCAAGAAGATCGTGAGGTTCGAGAGAAACTACAAATTTGCCTCAAGGGGGTCAAAGAAGGAGACGCGAGTATAGTAACGCGCATGCTCTTTAAAAAATTTCCAGAAGTGAGCTTATCAAAGGTAGCTATTGTAATTTGGTCGATGTTGTCAGTTTTTACACTAGTCTTTTCGGCGCTAATTGGGGGCTTTTTTCTAATCTTGATCCCTCTTATCGTTGGAATTAATTTTGCAATTTCTCGCTACTTTGAAAATGCTACAGATAAGATTACGTACGTCTTCTACTATTTGTATAACATTGTTGCGACATCTGAAAGGATTGCTAATTTAGATATTTCACACGATATACCTGACTATCGAGAATTGAAACAGAATAAGAGTTCAATACGAACAATAAGAAACCTATTGAAATTGCTTTCAGTCAGTCAAAATCATGAAGGCATCATAATTAATAATGCAATGTACCTACTTAATTTGGTGATCCTATACGACCTGCTCATTTATTCTTTTTCAATCAAGCGAATTATTAGATATCAGGAGATTATCAAGAAATGTTATTTAGCCATTGGCGCTATCGATACAAACATTGCCATCTCGTCTTACATATACAGACACAAGAGTATTTGCAATCCGAAATTAGGTGCCGCTCATAAGATAGAGCTAGTAGATACTTACCATCCGCTAATAGAAGACTATGTAGCTAATTCTTTCAGTACTGCTGGTGCATCAGCACTAGTTACCGGCTCAAATATGGCTGGCAAAACAACATTCATTAAAACTATTGGTGTAAATTTAATCCTCGCAAGAACCCTGTGGTTCTGTCATGCCACTCAAGCAAACCTACCAATATTAGATGTATTTTCTTCAATTAAAACGGAAGACGGACTTGAAGAAGGAAAGAGTTTCTATTTCTCTGAACTTGAACGGTTAAACGAGTTTCTTAAAATCACAGAAAAAGGCGGGAATTGCTTATTTCTAATTGATGAAATTTATCGTGGAACTAACACGGTTGAAAGAGTAGCTGGAGCAGCGGCTGTTCTGCAGGAGCTAGCATCGAATAGTATTGTTTTTGTAACCACTCATGATATTGAGCTTGCAACTTACCTAAGAAAACAATATGAAATGTGGTACTTCGAAGAGACGGGTAGCACAACACACCCATTTGATTACAAGTTGCGGTCTGGTGTATGCGAAACAAGGAACGCACTTAAATTGATGGACAATATAGGATACCCGAAGCACATCACTAAGCATGCCGTAGAGCTGGCAAAAAAAATGGAAGACGAAGGCTAGCCTTAGCCCAGACAAAAGGGGTCGTAACGAATATTTTTTAACTAGCACGTTAAGGTTTCTTGATGACTTTAAAAAGAGATTGATTCGTAGTTTGACGTAGCCAAATTTCTCACCCCTGTGGGGCAGCCTTTGGCTGTCTACGGATATGGGCTCCTTTCGAACTCCGGACCAGCTGATTCGAAAATTTACAGAAAAATATAATAACCTTTATAAATCAATGATTTATGGGTTTTACCAACTCCTAACATTAGTCTAATTGAGCTCAAATCAGCTTGAATGAGTACATTTTCACTACATACACACTTCCTAAATACTAAGATCTGTTATTGCTAGCTTCTGTCTTCTAACGATCCAAAGCTGCCGTGTGGAAACACTCAAATTCACGCGAAACAGTATCGAGGGTGTCTCCTTATATTCACGGTTCTCAGCTCCATTGCAGAGCCCATGAACAACAAAGCACTATGAATCAAAGGACTGCCCCCTAAATATGAGGAAACTCCATATATGGCATACGGAAGTCCCTATATCTAGGATTCACGAGACCCTCGGTATCTCAATCGGCCATATGTTGTGCAATTGGACTTATGGTTTGTAATGAGAGGCTTAGAAGCTACACTCAGTAGAAAGTGGAGAAAAATACCACGTGGGGCGCATATGCAAATGTTAGCTTTTTGTTACACATTGAAGTCATTAACAATTATTATGTCGTGTTAATTTAGATAAGTGTTGGGTTCATAAAGGATCAAATAGTGAATAATTTACAAAAAATAGGTGGAGTCGCAGCACTTTTTGAGGCTGCTATTTATATATCAGCTTTTGTGTTTTTTGGGGCGTTTTGGGATTTTCCTGTAAGTGCAGATGATGCACAAAAGTTTGCTTATCTAGCTAATAATCAAACGATTCTATCGATAGTTAATTTAACTATGTATGTCATCTTTGGGATTTTTTTGGCAGTGTTAGTTTTAGCGCTTCACCAGCGCTTAAAAACTAAATCTCCAGCTTTATCACAAACGGCTTCTGTCTTCGGTCTTGTTTGGGTTGGTATCATCATTGCGAGTGGAATGATTGCAAATGTAGGATTAGGGGTTGTAATCGATCTCTCCACCAAAAATGTAGAGCAAGCAATGACTGTCTGGATAGTTATTAATACTATAGTTGAAGGTTTAGGGGGAGGTAACGAAATTGTAGGAGGATTATGGGTTCTTTTATTAAGTGTTGCAGCCTTAAAAATTAATGAGCTTCCAAAATTGTTAAACTGCTTGGGTCTATTTATCGGGTTTGTTGGTGTTCTCACTATTTATCCTGCTGAAATACTGACAGAAATATTTGGCTTAGGTCAAATCATATGGTTTTCTTGGTTAGGTGTGGCTATGCTCAGGAGTAGTCAAAGCTAACAAGTTGCTAAGCGGCATTATGTGCACAGTAGACGAGTAGGCAAGTGAAATTCCTAATACACATAGCGGCTATCGCGTCACTTTTGTCATGCTCTGAGAAGGATGACGTCTTTGCCCCTTATAAAGCTGGAAGCGAACCTGCCACTCAATTCTCAGTGGATGACGTTCGAACGTACGATGAGTTAGAAATATATTTGCGAGGTAAGTATGGAGACATTCAACCACTCCCTTCATATTGGAGTGGTTCAGGAGATGGTGATTCTGGCTCCGGTCCATTCAGTTTCCGTTTATCCGATGGATCAGAAATATCAATTGATGGGCTTTATAACAGAGCTACCGGGCAAATCGTTGATCCCAATTACGATTTACGATCGCTACCAGATATAGCTACAAATTATGGAAGTAATTAAACTTAAGGGCACATAACAATCAAGTCAAAAAGGATGTGCTGCGCACACCTATTACTAAGGGCGTTATGTGTCTAGTTAGAAAGCACGCTTGAATCGATAACAATAAAATGACGGAAGGAGTACACGAACATGAGTCTATCTGAAATAGTACAACGGGGTTGGGACGCGGTTGGTGCTGGTGATTTCGATACGCTCGTCGCCGACTATGTGGATGACATGATATTCGTCATGCCAGGACAATCGGACATTCTTGAAGGCAGAGACGCATTTCGCTCCGCACTGGATGGTCTCGGAGATATTCTCCCGCCTGGCTTCGAAATTACTGATCTACGGCTAATCGAACAAGGGAATGAAGTTGTGTCAATTCTTGAATGGAAATCTGAGAAAATACCTGCTTCCCAGTTATCTGTACTGTTCAAATTTAGTGGCGATAAGATTATTGAAGAGCGGTGGTTTATCGACACAGAACAATGGAAAACAGCGTTCTAGACATTGATAATTAGTGTTGGCGTAATTGGCCAGCTGAGCTATCGACACATAACAAGCGACTGTGGTGTCAATAACTCTGTTTCTTATTAATACTGCCATTCACAATTGTCCCGTACCATCGCATTTAACATCACAATAAA
>NVVJ01000050.1 GCA_002402175.1 SAR86 cluster bacterium
AAGGACGAGTTTATTAACTTCATTTCCTCAGACCCGACAGCAGGCGATCTAATTACTAATTCAGGCGGAGCAAGGAAAGTACGCTGGAAATCTAAAAAAAGGAGATGAAAAATGACCAAAAAACTAAGTATCGAGGACATGGTAAAAGCTATTGAGGCCGACGCCGGTCAAGCTATTCCCGGGCTGGCTGAATCTATTGCTGAGTCCAGAACTGGAGCAGGAATAACCCACTCACCTGATCAGATTATGCTAAAAGCGGCTAGAAAGATCACAGAAATGTCACAACCAAAATTTGCAGACTGGCTTGAAACGCCAGTCGGAACTCTCAGAGATTGGGAACAAGGGCGCTCCGAAGTACCTGGAGCAGTGAAAAAGCTACTTCAGATCACTATCTCTCATCCAGAAATTGTCGCAGAGTACAGCTAATCGCAAGCATTAAGTGAAGATTATCATCAAGCTGCTAATCTTGAGGTTACGGGTTCGAGTCTCGTTCGGTCCGCCACTTTTCGTTTTAAAATCAACATCTTCCGATTTTTCACGCGCCCATTTTATGCCCAACGATGCATTTCGTCTTTAAAATTATCGAATCCGCTCGTCATTTCTGAATGTATGCACTCGAACCCGCTGGCCGGTTTAAGTTAGTATTCACGAAGCATTTAATATGGAGTGCTTTGATTAATGAAAGAGCCAGGCAAGTTAGAAGTAGTCTACTACTCAAGTCCAATTCCAGAGAACCTAAGCTTCTTAACTTTCTTGGGACTTGTGTTCGATCGAGTCCACTTTCCCAACGTTTACATTCCCAATGAAGGTTTCGATAAAGACGAAGTTGTTGCAGAAGTAAAGCGACTTGATAGTTTGGGAAGAACTGATCGATCTACAATTATCTTAACCCAGTTGGCTCAGGCAGCGCTTATTCCTGAACTGAATGAATTTTGCTTTTTCACCGGAACTGAAGATCAGAAAGTATTTGGAGGAGATCTTACAAAAGCTAGTGAGTTAGTAGAAGCACTTCATATTCAAATGCATGGCCCCTTTCCTGAAAACTTTGAGCCTTCATGGATTCCCGGTTATAGCAAAGGGTTATCGTATGAAGCGAGTATTGACTACCCCGCTGATTTTTACTACCAATGCAATGCATTGGTTTACTCGGCTGAGAATAATTTGCCCCTAATCAACGCCATGCCTAACATGCCTGTGCCTCCAATAACTGGTGTATCTGCTAAGAACAATACAAGTTTTTTGTCCGCCATAATGGCTATGGAATGCGTAAATTTAGTATTGCCAGAAATTGGCGAGCTTCAGCCTCAGCAAATTGTCGAACTCAGAAACGAGCTAGCTGACGAATTTGCAGCTTTCAGGCAAGGACTACTTCGTCTAGCTCGTGATTTAAATAGCACTATCGATAAAACTTCGGATGAATTGGAGATATTGAGCGCAGCAAAGTTCATAGTAGAAACAGAAGTTCATCCAAATTTGCTTGAGTTAAAGGCAGCACTCTCGAAGCCCCAAATAGGGGGCCTGAGAAGGGCATTTAACTTTACCAAGAAAGTCCCCAGTCTAGTCGCTGCATATACATCTCTAGGCGCAACAGCGGCAGCGCCTGCTTTAGTATCAGCCTTAGCTGAATTACTAATTTCTTCACAGAAGCAAAAATCCCGATCAAACATGTACTACTTGCTAAAATTAGAGGACCGGGTGTAAGGGTAATTAGCTATTTTTTGATCCTGAATTTCATACCCAATCTGTGCCCAATTTGCTATATGTAATGCAAGCGAGTGATGGCCATAAACGTCAGTTTAATATTAATAACAACGAGTTACATGAACATTGACCTTCACTCACCTGCACAAAATCGAGTCCGGTTTCCATTCCTAGAAATACTTGGGGAAGATCACTACATAGTTTATGACTGGTGCCTCCTTCTTCCTACTCGTGATTTTGAGACACTCGACCCAATAGGAGTTACACCACATGCACCAAAGAAACATCAGCAAAGCCATCCTGAAACTTTGCTTTCTAAGCCTAATCCTGGGTTTTGGCGCCTCTTTCGCTGACGATATATCTAGCGAATTAGAAGCCAGCATTATTCAAAGCATTGAAGACGGGCTATTCCCTGGATTAATCATTGGGATCACCGATGATCAAGGTAGTCGCTACTATGGCTACGGACAGATCACACTCGGAGACGGCGTTACGCCTGATAAAGATACGGTATATGAAATAGGCTCCGTTTCAAAAACATTCACAGCAACGTTATTAGCAAGCATGGTGCAGGAAGGGTTGGTGAGCTTACATGATCCCGTACAAAGTCTACTCCCCGACTCTGTGAAAATCCCCCAATACAATGGCCAACAAATAACGCTCGCACATTTGTCGACCCATCGATCTTCTTTACCTCGAATGCCTGGCAATTTCACTCCTACCAATCCGCTTAACCCTTACGCGGATTACAGCGTTCAGAACATGTACGAGTTTCTATCCTCATACAAGCTCACTAGAGAAATTGCTGAGCGATCGGAATATTCTAACCTGGCAGTCGGATTACTTGGTCATGCGCTTGCTGGCAAAGCTGGCAGTAGCTATGAGAACTTGCTAAACATACGCCTGCTAAACCCTTTGTCTATGGACAGCACGGCTATTACATTTTCTGACTCAATGCTGCAAAGGCTAGCCACACCCTACGCCTATCAAAACGACTTATTAACTGCTGTTCAGAACTGGGACGCACCCGCATTGGCAGGTGCAGGCGCTATTCGCTCAACAGCGCAGGACATGCTTAAATTTCTTGCTACTCAGCTTGGGCAAACCAATTCAACTCTAACAGCGGCAATGAAACTGACTCAACAGCCGCAGACCTACTATGGTGACAAGGACGACAGAATTGGGCTGGGCTGGTTTATTTCGACTGAAGGTGAGCATTCTTACCATTGGCACGATGGCGGTACCGGTGGGTACACCTCATTTGCTGCATTTTCAGTTGAGGAAAACCGGGCCGTAGTGTTATTAACAAACTCAACCAGGAGTCTGAATGGTATAGGCGTCAATTAATGGACTAAAATTACTTTGGGGACGGACCACACTTAAAGGCTTATACGAGTTTAGAATGCAGACTTTCCTCAAGTCGAGAAAACGTGGTCTGTCCCCTGTTGTTCGCCCAAATAGATCGATGACCGTGTCGCAAGAGTAAAGTAAAGGGTCATTTACAGATTCCTGTGGCCTCAGCTCAAGAATATCAGTAAGGTCTTCGTGTTCATCCAAATATATAACAGGGCTTCTGTCCAAAAACCGATGTGAAAGTTGTTCAGTAGTTCGATCATAATTTACTGTAGCGATAAAACGCAACCCTTTGGGCAATTGCAGGTTTATCTGATCCAATTTTAGCTGGGCATTAACACTATCAGTTGCTCCCATAAAACCGGCCCAATAATGCTCGATAGGGCTTAAATTAGCCTCATCAAGTAAGACGAAAGCGAGTTGCTGTTCTACAGGCAACCTATTCAGATCGACTAACAACTGATATAAACCAAACTTGTCTGGCTCATAGTTTCTTGTCAATTTATTGTGAAACCCAAGCAATTCCTTGTCAGAGTTCCATCCTCTTTGGACTTGAATGTCAATATATTTCCCATTCATGTGCAAGCCAAAAGCTTTAGCCAAAGATTGCACAGATGAAGTTTTTCCAGACCCAGGATTACCCGCTAGAGTTACGATTAGGTTTTGAGCTATTGCTGTGAGAAATATCGTAATTTGGTCAGAGCTTATTAATCTTCCCTCGGCGCTAAGCAGGTCGTAAATTGCTTCAACCAAGTTCTGTCGCTTTTCTCTTTTGTCATTCCCGCGAGGTGTGATAAATTTAGCGCTTTCATCTATATTGACCTGAGGCGATGTCTCAACTTCACTGTATCCCGAAAGTACATCTAAATGATTTTTTAGCTCGATTAAATTTAGTTGATGATCCTGCTGAGAACGGTTGATATTTCTCTGAACCGCCTGCATAAGATCTTCTGTTTCTACTTTTCTCTTTTCCAGCGCTTCAACTTCAAGTTCAAGCTGTTTTTTTGCCCCCTGAAGCTCAACATAGTCTAGTGTTATATTTCGTTGCTCTCGTATCTTCTCTAGGTCGGCCTGCTCTACACTAGTTTCTAGTTTTTGCAGATCTTCTATCTTTAACTGAAGCTCTTGTTCGTCTGATACAAGCTCCTGAATGCTGGTGTTTAACTTTCGCCTTTCTTCTTTTAATTGATCTTCGATTTCAGCTTCTTTCGAACTTTTCTGCTCCACAGCATATGCATCTAAAAGGGAATCTCGATTAGCTTGTACGTAGTTGGCGATTTTTTTGCTTCCTTCATCCGAAGAGAGAAAATCTATGACTACTTGATTAAACCCTTCCATTTTCGCCAAGCTTTCATGAAGATGAGTCAGGCGCTCTTTTCTAATTTGATAGATGTTGTCTGGTAAGTTCTCACTAAGTGCGACGTTTTGTGCCACATCTTTAAGCAGCGCGATTTTATGGGGCAACTCTCTATCACTAGATCTTATTTGTTTGTGCGCCCAATTTAACAAATTTTCATTTGTACTTAGATCCACTAATATTGCTGAAAGGTGCGGTAAAGGACCAACAACATAGCCCCCAAACTCAGTTTCAACGATACTGAACTCTGAGATTAGCGATTTTTCAAATTCCAGCGAACTGTGTGGGACTTGCATAATTTTCGCCCAATCCCCTCCCCCGACTGGTTTATCAAATCCATTATAAGAGAAACGATAACCCGACCCAAAGTTCTCAACAGAGTCTGATGCCAAAGATACCGGACCTATAAGAACTTCTATCCCAGCATTATTTGTTGCTTCAATGAAAAATATTTCAGGTGGGTAGAATTTTGATTCACACATAAGCCCGCTAGATTTTTCAGGATTAGGATAAGTTGACGGTAAAATCTTGGTGACCTCGAGGGGTTTCGCTCTTTCTATTAATTTATCGTATGTCGAAAATTTCGATTTTTTATTATAATGATCATCATCATCTGGTGGCCAGCCATACGATACACCTGCTTCAACTTTAAATATTGCAGATGGCGCCTGAGAATCAATCATTCTAGAATAGCCTTTTGTTACATGTATTCTCCCATTATTAGGGAAGCTGTCGGCTTCTACGCTGGATATTCCTTCGAATGTTTTTTCAAGTATAGGTATTAGCATACCTCTCTCATCATTAAACGACGCATGATCAGCTAAACAATATAGAGTCTTCTTATCGTTATTATCTAAACTCATTTGTTGCCCGTAGACGAATTATTAGAACTGGAGGTTAATTTGCAAACAGATAGATACTACCATTTCTGTCAATGGCTTCCACGTGTTTGACGAGAGATTAATAAGGATTGATTATGAGTGGTTAAGCGATTTGATATCTGAAAGATGAGCAGTTTTTTCTAAACTTGAATTTGGCTGAAGAAGTATGTCTATATCTACATAAGACTTTAGGCAAAACCGAAAGGAGTTATACGATTTATAATTTATTGATTTAAATGGTGCCCGGAGCCGGAATCGAACCGGCACGGTGTTTCCACCGAGGGATTTTAAGTCCCTTGCGTCTACCAATTTCGCCATCCGGGCATAGAGAGAGATGGGCTTTTTTGCAACGTTTTCTAAAAATGGAGGCTGGGGTCGGAATCGAACCGGCGTTAACGGAGTTGCAGTCCGCTGCATGACCACTCTGCCACCCAGCCATCACATGAAATCATCTTCAGGGTCGCAATCTATAGCAGAACACAGAGTTTTGAGGCCTGTATTCTATAGCTACATATAGGGTGATTTGCTGCCTGAAAATTGGAGCGGGAAACGAGATTCGAACTCGCGACCCCGACCTTGGCAAGGTCGTGCTCTACCAACTGAGCTATTCCCGCTTTTGAAATTTCAATCTTTCCTTCAAGTCCTGTTTTATTACTAAGCCTTAAATAACCTTGCTTAAACCAGCCCTTAAAAGAGGCGCTTATTCTAATGCCTAAGCCCTTCAAGTCAAGCTGAAACCGCACTGATACCGGCTATTAATGGCATATTGGTCAAGTTTTTTACGTCTTTGGAAAAAGTACCGGCCAAGCGCTCCTAAAATACTGGATCATAGACGAAATACTAAGTAGTGCCGCCAGGTAGATTAAGCCATACCCAGTCTGCAATACCAGCTCCGGTAACGAGGCATCTGCCAGCAGCAAGGCGATAATCGCCAGCATTTGTATAGTGGTTTTAAGCTTGCCTGAAAAGGCGACTGCTACGGTGTCTCTGTGCCCTTTCGCGGCCATCCATTCTCTTAATGCCGACACCATTATCTCGCGGCTGATTATAACCAGGGTGGCTATTAGAATGGCTGGATATACGGTTACTAGCATAATGAGTATTGCCACTACTAATAGCTTGTCGGCCACTGGGTCCAGGAATGCACCAAAGTCCGATGTCAGGTTTAGTTTCCGTGCCAGAAAACCATCAAGCCAGTCCGTAAGGCTGGCAATGGTAAACAAAACGGCCGCCAGAATATGCGCCGACCCAAGGTTGGAGCCATAGCCGACAATGATTACCGGTATCAGTATTATACGGCTTAAGGAAGCCAGGTTTGCCCAATTCATTTTAAGTTGTAGAGTTTCTCTAATATAATATTGTTTATAATCAGTTAGCTATACTTTATTAACAAAGTAAGTGATCGCTAACATCCGTAAATTGCCGATAATCGCGAGTTACGTGGGTTCTCAGCTGCTATGTAAATATTCATATATGTTTTCGGCCAATGTTTTACTTATCCCAGTAACTTTCGCTATTTCTATCTCGCTTGCTCGTTTAATTTCCTGCTGGCCACCAAAGTATCGCAGCAGCTCGCGCCGCCGCTTGGGGCCAAGCCCGGGTATCTGCTCCAGCAATGATTGCTTCCTGGCTTTCGCGCGACGCTGCCTATGACCAGTGATTGCAAAGCGGTGAGCCTCATCCCGTACCTGCTGTAGCAAGTGCAGCGCCCCAGACTCTGTGGGCATGGCTATTTCTTTGTAGTGATCACCAGCGTCCAGAAATATTGTTTCCTGCCCTGCCCGGCGGCTAATACCTTTAGCGATACCTAACAAATGTATCTCAGGTAACTGAAACTTCTGCATAATCTTACGTGCCTGGGTCAATTGCCCTTTGCCGCCATCGATAAGCAATATATCCGGGATTTTGGCTTCGCCTTTGGCCAGGCGTGTAAAACGTCGATCAAGTACCTGCTCCATGGCCGCATAGTCATCACCGCCGGTGATTCCCTTGATGTTGTAGCGCCGGTAGTCGCTTTTAACCGCACCGCTTTCATCAAAGACTACGCAGGAGCCTACAGTGCCCTCGCCTGATGTATGGCTTATATCGAAGCATTCGATTCTGGAAGGCATAGACTCCAGTTTAAGGTAGTCCTGTAACTGCTGGAATCGTTTAACTATATTCTGTTTATTACTGACAAAGGCTTGTAGCGATTCAGATGCATTTGTCACAGCCATATGCAGCCATCTGGCGCGATGGCCACGCACCCTCATGGATAATTTAATCTTGCGTCCGGCCACATAAGACAGCGCGTCCCGCAGCGTATCAGCATCTTCCAGCACTGTGGGCACAATGATCTCTCCCGGTATCGTCGGGGCTTTATCGTCGCCAAGGTAAGACTGGGACAGAAAAGCGGCTAGCAGCTGAGCTGTGTCATTAGCCAGCCTGAACCGAGGGTAGAAGCTCTTGCTGCCAATGATGCGCCCACCTCGCACATAGACAACGTGTACGCACACATAAGAGCCCTGAATATCGGCGGCCACTATGTCAGCATCGTCGCCCTGATTGGTAACAACCTGCTGCTCCTGTATGCGTCGCAGCCCTTTTAGTTGATCTCTAATAACCGCTGCGCGCTCAAAGTCCTCTTTGTCAGCGGCCTTTTCCATGTTGGCGGTAAGCTGCCCTGATAGCGCATTGCTTTTGCCTTGCAGGAATAACACCGAGTAACTCACGTCGCTGGCATAGGCTTCTGAGGATATTGCGTTCACACAGGGCGCGGTGCAGCGATCAATTTGATATTGCAAACAGGGCCGTGATCTATTCTTAAAATAGCTGTCTTCACATTGCCTTACCTTGAATACCTTCTGTAGTACTTGAAGTGCCTCACGGGTTGAATGGGCGCTAGGATAAGGGCCGAAAAAGCGTCCTTTACGTTTACGGCTGCCTCTGTAGAAGCTTAGCCTGGGGTAATCATCGTCTTCGCTGAGCATTATGTAGGGGTAGGACTTGTCGTCCCGCATTTGAATATTGTAAGTCGGCCTGTGAGTTTTGATGAGGGTTTGCTCTAGTAGCAAGGCCTCGGTTTCACTGTTGGTGACAGTAATCTCAATATTCTCAATCTTGTTAACCATGGCAATGGTTTTACTGGCAAGACCAGAAGCCCGAAAGTAGCTCCCTACCCGGTTCTTCAGGTTTCGCGCCTTGCCCACATAGATTACTTCAGCCGATTTATCCATCATGCGATAGACACCGGGCTTGCCAGTTAAATTGGAGAGGAAGTCTTTGTGGTCAAACTTCGGGGCGATGTTCGATGTGCCTTGTGTGGACATAATTCTGCATTAGCGACACACGGCGTGTCGTTTAACTAGTAGCTGGGGACAAACAGAAGCGCAGGTTAGCCGAAGCAGGCAGATGCCTCAACCGGCATCTGCGGGGAAATAAAAATTTTGTTTTAAAAAGCAGCCTGGGTTCAGACCGCTTTCAAGCAGGAAACAACAACTAGCCAGCAACTAACCAACGATAAGTCTAAGGTTAGGCACATCATCGAACTCGCGGGTATCGTCTGACAAACCGTGTTTTACAGCCAGGATAGTAAGTTCTACATCGCTGCGAATACCGAGCTTTTCGAATATGCGATAGCGATAGCTGTAAACCGTTTTTGGGCTTAGCCCCAGGTAAGTTGCTACCTGGCTGACTTTCTTTCCGTCAGTAAGCATCTGCGCTATCTGAAGCTCTCTACGAGAGAGTTTGTCAAACAATGAGTCATGGTCGGTAAAAGGGTCTGCGCAGAGCTGCTTGGCCACAGAGGGCGTTACATAGTGCTCTCCGGCATTAACCACTCTAATCGCCTTTAGCATTTCCTCAACGCTCACACTCTTAGTGATAAACGCCATGGCGCCAGATCTTAGAATTTGTGAGGGAATGACTCCGGAGGAGACGCTGGATATTGCCACAACCTTACTATTTGGATATTGCTTAACAACTTCGCGAGTTGTCTCTATGCCGCCTAAACCTGGCATACGAGCATCCATAAGAATAATGTCGGGTGATTCCGATGCGCTTGTGGAGTGTTTGGACATATACTCCAGCACATCTTCGCCACTGCTCACCTGAGCAACAACATGTATATCGGTTTGGTCAGCTAGCAGTCTAGCTATGCCTTCTCTAACTAGCTCATGATCATCGGCTAGCAGTACTGTAATTCTCTTTTCAAGATCGTCTTGCATCAAGCTTCCCTCGTTTTGTGTGGTAATCGGTAGATTTCGTATTTGTACAATAACCCCCGATATTCGAGACAATGCCATAGTGTGACGCATGGCACAAAATTCTGTAGGAAAATTGAGCACTGGTTCACACTTTTAGTACTAACTAGCTAAAGTACTAAAGGATTTTACAATTAGACAATACAAAAATGATTAGACAACAGTCACTTCGGCCTGCAATTTAATGCCAAAAGTCTGCTTAACTGAATCACTTAACAGCTGTGCAAGTTCGATTATGTCGCTGCCAGTTGCGGTGCCCTGATTGATCAATACCAGTGCGTGTTTACTATATACGGCAGCTCCGCCCTTAGACTTAACCTTACTTTCTATTTTTTCTAACAACCAGGCAGCAGAAACCTTCACCATTGCTTCATCACCGGTGTCATAGGCAGGCAATTCAGGGTATTGCTGCTTTAAGGATTGATATTCACTAAGAGGGATAATCGGGTTCTTAAAGAAGCTGCCTGCGTTGCCCACTACTTGTGGATCTGGGAGCTTGCTACGGCGTATTGAACACACCGTATCAAAAACCTGCTGAGCATCAGGGCTAGAGCTGGTAGCGCCTAATGTCTGCTTAAGCGCGTGATAGCTGATATTCGGGCTGAATACCTCAGATAGCTTAAGGGTGACCGAGACTACGATTAAGTGCTTTCCCCCGCTGTGCTTAAAGATACTGTCGCGATAGTTGAACTCGCAGGCTGGCGCGTCCATCACGCAAAACTCACCGCTATTGATGTCGTAGGCCTCAAGCTCTACAAACAATTGTTCAAACTCAACGCCATAGGCACCGATGTTCTGTATTGGTGCTGCTCCAACCGTACCGGGTATAAGCGCAAGATTTTCAATACCATACAAGTCGTTACTCAGGCAGTACTTAACTAGCTCATGCCAGTTTTCGCCACAGGCCACCTTTAACAGGCGCTCGCCGTCATTCAATTTCGGTATCGATAGCAGCTCTATTCCCTTGCAGTTCATATGCAGCAGCACACCAGGGAAATCTTTAGCAAACAGTACGTTACTGCCACCACCTAGAATTTGTATGGGCAAGCCCAGAGACTGAGCAAAGGACACAGCCTCGGCTAAATCAGCAAGCTGATCGATACTTATAAAATAATTTGCCCGTTGGCTAAGCCCAAAACTGTTATAGGCGGTAAGGTCAATGTCGCGGAGAACTTTCATGATGGGGAGTTGGTCGCGCCAGTTGATGTTGATAAATGCCTGGAATGAATGTCTTCCATTAATCCGGCGCATGCCCCTTCTATTAGGTCGAGTACATGCTCAAAGCCATCATCACCGCTGTAATATGGGTCGGGGACTACTTCCTCCACACAGTTAGAGTAGGCAAGCAACAGGCTTAGCCTGGCACGTGCTTGTGCCGGCGCACTCTTTTTAAGGTCGTTCAAATTTGCCTTGTCCATGGCAAGAATGTAATCAAAGGTCAGATAGTCATCCGGCTGAACCTGCCTGGCGACAAGCTCATATAAGGCATAGCCTCTTTGTGCCGCCGCATCAATAGAGCGAGGGTCCGGGGGCTGGCCAATGTGATAGTTACTGGTGCCCGCCGAATCTACTTCAATTCTACTCGATAAGTTCTTATTTTTAATAAAATTATCAAAAACACCATGAGCACTAGGCGAGCGACAGATATTGCCAAGACAAACCATCAAAACCTTTACTACCGGGCCTGATTGCGATTCCGATTTCATGAGTAGAGCCTGACCTTATTGCGACTGCGATGCAAGGTGAGCACGAACCAGTTCAAGGTCACGCTGCGTATCAACCCCGGGTGGGATCGTTTCACTTGAGACAGCGACATGAATGGTAATTCCGTTATCGAGGGCGCGCAGTTGCTCCAGCTTTTCTAACAATTCCAGCTCTGAAGGCGGCCATTGTACAAACTGATTCAGAATAGAGACACGATATGCGTATATACCAATGTGGCGATAACAGTTTTTAGCGGAGCTGCTGGCATGCCAGGGTATGGTAGCGCGACTGAAATACAGCGCATATCCTCGCTTGTCCATAACCACTTTCACGCAGTTAGGATCGTTTACTTCGTCGGAAGAACAGATTTTCTCGCACAGGGTGGAAATACCCACATCCTGGTCTTGCTCCAGGTTTTCAGCAACCTGATTAATAACGCTAGGAGGGATTAAAGGCTCATCTGCCTGCACGTTGACCAGTATTTGTGTTTCGGGCATACCAATTTGCGTAGCCACTTCCTGAATACGATCGGTACCAGAGCGATGATCTGCCGAGGTCATACATACTTTGGCTCCAAAAGCCTCTGCAACCTCTTGAATACGCACATCATCAGTGGCTATTAGCACCTGCTCGGCATTGCTTGCCACCGCCCTTTCATAGGTATGTTGCAGCATTGGTTTGCCGCATATATCCAGCAGCGGCTTTGCAGGCAACCGAGTAGCGGCGTAGCGAGCAGGTATAACCACAGAGAAGGTCATGAATATTTCTCACGCTCTTCCAGAGTAATTTCTCTGGCATCGTCTTTTAGCATAACCGGAACGCCATCCTTAACCGGAAACGCCAGAGCGTCTACGAGGCAGACTAGTTCTTTATCGGTTTTGTTGTAGTGGAGTTCGCCCTTGCAAATAGGGCAAGCTAATATTGTTAGTAACTTTTGATCGAGCATGACAATGACCTCGCAGGAGCTCCAGGGCTCACTCCTGCTAGTGGGCCGAAGTGAGTTTTTTAATTTGATCTGCCAACAGCTCAATAAAGCTCTTGTCGATCTGAACATCTACCGCCAAGTACCAATAATTTGGTCTGGCGAACGCTCTGCATTTTACCGCATCTTTTTCCGTCATTACGACTGGTTGATGCTCATCTATGCCACGTTGTTCAAAATCATCTAATGAAAACGGATGATGGTCTGGAAAACTGAATGTTTCAAGTTGATATGGCAAACGCGCCAGTAAATCATAGAACCTTTGTGGATTGCCCAATGCCGAAACAGCCTGAACCTTATTGCCCATATTAAATGGCGCACCAATAAAAGGCTTTTTCTGTCCACTACACAAATTAACAAGAAAACGCGGTTCAAGCTGCATTGTAATTGCAGACTTCAATACATCCAGATTTTCCGCCGCCTGACCATTGACCACTACATGGTCGACTTCTTTTAAGCGCTTTGGAGATTCTCGCAACGGCCCAGCAGGCATGCAATACCCATTACCAAAAAGGCGCTGACCATCGATTACGGCAATTTCAATGTCACGGTACATTTTGTAGTGCTGCAAGCCGTCGTCGCTTAACACCACATCAACATCGTTATTTTCTAATAGAAAGTTTAGTGCCGCATTTCGATCGGGGTCGACAACAACGGGGCAAAGAGTTTTTTCGGCGGTAAGAAAAGCCTCGTCGCCTGCTTCATTCACGCTGGTTTTTTTATTTATTTGCAGAGGATAGCTTGTGGCTTCTCCACCGTAACCACGGCTGATAATTCCCGGTTTAAACCCGAGCTCTTTAAGCTCGCAAGCAGTGGTCATTAGCAAAGGCGTTTTGCCAGTGCCGCCTACGGAGATATTTCCAAACACAATAACCGGAACTTTGTGCGAGCTAGTAGCTTTTTTAACTTCCTGTTGTTTGCGTCTAATACCAGCAAGTAATTGAAATAATGCAGACACTGGTAATAATAAAACCAGCCACCCTGCTTTTTGTTCCCATGCTTTTTCAAGAAAATTCATTCAGGTTTGACCATACTACTTTCAGAGAACTGAATAGCGTGAAGTTTAGAATATTGAGTTTGTTTGGCAAGTAATTGTGCATGCGTACCTGATTCTATAATTTTTCCTTTGTCCATAACCAGTATCAAGTCCGCATTTTCGATAGTCGACAAACGATGAGCGATAATAAATGTCGTGCGCCCTTTTCTTAAATGATCAAGCGCTTGCTGAATATGCATTTCCGATTCGGAATCAAGCGCCGATGTGGCTTCATCAAAAATAAGAATTGGCGCATCTTTTAACAAAGCCCGCGCGATGGCAAGTCTCTGCCTCTGCCCGCCAGATAACAAGCTGGCATCGTCGCCTACCTGAGTATCAAGCCCCTCAGAAAGCTGATCAATAAATTCCATTGCGTGGGCACTTACTGCAGCCTGCTTTATTTTGTCGTGAGTGATTTCATCATTACCGTAGGCAATATTTTCCGCCACCGTGCCGTTGAATAAAACAACCTGTTGCGTAACCAGGGATATATGGTTGCGCAAGTTGGCTAATTTATAATCCTGTATCGGCACACCATCGAGGCTGATTTCTCCATTTTGATAATCGTAAAACCGCGCGATTAGACTTACCAGGCTAGATTTTCCGCTGCCCGACTTACCAACAAGCGCAATAGTTTGTCCGGGCTCGGCTACAAAACTTATATTCTCCAGAGTGGGTGTATCAGTTTTGTAAGAAAAACCAACATCATTAAACTCTATTCGTCCGGTTATTTTATCACTTGTATAACTGCCGTTGTCGCGTTCTGTGTCTTCATCCAATAAAGAGAAAATACTAAAAGCCGCTGACATGCCTCGCTGCACCACTGAGTTTATTTGGGTAAGTTGTCTTATTGGTTTTGCCAACAAACCGGCAGCGCCCAG
Source organism: SAR86 cluster bacterium (assembly GCA_002402175.1). GTDB lineage: Bacteria > Pseudomonadota > Gammaproteobacteria > Pseudomonadales > Pseudohongiellaceae > UBA9145. The sequence goes on from NVVJ01000050.1 coordinate 14,137, forward strand.
AAAAGCAACAAAGTCACCGGATGTTTTATCGACAAAAAATTCAGGAGACAAAGCCAGCCACACCAACATGGCCATCGCAATACTAACTATAAATTGAATAAGYGGCGTGCTTGCACTTTTAGTRAAYGCCATTTTCATATTYTGTTGYCGRTTYTTTTCACTKGCATCCARYAGTTTTCCACTGACAAAATYTTCGGCGTTAAACGTGCGAATAACTCTATGCCCTTTTATAGTYTCRTTGGTGATTTGTGTTACGTCACCCATRGARTCCTGCATTTGMGTGCTGTATCTACGAAAGCGYTTGGAWGCAAGTGAYACRACYTTTCCKACYACYGGCGCAATGATCAAAAAGGTAAGRCTYARTTTCCAGTCCATGTACATCAAAAAGCTAAGCAAACCTATAACAACAAGCCCTTCTCGAAAAAGCACCGCAACTGCATTGCTGGCYGCACCGGTAATTTGAGTAACATCGTAGGTGAGTTTTGATACCAGRCGGCCTGAGGTGTTTTTATCAAAATAGGAAGCAGGTAGCTTTATTAGTCGATCAATAAGTTCGCAGCGTAGTTTGTGCACAACATGGTTCGAGATTCCTGCCAGCGAATAACTTCCAAGGAAGCCGCCTAGTCCTCGCATTAACACAATGCCTACACACAATAAGGGGCTAAGAATTCGTAACTCGTCGTAGTTTTCTGCGGTAATCGCATCTATCGTCCAGCCTAACCAGATAGTTGTCAGAGGCGAAGTCACGGCGAAAAGAATGTAGCCAATCATGGCCGCGAACATGGCCAGCTTGTGAGGTAGCACATAACGAAGAAGCCGCTTATACAGCTGCCAGCTTTCTTTGGGACTACTAGTAGTGGAGGATCTGTTTCTGCTCATAATGAATCTGTGGGGGCTGCTTCGGTATTTTCAACAGCCTGTGGACGCTGGGTAGCGATATTCAAGCGTGTAAAACCTGATTGCCCTATGGCGTCCATGGCAGTGACTACAGATTGATGAGTAGCCTCGGCATCGGCAATTAAGAGAATAGCCAGGCTTATATCACCAGCGGATTCTATCTCCAGACCCTGAATTAAAGTTTCAATACGACTGTTAACCAGGTTGCGCCCATTAATTGCATAAGTGCCATCTCGAGAGACAATGATTTCGATCTGAGACGGCTGACTATCAGCTAGCTCAGCATTTGCCTCGGGTAATGTAACAAGTAGCTTGGTTTCTCGATTGAAGGTAGTAGTAACCATGAAAAATATCAACAGCAAAAACACAACGTCGATTAAGGGCGTTATATTAATCTGGAGTTCTTCTCTGTTGGTTCGTTTAAATTTCAATTAAAGTCCATGCTCTGTATCAGGCTCAGTGATGGCCGCCGACCGCTCACTTTACCTCGACTTTTCGGTCGCTGTGTAAAGCATCAACCAGTTTAATGGACTCTTGCTCAAGGTTTAAAACCAGCGAATCGACTTTACGAGTAAAAAAGCGATGAAACATATAAGTGGGAATCGCAACACTCAGCCCAGCCGCGGTAGATATAAGCGCCTCTGATATTCCACCGGCCAGTGCATTGGCGTTACCTGTGCCCTGCAACATAATTTCACTGAATACCCGAATCATCCCAACCACGGTACCCAAAAGGCCCAATAAAGGCGTAATGGCGGCAATGGTTCCCAGCGTGTTGAGGTAGCGTTCCATGTCGTGAACAACTTGCGCCGCCGCCTGCTCGACGCTTTCTATCATGGCGCCACGACCGTATTTGGAGCTGAGTAGCCCGGCCGCAAGAATTTGACCTAGAGGTGATGACAGTCTCAGTTCGCGAAGTTTGCTGGAATCAAGCTGATTGTTTTTAAGCCATGTCCAGACCTGAGCCAGAATATATTTAGGAGCAATGCGTGTAGCGTTCAAAGTCCAGAAGCGCTCTATCACAATGGCTATAGCCACAATAGAACAGAGAATTATGGGCAACATCAGCAAGCCGCCAGCCCTTATTATTTCTACCACGCTTTACCTCCAATTAATCGGCTGACAACTCTACCATATACCAAACATCGCATCTGCTAACATAGTTGACAATTGTCTATGCTCTTATCGGCATCAGCCCCCTATCCTGTTAACTTAAGCCGGCTAAAATCATCAATCTGAGGCGATATTTCACCGCCAATAACGCGGAGACTCCTGACGAAACAGTTTTGGCGTTGCTATCGAGACATTCGGGCTGATTGCAAAGCTAATCATGCCAGATTCAGCGGTAGACACAGGAGCTGCCGAGAACTGTTTATAGCGCAATACAATTCGACGATCAGGATGGTTAAAGCTGTTCTTATAGCCCGAAGAAAACACGACATACTCTGGCTTTACGTTTTTTAGCAAGGCATAGGTTGATGAAGTACTACTGCCGTGATGTGGCGCAATCAACACCGAGCTACTCAGGCTTTCCCCGTATTTCAACACCAAATCCTTTTCTGCCGCTGACTCAATATCTCCCGCCAGTAGCACACTATTAATACCGGCGGTGATTTGTAGAACACAGGAGCTATTATTGGCTGAGGCGTAGTCTTTAGACACATACAGAAACCGAAACTGTATGCCATCCCAGTTCCATTGCTGTTCGCTTCGGCAATTAAGTACTGCTTGGCGTGTGTTAATTGMTTGCGTACTACTATAWATAGCRTCCGARYCTATTGARGCKARYAARCCCGACAGACCKCCAGCATGATCRTTATCSCCATGACTAATRATTATTCTATCCAGATGYTCRATACCCATTTTGCGAAGTACTGGCACYAGCACGGCRGCSCCTATATTAAAGTCGYCACTAAGGTTGGCTCCTGTGTCATATACCARRGARTGCTYTGCCGTTTGCACAATAATYGCCAASCCCTGCCCCACATCTAAAATATGYAATTTAARYTCTTTGGCTGCTACGGATTCTCGTACCGGGAACAGTAAACAMARGCATAGAGGCGCAAGCARTAAACGGTTAATCACAGCCTTTGGCATYAAYAGCACAATGATTATYAAWRTCGCGGCAAGGAGCTGACTCAAGGTTAGTGARYTAAACTGGATATACCCCCAKGAGCTGCTTAGTTTTAACGCCCACTGCATRAAYCCAAAYACATTTCCTARAATAAAATCARCAAGCARAAAGCAGTTCAGCGAAAGMTCTTCTGCAAACCCTGTTAGCAACAGCCCAAGCAAGCTCAATGGCACAACSACAAAACCCACTATGGGTATAGCGAAAATATTAACCCCGGGTGAAAGTAGCGATAGCTGACTCGTCCAGAAAACTAGCGGCACCGTCAGGGCAAAAAAAACAATTAGCTGCGGCTTTACAGCGTAATTAAATATTTTTGCGGCAAAGTTTGCTACAGAGCTGTGTTCTGCCTGTATATCCGAATCGGAATTTCGTGGAGCCGTACACAATAATAAAGAGCCTACAGCGACAAACGAAAACCAGAAACCCGCATTCAACGCACCAAGGGGATTGAGACTTAGTACCACAACAAGAGATAAAAGGAAGCGCAACGAAATGGGAAAGCTTTTACCGGTAAGCACCCCAGACATAAAGACAACAATCATGACCAGTGCGCGCTGCGTAGATAAAGAAAAGCCTGCCACCACGGCATAGGCAAGTGCAGATAGTATTGCCGCAATAGCCGCACTTTTTTGCATTGGATAAAACAGCCCGACACGGGGAAACAGGCGTTGTAGGTTTAGAGTAATCCAGTAAAAAACACCGGCGACTATACCGATGTGCAGGCCAGATATAACAAACAGGTGGTTTGTTCCTGTGCTGGTAAGCAGCGACCAGTCGTCTGTGCTTATAGCGCTTCGATCACCCAGCGTAAGCGCCAGCAATATGCCGCTAAATCTAAAGTCATCGATAAGGCCCATAAGGCGCCTTTTTAGCTGATAACGCACAGAGTTCATTAGCACGGCTAATTTTATGTTTAGAGTCAGATCGCTTAATACAAATGGCGATGCATTGGCTATTAACACTGACTCGTTTTTTGCACTGGCCCTGACGTAGCCTTTCGCTGATATCTTGCGCTGAAACAGCCATGCCTCGTAATCAAAAGTTCCAGGATTTGAAAACCCATGGGGTTTGTTTAAACGTAGCGGAAACCGCCAATATTGCCCAGGCCTAATAGTTTCAGAGCCATAGTAGTTCAGTAAAATTTTTCGACGAGAGAAGCCTCTTTCGTTTTCGGTAATATAAAACTCAAATTGCTGACTTCGAGAATTTTGCGTGGGCAGGCTCAGCACCACACCTTCGGAAAGCATTTCGACACCTTCTAAAGACGCGGGCAATCGCTGCTGCAAGATTGAATTGGCCCAGGCAGAGTGCCAGAGACCACCGGCAGCAAAACCGGCTAGCATCAATATTAGGAATGTTATATTTGGTAAAGGACTTCGCCATAGCCTGAGCGATATAAATGCTAGTAGAAGAACTGGAAAAAAGAAACGAGTGAGATTTAGTATGAGGACAACATCCAGCATAAAGCTGGCTATTACCACCCCCATACAATATGCCAACAATGCAGCGCGCAACACTCTCTCTCATCTATTTAATCAGTTGGAGCTTCTCTGAGGGTTCTCTAAAGCTCTCTAAGAAGTTACCTGAATAAATTTAGTAGAGTCTTGGGCGTAACGCGAATTAAGGGGAAATTATTCCGAGCGCAATGCTTCCGCTGGCTGAATTGCAGCAGCGCGTTTGGCTGGATATAAGGTGGCGAGCAACGAGAGGATGAGCACTCCGCCAGCGACTACAAGTACATCAACAAAACTGAGTTGAGAGGGTAGAAAATCAATAGGGTAAACCTCGGCGTTCAATAGCTGAATTGAAAACTGGTTTTCAATAAAAGTAGCTAATTTGCTTACGTTTAAAGAACCCACCACACCAAAGGTAACGCCAATGGCTATGCCTAACAAACCAATAAGGCAGCCCTGCCACATAAAGATATGGTTGATAGTTGCCGGGCTCGCGCCAAGGGTACGCAGAATTGCTATGTCGCCGCGCTTGTCACGAACGATCATAATTAAGCTGACCACAAGGTTGAATGCGGCTACACCTATAAGCAACCAGAGCATAAAGCTAATGATGCTTCGCGAGAACTGAATATTCTGATAAATGCCCCCCAGTGTCGCAACCCAACTTTGGGTTCTAAGGAAATTTGGTAAGGAAGCACCCAGCTCAAGACGAACCTGCTCGGCCTGCAATACATCGCTGGTTCGTATTGTTAATGCATTGTAAGGCGAGCGTATTCTGAACAAGGCCTTCGCCGCCGCCAGGTTGATCATTACCAGGTTGCTGTCGAGCTCTTCAGAACCTACTTTGAAAACTCCCACCAGTGTAAAACTACGAAACGATGCCAGGGGCGTAATCGGATTCATTGATATTGAGGGGGAAAAAAGATCAACTTTTCCACCGACCGATACATTCAGTCTTTTAGCCAGGGTGTCACCGATAATAATACCCCAGCTTGTATCTTGAAGGTCGCTAAGACTTCCGGTACGCATAAACCTGCCTAATGCCGACGACTGAGCTGTTGCACTGGCATCGATACCGTTAATGGCGACTCCTTTGCTGCCGGCAGGAGATGCCGCGACCCCCGCCGCCTGAATAACTGGAGTAGTGCTTAATACTTGCGGGTGCTGCTTGATTGTTTGTTCTATTTCAATCCATTCGTCTTCGCTTATGTTTTCATCAGAGCTAATAGTGATATGTGGCACTATTCCCAGAACACTCTGCCGCATTTCATAATCAAATCCATTCATTACTGAGAGGACGATTATTAGAACGGCGATACCCAGCGCCAGACCAAATATAGAAATTGCCGACATAAATGAAACCAGATGGCTACGCTTGCCAACGCTAACATAGCGAAAAGCTATATAACGAGAAATGGCAACCGGTGCGTCACTCATTCAATAAGCCATCATTCAGCGTTAATTTACGTTGCATCGAATTTGCCAGTTGTTCGTCGTGGGTGACCACAATAAAGCTAATATTCAGATTACTGTTTAACTCACTCATTAACTTATGTATTTCCCCAGCCGTATGTCGATCCAGATTACCGGTTGGTTCATCAAGTAACACGCAGCTTGGTTCAGTAACCAAAGCCCTGGCAATAGCCACACGCTGTCTTTCGCCGCCTGATAACTCTGAAGGTTTGTGCTCTAGCCGACTGGCCAGCCCTACTCGCTCAAGCATGGCCCTGCCTTTGTCCGTAGCTGAATCAAATCCCATTCGGGCGATAAGTAGTGGCATGCACACATTTTCCAAGGCGGTGAATTCGCCAAGCAGGTGATGAAACTGATACACAAAACCTAGGTGTTTGTTACGCAGCAAGCCTCGTTCAGTTTCGTTTACTTCGGCCAGGTTCTTACCCGCAATTGTCACTTTTCCCGAGCTAGGCACATCAAGCCCGCCCAGCAGATTTAACAAGGTAGTCTTACCAGAACCTGAACTGCCGACAATAGCAATTTGCTCTCCCTGGTAAATTTCCAGATTGATGTCCTTTAGTACCTGCACCACTTGCGGGCCCTGAGAGTAAGTCTTGGAAAGGTGCTCACAAGTTAGTACTGTTTGTTTTGAATCATTCATAGCGTAATACTTCGGCAGGTTGAATCTTGCTAGCGCGGTATGCTGGATACAGCGTTGCTAAAAAGCTTATTAGTAGAGCTGCAAGGCAGACCCATAGAACTTCGATCCAGTTTATTTGTGTTTGCAGATGCGATATAAGATAAATGTTCGATCCGGTTACTGAATTTATAAGCCGCTCTATAAACAAACTAATATCAGTGATTTTTAGTGCCAGTAACACACCAAGCACAGCGCCAACCAATGTGCCGAATACCCCCGCAACAAGACCCTGCACAATGAATATTTTCATGATAGTGCCTTTGCTGGCACCCATGGTGCGAAGGATAGCGACATCCGCCCCCTTGTCAGCCACAACCATTACCAGGGTAGACACAATATTTACCGCGCCGATAACCACAATCATAAGCAGCATAAAACTGGTTAATATTTTTTCCATATTTAGCGCATTGAACAAATTAGCCTGAATTTTATTCCAGGGCTGAATATCAAGGTTGTCAAATTCTTGCAGAGCATCGATCGCATCTGACTCGGCGGAGAAAATATCCACCATTCGTAGTCGCAACTGTAGGTTTGTACCAGGGTCCCGGGAGAATAATGATTCTGCCTGAGCGAGATTAATCAGCGCAACGTCACTGTTTCCATAAAAGCCAAAGTCTGCAAACCCTACCACCTTGAAACCTTGGGAATCTGACAGCCTGCGTGCCAACAAACTGTTCAATGCGGTAATACTTAGTTCGCCACTGCTGACTATGCCCAGGCTACCGGCAAGCTGGGCGCCTAAAATAATGCCATTTTCGGTTGCCGCAAGTACGCTTAGCAATTCTTGATAACGCCGACCTGGATTATTTACCACCGCCGCCTCAAGCGACGCATCGATACCGCGTAAATTAATAAATTTGTTTCGGCCCTGGTACAGCGCATTTGCCTCACCTTGCAAAAAAGGAGCGGCGGCGAGTACTGTCTCGGAGCTGGTTGCAACTGCGGCTTGTTGTTGCCAGTTATTGGCTACTGAAGGCCCTGAAATGGTGACATGAGGAACAGATTTTAAGGCTTCGGAGCGCAGCGTTGAGATAGACCCATTCATTACCGATAGAGCAATGATAAGAATCATTACCCCAAGGCTAACACCGAGCATCGAAATTAGAGAAACAAAGGAAAGAAAGAAGTTGTGCTTTCTGGTCAGCGTATAGCGTAAGCCGATAAATACCGAAAATGGTCTATTCATTGCCAGGCCTTATCGCGATATCGATTTCAATAAAGGAAACCCCAAAGGCAGGACACCGACCTGACTTTACTCGCACAACTATCCGCTGTACCTATTGAAGTTGTTCAGCGTGACGTTGTAACAGTCGCTGAACCGTCTTGAAGCTTATTGGCATTACTGGAGTAGAAACTTCACCAGAAATTGCTCTTAGGGATTTACCCTGTTTTTTCAGATCCATGATTTTTCGCAACACGCGTTGCTCCATAGGGTTCTCGATTAAGCGACCATTTTCATGAATCATATAACCAAATGGACGACTGCCCCCCAGGTAACGACCTTGTTGCCGCTGTCGCTGCTTAACGCCTTTAATCCTTTCTGCTGATTTGCGTTTTTCCAACGAGGAAAATAGCTCGCTTACTTGCGCAAAATTTACATAGAGCTCTGGATTGCTTATGTCCCCACCAAGCTCAACTATATGTAGTCGTACGGATTTACTTCTAAGCAAGGCAACCAGTTCTATGACTTCATGACTGGAGCTACAAATGCGTTCGAGCTTGCTGCAAAGAATGACGTCGCCACTTTGAACCAAATCCAGTAATCGCTTGCCGTAGGCACGTTTGGTAAATTCGAGGCTCCAGGAGCAGTTTGTATCCTTCAGGGTTTCACTCATAAACCAGCTTTGGCGAAGGCAGTAGGTTTGTATAGCCAACATTTCTGGTTCTAATACGGCGTCTAACTGGTCTTGATCTAAAGCCGCTTCCAATTCGGAAGTTCGGTAATAAGAAAAAATGGTCATCGATCCTCTGCCCCTGCTCGATTTCGCAGCCCTACAAGGTGATGTTAGTCATGACACGCGCAGTCGTATTGATATTATCGATAACTGCCGTACTACCTTGATTTTACTAGCGCTTGCTTATTTTTGATTGTTCTTGTTTTGGTCTATCTATTGCTCTAACTACCCCGTGATTCTGACTCTAGTTCAGAGCTTGCCAGCTATGTCTTTGATTCTTGTGTCTTTGTACTGGCAAAGCCACGTGGCGGCTATTTTAACCATAGGGCATTTGTTTAAGCAAGCCGTGGTCTGAGGCTGGTGCATTATTATCCTATAACTTGTAGTAATGGTTGCAGGTTATTGTTTTTTTGGGGATTTTCCTTCCAATACCTAGCAAGCAATTGAGTCTCTCTGGATTTGCTGCTATATTCCAGCGCACTGCTTCCTCCGTATTTAGGATTCGAGGGAGCAATCTGCAAAAACAGGCAATAGCCGAATGCAGAATAGCGGGTATTTTCAGCTATTAGCCAGGCCCACAAGTTGTATCTGGTAGTACTGAAAGCACTCAGAACGAGCCGATTAACGGCCACAGAGGCGGAATCACAGCTTCATAAGACTATGTATCCTGAACAAGATACTAAGCCGATAGCTTCAAAAACTGCCAACGTAAACACATATGTAATGTCATGTAGCTTTAAGCCATGACCATATAAAACCGGAAAAATTCAGGAATTCCTATTCGAAAGCCCGGCTGATACTACGCATATTGGTGAGTCATACCAGCGAGACTAGTCAGCGGGGAAGCAATAAGATAGTACGACGAACGATTATTTCAATTAAAACAATAGGTTAAATGCATAGCCAGGCTGTAAAACACCCTGGTAAGACAGCGAATCTGGCTAAAGGTAATACAATTACCACTAGTGTGAGTGTTATTGTTGAAAATAAGTTTGTGTACTTAAGGCACTGATTGTAATGATCAGGTCTTATTTATTGAGCCTGGCACCATGCTACACGCATCGCCAGATGGCAAAAGCCACGAATATCCCTCCTGAGTTTACTTGTCCGGTTCCAACGGAAAGTGAACTATTATGAAAAGAATGTTAATAAATGCCACGCAAGAAGAAGAATTGCGTGTTGCTCTGGTAGACGGTCAACGTCTGTACGATCTGGATATTGAAAACCGCACCAGAATCCAGAAGAAAGCCAATATCTACAAAGGTAAAATCACTCGTGTTGAGCCCAGTCTTGAAGCGGCATTTGTCGACTTTGGCGCTGATCGTCACGGATTTTTGCCACTTAAAGAAATATCCCGCCAGTATTACGCCAAGAACGTTAAAGGCAATAATATCAAGGAGCTTGTCCCCGAAGGCACACAGGTCATCGTACAAGTTGAAAAAGAGGAGCGCGGCAACAAAGGCGCTGCACTAACAACCTATATAAGCCTTGCTGGGCGATATTTGGTATTAATGCCAAACAACCCTAAAGCCGGCGGAATCTCCCGACGCATCGAAGGTGACGAAAGAACTGAATTACGTGAAGCGCTACGCTCTCTGGTTATTCCTGATGGCATGGGAATGATCGTTAGAACAGCAGGCGTAGGCAAAGCTCAAGAAGAACTGCAGTGGGATCTCGACTACCTACTGGCTCTTTGGCAGGCAATTACTGATGCAAGCACAGACAAGCCCGCTCCATTTCTTATTTATCAAGAGAGCAATGTAATCATCCGTACTATCAGGGATTACTTGCGTAAGGATATTGGCGAAGTCTTATTTGATACTCAGGAATCCTTTGATGAGGCTATTAATTTCATCAAGCAGGTTATGCCTCAGTATGAAAGCCGCATCAAACTCTATTCCGACAAGCTTCCCTTGTTTAACCGTTACCAAATAGAAAGCCAGATCGAGAGTGCTTTTGAGCGCGAGGTTAAACTTCCATCGGGGGGATCGGTGGTTATTGATCCTACTGAGGCTCTTATCTCGATCGATATAAACTCATCCAAAGCAACTCGTGGCGCAGACATTGAAGAAACTGCGCTAAATACAAACCTTGAAGCTGCTGATGAAATAGCCAGACAGCTACGGTTACGAGACATGGGTGGTCTGGTTGTTATCGATTTTATTGATATGAGCTCTAATCGAAATCAACGAGAAGTCGAAAACAGAATGCGCGACGCATTAGAACCTGACCGCGCGCGAGTCCAGGTAGGACGTATTTCTCGTTTCGGTTTACTTGAGATGTCTCGTCAGCGACTGCGCCCTTCCCTTGGTGAAACCAGCGCTATTGTTTGTCCTCGTTGTAACGGACAGGGAACCATACGCGATGTCGAATCTCTCTCACTTTCAATTTTGCGAATATTGCAGGAAGAAGCAAACAAGCAAAAGTGCAGAGAACTTAAAGCGACCGTTCCTCTGATTGTTTCATCTTATTTGCAGAATGAGAAGCGAGTGGCTTTGGCAGAAATTGAGGAGCAAAGCGGTACTACACTTTCAATCAATCCAAACCCGGAGCTGGTAACACCTCATTACCAAATTACTGGTTTGAATCAGCAAGGTGAAGTTTACGAGGTAGACATTACTGCCGTACCTGAAGCTGCACCTAATGCGAAGCCACCGGCTTCTAAGGCATCGGCACCAAAACCTGCTGTAAGCAATATCCGACCTCAGGGTACTCCGCCGCCAAAGAAAGGTGCTCTTGCATCCTTCATTGCCTGGATCAGCAACCTGTTTTCTTCTGCACCCAAGAAAAAGCCACAGCAGCGACAAGGCCAGCAGAACAATAGAAATCGCAACCGGAATCGCAGCCGACAGGGACAGGGTTCTAAAAACCAGAACCAGCGCGAGCGCGGCCAACAGCAATCCCGTGGCAGCTCACAGCAAAGAAACGATCAACG
>NVVJ01000051.1 GCA_002402175.1 SAR86 cluster bacterium
GGGGTACTGTTTTTTCGTTCCATTGGGCCATCCCTGGCCCTCCCGCGCTCCATCCCTGGGCGCTAGTCACTACAAAACAGCACCCCTTCCCAATCCCCTATCGAATTCAGTATTCTTCTCGACAGCAGATTTTTCTGTATTCTAGTCTGTGGAGTTAGTTCATTATTTTGTGATAAGAAACTTTACTCTGACTCCATTTTTCCATAGACAAGATGGGGGTTGTATCCGTAAGATACTTCCTCAGTATGTTGGATGCTGAAACCTTTGCGAATTTGTAAAAATGCGGAGTGAAGAAATTCTTCATTCCGCATTTTTTTGTCCGGAATCTTTGCATCTATTTTTAATTTGATCTACTTATGAAACAACAGAATCAGGAGTGAAAGTGGCTGGATCAGCTGTACTGGCATTAGAAGATGGAAGTGTTTTTCATGGCGTGGCACTTGGTGTAGAGGGCAGCTCCAGTGGTGAGGTTGTTTTCAATACATCCATGACAGGCTATCAGGAAATTCTGACCGACCCCTCTTATGCGCAACAAATCATAACGTTAACCTACCCCCATATAGGTAATACAGGCACGAACGAAGAGGACAACGAATCTACAAGGGTTTGGGCATCCGGTTTGGTTATTCGTGACTTGCCCTTATTGGCTAGTAGCTGGCGCAAACAACAGACACTAGATGAGTTTCTGAAGGATCGAAATGTAGTCGCTATTGCCGAAATCGACACCCGTAGGCTAACCCGCCTACTTCGAGACAAGGGGGCGCTGAACGGCTGTATCTTGTCGGGCGATGAACTTGCCAATGAAGGCGAGGCTATAGCACTAACGCGAGCCACGGAATTTCCAGGTCTGAAAGGAATGGATCTGGCAAAAGAAGTTAGCGTTAAACGCAGTTATTCCTGGCAAGAGGGAGTTTGGGATCTGGTGTCGGGTTATAAGGCCGGTGGCAGTAATCAGTTCAAGGTTGTAGCTTACGACTTTGGTGCCAAGCACAATATTCTAAGAATGTTGGTTGAGCGAGGCTGCGAAGTCACTGTGGTGCCTGCTCAAACCCCGGCCGCTGAAGTGCTGGCGATGAATCCTGATGGTATTTTTCTGTCTAATGGTCCTGGAGATCCGGAGCCATGCCAGTACGCTATCGATGCGATTTCAGAATTTTTGCAACAGGATATTCCTATATTCGGCATTTGCCTGGGTTGCCAGTTACTGGCTTTAGCTTGCGGTGCCAAGACAGTAAAAATGCAACTGGGTCACCATGGGGCAAATCACCCTGTGCAGGACTTAAGTAATAACAAAGTGTTAATTACCAGTCAGAACCATGGTTTTGCTGTGGACGAAAGCAGTTTGCCTGCCAATCTTAAAGCCAGCCATAAGTCGCTTTTTGATGGCTCCTTACAAGGAATAGAGCGTACAGACAAACCGGCTTTTGGTTTTCAGGGGCATCCTGAAGCAAGTCCAGGTCCTCATGACGTAGCACCATTGTTTGACCATTTTATTGAACTTATGCAAGCAACTAAAAAATAGAACTTATTTATTAATTAACATTTACCAACTAGCAGGGCGAATTAAGCGCAATTATGCCAAGACGAACAGATATCAATAGCATTTTAATACTCGGGGCCGGGCCAATTATTATAGGTCAGGCCTGTGAGTTCGATTATTCCGGCGCACAAGCCTGCCAGGCTCTTAAAGAAGAAGGCTTTCGGGTGATTTTGGTTAACTCCAACCCGGCGACAATTATGACCGACCCGAGCATGGCTGATGCTACCTATATTGAGCCTATAACCTGGCAGATTGTGGAAAAGATTATTGCCAAAGAAAAGCCGGATGCCATATTGCCAACTATGGGTGGGCAGACGGCGTTGAATTGTGCGCTTGATCTAAATCGCCACGGAATTTTAACTAAATACAATGTAGAGCTTATCGGCGCCAGTTGCGAAGCTATCGACAAAGCAGAAGATCGAGAGCTATTCGACAACGCGATGAAATCAATCGGCCTTGAAACTCCAGTTCATGCTATGGCGCGTAACCTTGAGCAGGCTCACGAAGCTCTGGCCAAGGTTGGCTTTCCCTGCATTATTCGTCCTTCATTTACCATGGGGGGCACAGGGGGTGGCATTGCCTACAATAAAGAAGAATTCGATGAAATTTGTACTCGTGGTTTGGAGCTGTCGCCAACCAGTGAATTACTGATTGATGAGTCGCTAATAGGCTGGAAGGAGTTTGAGCTAGAAGTTGTCAGGGATAAAAATGATAACTGTATAATTGTCTGTTCAATAGAAAATTTCGACGCCATGGGAGTTCACACCGGCGATTCTATTACCGTTGCCCCAGCGCAAACTCTCACAGACAAAGAATATCAAATACTGCGTAACGCATCGCTTGCTGTATTACGAGAAATTGGAGTGGAGACAGGTGGCTCCAATGTGCAGTTCGGCATAAATCCAAAAGACGGCAGAATGGTAATAATCGAAATGAATCCGCGGGTATCGCGTTCTTCTGCGTTGGCTTCAAAAGCGACAGGATTTCCCATCGCAAGAGTTGCCGCAAAGCTGGCTATTGGATTTACGCTCGACGAATTGCGTAACGAGATTACTGGCGGCGCTACTCCAGCGTCATTTGAACCAACAATAGACTATGTAGTTACCAAAATACCTCGTTTTACCTTTGAGAAATTCCCCGAAGCAAATGACCGGCTAACCACACAGATGAAATCTGTGGGCGAGGTAATGGCCATAGGGCGTACTTTTCAAGAGTCTTTGCACAAAGCGCTGCGAGGTCTTGAGGTTGGAATGTGTGGCTTTGATCCAATACTGGATACCAAACTTAGTGATGCCAAAGAAATTCTAATGCGAGAGCTTAAAGAAGTTGGCTCCGAACGTATCTGGTATGTGGCTGATGCGTTTCGCGAAGGCTGGAGCGTAGATAAAGTAAATGAACTTACCGGTATAGACCCCTGGTTTCTGGTACAGATTGAGGATTTGATCGCCACTGAGCAGTCCCTTGCTGGCACATCACTTGCGGCTATCGATGAAAACATAATGCGGAAACTAAAGCGTAAGGGGTTTTCCGATAAGCGACTTGGGCAGGTGCTTGATGTTAGTGAGCTAGAGGTGCAACAGCTGCGTCACAAGCTGGGCGTGCGGCCGGTGTATAAGCGTGTTGATACTTGTGCGGCAGAATTTGTTTCTGCCACTGCCTATATGTATTCCACCTACGAGGAGGAGTGCGAAGCGGCCCCGACTAACAGAGATAAGATTATGGTGTTGGGTGGTGGCCCAAATCGAATTGGTCAGGGCATTGAGTTTGACTATTGCTGTGTACACGCGGCTTTGGCTATGCGCGAAGATGGCTACGAAACAATTATGGTGAATTGCAACCCTGAAACAGTGTCTACAGATTACAATATTTCTGATCGATTATTTTTTGAACCGCTGACCTTCGAAGATGTAATTGAGATAGCGGAACTTGAAAAACCTAAAGGCGTTATCGTTCAGTTTGGTGGGCAAACTCCTTTGAATCTGGTTAAGCGCCTAGAGGCGGCAGGTGTGCCGGTTATTGGAACTTCGCCAGACGCTATTGACCGTGCCGAAGATCGCGAACGTTTCCAGCAGTTGATCGAAAAGCTCGGACTTAAGCAGCCTCCAAATCGCACAGTCCGTAGTGTTGAAGAGAGCCTGGTGGCGGCTAAGAGTTTGTCTTTTCCTCTGATGGTTCGTCCTTCGTATGTCTTAGGTGGCCGCGCCATGGAAGTAGTTTATAACGAAGAGGAGTTGAGTCGTTATATGCATACCGCCGTGAAAGTGTCGAACGACAGTCCAGTTCTGCTCGACCATTTTTTAAGTGCCGCTATTGAAATCGACGTTGATCTCGTCTGCGATGGAGAGACTGTTGTTGTTGGTGCGATTATGCAGCACATTGAACAGGCCGGTATACACTCTGGAGATTCTGCCTGTTCTCTGCCTCCTTATTCTTTACCTATGGAAGTGCAGAATAAGATACGCGAACAGGTCGCCAGTTTGGCACTAGAGTTGGGAGTAGTGGGGCTGATGAATACTCAGCTAGCGTATCAGGATGGTGAAATTTATATTATTGAAGTCAACCCGCGTGCATCTCGAACCGTACCCTTCGTTTCTAAATGTATAGGTCAGTCTTTAGCGAAAATAGCAGCACGCTGTATGACTGGTACAAAACTTTCAGATCAGGGGTTCACCAAAGAAATCATTCCGAAATACTTTGCTGTGAAAGAGGCGATATTCCCATTTAATAAATTTCCTGGAGTGGATCCAATACTAGGCCCGGAAATGAAATCAACTGGCGAGGTCATGGGAGTCGGTAAGACATTTGCTGAAGCCTATGCGAAGGCGCAAATGGGTGCAGGTGTAGTATTTGAAACTGAAGGAAATGCATTTATAAGTGTACGAGACGCCGACAAGCCATTTGTTGCCGAAGTAGCCAAAAGACTACAGGCATTGGGTTATTCTCTGGTTGCTACCCACGGTACTGCCAAGGTTATTGAAGAAGCTGGGCTCGACGTCCAAGGTGTGAATAAGGTCGCCGAAGGTAGACCTCATATAGTTGATATGCTAAAAAACGATGAGATTCAGCTGATCGTAAATACAACTGAAGGCAAGCAGGCTATTTCGGCTTCCTCAATGATTAGACGCACAGCGCTGCGACATGATGTGTTTTGCACCACGACCATTGCTGGTGCCTTGGCTGTGTGTGAGGCATTAAATTTTGGCAACGAGGTGTCTGTTTACACTATTCAGGATTTACACGCCGCGCTGCATTGAGCGCGAAATATTGCTGGTTCGGTGTGAAATCAAACTAAACTAAATTTAAGTGAAAAAATTATGTCAAGAAATCCAATGACTGTTGCTGGGGCTGAAAGACTGCGAGAAGAATTGACGCAACTAAAGTCTGTCACTCGTCCTAGAATTATTGCCGCCATTGCGGAAGCGAGAGAGCATGGCGATTTAAAAGAGAACGCGGAGTATCACGCGGCCCGAGAGCAGCAAAGTTTTTGTGAAGGGCGTATCGGAGAAATCGAAGGCAAGCTGGCGGATTCACAAGTTATTGATGTCACAAAAATTGACGACACTGGCCGTGTAATTTTTGGTACTACGGTGACACTGATCAACATCGAAACTGATGTCAGCGTAACCTACCAGATTGTCGGAGAAGACGAAGCAGATGTACCTTCTGGCAAAATTTCTGTTAGTTCACCAATTGCTCGGGCCATTATGGGGAAAA
Organism: SAR86 cluster bacterium; assembly: GCA_002402175.1. Lineage (GTDB taxonomy): Bacteria > Pseudomonadota > Gammaproteobacteria > Pseudomonadales > Pseudohongiellaceae > UBA9145. The sequence continues at coordinate 5,255 of NVVJ01000051.1, forward strand.
GTGAAGGCGATGAAATCGTTGTTAAAGCGCCGGCTGGTGATATTGAATATGAAATCGAGTCAGTGAAGTATATTTAGATTCGATTTTAGTTTTAGCGGGTAAGCGGATTCGCTATTTTTTTGTCGCCACATTCGACAGACGCGCATTTTGTTTCTTGGCGCGGCGGTATAACAACATGACATGTCCAATACTTTGAATGCAGTGGGCATCAAACTCTTCACATATGGTCTTTTCAAGAGCCTGTTTTTCTTTTTTGTCCGCGGCCAAGAGCTTTATTTTAATTAGTTCATGATCACGAAGAGCTCGGTTAATTTCGATCTTGACGTTTTCCGTAAGACCTTTTTGGGCAATGGATACAATAGGCTTTAGCTTATGCCCAATCGCTCTGAACTTTTTCTTGCTTGCGTTAGATAATGTCATAGTCTGGTGTTCTGATACCTGCTGAAGGAAGCGGATTCTAGCTGAAGTAGAATATTTAATAAATGGGCACTGTACAGCTTTGTCTATTTTGGGCAATTGCAATACAGATGCTGGATATACAGGTGGGTAAATGGCTCGTTCGAAAACCAGCAAGCAATGGCTAAAAGAGCATTTTGATGATGTCTATGTAAAGCGCAGCCGAGAGGAAGGGTACCGCTCTCGCGCGAGCTTCAAGCTATTGGAGATTCATCAACAGGACGGGCTTATTAAACCCGGAATGACCGTAGTTGACCTCGGGGCAGCGCCTGGAGGGTGGTCTCAAGTCGCTGCCGAGCTGGTGGGCGGCAAGGGAAGGGTCATAGCCAGTGATATCCTGCCAATGGACTCTTTGGCCGGTGTGGAGTTTCTACAGGGAGATTTCACCGAAGAGGACGTATTGAATAAACTACTGGCAAGCCTGGGGGATCAAGCCGCAGACCTTGTAATCTCTGATATGGCCCCCAATATCAGTGGAATGAAGGACATAGACCAGCCCAGGGTCATGTATTTGGCAGAGTTGGCACTTGATCTAGCTAGAGCTGTTCTTAAGCCAGGGGCATTTTTCCTGGTCAAAGTGTTCCAGGGTGAAGGCTATGAGGCGCTTCGGAAAGAGCTTAAAATCAGCTTTAGTAGTGTAAAGGCTAGGAAACCCAAGGCTTCCAGGGCCAGATCGAGTGAAATATATCTGCTCGCCGCTGGTTTTCGTGGCTTAGGCTGAAATCACGTGCATTATTTTGTGTAAATATTAGAATTACTGTAGTTGCAGACCTTTTCACTATGATTTGTTAAGGTGAGTTAGGTATCGAGAGCCAACGAAGGCTCAGTTTGTAATAACCACTCTATTAAATACTGGGGGATAAACCCTTGAACGACATGGCAAAAAATCTGATTCTGTGGATGATTATCGCTGGCGTATTGCTGACGGTGTTTCAGAATATTAATCAGGAAGCTCCTGAAGACAGTATCAACTATTCTCAATTTATCAGAGAAGTTCGCTCTGGGCGTGTTTCCCAGGTAGAGCTGGCTGGCATCAACATTGCCGGTGTTCGCTCCGATAATACCCAGTTTCGCTCAATTATGCCTCTTATTGGCGATGATCAGCTGCTAAGAGATCTGTTTGAAAACAACGTTGAAGTTACTGCTAACGAACCTGAGCAAAGAAGTATATGGATTGATTTGCTGCTGTCGATTTTTCCGATTCTCATCATCGTCGGCTTGTTCCTGTTTTTTATGCGTCAGATGCAAGGGGGAGGTGCTGGTGGCAAAGGCGGCCCGATGTCCTTTGGAAAAAGCAAAGCAAAACTGCTGGGTGAAGATCAAATCAAAATCACTTTTGCTGATGTGGCAGGTGTCGATGAAGCAAAGGACGATGTGCAGGAGCTTGTTGAGTTTCTGCGAGAGCCCGAAAAATTTCAACGCCTGGGTGGAAAAATCCCCCGCGGCATACTTATGGTTGGACAGCCTGGCACAGGTAAAACTTTGCTCGCCAAGGCCATAGCCGGTGAAGCCAAAGTACCTTTTTTCTCTATCTCTGGTTCCGATTTTGTGGAAATGTTCGTTGGTGTAGGTGCGTCTCGTGTTCGGGATATGTTCGAACAAGCTAAGAAACAGGCACCCTGCATTATATTTATAGATGAGATTGATGCTGTAGGTCGACACCGTGGTGCAGGCCTGGGTGGCGGTCATGATGAACGTGAGCAAACACTAAATCAGTTGCTGGTCGAAATGGACGGCTTTGAAGCTAACGACGGTGTCATTGTTGTAGCGGCAACCAACAGACCTGATGTGTTAGACCCGGCGCTACTACGGCCAGGTCGTTTTGACAGGCAGGTTGTGGTTTCATTGCCAGATATTCGCGGTCGCGAACAAATACTAAAAGTACATATGCGTAAAGTACCAATTGATGACAAGGTACAGGCAAGCTTGATTGCACGTGGAACGCCTGGCTTTTCTGGTGCTGATCTCGCAAATTTGGTAAACGAAGCGGCACTATTTGCTGCGCGAACAGGCAAGCGCCTGGTTAGCATGGAAGAATTTGAAAAAGCTAAAGACAAAATCATGATGGGCGCGGAGCGCAAGTCTATGGTTATGTCTGAAAAGGAAAAGCTGAACACGGCTTATCACGAATCTGGTCACGCAATTGTTGGTCGCCTGGTTCCTGACCACGATCCGGTTTATAAAGTAAGTATTATTCCCCGGGGTAGAGCTTTGGGGGTAACTATGTTCCTGCCGGAAGAAGATCGCTACAGTTTAAGCAGGCAGGGTATTATGTCCCAGATTTGCAGTCTTTATGGTGGGCGAGTAGCCGAAGAAATGACACTAGGCAAAGAAGGTGTGACAACTGGCGCCTCTAATGATATCCAGCGAGCCACAGAAATGGCTCGCAATATGGTTACAAAATGGGGGCTGTCTGAAAAGCTAGGGCCGCTTCTTTATTCTGAAGATGAGGGCGAGGTGTTTCTTGGTCGTTCGGCCGCGTCACAGTCAAAGACTTTTTCAGGAAAAACAGCGATATCTATTGATGAAGAGGTTCGTAGCATTATCGATGAGTGTTATGGCAAGGCAAAAGATATTTTGGAAGCCAATAGAGATATTCTTGATGGAATGAAAGATGCGCTGATGGAATATGAAACCATCGATGCTGATCAGATTGATGACATCATGAAAGGCAATAAGCCGCGACCTCCTGCAGACTGGTCGGATTCTAATGACAATGATTCGGGTGCCAATGATTCAGGCGTCAGCAAAAAAGTAGAAAAAGATGAAGCTGATAATTCAAGCAAGATTGGCGGCCCTGCCGGCGAACATTAGTCTTAGTCTTTCAAATCCTAAACAAGCATAGCGTTTGTGACTCTTATTCTTACAGCGGGCGAGCGACAGATAGATCTGTCGTCTCCCGTGTGTATGGGTATTATCAATGCCACTCCCGACTCTTTCTCCGATGGCTCGCAGCTTAGTAAGCGCAGCAGTAAAAACTTCCAAATTGATGTCGATAAAGCACTTCATAGAGCCGAAACCATGGTGCGTGAAGGAGCTATATTTATCGACGTGGGCGGCGAGTCGACCCGACCTGGAGCTGCCAGCATTTCATTGCAGGAAGAACTGGATCGAGTTTTGCCAGTTATACAATCCCTTAAGAAAAATATTGATGTCTGTATTTCGGTAGACACCAGTACTCCAGCGGTAATGCTTGAGGCGATTAAGGCCGGCGCCGAGTTAATTAACGATGTTCGTGCACTATCCCATCCCCAGGCCCTTAGCGTAGTGAGTGAAAGTAATGCGGCCGTGTGTTTGATGCATATGCAAGGTGCTCCCGTGAGTATGCAAGATTCTGTTTCCTACGAAAATGTTGTAGACGAAGTTTTGGCCTTTCTGCACAGCAAGGTTCAGCTATGTCGGGATCAGGATATTGAAAGCGAGAGAATAATAGTTGATCCAGGGTTTGGTTTTGGCAAATCAGTAAAGCACAATTATCAATTGCTAAAACATTTGTCCCGTTTTACAGAATTTAATTTGCCGGTGTTAGTGGGTTTGTCTAGAAAATCCATGATAGGCACTGTGGTAGACAGGCCTGTTGATCAGCGTCTCGCGGGGTCAATTGCAGCGACCAGTTATGCGCTTATTGGTGGTGCAAACATTATTCGAACGCACGATGTCGCTGCCACCATTGACGTAATTAGAGTAAACTCTGCCTTTTCGAGCAACGGACACGAGTAAGTTATGGCGACTAGAACAAAAAAATTCTTTGGCACCGATGGCATTCGAGGGACTGTCGGCAAGGCGCCTATAACGCCCGATTTCATGTTGAAACTGGGCTGGGCGGCTGGAACAGTCTTTGCCAAAGAAGATAGTGTTCGTAACAAGATATTGATTGGTAAGGACACAAGAATATCAGGCTATATGTTTGAGGCCGCATTGGAAGCAGGAGTCACCGCCGCTGGCGTCGATATTATTCTACTTGGCCCCATGCCTACACCAGCAATTGCTTACCTGACACGAACTCTTCGAGCTCAGGCCGGTATTGTAATAAGCGCCTCGCATAACTCATTTGAAGATAACGGTATTAAGTTCTTTTCCAGCGAAGGCACAAAGCTGCCTGATGAAGTTGAGTTCGCCATAGAAGAACAGTTGGAAAAAAATATATCAACAGTCACCTCCGAGTCTCTGGGTAAAGCAACACGAATAACAGACGCGGCAGGCAGGTATATCGAGTTTTGTAAAAGCACAGTAGGGTCCAATTTGAATTTTAATGGGCTAAAAATAGTTATTGACTGTGCTCATGGCTCTACTTACCACATAGCACCAAGTGTGTTTGAGGAATTGGGCGCTACGGTGACGTCGATTGGAGTGTCTCCCGATGGGCTGAATATAAATGAGAAAGCTGGCTCGACTTCCCCAGAGAAACTCGCGGCTACTGTACTGACCGAACAGGCCGACGTAGGAGTGGCCTTCGATGGCGATGGTGATCGCCTCATTATGGTTGACCATCTTGGCAATATTATCGATGGAGACGAGATTCTTTATGTTATTGCTCGAGACCGAAGGCGTCAGAATATAGATGTTGGTGGTGTGGTTGGAACCGCGATGAGTAATCTTGGTCTCGAACTGGCATTAGATGCTCTGGATGTTCCATTTGCACGTACTGCCGTTGGCGATCGCTATGTAATGAGAGAAATGTTGGACCGAGGTTGGGATCTGGGTGGTGAATCTTCCGGTCATATTATTTGTCTTGATAAAACAACTACGGGCGACGGTATTGTTTCTGCATTACAGGTGCTTGTGGCAATAACCACTAGCGGGAAATCCCTGGCTGAATTAACCAGTAAAATGCATAAACTCCCTCAGTCGATGATTAACGTACGGCTCACTGATTCGATGAATGTGACGGATAATAAGGCCATTCAGGCCGCGGTTAAAAAGGTTGAAGCCAAGCTCGGAAAAACGGGCCGAGTGTTGCTACGCTTATCCGGAACCGAGCCAGTAGTGCGGGTAATGATTGAAGGCGAGAACCCTGACGTAGTAGACAAGCTTGCTCGTGAGTTGTCTGAAGTGGTTGCGAATGAGGTTGGCAGTTCTTAGTAATAGGGTACTTCATGTTGCAAGACCCTTATATCTTGGTTAGTATTGGCGCCCGTTTTACTCGGGCTGGGTTGTTAAGTATCAAATTTGCTCTTGGAAATGGTTAGATATGCGTCGAAGACTGATAGTCGGAAACTGGAAGATGCATGGTAGCAAGGAGCAGGTCCGGCAGTTATTGCTCGATATCGAGGCCGGAAGCATGCAAATGCCTCAGGTTCTCAGCAACACGGTAGAGATAGGTGTATGTCCGACTTTTTTGCACATTGCTCTGGCAGCGAAAACACTAACATCTGACTCGATCAAGATCGGAGCACAGAATCTGCACTGTGAACCCCAAGGTGCGTTCACAGGTGAAGTGTCTGCTGAAATGTTACAAGAATATGGGGTTACCTACGTATTAGTAGGGCATTCCGAGAGACGAGAGATTTTTTCAGAATCGGATGAGCTGGTTGCAGCGAAGTTCGTTGCGGCTCAACGGTGTAATTTAATTCCAATATTATGCGTTGGTGAATCACTCGTTCAACGCGAGCAGGGTATAACGGAAAAAGTTGTATTGGCGCAACTGGATGCAGTGTTGCAACTCGCCGGCATTGCGGCGATGGAACATGCAGTGATTGCCTATGAGCCTGTTTGGGCTATAGGCACAGGACGAACAGCTTCTCCTGAACAAGCACAACAGGTTCACAAAGTAATACGTGAACATATTGCGGCGCTGGATATTGGATTATCCGAAGAAGTTAGAATTATATATGGCGGTAGTGTAAAAGCAGCAAGCGCCAGAGAATTATTTAGTCAGGCCGACATTGATGGCGGACTGGTAGGTGGAGCCTCATTAGAGGCTAATGAATTTATATCTATTTGTAAAAGTGCGGATTAAGAATCATGGAAACTTTGATTGTAGTAGTTCACGTTTTGGTTGCCATTTCGATTGTTGGACTGGTTTTGTTGCAGCATGGCAAGGGTGCCGATGCAGGTGCCTCCTTTGGTGCAGGCGCATCCCAAACAGTATTCGGCGCTTCTGGGAGTGGTAATTTTCTGGTTAGAGCAACAACCGTCGCTGCAACCATCTTTTTTGTTACAAGTCTGTCTCTGGCAATTTTTGCCAAGAATCAGTCCGGTCTGGCAGGAGCTGGCAGTTCGCCTGTGCTCAACCAGGATATATTGCAGGAAGTGCCAGGAAGCGCAGTATCTGACGTACCTCAGCTTGATGAAGCGCCAGCGCTAAACAGTAGTGGGGATGATGTCCCCAACCTGCCTGATACGCCAAATTAGATAGTTAAGTACTATAACTAAAGTACTACAACTACAACGAATTGCCGAAGTGGTGAAATTGGTAGACACGCTATCTTGAGGGGGTAGTGACCTATGGTCGTGCCGGTTCAAGTCCGGCCTTCGGCACCAAATTTTAGGATAGGGAAACTCTATAAAGTTTTTTCTAGCATGTTTTATTTAATTTCCTGTGATATATATTTACCCCTCTGGGACTGAGCAATAACATTCTGTTTGATTTTTGTGGTTGATGTTTTTGGGTTATAACTCACCTGAATGATTTTTTTCCCTTCAGATTTTAAGTAATCTTCGACATCAGTATTGTGGGGCTTGTCTCCCCAGTCTTCTCCAATGACGAAAATATCAGGTTTCAATTCTTTGCATCCAGAGACATATTCAAGCTCATAGTAAGGGCGTACCACATCAACACAGCGCAGTGCTTTTATCATTTCCATTCGTTGCTCTAGGGGAATGACGGGGGTTTTGCGCTTATACGAACTTACAACTTCGTCTGCGGCAACACCAACCGCCACTTCGCCACCCAGAGATTTACAGTATTCTAATAATGCAAGGTGGCCTACATGCAACAAATCAAAAGTACCTACCGTATATACAAGCATCGTGCTATTTAACTCCTATCTCAAATAATTACTGTCGTTATGCTTTCTCGTTTCGCTGCTTACGCTAAAAGTTTCCAGCTATAAATACCGGTTATGCCAAGAGTATAGGCAGCCAAAATACAAACATTGATTGGGTTTCCCGAAAGTTTTGGGGTTTTGATCTGGGAAACATTCAAAGCAGCCAGCGCCAAACCACTGGTATAAAGAATTATTGAGAATGTAGCTTCGCTAAAAAAGCTCTCAAATACAAAAATGAACACCAGTATTATGCTGTTATTATCAAGAGCCAGCCCAGTGTAGTGAACTCCGCCAGCCAGGCCAAAGGTACTAAAATAGCTAAGGCGTATCGCACTGGCCGAGAGCATTAGAAAAGCGCCTACCAGGTATATGGGTTCGAAGTGCCCATAGCTCAACAATAGAACAGCCGGAGTCACTCCATAGCTCACAATGTCTATTACTACATCTAGCTGGCCTCCAAAAGCTCTGTCATTGCCCGTTCGCCCTTTCATTCTTCGCGCAATGAGTCCATCAGCCCAGTCAAATGCAACTGCCCAAATCATACCTATCATTGCAGCGTAATAAACGCCCAGAATACTGAAGTAAATAGCTGATAGTGTGCAAGCCAATCCAGCCAGCGAGCATAGATTAGGAAGATCTTTTACGAAGGAAAGGATCGTAGGTTGTTCAATTTTGTTAGCGACCATAAGGTTCCTGAAAACTGACCATTATAACTTTTTATTGTCATTACAGCATTGCTTGTACACATGCGCGCACAATAAACTCTAATATCTGCTTAAAATTCAACAAGTTAGGTGAAATATTCAAGTCCTGCCTTATTGCGCCAATCAGCTGTGTCGAATCAAATGAATTCAGGAGCTAATGAGTGAGGCTACAGATAAATCCCGCGAAACCCGCGTAAACTCTTGACCTCAGGCCCTTCTACTCCTTATAATTCGCTCCCCTTGTGATATTGAAATCGTGTATCAGCTTTATAGATGCACTATATTTTATTTAAAAACAAGGGCTTACATCTGGTTATTTTTTGAATAACCAGCTATTGCCAGAAAATCAACATTGTTGATTTATTGATTTGTTGCGGGGTGGAGCAGTCTGGCAGCTCGTCGGGCTCATAACCCGAAGGTCGTAGGTTCAAATCCTGCCCCCGCTACCACTATTAGAGAGTTGTGTAGTATCAGGAAGCTCACTTGTTGGGCTCGACTCTCGGTACGGCGCTGCCGCTACCAACTACAAGCTTTATTGTGTGTTCAGTAGTTTGCAATAAAGAGTTTAAGAGTGGGCCTATGGCCCATTTTTTGTACCCGAGGAATATGCTCGGGTGAAGCGATACGCGTGTAACAGATAGGCGCTATACAATGAGTAATGCGAAAAGCGGCGTGGCGCTAGTGACTGAAATGATTGAACCTACGGTGACAGCTTTGGAGCTGGAATTGTGGGGGATAGATTTGACTCGACAGGGAAGGTTTTCTCTTTTGAGAATTTATATCGAGCATGAAGATGGTGTCACAATCGAAGATTGTGCAAAGGTCAGTCGTCAGGTTAGTGCGCTTTTGGATGTTGAAGAGCCAATAACGGGTGAATATACGTTAGAAGTATCTTCTCCGGGCCTGGATCGACCACTGTTTACTGCTGCGCAGTATGAGCAATATATAGGCAGTGAAATTGATTTACGTTTACGAAATGCTTTACAGGGCAGGCGTAAATTTAAAGGAAAGATAGTTAAAGTTATTGGAGACAATGTTTGTTTGCTCGTGGATGACGCCGAGATTGATCTGGTCCATTCTGATATCGAGAAAGCCAATGTTGTTTACTAGATTATTTTTACCCCATGCTCTGGAAGTAAGCTTTGAGTAAGGTGATAAAGTTATGATGAGTAAAGACATATTAATGGTTGCTGATGCCGTCTCTAACGAGAAGGGTGTTTCGCGTGACGTTATTTTTGAAGCAATTGAGTCCGCGTTGGCTACTGCAACAAAAAAACTTAATGACAAAGACGAGATCGATTGTCGGGTTGCGGTTGATCGAGAAACTGGTGATTACGAAACATTTCGAGTTTGGACCGTTGTAGAAGACGAAGAATACCTCGAAGAAGGTTCGCAGTTTACACTTGAGCAGGCGGTTGAGAAGGATAAGTCTCTTGTTGTAGGCGGTACCTGGGAAGAAAAAATTGAAAACATGGCGTTCGGCCGAATTGCGGCGCAAACAGCCAAACAAGTTATTGTGCAAAAAGTTCGCGAAGCAGAACGCGAAATAGTCATTGGTGACTATCAAGATCGCATCGGTGAACTGGTTGCTGGTACGGTTAAGAAAGTTACACGCGACAGTATTATTATTGACCTTGGAAGTAACGCTGAAGCCATGCTTTCTCGTGATCAAATGATTCCACGGGAAACATTTCGCATGGGCGATCGAATGCGAGCTTTGTTGATTGACGTTAGGTCTGAGCAGCGTGGCCCGCAATTGTTTCTAAGCAGAACATCTCCAGAGATGCTGATAGAACTTTTCAAAATTGAAGTGCCAGAAATTTCTGAAGAAATTATTGAAATTAAAGCTGCCGCCAGAGATCCAGGTTCGCGCGCTAAAATTGTTGTAAGTACAAATGATGGTCGTATAGATCCTGTTGGTGCTTGCGTAGGTATGCGAGGGTCAAGAGTTCAAGTTGTATCAAATGAACTTGCTAATGAGCGCATTGATATCATTCTCTGGGACGACAACCCTGCGCAGTTGGTTATCAACTCAATGTCACCAGCCGAGGTTGCTTCGATCATAGTAGATGAAGACAGCAACACTATGGATATCGCGGTAGAAGAAGATAACCTGGCACAGGCGATAGGCAGAAACGGTCAGAATGTTCGTTTGTCCAGTGAGCTTACTGGCTGGACCATAAACGTGATGAGCGAAGAAGACGCTGCTGAGAAACAACAGCAAGAAGCAAGCAGCTTTATCGACATGTTTGTTGCAAAACTGGGTGTGGATGAAGACGTTGCTGAAGTATTGGTGCAGGAAGGGTTTTCCTCTTTAGAGGAAATTGCCTATGTGCCACTTGATGAGCTGATGGCAGTTGAAGGCTTTGATGAAGAAATTGTTAATGAGCTAAGAAGCCGAGCAAAAGATGCGTTATTGGTTCAGGCAATTGCGTCGGAAGAAGATTTGTCATCTGCAAATATCGCGGATGACTTGCTAAACATGGAAGGAATGGATGGAAAGCTGGCTCTGGATCTTTCCAAGATGGACATTCTTAATATGGAAGCATTGGCTGAGCAGTCAATTGATGAATTGATGGAAGTTGAAGGCATGGATGAAGAACGCGCTGGAAAGCTGATTATGACAGCTCGCGCTCCATGGTTTGAATAGAACAACTCTGTACGTTGGTATATTGGGAGTAGGTTGAATGGCAGATGCAACGATAAATGAACTTGCCGAAGTGGTTGGAGTCTCGGTAGACAAGTTGCTGTCTCAAGTAAAAGAGGCAGGCTTGCCTCACACCAAGGCTACCCAGTCGATATCGAATGACGACAAAAGTGCATTGCTGCAGTTCCTTCGTCGCAGTCATGGAGACTCTGACGCGAGCGTCGCTGCGCCTAAGAAAATCACTCTTAAACGTAAAACGGTAGGCACGCTAAAATCTGCTTCAACTCATGGCCGGGGAAAAACGGTAAATGTTGAAGTTAGAAAGAAGCGCACCTATGTGAAGCGTAGCCCTGTGCCTGAAGATGTGGCCGAGGCAGAGGTTGCAAGTGAAGTAGAAAATTTAGAGGCTGTTGCTGAGGTTGTAACCGAGGAAGCGGCTACTACGTCTCCTGAGTCAGCGGCAAAGGAATCTGCAAGTACAGATAAGCCAAAGGCTGATGCGGATAAAGCAAAACCACGAGCTCCTGATGTTCCTGCCGAGGAAGCGGCGGCCGCTAGAGCAGACAAGCCAGGTGCCAAACGAAAATCTCAAGGTAAAAAAGACTCTCCCGATGAGTCTGGTGAAAAGAAAAGATCAAATCTTAAAGGTAAGGGCAAGGCTTCCAAGCGACAGGCTAAGAATATTCATGTAAACGATGACTTCGTTCTTGAAGGTGGTGATGTCAACGATATTGGCCGCGGTCGAAGAGGAGGTAGCCGTAGGGGCAAAGCGAGATTGTCCGCTACACAGCACGCGTTTGAAAAACCAACTGAAATTATTAAACGCGAAATTGTTATTGCTGAAACCAATACACTTTCTGATCTTGCTCAGCAGATGGCAGTCAAATCGACCGCCATAATTAAAGTGCTGATCAATATGGGTGTTATGGCGACAATCAATCAAATTCTTGATCGGGACACTGCAACCTTAGTGATCGAAGAGATGGGGCACAAGGTTAAGTTTGTATCTGATGATGTTATTGAAGAACAGCTAGCTGATTCCATTACTGCAGAAATAGGAAAAGATGAAGTTTCTAGGGCGCCAGTTGTCACAGTTATGGGTCATGTTGACCACGGTAAAACTTCACTACTGGATTACATTAGAAAATCTTCAGTAGCTTCTCATGAGGCCGGCGGAATTACTCAACATATCGGCTCTTATCACGTTAAAACTGATCATGGCATGATCACTTTTCTTGATACGCCAGGCCATGCTGCGTTTACAGCAATGCGCTCGCGTGGTGCCAAGGCAACTGATGTGATCGTGTTGGTTGTTGCAGCGGACGATGGTGTTAAGCCCCAGACTGAAGAGGCTGTTCAGCATGCTAAGGCATCTGGTGTATCTCTGGTTGTTGCAATAAATAAAATTGATAAGGAAGACGTGGATATTGACCGCGTCAAGAATGAGCTTTCGGCCTTGGAAGTTATTCCAGAAGATTATGGAGGAGATACACAGTTTATAGGTGTTTCCGCTATTACTGGAGAGGGCGTTGAGCAACTTCTTGAAGCGATTCTGCTGCAAGCCGAATTATTGGAACTGACAGCTTTTACAGATGTTCCTGGTCAAGGTGTGGTCATTGAGTCACGGCTCGACAAAGGCCGTGGCCCAGTTGCATCGGTTCTAGTTAAGAATGGTACTTTGCGTACCGGCGACATTGTTCTGGTCGGTCATGAGTACGGTAAGGTTCGTGCTCTAGTCGATGAGACAAATAAGTCGATCAAGTCAGCAGGGCCATCGATTCCTGTGGAAATTCTGGGGCTTAATGGCGTTCCTGAAGCCGGTGATGAATTTGTAGTTGTTACTGATGAAAAGAAAGCCAGAGAAATTGCCGATTTTCGACGAACCCGGCATAAAGATTCTATTCATGCCACGCAACAATCCAATCTGGTTGAAACTATGTTCGCTGGTATTGGTAAGGAAGACTTAAAGGTTTTCAATATTATATTGAAAACCGATGTGCGAGGTTCTTTAGAAGCTATTGCTGGCTCATTGCAAAAGTTAAATACTGATGAGGTTGAAGTAAATATTGTCTCATCTGGTGTTGGTGGTATATCTGAAACCGATGCGCATTTGGCGGCAACCTCGAAAGCAATGATTATTGGCTTCAATGTTCGTGCGGACAAATCATCCCGCAACATTGTTGAAAACGAAGGTCTGCAATTACGTTATTACAATGTGATTTATGACGTAATCGATGATACGAAAGCAATCATGGGGGGCATGTTGTCTCCAGAGATTCGCGAAAAGATTGTTGGAGTTGCCGAGGTTCGAGATGTATTCACCTCTCCCAAATTTGGTTTGATTGCTGGCAGTATGGTGATAGAAGGAACTATTTATCGCAGCAAACCTATTCGCGTCTTGCGCGACGACGTGGTGATCTACGAAGGTGAGCTAGAGTCACTGCGGCGATTTAAAGATGACGCCAACGAAGTTCGTAATGGAATTGAATGCGGCATTGGAGTTAAAAACTACAATGACGTAAAAGTTGGTGACAAAATCGAAGTATACGAAACCACAGAGGTGGCCAGAAGCCTTTAGTTAGAGGCTGTGAGCCAGGGTAGATAACCGTGTCAGAAATGTCTCCTCGACTTCAAAGAGTAGCCGACCAGATTCAGCGTGAGCTTGCTACGTTGATTCAACAGGAAGTGAATGATCCTCGAATAGGTATGGTGTCGGTAACTGGCGTTAATGTCAGTCGAGATATTGCTCACGCAAAAGTTTATGTCACTGTATTGAATACAATGACCGATGATCAAAACATTAACAGCTCAACCTTGTCGGAACCTGGTGATTTGGATGAGTTGGAAATTAAAGAAAATATAAAGGCGCTGAATAAGGCCGCGGGTTATTTGCGCAGCTTGTTGGCAAAACGCTTAAGTATTCGCAGCGTACCTAAACTGCAGTTTCATTATGACGGCAGCATACGTAGAGGGCAGCAACTATCCAGTTTGATAGATAGCGCTCTGGCAGCGGATCGAGATTTGCACTCCTGAGCTGAGTTTTAAATCAGGATGTTGAGGAACAAGATTGGGAAAGCGTCGCACTAAAGGCAGAAACATCAACGGCATTATTGTGCTGGATAAAGCTAGAGGGCTCAGTTCAAACGGTGCCTTGCAGGAAATTAAAAGGCTTTTTGATGCAAATAAAGCCGGGCACACAGGCAGTCTGGATCCACTGGCTACCGGGGTATTGCCGCTTTGCTTCGGTGAGGCAACAAAAGTTTCACAGTTTTTATTAAATTCGGATAAAAAATACCGAACACGAATAAAACTGGGAATTAGAACAGACAGTGGAGATAGTGAAGGCGCCATAATTTCTCAGTGCAGTGATCTTGTCGTTAGCAAGAAAGATATTGAAAAGGCACTGCATAATTTTGAAGGAGAAATTGATCAAATTCCTCCTATGTATTCTGCTTTAAAGGTGAACGGTGTTCCCTTATATAAGTTAGCGCGAAAAGGGGTGATTATAGAACGGGAGCCGAGAAGGGTTACTGTTTATAGCATTGAGCTAACAGAATTTTCAGGCGATGAACTAGAGCTTGAAATTGCCTGCAGCAAAGGCACCTATATTCGTACGATTGCAGATGATCTAGGGCAGTTACTAGGCTGCGGTGCGCATGTTATTGCTTTGAGAAGAACCCAGGCAGGAATATTTACCGAAGAGGATTGCGTGAATTTGCAATCTCTTGAAGCCGAAAAGGAAGCTTCCGGGTTTGAGAAGATAGATCAACACCTTATTCCAATGGATGAGGCGATATCTGATCTGCCCGAGGTTGTGTTGCCTAGCATTACCGCTAACTGTATCAAGAATGGGCAGCCTGTAATCGTGAGGCACTTGCCAGAAGAAGGATTGGTAAGGCTTTACGACGAAGAAACATTTATTGGCATCGGATGTATTAATGACGATGGCATGGTGGCTCCAAGGCGATTGATAAATAATTGAGAGCCAGTGGTCATCGAAAAATCAGGCAGCTATACACCGCCTGAATGATTAAAAAATTTGTAAGTAAGTTTGTTCGCAAGGAAAGTATCAGATAACTATTAATATGCATGGTTACTCTGATTTTAAAAGGATGTTGTAGTCGCAATTAAGCGACTTTATTAATCGCATATTATGGAGATATAAAATGGCTTTATCAGCTGAACGAAAAGCAACAATCGTTAAAGAGTATGCTCAAAGTGAAGGAGACACTGGTTCTCCTGAAGTTCAGGTAGCTTTGTTAACGGCAAATATCAACGAATTACAAAGTCACTTCAAAGAACATATCCACGACCATCATTCACGTCGTGGCTTGATCCGTATGGTGAACGGTAGAAGAAAGTTACTTGATTACTTAAAGCGTAAAAGTGTTGAACGTTACTCAGCACTAATCAAGAGTCTTGGTTTACGTCGATAAGTATCGAGCAAAGATAATCGGCGCAGTGCCTGATGAGTTGTCACTGCGCATAGTCAATTACAGGAAAATAATATGTTTAACATAGTAAGTAAGACGTTTCAGTATGGTAGCCAGACGGTTACCCTGGAAACAGGCAAGGTCGCGAGACAAGCGACAGGCGCAGTAATGGTTAAAATGGGCAACACCCAGGTGTTGGCAACAGTTGTAGGCAGAAAAGAAGCAAATCCACACGCGGCTTTTTTCCCGTTAACTGTTAACTATCAAGAAAAAACATACGCCGTGGGCAAAATCCCTGGTGGTTTTTTCAAGCGTGAAGGGCGCCCTACAGAAAAGGAAACCTTAACGTCTCGTTTAATCGACAGACCAATTCGTCCTTTGTTTCCAAAAGGATTCATGAACGAAGTACAGGTAATCTGTACCGTAATTTCAGCTGACAAAGATGAAGATGCTGATATCGCAGGTTTGATCGGTGCTTCGGCAGCGCTTTCGATTTCAGGCATACCTTTTGCAGAAGCTATTGGTGCCGCCCGAGTTGGCTACGATGCAGAAACAGGGTATATGCTGAACCCAACAAATACCCAGCTGGAAACATCATTGCTGGACATGGTTGTGGCAGGTACTGAGTCAGCCGTATTAATGGTTGAATCTGAAGCCAAGCAATTGAGCGAAGATCAAATGTTAGGTGCGGTACTTTTTGCACAACAGGAAATGCAGGTAGTAATTTCTGCAATCAACGAGCTGAAAGCTGAAGCTGGCAAGCCAGTTTGGGATTGGGCAGCAGAGCCAGAAGATGAAACGCTTAAAGCGGCGGTTGCTGAAAATTACACGGCTGGCATAACAGAGGCTTATCAAATATCTGATAAAATGACTCGATACGGCGCACTTGGTGATCTTAAAGCCAAAGCGGTAGAGCAGTTGGCAAATGAAGAAGCCGGTGTCAGTGATAGTGATGTTAAAGGTGCATTTGCCAAACTAGAGAAAAGCACTGTACGCAACAGAATTCTCGATGGTAATCCACGTATTGATGGGCGAGACACTAAAACTGTTCGCGCCATTGAAGTCGAAGTAGGCGTACTTCCAAAAGCACACGGTTCTGCTTTGTTTACTCGTGGTGAAACACAGGCGTTGGTAGTAACAACTCTGGGTGCACTGCGTGATTCACAAATCATTGAAGACCTTAGAGGTTCCAGAAAAGATCCTTTTATGCTGCATTACAATTTTCCTCCTTACTCAGTAGGGGAAGCAGGCTTCATGGGCGGACCAAAGCGTCGCGAAATTGGCCACGGCAAATTGGCACGACGCGGTGTTGCTGCAGTAATGCCTCCTGAAGAAGAATTTCCTTACGCAATTCGCGTGGTATCGGAAATCACTGAATCAAATGGTTCCAGCTCCATGGCAAGTGTATGCGGAAGCAGCCTGGCAATGATGGATGCAGGCGTACCTATCTCTGCACCAGTTGCCGGTATTGCAATGGGTCTTATAAAAGAAGGCGAACGTTTTGCAGTTCTTACCGATATTCTTGGAGACGAAGATCACCTTGGTGATATGGACTTTAAAGTTGCAGGTACAGCAGCAGGTGTTACTGCCTTGCAAATGGACATAAAGATTCAAGGAATTACTGAAGAAATTATGGAGCTTGCATTGGAGCAGGCTAATACAGCTAGAAACCATATTCTCGACGAAATGAATAAGGTTATAGCGAAGTCACGTGAATCTGTTTCTGAAAATGCTCCAGCAATGGCCATGATCAAAATCGATCCAGATAAGATTCGTGATGTTATTGGTAAAGGCGGTGCAGTTATTCGCGGTATTACTGAGCAGACCGGCGCGTCGGTAGATATAGACGACGATGGTAATGTTCGTATATACGGTGAAGATGCCGATTCAAGAGATGCCGCGCTGGCAATGGTAAATGAAATTACAGCTGAAGCTGAAGTTGGCAGAATTTACAACGGCAAGGTTGCGCGTATCGTTGACTTTGGAGCATTCGTAACCATTCTTCCGGGTAAAGACGGACTAGTGCATATTTCACAAATCTCTCAGGAACGTGTTGAGAGCGTGAATGAGTTCCTTGAAGAAGGTCAGGATGTTCTAGTGAAAGTACTAGATACTGATGCACGAGGACGTATCAAACTAAGTATAAAAGAGATTACAGACGAGGAAAGAGAGTCTTTCTCCGAGTAAGTTTTCTGTTTTAACTATTAAAAAGCCCGAGACATTCTCGGGTTTTTTTTGCTCTGGATTTCAGTATTGTTTCGYAGAATGAAYYAGRCGACAAATACAATTTTCAGAASCYAGCAAAACTAGTTCAGAATACAGCAGACAGCTAGTATGATGTTTACTTCAATTYGATTGCTATAAAGAGCTAGAATCAGGCRACACAAATGCCTGCATATAATAAACCATTTAGTAAAAAAATCTGTGATAATACAAAYAGATAGACCAAATCATAGGGGATCATATCGTGCAATTACCCARMYTTTCAGTACCYAATACACTTACTACTCTCGCWAGTAGCGCAGCTGTAGCTCTAACACTTATGCTGTTACCGTCGTTGGCGTCCGCYCAGTCACAAAATGTYACATTYCATAAAGACATTGAGCCAATTCTTCAGCGCAGCTGTCAGAACTGTCATCGTGCAGGCGGGGTTGGGCCAATGCCACTAGTGTCCTTTGATGAAGTTGCCCCTTTTGCTGGTTTGATCGAATACAAAACCCAGCTGCGCGACAGAGCTGGTGCTATGCCTCCATGGTATATGGAAAAAGAAATTGGCATTCAGGATTACAAATTTGACCCTTCTTTGAGTGATGAAGAGCTTGCCCTTATTTCCACCTGGGCACGAAGCGGTACACCAAAAGGTGATATCGCTGATGCTCCTGAACCTTTGGTATTCAGTGACGAAGATAAATGGACTGCTGGTGTGCCGGATTTAATCGTAACTACCAATTCAGTCACCAAGCTGGCAGGCACGGCGGACTGGTGGGGCGAGATAGACAGAATACCCGTTGGTCTTACTGAGGATCGCTATGTCAGATCTGTAGAAATAGTCGAGGTTAATGATGTTGACAATAGCGCTGGCACCGGGCGTGAAACAGTTGGAGGCCGATATATTTTTCATCATATGATCTGGTCAACCGCCGAACTGGACGAAAATGGTGAGCGTGTTGAAGGCAGTGTTACCAGTTGGCCTGTGCATGAAGTCGGGCGCAATCCAGATATTTTCGACGAAGATGGTGGTCGTCTACTCAGAGTAGGAACCTATATTGTTTCGGACTCCGTGCATATGCATTCCAATGGCAAAGACACGACAGGTCATCTGGAAATAGGTTTTCGTTTTCACCCTGTAGGCTATGAGCCCAAGTATGAACGTGCAACTCTTGGCCTGGGTAACGGTGTAGATATAAGCATAGCGGGTAGCGAAAAAGATCAGGAATTGCATGCCTACACAGTATTGCAGGATCACACCAAGATAATCACTTTTGAGCCACACCTTCACGCCCCTGGCGAACGTATGTGTCTTGAGGCCATATGGGGTTATACAGTAGAAACTTTATCCTGTGTTGGTTATGACCATAACTGGGTACGTGGCTACGCCTACGATAATAATTCAGCGCCTTTGTTGCCCAAGGGTACCATAATGCACATTGTTGGTTACATGAATAATACTGATTCAAATCCGAATGTACCTGATTCACGAAACTGGCAGGGCTCTGGTAACCGCTCAGTAACCAATATGTTTATTGATCTGGGTATGCGAGTGAAGATGAGCGACGATCAATTCTTCGAAGAAATGCAGAATCGCCGTGAAGTACTCAATCTTGGACCAAACGACCATGTGATCGGCTGTCCGTTGTGTCTGGCACCTCTGGTGGCACCGATTCAGGAAAAAGACGAAGAGTCTTCTGATGAACTAAGTAATGAGGTTGCCGTTCAGGATATAAACTAAGCATATTGGTTTGAACGGATTTTTTCTTAAATCCAGAAGTAAGTTTAGCGACTGCTTCTGGATTTTTTTTGTGTCAGAGTTTTATGTTGGCAGTTCGGTGACTGACGCGGATGCAGTGTTGCCTCCATAGGCACGCCGTAAACCCATCCCTGGGGGCTCGATTCGGCATCCCTGCCTCATTACGGTCTATTCCGGCAACACTGCATCCTC
>NVVJ01000052.1 GCA_002402175.1 SAR86 cluster bacterium
CCTTCAAGGTTAGTTACCGACAGATTAGTGGTTCCGGACAATGTGAAGCCTCCAGTTTCACCAGCATCCACGGTTGTTGCCCCGCCATCAATGGTCAGGTCATTTACCTGAAAAGGACTCGCAGATATGGTCTGCCCGTCTGCGACTATGACGTCAAAATCTCCCAGGTTAGTTGCTCCAGCTAGTGTTCCAGATACTGGAAAGCTCACGGTGCCGTGATTGGCTCCGATTTGTGTCAAATCAACAGCTGCAGTTCCAAGTCCGGTTACGTTAACGGTGCCTGCACCACTAATGCCAACATCTACCTGATCGACAGTTATGGTCATGGTGCCGCTTGCCACTTCCAGATCTGCATCACCCCAGTCACCGGTGAAGGTGCCGGTGCCGGCGAAGGTCGCGGTGACATTCTCTAATGACCCATTATTAATGCCTGTCAGATCAGCTGCTAATGCGGAATGCAGAGCTGTAATTGCAACCGAATTCTCTTCACCTTCACCACTAATATTCACACCATCAGCAATAGCTGCTGTTGTGGTAAGCGTTGCTGAATCCTCCACTCTCACGCTTGCTGAGCCGAAACTACCGGTAAAGGTAACATCGTCGGTAATTATTGCGGACAGAGAATCTACGGCAATAGCAGACAGATTGGCAGCGGGAGCTAATTCAAGTGCAGTAATTGTCACTGCAGCATTTCCAGTTATGGTTGCACCATCCGCAATGGCAGCTGACAGAGTCAGAGTTGTTTCTGCCCCCACAGTCAACGTGGCTGCACCCAGGTCACCCGTAAAGGTGAAGGAGTTGTTGGTAGCAGCGCTTACAGTTGCTGCAGTAATAGTGGACAGGTCGGCGCTGGCATCCAGCGCAGTAATTACTACGGACCCTGCGCCATCAATGCTCACTCCGTCGGCAATGGCCGCCGTAGTCGTCAGTGTTTTGGTTGCTGCTACCGTCACCACTGCCGTACCCAGATCACCGGTGAAGGTGACGTCTTCGTCAATAGCAGCGCTTACAGTTGCTGCAGTAATAGTGGACAGGTCGGCTGATGGAGTGGCATCCAGTGCAGTAATTACTACAGACCCTGCGCCACCAATACTCACTCCGTTGGCAATGGCCGCCGTAATGGTCAGAGTCTTGCCAGCGGCTACCGTCATCACTGCCGTACCCAGATCACCGGTGAAGGTGACGTCTTCGTCAATAACTACGCTTACAGTTGTTGCAGTAATCGTGGACAGGTCGGCGCTGGCATCCAGTGCAGTAATTACTACAGACCCTGCGCCACCAATGTTCACTCCATCGGCAATGGCTGCCGTAGTAGTCAGCGTTTTGGTCGCGGTTACAGTAACCACTGCCGTACCCAGATCACCGGTGAAGGTGACATCTTCAACAATAGCTGCGGTTACCGTGGTAGCAGTCAGGGCTGAAAGGTCGACTGAAGGTGTGGCATCCAGCGCAGTAATTGTTACGGACCCTGCGCCATCAATGTTCGCTCCATCGGCAATGGTCGCCGTAATGGTTAGCATTTTGGTCGCGGCTACCGTCACCACTGCCGTACCCAGATCACCGGTGAAGGTGAGATCTTCGGCAACAGCTGCGGTTACCGTGGTAGCAGTCAGGGTTGAAAGGTTGGCTGAAGGTGTGGCATCCAGCGCAGTAATTGTTACGGACCCTGCGCCATCAATGTTCGCTCCATCGGCAATGGCCGCCGTAGTGGTTAGCGTTTTGGTCGCGGCTACCGTCACCACTGCTGCACCCAGATCACCGGTGAAGGTGACATCTTCGGCAATAGCTGCAGACAGAAAATCTACGGCAATGGCAGACAGGTTGGTAGCGGGGACTGATTCAAGAGCAGTAATTGTCACTGCCGCATTTCCAGTTATGGTTGCACCATCCGCAATGGCAGCTGACAGAGTCAGAGTTGTTTCTGCCCCCACAATCACCGTGGCTGCACCCAGGTCACCAGTAAATGTGATGGAGTTGTTAGTAGCAGCGCTTACAGTTGCTGCAGTAATAGTGGACAGGTCGGCGGTTGCATCCAGCGCTGTAATTGCTACGGACCCTGCGCCATCAATGTTCACTCCATCGGCAATGGCTGCAGTAATGGTCAACGTTTTGGTCGCTGCTACCGTCACCACTGCCGTACCCAAATTACCGGAGAAGGTGACATCTTCGGCAACAGCTGCAGTTACAGTTGCTGCAGTAATAGTGGACAGGTCGGCGCTGGCATCCAGGGCTGTAATTGCTACGGACCCTGCGCCATCAATGTTCGCTCCATCGGCAATGGCTGCCGTAGTAGTCAGCGTTTTGGTCGCTGCTACGGTTACCACCGCCGTACCCAGATCACCAGTGAAGGTGATGTCTTCGGCAATAGCTACGCTTACAGTGGCTGCAGTAATCGTGGATAGATCGGCGCTGGCATTCAGTGCGGTAATTACTACAGACCCTGCGCCATCAATGCTCACTCCGTCGGCAATGGCCGCCGTAATGGCCAGAGTTTTGGTCGCTGCTACCGTCACCACTGCCGTACCCAGATCACCAGTGAAGGTGATATCTTCAGCAATAACTACGCTTACAGTGGCTGCAGTAATCGTGGACAGGTCTGTGCTGGCATCCAGTGCAGTAATTACTACAGACCCTTCGCCATCAATGCTCACTCCGTCGGCAATGGCCGCCGTAGTAGTCAGCGTTTTGGTCTCGGCTACAGTAACCACTGCTGTACCCAGATCACCAGTGAAGGTGACATCTTCGGCAATAGCTACGATTACAGTGGCTGCAGTAATCGTGGACAGGTCGGCGCTGGCATCCAGTGCAGTAATTACTACAGACCCTGCGCCACCAATACTCACTCCGTCGGCAATGGCTGCCGTAGTAGTCAGCGTTTTGGTCGCGGCTACAGTAACCACTGCCGTACCCAAATCACCGGTGAATATGACATCTTCAACAATAGCTGCGGTTACCGTGGTAGCAGTCAGGGTTGAAAGGTCGGCTGAAGGTGTGGCATCCAGCGCAGTAATTGTTACGGACCCCGTGCCATCAATGTTCGCTCCATCGGCAATGGCTGCCGTAGTAGTCAGTGTTTTGGTCGCGGCTACAGTAACCACTGCTGTACCCAGATCACCGGTGAGGGTGACATCTTCGACAACAGCTGCAGTTACAGTGGCTGCAGTAATAGTGGACAGGTCTGCGCTGGCGTTCAGGGCTGTAATTGTTACGGACCCTGCACCATCAATGTTCACTCCGTCGGCAATGGCCGCCGTAATGGTCAGAATCTTACCAGCGGCTACCGTCACCACTGCCGTACCCAGATTACCAGTGAAGGTGAGATCTTCGGCAATAGCTGCGATTACAGTTGCTGCAGTAATAGTGGACAGGTCTGCGCTAGCATCCAGTGCAGTAATTACTACAGACCCTGCACCATCAATGTTCACTCCGTCGGCAATGGCAGCAGTAGTAGTCAGCGTTTTGGTCGCGGCTACAGTAACCACTGCTGTACCCAGATCACCAGTGAAGGTGAGATCTTCGGCAACAGCTGCGGTTACAGTTGCTGCAGTAATAGTGGACAGGTCGGCGGTTGCATCCAGCGCAGTAATTGCTACAGACCCTGCGCCATCAATGTTCACTCCATCAGCAATGGCCGCCGTAGTGGTCAGAGTCTTACCAGCAGCTATCGTAACGACTGCCGTGCCCAGATCGCCGGTGAAGATGATATCTTCGGCAACAGCTGCGGTTACCGTGGTAGCAGTCAGGGTTGAAAGGTCGGCTGAAGGCGTGGCATCCAGTGCAGTTAAAACCACACTGCCTATTCCCTCAACAGTGACACCCGTCAGGTTCGCCGCTATGGCTGCCAAGGTTTGCGTGGCGGCAAGATTGATGCTGGCAGCGGTGTCACTAAAGTCCGCTGTCGTTGTTGCCTCTATTGACGCGCGGGTAAAAGTAGCAACTGAATTGCCTACGGCACCTGCCCAGACAATAGTAATGTCTCCGCTTTCCGTCCCGCTGAATGTCACTACTCCTGCATTTTCAGTCACAGTAAAACCAGGAGATGGAGGAGTTGGTGGAGGTGCCGGTGGCGGAGTACTTGTGGAATCTGAATCTGAATCTGAGTCAGTGTCTGAACCTATACCAGTGTCACTGGGAATATCACCGTCTTCAGCGCCAGCTTGTATTTCTTCTTCAATGCTTTCCGCAGTGACCTGAACTGCTGCAACATCCTCTAGTGAGCCGGCATCAGCAATTGCCTGATTCAGGTCCGAGGCAATAACTGCAACATCAGCTGCAAGTGCAGTAATGGCGGGAATGTCTGTGGCGGATGCGCCCGCATTGTCAGCCGCGATAAGAATGATATCTTGAACGACCGTGCTGGAACTCAGGTCCAGTTCGGCGTTGCCAGAACCACTGGTCAAGGTATCTACCAGAGCGTCATAAGCCGAGGCAATACCGTCATCCTCATTTGCTGAGATACCGGCACCGTCTAGCAGCGCACCTATTTGGCCAACCAGAACATTAATCTGCACAGCCGCCGTATTAACGTCTAGGGCTATAGCCCGTTCTGCGGCGGTGTTATTACTATCGCTGGATACTTCAATCGGGTCAAAACTAAGCAGGTCTACACTGTCGTCGATTCCCAGGGCGACTTGTACTGTGGCACTGGCTTCCTCAACAGTGGTGGCATTGTCTTGCGCGAGCAGATTAATTAAAGTCGTTAAGGGGCTTATTACTGTCGCGCCAGCAGGTGCGGTGAGCACGCCTTCAAATGCTTGGCCAGTGGATATATCAGTTCCACCTGATGCGATAATAGTACCGAAGGCGCCAGGTGGAAAAGTGAAGTTTCCGTTGGCATCCGTTACCGTGCTTATTTCGTCAGGACCCTGTACTCCATCACCATCGGCATCGATAAATACAGTTGCGCCTCGAACATAGCCATCGATCACTTCTCCTGAGAGACCATCTATAAAAATAGCTTTAGCGGCTGCGACACTTTCTGCCGTGTTGGTAACATTGGCAGTTACCTGTTGCAGCGTTGATAGATTGCTAACATTGTTGCCCCCAGCCTGATCAATGGAATAAAAGGAGGATACCTCAACCTTATTAATAAACTGCTGTGCTGCGGCCCCCCAGTCAGGATCATTGGGGTCGATGGCAGCAAGGCCTTTTGCAGTGCGTTCAATTACTTCACCGCGACTGAGGCCTGATTCCAGCCAGGACTCTAGCAAGGAGGTCGCCTTAGCTTTGTTTGCAGAAGTTGCCATGGAGCCAACATTGTTCTCAATAAACTGGGCTGAAAATTCAGCATCGCTTAAGGAATCTGAATACATTGCCTCTTTAAATGCGCTACTTGCTGCGAGAGTATTTGCTAATGACAGGGTCGACCCGTTATTGTTTTCAACTAGGGCGGTAAATTCATCCAGGAATTGCTTGCCCGGTGCGGCGTTAAACATGGCTTGAACAATTTGTAATATTTCCAGTTGTAGGGTAGTCATTGTCACTCCTAGGACATTTAGAATAGAACTATCTGATGTTGTTGCGCTGAATGAATTTAACTGTTTATCTAATGCAGGCTCATCTAAGATATAGTTTCGCCAATTAGGTGTTTTTAACAGCTCACAGTTTATTGACTATTTGAATTTCTGGCTTAATCCATATGGACGGGTTCTAAGAATAAATTACGCTTTTAACGCGTGATTTTGACTGCATTTAAGAGGTGACTAGAAAATAAGGGGCTCTTCGCGACAGTTTTGTGAGTTCAATCAGTAAAACTAAATTCATAAAACTAATAACACTTAGTCCTTTTGGATTAAAGCAAAGCGGTATTGAGCTGTTATAGTCATACAAAGAAAACTATTTGCAATATATGAAATTATTCTGCGATGAAAAATCACTGCATCTTAATTATTGATGACCATGCCCTGTTTCGAACCGGACTAAGCATGATCTTGAAACTGAATGATCACGTTAATATGATTCAGGAAGCAAGTTCAGTTATGGAGGCGCTTGCCTATGAAGGGGACCATATTGCTTTAATTTTGCTGGACATCCATATGCCGGGTTTAAATGGACTGAATGGTTTAAAAGTTTTACAGAAAAAATTCAAAGCTATACCCATTATTATTCTTTCGGCCAGCCAGGAAGCACAAGATGTCCAAGATGCTTTTCGATATGGTGCCAATGGGTATTTGCAGAAGTCAGCTCCTGCGGACGAAATCACCAGCGCAATTGAAAAAGTGTTAAAAGGCGCAACCTGCTTTCCAGAAAACAGTGAGTTCAATAAAAAGTCATCGGCTTATAACCCAGTTGAAGATTTCACCCCACGTCAATTACAAGTCTTAAGCCTGCTCTGCGAAGGAAAATCAAATAGAATGATTGCTCGTGACTTAGCTGTGGCGGAAAACACCGTGCGCTTTCATGTCTCTTCCATTCTTTCTGTTTTTGAGGTTTCCAGTCGTTCCGAAGCCATGCTGGCCGCTCAGCAAAAAGGCCTTATCCTGATAAAATAATGAGACTATTTCCACGCTTTCACGAAGAACGAATTCTGCGAGAAGAAATCGCACTAATTTATCAAAACTACGTTGGCGGCCTTGTGGGCTATTTTTCTTCGGCGCTTATTGCTAGCGGTGTGATTTATAATGTTTCTGGGTCTAAAGAAATATTTTATTGGTTTTCTGCCATTACCGTTACAGTATTTTTTTCTTTAACACATTATTGGTGGATAAAAGACAGAGATATAGAGCCAAAAAAAAAGGCAATAGCGTTAACCTTGTCTGTATTTATGGATGCGCTTGTATGGGCCATTTTACCGTTGTTTTTTTTAGATGCAGATAACGCTGTTGTTCTGGTGACTATTACCATTTTAGCAGCTGGACTATGTGCCGGTGGAATGACCATGCAATCTCCTTGTATGCCGGCCTTTCTCGTTTTTAGCTTTACAATCTTACCTGCTACCGCCCTTGGTTATTTACTATTAGGAGAAAGTGCTTATGTAGGTGCCGCAATCGCGTTAATCCTTTTTCTCGGAACAGTGACTACTTTTGCATTTAATCTCGAGAAGATGTTTGTGCAATCCATCGAGCTGCGATTTGAGAACTTGGAGTTGATTGGACAACTACAAGAGGCGATGACAGAAACTGAAGAGGCAAACCGCGCTAAGTCAGTTTTTCTTGCATCCGCCAGCCATGATTTACGTCAACCTTTGCATGCAATGGGATTGTTCATCGAAACCTTGAGTAGCTCGAAACTCAATGCCAGCCAACAAAATATTGTAGAGCATATCGAATCAGCTTCTGAAGCAACGCGAAAAATGTTGAATACCTTGCTAGACTTTTCAAAGCTAGATGCAGGAGTTATCACCTCAAGGCCGCAGGCGTTTCGTTTGCAAACATTGCTTAACAAACTTGAAAATGAATTGGGTGTAAGTGCTGACAACAAAGGACTCATTTATCGGACCCGCGAGACAGCAGTCGTCGCCTATGCTGATCCCTCGTTGGTAGAGTTGGTTCTGCGCAATCTAATTATGAATGCAATTCGTTACACCGATACCGGCGGAATATTGGTCGGATGTCGGGTAAGAAACAACCAGATGCTTGCGCTTCAGGTTTGGGATAGCGGAATTGGGATTTCACAACAAGATCAAGATATTATCTTTGGTGAATTCCAGCAACTAGGTAATCCGGAACGTGATGGACAAAAAGGCTTTGGCCTCGGCTTGGCAATAGCAAAAGGTCTGGCTAATACCATGCAATTGGAACTTACCGTTAACTCAAAGCTGGGAATTGGCTCGATGTTTCAGTTGTGCCTGCCCCAGGCCGAGGTAGCAGTAATCAAGGATATACCCACTAGCGTGGCGGCGCCACGCTTTGATGGGAAGCGGATTCTCGTTATTGACGATAATGAAAGTGTCCGTTTAGCGATGCGTGAATTATTGCTGTCCTGGAACTGCGAATGTTTGCTTGCCGAATCTGCTGATGAAGCTTTATCTCTGATGACAGATAAAATACCGGACTTACTAATCGTCGACTTTCGTTTACGAGAGGAGCGCACTGGTCAGGAAGCAATTATGTTATTACGTGAAAAATGTGCGGTGCATTTACCCGCAATTATCATAACCGGCGATACCGCCGCAAATCGATTGCGTGACATACAAGAAAGCGATGCCTTGCTATTACATAAACCCGTGGCCACTACTGAACTACAACGTGTAATGAATAGTTTGCTTAACTAATAGGGTATTACTCCCTGGTCAGGGCTGGGTCCTATTCTCGATCTTGCTTTCTGAAGCTGATTTTTTCTTTAAACTAGTAATAGTGATATTCCAGGCTACTGATATACGGGCTTCATCACTATTCCAGGGGTGTACCCAGTGTTCAAGCCAGCTGGGGAAACAGACCGCCATGCCAGTTTTGGGAGTAATGGAAATGGCCGACTTACGTTTAGTTATGCCGGTTATTATGGGATTGGTTCGGGGGTCAAGCAATTCCAGTTCGCCTGCTCTGTCTTCATCTTTAGTGGGAACATCAATGTAATAGACAGCGGACCAACTACAATTACGGTGTATATGAGGGACATGATAAGCGCCTCTTTTGCCAACATTTACCAGAGCGCTTTCCCTGAAAGCCATTTCAAATTCCGTTACTTTCATCTTGGTTTCGTGGGCACTTAACTGCAGGAAAACATTATGCATTGCTTTTCTTAATGTTCTTACGGCGTCATCATCCCAGGTGTGAAAGTCCTGAGCAGATTCCCAGCCTTTTTTATTAGAGCGCATGATGTTTTCTGTATTTTCATATTTTTCAAGCGCCAATTCTTTGAGCCGATTATTAATAGCGCTATCACTAATTAGAGTGTCAAAAATCATGATGGGCGTAGTAAATATATTTATAATTTTAGCGCTCATGTATTCGGCTTTCCTTGTGGAGTATTCTATTTATTCGTTATGACCCCTTTAGCTCTCTTACGGCAAGAGAAGGGTTGGACACGAATTGAAGTGGTTTTACTCTACCGATACCTCGACTTTCTAATATAGAAGAGCGTGCCGATAAGTGCTGCAAATGCCAGCCACCCGAAGTTAGTATTGCCATCTTCAAATTCGGGGTCTGAATTTTTTTCATCTTCGCCTGCAAGTAACTTGAAAGTAATTCCTTCGCTTTGTCCGTGGTTAGTCGTTTGATCGTATTCAGCATTCTGCTGACGTACTCTTGCCCGGATTGAGTTGTAAACCTGTTCTACCTGATTTTTTATGTCCTGACAATTATCGCTGCTACCAATTCTTTGCCATCCACTTAGAATATCGGCGTATCCGGACTCCGCAATCGCGCCATGTCGTTGTTCGTGCTGTTCGAGTAATCGATACCAAGCTTTCCATCGAGTCTGTAACTTTGTATCTGCCGATGCTTGATTTTCCCAGCGAGGCATTGTGTAGATGATATCCAGATCCATGCTCCTCTGGGAAATGCGGCATCTTCCATTGATCATCTTTGTTCGGTAGCTATAACGCGTCTCATGATGCGTTAAGCCATCGAAGCCCTCAGGGCCCTTAGAAGACATCTCATTAAGTAGCTCTGACGCAGTAGAGCCGAATATGGCGTAGTATTCAGTGCGAGTGGATTTACCTGCAAGGCTGGATTGACTTAGACCTAGGATTAATAGAACAAATATTGCGCGCAAGATAATAGTGCCTACGAGATGGCAGTTTCAAACTGTTCGAGATAGCCAGTATAGCGTCGCTTTTGCGAGGGGAACAGCTATGAATTTCAGCATAGTTGTGTAATGAGATTAAGGGGAAGCTTGGACTTGGCCCCGACGATGGCAGTATTACTGCTGTTGTCTATGGTGATCCAACTATTGAAAAACCCCTGCAACAAGGGTAGTTTGTTTATCCACTTCGCCTTTAAATAACAAAAAATAACAGGAAGGAGGTGTTAGATGAATAATCGACCCTTGCGCGCGTTTAGCTTTATCGTTTGTAGCCTGTTGCTGGCTCCAGCATTGTTTGCTCAATCTTTCGATATGCCCCGTACCGAATATGGCATGCCTGATTTTCAGGGCACGTATACCTACAGAACTCTGACTCCCCTGAATCGTCCTGTAGAGCTTGCCGATAAGGCAACACTGACCGAAGCCGAGGCAGTGGAGTGGCAGAAATTTGAAAATCGACGCCAAAACCGAGATTTAATTATCGACTCGGTGGGCGGAGCCAACTATCCACCGGGTGTAATTTCCTATAACGAATTTTGGTATGAGCGCGGCATAGAGACTATAGCGGATCGCCGAACTTCACTTATCTACGACCCCATAGATGGCAGAATGCCGGCTGTTAACGTCGTGGGAACTCAGCGTCGTGGGGCTGTGGCAGAAGCGAGACGGCTGAGCATCGGTCCGGAAGGTCGAACTTTGGCTGACCGCTGTTTGATGAGTGGTGGTGCGGGACCACCTCTGGTTCCTGGTGCCTATAATAACAATATACAAATCGTGCAGACTAAAGATCACATCATGATCCTCAGCGAAATGATTCATCGTGCACGGATCATCCGGCTGGATAACAATCATAATACTCAGCAACTCAAATGGGATGGCGACTCTATTGCCCACTTTGAAGGCGATATACTGGTGATCAACACTCAGCACTTTTACTACGATCAGAACGGAAGGGGAACTTCCGCGAGCATGAAGCTGGAAGAGCGTATCAGCCGCATAGACGAAAACACACTGGACTACGATTTCACTATTGAAGACCCACTTTCATGGGATGTAAGCTGGTCTGCAAGATTTCCAATGCGCCGTATCGATGATCCGATATATGAATATGCCTGCCATGAAGGCAATCATGGACTTGCTGGTATTCTGGCGGGTTGGCGACGATATGAGTCAATGGGAATGAATGGTGATGGTACGCCTAAACAGTAGTCGATTTAAGATTTGTGTTATCTTTTAATCTGTAATCACTGTAGGTTCTGCGTTAGAACGACGAGAGCGGTTCCACACCAATTCGACACGAGGGAAATAAAATGACAGTTAAAAAATTCGTTACATGGGCAAGCTGTATTGCCGGGACGCTAGTTTTTAGTATTCAACTGGCATCGGCGCAGGTCGTAGAACCAGATGAGCATGGCTTTATGATTGCCGCCCCCTCAGACTTAGTGCCTGACGATGGCAGTATTACCACTGTTGTATATGGTGACCCAAGTAAGTCGGGTATTTATGTTATTCAAATCACTTTTGCGGCAGGTCGTGGAAGTCGCCCTCATTATCATAATCAGGCTCGTTATATCACTGTGCTCAAGGGCACCTGGTGGGTATCAACAGGTCCGGGTGCGGATGTTTATGACCCCGATAATATGAAGCGAGTAGAGCAGGGTACTTTTATCTACGAGCCACCAAATGGCCATCATTACGATATGGCAAAAGATGAAGCGGTGACTGTTCAGATCATGGGAATGGGACCTGTAGTAACAACTTCTATTCCTCAGTAAAGCACGCAGAATAACTAACCTTATTATGTCCGCTTACGGCTGAGGGTGGACATTGAAGTATGGATTTTCAGTAATTTGGCCTAAGGACTCAATAGTTAAACAGACGGTGCAATGTTAATTTGCACCGTCTGTTAGCTCGCAGAGTATTGGGCAGCCGTGTTCACAACCACAGTATCATTGCCAACCTGGGTTTTTCTTTTGCTACTGATCGCAGCAAGCTATGCGGTGGTTATGAGCGTGCTATTTCCTGGTGTACGCTGGTTTATCAGGCGGCGACTGAATAGAGCCGTAGATAAACTCAATTCCAGCTTGCAGATCAAAATACGCCCCCTGCAGCGCACCAAGCGTCAGGTGTTAATTGATCAGCTCATGTTCGATCAGGAAATAATCGCCTTGATTGAACATCAGGCGCAACAAGAAAATATTCCTCGCGATGCCCTGCAACAAAAAGTTAAAAATTACGCGCGAGAAATAGTCCCTTCTTTTAATGCCTATGTTTACTATCAGGTTTTTTACTGGCTTGCGAAAAAAATTTCGCGTTTTATTTATCGAGTAAGAGTAGCGGCAGCGCGACCCGAAAAATTACAGAGCATTGATCCTGATGCCACGGTGGTGTTTGTGATGAACCATCGTAGCAATATGGACTATGTGCTAATAAGTTATCTAGCTGCAGAACGAACAACTTTGTCATATGCCGTTGGTGAATGGGCGAGAGTATTTCCACTGGAGGGGCTTATTCGAGCGATGGGTGCGTTTTTCGTTCGGCGCGGCTCGCAAAACCCCTTATACCGTAAAGTACTGGAACGCTATGTTTATATGGCCACTAAAAGCGGTGTGTGCCAGGCGGTTTTTCTGGAAGGCGGCCTTAGCCGTGATGGCTTGTTAGGAGAGCCTAAGCTGGGTTTTCTCGACTATATTCTGCGTAATTTTGACTGGCAGACAGATCGCAATGTGGTGTTTGTCCCAGTAGGGATTAATTATGATCATGTACTCGAAGATCAAAATCTGCTTGCCTGGGACGACAAGTCTAACAGGCTCAGCACCGGGCAACATCTCAAAAAAGTTTGGAAGTTTCTTAGATTAAATTTGTTTGCAGGCTCTCGTCAGCGCTGGCGCCGCTATGGTTATGCCAGCGTTAACTTCGGAGTGCCTGTATCAATGAGTGATTACTGCAAAAGTAATCAGCTGGATTTTAATCACATGACCAAGGAGCAACGTATTCCCAAAGTTGCCGAGCTGGCTAGTTTTTTAATGGATTCGCTGCGCTATGTTATGCCTATTCTTCCGGTGCCCATACTTGCAGTGGTATTGCTTAGAATTGAAGATAAACCGATGACATCTATCGAGATAGTCAGCGCTTGCGACGAATTAATAGACGACATGATTAAGCGTGGTGCGGCCATGAAACCGGGAGAAAAGCCACGTCATAGAACCATGTCTAATAGCCTGGACATGCTGAAAGAACGAGGCTTGCTTATCGAGCAGGATGATCATTACAAAGTGAATCCAAAACATCGAGCTTTGCTGTTGTACTATGCGAACTCGATTGAGCATTGGTGGAACCCAAAATAGCGTTAACAACTATAAAAACAGGAGACTATTCATGTTGAAAATTTTACGTCTGATTGCTTTGCCTCTGGTGCTACTGGCCAGTATGTTAAATGTGGCGCAAGCGCAATTACAAACGCAAATGCAAACGATAGACCGATTTGTTCCACATACCTCAACAGTGCCAGCCAATGAAGGCCAGAGGATCGGGCTTTTTGTCCATGAAAAATTAAGTGAAAGCCTGGCCAACGAAATTTCTTCTGGAGCTTCAGTTGACGGGCAGGTTGTTCTGTTTATTCACGGTGTTTCAGTATCGTCAGTACCAGCCTTTGACATTCCTTACAAAGACTATAGCTGGATGGGCTATCTTGCCGAGCAGGGCTTCGACACTTTTAGTATGGATCATCAGGGCTATGGCTATTCTGCCCAGCCCTATATGAACAACCCATGCAATCTGAAGCCAGATGATCAAGCCTTGCTCGACCCAGGCGTTATATCTGATAACTGTGCAGCAAATTACCAATCTCAATTAACTAGTAGTCAGACAGACTGGGACGAAATTGATACGGTAGTCGACTATATTCGAGAACTACGAGGAGTGGATAAAGTCAGCATTATTTCCTGGTCTCTCGGTGGAATTCGATCAGGTGGTTATGCTGCACGCCATCCAGAAAAACTCGATAAGCTTGTATTGTTTGCACCTGTTTACCGGCAAGGTAGTGCAGGAATGGCACCTGAGAACTTTCCAGTAAACGCTCCAGTCATGGCACTTCAGACACAGGATACCTTGCTGAATAATCGCTGGGGTTCAAATCGAGTTTGTGAAAATCAGCTTGATCCAGGCATAACAGATGTAGCCTGGCAAACAATCATGAGCTTCGATCGACTCGGTACTTCCTGGGTATCGCCACAGGGTGTGATGCGTGTGCGTAGCGCGAGCTACTGGGGTTGGAACGAAGAGTTTGCGGCAAAAATTGAAACGCCTACTTTGATAATGGTTGGTGAGCAAGACGGTTTACTGCCGGGCGGGGTAGCTCTTTATGGTGATTTGACCGGCATTGAGAATAAAGCGATTGTAAGAATGGAGTGTGCAACCCACTTCACTGTATGGGAAGCATCGCAATACAAATTCATGCAAAAGGCCTCACTTGACTGGCTCACCCAGGGCAAGTACCGAGGTCAATCTATTGGCGAGTTCAAAGTCGGCTTTGGCGGAGTTGATATCGATTGATTGTTTAGTAGATTATTTAGTGATCACTTAGTGATAGTCACGCCAGTTAGTTGAGCAATAGCGGAAAGCGTAGTTTGAGCGGCATTAAGGCCAAGGCGAAAATCCTTGTCTGAAAATGTCGTCCATACATCCAATGGTGTATGCCAGGTTGGGTTCCATCCGCCACCAGTGTGAGCGCCGCGTTCGTTTTCTCGCATGCTTATAGAGGGAACAACATTCATAAAAGGTGTTGAATCAGTGTTGGTCATATGGGGCCCTACGGTTGCAGGATAGTCGGTGTTGTAGGCATCGGCGGCGGCCTTAAAAACAAATGCCAGTGCCATCGATTCGGCGGACAGCTCTGAGGCCGATTGAAATTCGATATTAACATCGGCCTCGGCTCGTTGGTCACGACTGACTGTTCCATCTGCTCGTGGAGCACCGTGATCCCATAACATCATGTCGTGTTGAACCATGCCCAGCCATCGCGGTTCTGGGTACAGGCCTGAGCCGGGTGGGTTCTCGATTCCCTGCAAGCTCTGCCGTTGTTCAACGTAAGCACTGGAACCATTCAGACCAGTTTCTTCATTGTTCCATAATGCAAAGCGAATAGAGCGTTCTGTCTGCACGTCGGGTGAATTGAATATTCGCGCTAATTCAATAACCAGCGCCGTTCCCGAGCCATCATCGTTAACCGCCTCGTTAACACCATGCCCGTCCATGTGGGCACTAATAATGTACATTTCATCGGGGTGAGTTGTGCCAATTTTTGTGCAATAGACTTCTTCTCGCTCACCGTTAACAGGTTCTTCTACATTAAGTGCGCGAATGCGTTCATCCGATTGGGCATTCAAATCGCGGTTTACACCAGTGCTAGCACGGTAGCCATATATAGACGAACCGCCAGGGCCGCTGCCGTTGCGACCTACTGCGCCGCCGGTTGCTGTGCTCAGATCAGGTATTTCATTCGAGCGGGCTCGCGGAGCTCTTGGTGCACGGGGTTCGGGGTCGAAGGTATAGCGTATTCGTTCAATGTTTTCGCAGCCGACTTCGCGTAATTGTTGCTCTATCCAGTCAACTGCATTTCTATTACGAGTAGTTCCTTGGCGGCGGTCGCCGTATTGAGTGAGTCCCTTGATTGTATTTTTATAACTTTCTAGCTCTAGCCGACTAACCAGCTCTCTAACAGGATCATCCGTTTGCTGGGCAAACGCTCCCATTGTGGTGGATAACAGGGCTGTGACCACTATGGCTTGAGATTTGGAAAGCATTGGGGCTCCGGCTTTTAATTTAGAGAAATTAGTAATGACGCAGGCAGCATAAGTAAGCCTGGGGTTTTAGTCTAGCACTTGAGAACAAAACAACGATAAGGCGCTTACTGCGTTTTAGTTATTCATTCCTGTTTATAACCCCGGGCCGCTGATGTATAAAGATGGCGACATAACAAGAAGATGAAATCCTAATTCCCGGAGACAGTTTATGAAAACTCTATTTGCCGCGATCACCGCATTATCAATTACTGCCGTTGCATTAATCAGCCCCGCAATAATAGCCCAGGATTCGGGTGCGCCTCCGGCCATTTTTAAGCTCGGTAGCGAAATTACTGCTGAGCTGGACAGGGCGGCGGCGTCATCGGCGTCGGCGGGTGGTTGGTCAGTAACGATTTCACCCGGTGTCTCTGTACGTCGTCGTAGTAGTTCGGTGGCGCAATACGCCATCATCCATCCATGGAGTGTTGAAATATATCGAATCCTTGAAGGTAGCGGTACCTTTGTAACGGGAGGCAAATTGATACTTCCCCTGGCTGATTCGCCAGATCCAAATATTGTAAGAACCCAGCATGGCATTGTCGGTGGTTTGGCTCGGCAGGTGAGCGAAGGGGACATTCTGGTTTTGCAGCCTGGTACACCACATTGGTTTAGTTCAATCGATGGAGCAACTCTTACTTACATGGAATCACGTATTCAGATCACAACTCATCCAGTGCAATTTCAGTAAACTACTGACTCGCCAATATGTGTTATTAACATGGGGCTGTCACAGATGAGCACCTGCGAAAAATGGCAGAAAAGTAGAGAGTGGAGAATAAAATGCCAGATAAATTGAAGAATAATAAAAAACAGTTACAAAACCAGCCAAGCAACCCATCCCGGCGAAATTTACTTAAGAACGTTGGGCTGGTGGGAGCCGCGGCTGTTAGCTCGGCGGCAACGGGTAATCTAATCGCGGCTGATTCGGGGTCGGTAACGATAGACACAACTGCAAACCCTATTCGTGAAGCTCTGGAAGTATTGACCGCGGAAGAAGCCCAGATTCTTGAAGCGATTTGCGATTGCCTGATTCCATCAGACGAAAACGGCCCGGGCGCAAAAGAAGCACGAGCGGTTCATTACATTGATCGCGCGCTGGCTAGTCATAACTCGGATGCGAGACAGGACTATATGGTTAGTCTGAACGCGATTAACGATTTTGCACGCGAGACCAGGCACAAGCCATTTTATGAACTCATTAAGGACCAGCAAAATTCCATCTTGTTAGCGGTACAAAATAATAAAATTCCAGGACTTACTCCCAGTGCCAGTGGTTTTTTTAATATGGTTCGCAGTCATACAATTGATGGTACGTTTTGCGATCCTTACTACGGTGGTAACCAAAATTTCGTAGGCTGGGACATGGTTCGCTATCCGGGCATTCGCCTCGGTGCGTCCGAAACTGATGTTTCCCAGGGAGCTGAGTTAGAACCCAATCACCAATCTGCATACGATCATGCCACTTACACCAAGATGGCTATAAACATGAACGACAGCTCTACTAGTGGAGGTAGTCATGCCTAAGCGACTAGCAAAAACTGATGTAGTGATTGTTGGAATGGGCGCAGCAGGTGGAGTTGCAGCTTTGCCTTTGACCAATGCCGGACTGAAGGTAATAGGCTTGGAGGCGGGCGGCTGGTTAAACCCTAGAGATTTTGCTCCGGATGAGCTGAGAAATGGCTCACGCAATTGGCCGCAATCAGTACCAAAGGCGGCAACCGAAGCCCCCACAGTGCGTGCCACATCTGCTGACACAGCAGTTCAGGGTGGGCATCCGATGATGAATGCAGTGGGCGGGACTACCATGCACTATTGGGCGCAAAGCTGGCGGCTGAACCCCTGGGATTTTAACGTTGTGAGCGAAACCCAGCAACGTTATGGTGCTGATCGCCTGCCCGCAGGCTCGACTGTAGAAGACTGGCCAATCAACTATGCTGACCTGGAACCGTATTACGACAAAGTAGAATACACGGTTGGTATTTCCGGTCAGGCGGGTAATGTTAAGGGTAGAAAAAACCCGGCAGGAAATATATTTGAGGGCGAGCGGGAGCGAGAATACCCGATGCAACCGCTTCGAAGTTCACCATTCACCGACATGATGAGTGGCGCCGCGCGCCAGCTTGACTGGAATCCTTTCCAGGGGCCTGCCGCGATTACAACAGAACTGTTTGATGGTCGCCCGCCATGTCAGTATCACGGGTTCTGCAACAAGGGTGGCTGCCATGTTAAAGCAAAAAGCTCGACAGCTTACAGTGTTATCCCCAAAGCTATTGATACTGGGAATTTGCAGGTAGTGACTTTTGCACGAGTGACCGAAGTTGTAGTTGATAACAATGGCAAGGTAACTGGTGTTAATTATATAAAAGGCAATGAAACATTTTTTCAGCCTGCCAGTGTGGTGCTGCTTGCAAGTTATGCTTATGAAAATGTGCGCCTGTTACAACTATCCAAGTCCGGCGCTTTTCCAGACGGATTGGTCAATAACTCGGGGCAGGTGGGCAGGCATTACTTTAGTCATCATCAGGGTGCGCCGGTTACTGCCTTGTTTGATCGTGATTTACACAACTGGTATGGATTGCCGGCACAGGGTGTAGCCATTGATGAATGGGCGGATGATAATTTTGATCATTCTGATCTGGATTTTATCGGTGGAGCTAATCTGTGGGTTCACACCGATCGCAAGCCAATGAGTGCGGCAAAGATGAACACATTCGGTGAAGTGCGTAATTGGGGTTCTAACTGGAAAGCCTTCATTATGAAGAACGCAGATAGAACTAACACCTCTTATATTCAAAAAACGACCTTACCTTACGAAGATAATTACCTTGATCTGGATCCTGTCGTAAAAGACCCTCTGGGATTTCCAGTGACTCGAATAACCGCACGTTATCACGACAACGAGAAACGTATTGCCGCTTACTCCCAAGCAAAAATGGAGCAATGGTACTTGCAGGCCGGTGCAATTAAAATACGCAAATACGGCGTGGGTAATGTAATGGGGGCCTCAACTCATGCCTATGGCGGTACACGTATGGGCTTAAACAGCGAAACCAACGTAGTGAATGAATGGGGCTTTGCTCACGAAGCACCCAATCTAGGCATAATCGGTGGTTCGGTTATGGGCACTAGCGGTTCGCGTAACCCGACTCTTACCGTGCAGGCTCTTGCCTGGCGAACATCTGAATATTTGGTCGATAACTGGAGCTCGATTGCCGGTTAAATGTCTGAATACCAATCCACTAAATCCACTATAGATGCCGTACCTAAACCCTTAGTCGAGAACAGCAATGGTGCGGCACTTTATGGTCTGCTACAACAGCTCAACACATCTCAGTTTTGGACCGCTGAACAATTAGCCAAGGGACAACTGCAGCAACTTAAAAACCTACTTAGTTATGTAATTTTACATTCGCCATATTACAAAAATCAATTCTCTGACCTGGATGTCAATTCCCTGGACCTGGCTTTATTCACAAAACTGCCCGTGCTAAGTCGCTCGAGCTTGCAAGCTAACAATGACTCAATTGATTGCACGGTGGTGCCAGCGGCGCACGGAAAAGTTACTGAGTCCATGACGTCTGGCTCCACGGGTGCTCCTGTTGAATTGCGTGCCACAGGTCTTACGGCTACGATCTGGAATGCTATCAATATGCGCGAGCATATCTGGCATAAGCGTGATGCCACACAAACCAGTGCGTCAATTCGCTGGAGTGCGAATCAAACTGGCATGGCTCCGGAGGGAACTCATTTTAATGACTGGGGTTCACCCATAAATCAGTTCTACCAGACCGGCCGTAGCCACTACCTCAATAGCGGATCGGATATTTCAGCGCAGATTAAATGGTTGCAGCAACTCCAGCCCAGCTATTTGATGACGCATCCTTCAAATTTGCGTGCATTGATTGATGAAAGTTTAAGGCGTGATATTGAATTGCCGCCGTTTAAGGAAGTGCGCTGTGTTGGGGAAAACGTAACTGC
Source organism: SAR86 cluster bacterium (assembly GCA_002402175.1). Classification (GTDB taxonomy): domain Bacteria; phylum Pseudomonadota; class Gammaproteobacteria; order Pseudomonadales; family Pseudohongiellaceae; genus UBA9145. The sequence continues at coordinate 19,506 of NVVJ01000052.1, forward strand.
ACAGTTAAGACAAACTGTACGTTCGCAACTAAACTCCTCTCTGGTCGATTTTTACAGCAGCGAAGAAACAGGCTATGTCGCATTGCAGTGCCCATTGCTGGATCACTATCATGTGCAGTCAGAAAGCGTCATTGTGGAAATTGTAAGAGACGATGGCAGCGCCTGTAATTTACATGAGCCAGGTAGAATTCTTATTACCAGCCTGCGTAATTATGCGACGCCGCTAATTCGCTACGAAATCGGTGACTATGGAGAATTCGGAGAGCCGTGTGATTGCGGCCGAGGTTTGCCAGTATTGTCTCGGATAAACGGGCGTGTCAGAAACATGCTGCATTTACCCAGCGGGAATAAATCATGGCCAAATTTTGGCTTCAGAAAAATGATGGAAATAACTCCCCTCAGGCAGTTCCAGGTAGTACAGCATGAGTTGGAAAAGATCGAACTAAAACTGGTTGTAGATGAAAAACTTTCACCCCAGCAGGAGGCACAGGTAAAGAAAATATTGTGTGACAACCTGGGTTATCCGTTCACGGTTAATATCAGTTACCATTCGTTTCTCGCTCGCAGTTCCGGCGGAAAGTTTGAAGACTTTATCTCCCTTATTGAACATGGATAGAACAAGAGTAAGAACAAGATAAATAATATGTCAGAAAATACTCAAAGAAGTCGTCATGCACTGGCGTTCATATTTATAGTCGTTCTTCTTGATGCCATTAGTTTCGGCATTGTTCTCCCGGTTATGCCAAAACTGATAATAAGCTTGGGCGCTACTAGTCTGGCAGAGGCTGCAAAAACTGGCGGCTATCTCATGTTCACTTACGCGATTGTGCAATTCTTCGCGGCACCAATACTGGGAAATCTTGGTGACCAGTTTGGGCGCCGTCCGATATTGTTGTATTCCCTTGCTGCGCTGAGTATCGATTATTTACTAATGGCATCCGCGCCAACTATTCTCTGGTTGTTTGCGGCGAGGTTAATTGCCGGTGTTGCCAGTTCTTCATTCTCGATTGCGTTTGCCTACATTACAGACATAACCCCCGAAGAAAAAAGAGCCCAACGATTTGGCATGATTGGCGCCGCCTTCGGTGGCGGATTTATATTAGGGCCGGTTATCGGTGGCTTACTGGGAGAATATGGGGCGCGCATTCCGTTTTATGCGGCGGCTGGATTATCGGTGCTTAACCTTGTGTATGGCTATTTCATGTTAGACGAGTCCTTGTCTAAAGAAAATCGTCGGGCTTTTGATATCAAACGTGCAAATCCCGTGGGTGCGGTCATGCAATTGAAAAAGTACCCCGCTATTCTGGGTCTGGCTTTTGCCTACTTTCTCTACCTGCTTGGGCATTTGTCTTTGCCTAGCACATGGACTTACTACACTATCGAAAAATTCGCCTGGTCGGAAAGCCAGATCGGATTATCTTTGGGCTTTGCTGGGGTTTTCATGATTCTGGTGCAGGCGATTCTAATTCGTTGGGCGATACCCGCAATGGGAGCCTACAGGGCGGGAATACTAGGAATGGTTGCCATGACCATCGGCTTTTGTGGCTATGCTTTTTCGACTGAAGGTTGGCAGATGTACCCATGGTTAGCGGTTGCGGCCTTGTCAGGTTTTGTGACACCCGCATTTCAGTCGATAATGACCAGTCAGATACCAGCAAATGCTCAGGGGGAATTGCAGGGTGCACTAAGCAGCATGAATAGCATAACAGCGATAATAGGCCCGTTATTAATGACCCAACTTTTCGCAAATTTCACTGGCGAAGGGGCAACAAGCTATTTCCCGGGTGTCTCTTTTGCTGCGGCTGCTCTATTGAGCTTTGTTTGCCTGGTGATATTCATTCCGGTGGTTAGGCGGCACAAATTAACCACGCTGGGGAAAAAATAAAGGAGTCATAGTGAATATTTTTAGTCAGCAGGGAGCCTTTTCTCCATCTTCGATTGAGATGAGTCAAGCTGTCGAGGACTTCGGGCCATAGCCTAGGTGATTAGGCGCTTTTGGCTTGACACACCCATAGCCAGATGGGAATATCGTGGCTCCTTAGGGGAGAGAAATTCTAATTAAAGCAATAAAGGTAGAACTATGAAGATTCAATGGCTGCTCCCGGCACTAACCGTGCTAATTGTAGGTTGTTCACCTACTGAGACAAGCGAGACACAAGCTCCACAAGTCGCCATGGCCGCAGAATCAAGTGGTAGCGATATTCCACGTGGCCCCAACGGCAAGCCAGACTTAAATGGAATCTGGCAGGTCTTAATGAATGCCAACGACAATCTTGAAGCAGCGCCACCAAAAGCGGCCTATCAACTTGTTCCTGGTGATTTTGTTCCAGTACCTTCTCCAGCCATTGTGGCTATGGGTGCGGTAGCGGCGGTTCCGGCAAGTTTTGGTGTAGTCGAAGGCGGCACCATTCCTTATAAGCCTGAAGCGTTAGCCAAGCGTGACGAGAATGCAGCCAACTGGCTAGCAAACGATCCGGAAATTAAATGCTATATGCCGGGCGTACCTCGAGCGACTTATGTGCCTCATCCTTTTCAAATATTTCAAAGCGAAAGTGCTTTTTTCATAGCTTATTCTTTTGCAGGCGCTGTACGTAACGTGTTCCTGGAAGATCCAGGTCCAGCACCACTGGATTCTTGGATGGGTCAGTCTTGGGGTTACTGGGATGGCGACACCTGGGTGGTTGAAGTCGTTGGACTGAATGACCAAACCTGGTTTGACAGAGCGGGTAATTATCACACCTACAAATTGAAGGTTACCGAGCGTTATACTCTAGTCAGTGAGAATGTCATTGAATATGAGGCGACTATTGAAGATCCAGATATCTACGAAGAGGCCTGGACTATCAAGATGCCTATATACCGTCGCCTGGAAGAAGGCTTCGAATTACCACAATTTAAGTGTGTAGAATTTGTAGAAGAGCTGATGTATGGCCGATACCGTAAGGGTAGAGAGTCAGAATTAGGCTTCTAAGGCGATTTACATCAAAAAAGGGCTCGTTTTAACGTTTTTCGCTTGGAAAATGGTAGAGCCCTTGTATAAAATACGGCTATTGATCGCTTAATTGATTTTTACAGTGTTATTGAGCAAAAAGTGAGTTGAGAGAAGACTGCTCATAACTCTTCAGGTTATAACCAGGGTGAACTATATGAAAACTAAATTATTGGCATTGGCAGTTGTAACCGCAGTTGGGGTTATTTCATTTAAGCCTGCGGCAGTTGCGCACCATGCATTCTCTGCTGAGTTTGATGCAAACCTACCTGTTCGTTTAGGTGGTCCAATTACTCGTGTTGAGTGGATTAACCCACATACGTGGATTCATCTTGATAACACTGATCCTGAGGCTACTCGTGATCCAGGTCCATGGATGGTGGAGGGCGGAACGCCTAACACGCTTCTTCGTCGTGGTATCAACCGAAACACTCTAGAGCTGGGACAAGATATAGTAGTAACTGGCTACCAGTCTAAAGACAGACTATGTGAGCCTACATGCCGCGCAAATGGCCGCGACATTACATTCCCTGATGGACGCAAACTGTTTATGGGATCATCCGGTACTGGTGCTCCACGTGACGGTTCTGACGGTACAGAGCCAGGTCAGTAGAGTCATACTGAAAGAATTGAAAAAGCCCGCTGATAGCGGGCTTTTTTTTGGATAAAAAAGAGGGTCAGAGTAAAATTTCATTTCTTGCAAATGTAGAAAAATCTGCAGTTGAGAAGAATACTGAATTCAACAGGGGCTTGGGAAGGGGTGCTGTTTTGTAGTGACTAGCGCCCAGGGATGGAGCGCGGGAGGGCCAGGGATGGTCCAATGGAACGGAAAAACAGTACCCCTTCCCAAGCCCCGATACACGCATCAACTACCTACAAGTCATTCCCTGCAAGCC
>NVVJ01000053.1 GCA_002402175.1 SAR86 cluster bacterium
ATAAAGCCTCCACCTTCTGGTATCACCCTCATTTAATGGGCTCGACTGCTGAGCAGGTTTACAGCGGCCTGGCAGGGCTTATCATCATCGAAGACGAAGAAAGTAGTCAGTTGAACCTGCCCAACGAATATGGCGTAGATGACATTCCATTGGTACTTCAAGACAGAACGTTTACTCAGGACTATCAAATACCTTTTGATTTTGAAGATACGCATTTCCTCAGGCGAGGAAACGCCATGGTGGTCAACGGCGCCATCACGCCAAACTACGAAGCTCCGGCGCAGATGGTTCGGTTTCGTGTTTTAAACGGCAGCAATGGACGAAGGTTCTATCTTGGATTTAGTGACGGTCGAGATTTTTACCAAATTGGATCTGATGGTGGCCTGTTGGAAGCCCCTGAAATTATGAAAAGAAAGAGTTTGGCGCCAGGGGAACGCATCGAAATTATCGTCGATTTTAGCGATGGCACTCCAGTTGATTTGATGAGCTTCTCATCGGAACTAATGCCAAGTTTACAAGAATCAGATCTCGATGATGAAAGAGACTCAGCTGATTTTCTACTAATGAATATTGCTGTAGGAGAAGCAACAGCCAATGCTGTCACATCGGTTCCTGCTCAACTAGCTACCATCGAGCGACTGAATGAGGCAGATTCGGTAAAAACTCGAAACTTTGCATTGAGTTTCCCCGAAAACTTGCCCGGTAATGCATTTGCCGCCATTAACGGTCACGCTATGGATATAAACATTTTTAGTGAAATCATAAGATTAGGCGATACGGAAATTTGGGAAATTTCCGCTCCAGGAAACCCGGAATCGCACCCCTTTCATATTCATGATGTTCAGTTTGAAATACTGTCCCGGCACTTCACTGACGACCCGCATACTGCTATCCCTCTTCAACCCGGCGAAAGCGGCTTGAAAGATACGGTAGAAATAGTTAAGGGGCAAACTGTAAGGGTCATAATGAAATTTGAGGATTTTGCCGACCCTGATCACGGTTATATGTATCACTGCCACTTACTTTCTCATGAAGACGGTGGAATGATGAGTCAGTTTATAGTAATCGAATGATGCGCATCTTACAGTGCGACAATAGTTAAACTTCCAATTAAGGGGTCAAGTTTTGACCCCTTAATTGTGTTTCCATTCTAAATAAATCAACGTGTAGGCAGAACATCATCTAGCCCGCGCTCTAAGCTTACACTCCCGGTCCCAGCCCAGGAAATAGTCCGATCAATCCGCTAGTAATCATTCCACAGGCGATGGCAGTAAGAACTAGGCCCATGAGTCGCGTGATCACAGCAATCCCAGAAACCCATATTGCTTTAGCCATGGGTGAGGCAAAGTAGAAACATAGTGTAAAAGTGGCGGCTAAGAGCATGCAAACTACTGACATCAGCACCAGGTTTACCAAATCTCCAGCCTGTTCATTTGCAGCAATCAATAAAGTACTGATAGCACCAGGTCAAGCCACTATCGGAATCGCCAATGTGAATACTTCGATGTCGCCAATATTCATAAAAATCTCTTACTCGAATCCGAGTGTAATTAATGACAAGCCGCTTAGCATTTTGCATTTCTTGTACAACGGATAGTAAGTCAACAAGAGTCGCTTGATGACACTTTACTAACCCGCGAACATTATTAATCTGTTGCCCACGCACACCCTGGGTAGCTAAGAGGAAGAAGTTGGATTTCGTGCCGCCATGCCCATCGTCTTAGCCATGTGGAAAAATAAGTCACTTCTGACCACAATTGTCCGGAAGAAATCCTCCCTCTCCGATGTGGTATTTGTAGTTGTTGCGGCGCGGCAGTTAAAACCTATCTGTGGCCTAAAATTGCACTGTCGTACTCGTCCTTTAAAGAGGTAGGTGTGCACGGGCTCTGGACAGAGTTCTAACTGCTCTGGACAATCCTACAAATACCATTAAATGAGTACACCGATAGTCACTCGACTAAATGGCTAGCCAACTGCGGCTTGATTTTGGAAGACTCCAGGGCTCAATGAAGTCAAAGAAGGTCGGAGGGGGTTACTCTATCCGGAGAATAACGCGAGGTTCTTCAGTTGATCGAACTAGACTGCCATTCGAGTCTTCTCTTAAGTGACTCGAATGCAGGTTCGATGATAGCTCTTAGTACTTTGTCGTCGGGGTGATGCTCTAATACAAACTGTGTCGTTTGCAAAATCTCTTTCCAGCGGGGGGATTTTGGTAATGTCTCGAGCTTTTGGTGTCTTTCTAGAGTTCGTGCGCGGAACACACCACGCTGCTCCAGATGAACAATCCAAAGGCCGCTTTCTTCGGCGAGTTCCACCTTAGTTTTATTGGTAGTGCTTTCCCAATAGTGCACTGCTTTGTTAAGTAACTCCACCAGAGAACTGCGAATTTCTGTTGAGGTTCTCGGAGTCTCGGCAGGGTCGATCGAATTAGAATCCGACGAATTTTCAGAGGAAGAAAAAAGAGTTTCTGCCGACAATTCTAGGTAGTGCAGGCGACGGTCCAGAGCCGATTTCTGCGAAGGAAGTGTGGATGAGTGAGTCAACTCTCCTGATTTGGTAGTAGAATATTTTGCTCGACCAAAAATCAGCACTCCGCCACTTTCACTGCTCGTTTCCCATAACAATACATCCGCTGAGATATCCATGGAATTCAGGGAGAAAGTCAGTGCCCTCGCCAGCGAGGCGGTTCCCTCGGGGCCGGATTTCCATGGTTGCAATTGAGTCATTACTTTCTCTATATCAAAATCGGGTATCAGGTTCGCTAGAGGTTTGCCGATTAAGTTTTCAGCATCGAGTTGATATTGCGTTATTGCCGGCGTATTTAAGAATGAAATTCGGTTATCCTGGGAAAATGCACACACCGCTTCATCCATGTGATTAAGCAATTGGCTTAGCCTCTGCTGTGCTAAAATGAGATCCTGAGCCGTCTGCTCCTTCAGCTTGATTTCTTTGCGTAAACTAATATTTTCCTGTAACTGAGTATGGGCCTCCTTTAGCGTCAAATGTCCTTTTACTCTAGCTAACAGTTCTTCTTTGGCGAAAGGTTTAGTCAGATAGTCGTTTGCACCCATCTGTAGACCCCTTACTAAGTCTTCTGTCTGACTCCTTGCAGTAAGTAAGATGATCGGCAGTTCAACGGCACTGAACTGCTTCCTAATATGTTCGCAGGCCTCATATCCATTCATTTTCGGCATCATTAAATCGAGAATGACGAGGTCGAAAGGGCCATCATCTTCGATGATCTCTAGCGCATCAAGCCCACTAATTGCCGTGCTAAGTGCGTAACCCAGCGGGCTCAATTGATTGATTACCACTTGTAGATTGATCTGGTCATCATCCACAACAAGAATGTTATAACTTTTCTGTGAAATTCCAGGCGCATTCCCCAGCGAAAGGTCAACGGTAGCAATGCTGCCGGCTCCTCCGGTTTGCTTCACAGCATTATTTCTGAGGTTGGGAAAGGTCGATTTTGAAAATTGAGCTTTATCACGCTCGACCGAATCTGTTACTGCTAATTGCTTCGATGAGATTGGCAACAATAAAGTAAAACATGAACCTTTGCCCAAGACGGATTCGGCGAAGATTTCCCCTTCATGCATCTCCACCAGCTTTCGGGTGATGCTCAAACCCAAACCGATGCACGAGTAGGACTTCGATACGCTGTCTACCTGTTGAAATGATTCGAATATGTTTTGCAGATATTCGCTATCGATTCCAATCCCGGTATCGTGAACCTGAATCCGCAATTTGTCGTTTTCTACAGCCGCTGTAACTCGCACTTCGCCAGCGTGAGTAAACTTGATCGCATTGCCCAATAAGTTGTAGAGGATCTGCTGCAGCCTATATTCATCAGCTTCGACAGGCGGACAATCATGAGGAAGTTCCATTTTCAGTTCTACTGGCTTGTGATCCACCAACGGCTGGCAAAGCACGAAGATCACATCAACCATGGCCCGCAAATCCACGGCCTTGGTCTGCAGTTTGAGGTCATCGTGTTCCATGCGAGAAAAATCGAGGATATCATCCACCAGACGAGATAATCGCTGTCCGCTTTGAACAATAAAGTTAAGATTTTTTTGCAAACTGTCTCTCTTACTATTCTCACTAGTGCTTGTGACGGCATCGTTCCGAACGTCGTCCAGCATTCCTTCTGCCAAACCAGTCATTCCATGTAGTGGTGTTCGAAGTTCGTGCGAAGTATTGGCCAAAAATTCGTTTTTTAATCGGTCCATCTGTAGTAGCGCTCTATTGGAGTCCTCTAATTCCTCGGTTCGACTTTCCAGTTGCAAAGAATATTGCGCAAGTTTTCTATTCATGCTCGTGTAACGCCGCAGCAATATTCTTCCTTGAATGACCACCGTGAGGAAAACTCCAAAGGGAAGCAGCGAAGGTCGATAATCCGCGAGCAGGTGAAAATCCAGCATTTCGGCTACACCGAAGAACAACATCAGCACCTGGCTAAAGAGCAATTGTTTGGCTTCACTACTGCCTGTTCGTGCATTCCACAAAAGCACACCGAGCATGGCAATCTGACTGACTGGCTGATAGATGAAATACCAGCGGTTAGCATCGGACCAATTCATCCCCGGTAGCTGGTCTTGAATGGCAGCAGCGATCAGGCAAAGCAGGTGGGAGATCCACAGGAATCTCGCATATTTTTTTAATTCGGGGTTTAATATTTGTTCGCTGAAATAGAAAAAGCCAGCGGTGGCCGTGTACAAGCTAATTTGATAGATATAGAACCAGAGTTCTGGAGCATAGATTAACCAGTGTAGAAGCACCGTTGTGGACCAGGTCCAACAACCCATGCCCAGCGTGAAGACCCCATAGCCTAGATAAATTTTCTCGAATGAATTCTTTACAAAAAGAAAGAGAGAAAATATCCCCAGGAAAATAAACAGACTTCCAAACAGAATATTGTCGACTTCACTCGCGGCCAGTTCTCCAATTTTTTGCTCTGCATTAACTAATTGTGCAGACGAGACTCGAATTCCAACACCCAGGCGATCCGAGTGAACACGAAAGCTAATAATTTGCTTAACCACACCCGCCTGAAGTGGAATCGTATGAACCATACGGGCAAAATAATCAATATCGTCCTCTTGCGTCAGCGTTCCGAAGCGATAAATCAGTTGCTCATTCTGAAAGGTCTCAAATATGCCTACAACGTTGACAAAGAGTGCATTGGGTATTGGCGGTGCTGGAAGTTCTATGCGAATCCAGGCTTTTCTGCTTTCGCGTCGCTGCTCGAAGGCAAAATAAGGACTGTCGGTCGTTGTCCAGGCAGGATCATCCCAAGCATCGTTCAACCATAGGAAATCTCCATTTTCGTCTATTGGAGAGTCGCCTAGCCGAAACTGCCAATCTCCGCCCAGATCCATGGCGCCATCAGCCAGTTGAGACTGTCCATAGCTGATGGTGGCTAAGGTAAGCAACATCAGAGTAAGGCACACTGAACGGAAACGGGGGTAGTATCTCATTTTTATTGCACGTGAAACTGCAAAATCACTTTAGCTTCCTCCAGTCAAACGGAATGATTTCAGATAGGGAATAGTAAGGGGACACTCACAACTTAACAACTTAAACGTGACACACCGTTAGCTTATGAGTGTCCCCTAGCATTTGCTGAAGAATTGATCCGTCCCAAGCGCCCTACTCATCGAATCTCATTAGATTAAGGCCTCAGTCAGGTCAATTTGGTAGCGTCAGGTTGCTTCCATTAATAAGCGCATCATCTGAGCCAATCTCAATCTGCCAACAAAACTTCTTCTCAAAATAAGCATACATTCAAGTATCAATTTTGCACTCCTACATTTAGGCTATTGCTTATTATATGTTTTTTAGAGTTTGTCATGACAGCTCTTCCTTTCTAAAAAGGACCATATAATCAAATTGGAAAGGACAAATATCTACTGTATATTATTGAATACAAAAGCGGCAACAGGGTTTCTATTAGAACAGCGAGAGTTACTCAATCTATTTTTCTCCATGGTTGTGAGAAGACAAGAAATGAACTTGATTGAGACAGGTCCAACCATCCGCTTTCGTTAAGAAAATTTGGAACCGTATAACAATCGTTTACTTCAGGTCAGAAGATACAGAAACTCGTTGCCTGGCTATCTCCATTTACCACCTCCACGCTACGCACAAAGTTTACTACTTATGTCTCTAAGCAATAGGCTTCAGAGTATGTGAAACATAATAAGCGTTAACTGGTTGCGGGCTTCACCGTAAAAAATGGGTTTGAAACAGGTGAATTTGCCCATACAATTAAATCAAGGAGATGCGTTACGCGAACTCTTTGTTAATGGTGTTAGGTACTTAATTAGGCGCAAGGGTTTTTATCATGACAAAAAAGCAGCCGAAGAGCATAAGCGAGTATATAGATGCAGTATCAGATGTGGGTAAACCCCATTTAAATGAGCTATACACCATTTTGAAAGACGTTGCCCCAAATGCTCAAGAGACATTTAAGTGGGGCCATCCATTCTTTGTTGAACCCAGGTTTGTCTACGCTTTTTCAGCCCATAAAGCCCATAAAGCCCATATAGGGTTTACATCTTCTAATGCTGCTCTGGATAAATATCGTGATAAATTACAAGACTATGAGATAACAAAGATGGGGATTATAAAAATTCCCTACAATAAGCCGTTTCCTAAAGCCGTAATCAAAAAGGTTGCAAAAGCCAGGTTAAAATTAGTGACAGAGCGCGAAGACCAAAACTTTTGGTAAGCTGGGATATGCATATAACAATACCAATAATTGGATGGAATCTAGTAAGGAAAGTTTTTATTTACACTATTCAACTTTGTGATGGGAATTCAAACTATAGCCAATTCTGGTAGAGAAGCAGCGCGGTATGGAATCACTTTTGGGGCTGCCCTTGCAATTGCAATTTCATGGAGCGTAAATCAATAAGTGTTATGGGCTATTCTACATGGCTTTTTGTCTTGGGTTTACGTGATATGGCATGTAGTTACTCGATAAATGGCAAGCTTTGTAATTGAAGGGATCGAATCAAAGGAATTAAAACGAATTAAAGTAACCAGCTATCGCTGAAAAAAAACCTATTTAATGTCCAGCATTAGTTGACCGCTACAATTGCACCAATAGTATGATTATTTCATATATTCTTTGAAGCCATTTGATGGCGATTTATTCAAACAAGAAATGTTTACAAAGCATGGCGAAAAATATGCCTGAATTATGTTGCCCACACGGTGCTTTGAACGAAGATAAGTACTAATTCAGCTAACAAAAGTCTAACGCCAGCCTCAAGCAACCTTGGCTTCAGACTGACCAAGAATGGCGGTGAAGGCAGGAGGGATTTGGGTAATTTGGTGTTTGTCAAAGTCGAAGAAAACCACGCCCATCTTGGCATTACATACGACGGTTTCCAACGCACTATTGCTGACTTGTATACCAATGTCGAGTCCGTAGCGGTTAAAACCGCCAACACCCACATCAATTATTAGTAAATCATTGGCAAAAGACTCGCTGCGGTATTCCACGGCCATGTCGGTTACCACCATGCCCAGGCCGAAGATATTGCCTTCGGTAAACCCGATGCTGGCGAGAAACTGCAAACGCGCCTCGTGCAGTATATTGATCATTGCTACGCTGTCGAGGTGTTTGGCGTAGTTTACATCGCTAATGCCCACGTGATGTTCCATGCTGAAAAGAAACCGATCCGGTGATGAAACTTTAACGCGTGGCATATTTACTCCTGAGGAAATTACTACGGCCAATTAGTAAACTGAGACAGCTAAACCTCAAATTGGTTCAAGATTTTAGTCAATTTTGGTCTCGATTTGTAAGTTTTTTTTGTCATAAAATTGAGACGGTTCAAGGTTCAAATATCGTTATTGCTTAAGTCTCTGAATATCATTAGGATTATCCTACCAGTTCAAAGCTGACCAACATTTTCCGAGTTTGCTAAGGAGTCAAAGCCCAATCATGAAATATTCAATCAAGACCGGATCGCCAGAGAAAATCAACGTCGACTGTGTGGCTGTAGTTATCTGGAACAAGGGAGCTCTTAGCGACGAGGCGCAGCACATTGATTCTGTTAGCAATAAAAGCATTAGCAAAATTACCCGCACGCAGGATTTCACCGGGAAATTGGGCGAAACTCAGCTTATATACAATGCTACTGGGGTAAAGAGTAAACGAGTGCTGCTTGTAGGGGGCGGTAATAGCAAGAATCTAAGCAGCAAAAATGCTGTAAAAATATTACAGGCTGGTCTCAAGGCGGTAAACCGCCTGAGCATGAGCACAGTTCACTTTGCTTTAGGTAATATTGCGGTAAAAGATCGCAGTGCAATCTGGTTCGCTTCACGAGTATCTCAGGAAGCCGAGACTAGTAGTTATCGCTATAACGAAACCAAGAGCAAGAAAAGTAAGGCCTTGACCGTAAAGGCGATTAGCCTGTCTCCTGCAAAAGGCGGACGGCGTAAAGCACTGGAACTGGCCCTAAAACAGGGAGCCGCAATTGGCAAAGGAATTAATCGCGCACGCTACCTTGGCAACTTACCCGGCAATATTTGTACGCCTACATTTTTAGCTAAAAAAGCGACTGATCTCGCGAACAAGCATCGCTCTATCTCAACAAAAATATTAAGCGAAAAACAAATGCTGCGCCTGGGCATGGGCTCCCTGCTCTCTGTTTCCGCAGGCTCTGCTGAGGAAGCCAAATTGATAGTCGTAGAGTACAAAGGTGCTGCAGCTAGTAGTAAGCCCCATGTGCTAGTGGGCAAAGGCGTTACCTTTGACACCGGGGGCATTAGTCTCAAGGGTGGAGCCGGCATGGATGAAATGAAATTCGATATGTGTGGCGCAGCGAGCGTTATGGGCACCATGGCAACTATTGCCGAGCTTAAAATACCACTTAATGTAGTCGGCATTATTGGCGCCGTTGAAAACATGCCAGGAAGCAAAGCCACCAAGCCCGGTGACGTTGTCACCAGCATGTCAGGCAAAACCATTGAAGTGCTTAATACCGACGCTGAAGGCCGTCTGGTGCTGTGTGATGCACTCACCTACGCCGAGCGTTTCAAGCCACGCAGTGTAATTGATATCGCAACACTCACTGGAGCAGCCGTTGCCACTTTCGGCTCCCACGTCAACGCACTGTTGAGTAATGATGATGCCTTGGCTGACAGCCTTGTTAAATGCGGCGAGCAATGCCTCGACCGAGCCTGGCAGCTGCCAATGTGGGATGAATATCAAAGCTTACTTAATAGCAATTTTGCTGACATTGCCAATATTGGCGGCCCCAGGGCGGGCACAATCACAGCCGCCTGCTTCTTATCGCGCTTCGCCGAAAAGTATAAATGGGCTCATTTGGATATAGCCGGCAGTGCATGGCATTCTGGCGCTCAAAAAGGTGCGACTGGCCGACCTGTAGCGCTATTAGTTGAGTATCTGCGTAGTCAGAAAGCTTGATGCTGAGCCTCAGTAGAAATAGAGAACATCATGACGCAAGTTAGCTTTTACTCTTTGAGTAGCACGAACAGCGATGCTCGCATGCATTTCGCCTGCCGCCTTACGGAAAAAGCGTATTCACTGGGTCACCGGGTTTATATTCAGGCGGCATCAACTGAACAGGCACGAAGTCTTGATGAGTTGCTATGGCAGTTCAGCCCATCAAGTTTCATTCCCCACGCTGTGGCGAACGAAAAAGAGTCAGAGAACGTAAGCGTAGTCATAGGCCATACTCCACCCGCCGAAGAGCACCAGGATGTCTTTATTAATCTCGCTTCACAGGCCTGTGAATCCCATTCTCAATTTTCTCGTATTAATGAAATAATCACAGCCGATAAGGAAAGCCTGCAACAGGGGCGTCTACGCTATCGATTTTACAAGGAACAGGGTTACCAGCCAGAAACATTTAAACTGTAGCTTGCAGATATTAAGCGCCCTGCTACCACCTCGCTCTCCTGTACTTACCGCATTTTTACCGCTTCTGAAACCCGGTAAATACCGCCACCATCATGTATACTTGCGCCTTCGAAAATTCAGCAATAAGCCAAAGCAATAAACTAAAATATGGACAAGACTTACCAACCCGAGCAGCTCGAACAACAGTGGTATAAAACCTGGGAAGAACGCGGCTATTTCGCACCTCAAGGTGACGGAGAGCCTTATTGCATTGTTATTCCTCCTCCCAATGTCACTGGTCGCCTGCACATGGGTCATGGCTTTCAAAATGCCATTATGGATGCTCTCACTCGCTACCATCGTATGCGAGGGCGTGCGGCTCTTTGGCAGGTGGGTACAGATCATGCAGGCATTGCTACTCAAATGGTGGTGGAGCGAAAACTCAACGCACTTGGAACCTCACGACTAGAGCTTGGACGAGAAGACTTCGTTGAGAAAGTATGGGAATGGAAAGAAGAGTCCGGCGGTATTATCACTGAACAAATTCGCCGCCTGGGGTCGTCTCTAGACTGGACCCGCGAACGATTTACCATGGATGAACAGCTCTCTGCCGTGGTGGAGAAAGTATTTATTGAACTGTACGACGAAGGACTGATTTACCGTGGCAATCGCCTGGTGAATTGGGACCCTCAGTTACACACCGCCGTTTCTGATCTGGAAGTTATCTCCGAGGAAGAAAATGGTTCGCTGTGGCATTTTCGCTATCCACTCGCTGATGATCCTTCACGCTTTGTCACCATCGCAACCACCCGGCCTGAAACCTTGCTTGGTGATAGCGCTATTGCTGTGCATCCCGATGACGAACGTTATAAAGATTTAGTAGGGAAATTTGTTGAGCTACCACTATGCAACCGAAAAATTCCAGTTATTGCTGATGACTACGCCGACCCTAAGTTTGGAACCGGCTGCGTAAAAATTACACCTGCTCATGATTTTAACGATTACGAAGTAGGTAAAAGAAATAACCTGGAAGTGATTAATATTCTTACCGACAACGCCTGCATAAACGACAATGCACCTGCTGCGTATCAGGGGCTGGATCGCTTCGAGGCGCGCAAGAAAATCGTTGCGGACATGGAAGCATTAGGTCTGGTAGATAAAATAGAGCCACACAAATTGAAGGTGCCCAGGGGTGATCGCAGTGGTGTAATTATCGAGCCCTACCTCACGAATCAATGGTATGTCGCGGTGCAATCCCTTGCAGACCCGGCAATTAAAGCCGTTGAAGATGGCGACATAGAGTTCGTACCAAAAAACTGGGAAAACACTTATTTTGCCTGGATGCGCAATATTCAGGACTGGTGTATCAGTCGTCAGCTTTGGTGGGGACATCGAATCCCGGCGTGGTACGACAAAGATGGAAAAGTTTATGTAGGCAAGAACGAAGAAGACGTTCGTAGCAAATACAAACTAGGTAGCGAGATCAAACTGCGCCAGGATGAAGATGTTCTGGATACCTGGTTCTCCTCTGCCCTATGGACATTCTCGACCTTAGGCTGGCCAGATGATCGTGAATATTTTGATCGCTTTCACCCTACTGATGTTTTGGTAACCGGTTTCGACATAATCTTTTTCTGGGTCGCACGCATGATCATGATGACCATGAAATTCACCGGCGAAATACCCTTTAAGAAAGTGTATATCACTGGCCTGGTTAAAGATGAGCAAGGGCAGAAAATGTCCAAATCAAAAGGAAACATACTTGACCCTATTGATTTAATTGATGGCATCGAATTGGAGGAACTGGTCACTAAACGCACCGCCGATATGATGCAGCCGCAGCTCAAACAAGAAATCGAAAAGCGTACTCGAAACGCATTTCCAGATGGGATTACTGGTTATGGCACCGATGCGCTTCGCTTCACCTTTTACTCTCTTGCCTCGACTGGACGAGATATCAAATTCGATTTGGGCAGAACTGAAGGCTACAGAAACTTCTGCAACAAAATATGGAACGCCGCACGCTATGTGTTAATGAACTGCGAAGAGAAATCAATTGTTCAGCGAGCAGATATTAAGGATGAACATTTTTCCGTTGCCGACAAATGGATCACCAGCCGCTTTGAACAAACCGCCAAAGAAATTGAAGACGCCATGGAAAGCTATCGCTTCGATATGGCCTCTCAAACTTTATATGAATTTATCTGGAATGAGTATTGCGACTGGTATGTAGAATTATCAAAGCCAATATTATGGGATGAAGAAAACAATCCAGAGCAGGCACAGGCCACACGTTGGGTGCTATTGAATATAATGGAAAAAAGCCTACGTTTACTACATCCTTTCATGCCTTTTATCACCGAAGAAATATGGCAGCGCATCGCGCCACTGCTAAACATCTCTGGTGATAGCATTATGGTGCAACCTTACCCTGAATTCAGCAGTGACAATGTCGACCCGCAAGCTGAAGAGAATATTGAATGGATTAAAGGTGTCATTGTCGCCATTAGAAACATACGCGGAGAAATGGACATCTCCCCCGCCAAAGCTATTCCAGTATTTCTACGAAAAGGCTCTGAGGCAGATAAAGCTCGGCTGCAAGAATACCGACCTTATCTTTCCAAGCTGGCCAAACTGGAAAGTGTAGAGTGGTTAGACGCCGACCAGGAACTGCCCGCTGCCGCAACTCAGTTGCACAAAGATATTGAAATTCTTGTACCCATGGCAGGACTCATTGATGTCGAGGCTGAAGAAATACGCCTGAATAAAGAAATTGGAAAACTCGAGAATGCCCTAAGAGCCGTATCTGGAAAACTGAACAATAAGAAATTTGTAGACAACGCCCCCGATGCCATAGTTGCGAAAGAACGCGAAAAAGAAAAACAAATGTCTGGCGCGCTCGCGGCTTTGCAGGAGAAGTTACAGCAGTTATTGGAACTTTGAATGGATAAAGCTATGGCCGCAAATCCCGTGGCATACTAAATACGATATTCTCTTCCACGCCATCAAGTTCTTCGGGTTCCTGATGGCAAATTTCTCTAAGCTTCGCTACTACTTGTGCTACTACTACTTCCGGTGCAGAAGCACCCGCGGTAATTCCAAATTTTGTGCGATTTTCAAACCATTTCGGGTCAATATCTTCGACACTGTCGATTAAATAGGATTCACAATTCAAACGTTCAGCCAGTTCTTTTAGGCGATTAGAGTTCGAGCTATTGGGCGAACCTACTACCAGCAGCAAATCACATTCAAGGGCAAGCTGCTTCACTGCATCCTGACGATTCTGCGTAGCATAGCAAATGTCCTTCTTCCTAGGCCCCTGAATAGACGGAAACCTTTCCCGCAAGGCATCGATTACCTTTGAAGTATCGTCCATAGAAAGAGTAGTCTGGGTAACATAGGCAAGATTGTCAGCATTCTTCACTTTCAGGTTTTTAACATCAGAAGCCGATTCCACCAGGTAAATACCACCACCCGCCTCATTGTCGTACTGCCCCATAGTGCCTTCGACTTCAGGGTGAAACTGATGCCCAATTAAAATACATTCTTTTCCATCCTGACTAAACTTAGATACTTCCAGATGAACCTTGGTAACCAGAGGGCAGGTTGCATCAAATATTTTAAAACCTTTTGCCTCAGCTTCTTTTTTGACTTCCTGTGAAACGCCATGTGCACTGAATATGACTATTGAAGAGCGCTGTTTTTCATCCTTTAAAGGGATGTCTGCTAGTTCATCTACAAAAATTGCGCCACGTTTACGTAAGGTGTCTACAACAAATTTATTATGCACAACTTCATGGCGAACATAAATCGGCGCACCAAATACATCCAGAGCTCGATTAACAATATCGATTGCTCTGTCCACACCGGCACAAAAACCTCTGGGATTCGCAAGGCGAATTGAAGTCACAGGTGATGCCGTTCCTTTTGCTGAAGATTGTGAAGGCATATCTAGTCTCGACTAAATTTTTATTTCTAGTGTATCGACATCCGCCGCAATAACGGCGTCGATACTGGCTTTGAATAATATTTTCTTGCCCGCCAGCGGATGATTGAAATCAACAACTACGGTTGAATCGGAAATACTCGCTACGATTCCTGGCAAATCGAAACCCGCGGCATCTTTAAACGAAACTACACTCCCTACTTCTGTAGGAATAAGTTCATCTTCCAGCAAAGCACTAAATCTTGCAACAGGGAAGCGATGCAGGTTTTGCGGGTTCACCACGCCAAATGCCTGTTCTGGTTGCAACATAGACTCAACTTCATCACCTGCTTTCAAGCCTAGTAACTTTTCTTCAAATCCAGGAAGCATACTGCCATCACCAATACGGAAGCGGACGGCTGGGCGATCAAAGTTTGAATCAATAATGTCACCGTTAGCCAGCGACAATGAAAAATTCAAACTAACTCGGGAATTACTTTCGATTGATGAACTGGAAGCCATAGGTAATTATTTTGTAAACTTACATTAGTCAGAGCTAATTGGAGTACTAAACAAACGCGCGCGACTCACCCTCGCCCTCAATATTATCGACACATCTGACACATAGCGATGGATGTGTTGCGTCCTGCCCTACGTCAGCTGTGTGATGCCAGCAGCGCTCGCATTTTTGATGAGCCGATGCGGAAATCGAAAGCTTTAAGCCATCGACCTCAGTAGACACTGCAGTAGAATCTGCTTCACCCAGCGAATGAATAGTAACTCTGCTAACTATTAGCGCAAAACGCAATTCAGATTCCAGCTTGCGAAGTAAATCTGCTAAATCACTCTCACAGTATAAATCTATCTCAGCACTTAAACTCGACCCGACAGTTTTGTCAGCTCGCTTGGCTTCGAGCTGCTTATTAACAGCCGTTTTAACTGTCAGAATTTTTCGCCAGAATTCATCTGGAAAATCTGACAATTCCGCATACTGTTTTTCACCATCGGCAAAATTTGAAAGAAAAACGGAATCTACTCGCTCTCCAGGAATACTTTGCCATAATTCATCAGCGGTAAAACTCAAAATAGGCGCTATCATTCGGCTCAGCATTTCCAGAATATGATACATCGCTGTTTGAGTAGAACGGCGAGCTACGCTATCTGCTTTTGTGGTGTATTGTCTGTCTTTAATGACATCCAGATAGAACCCACCCAACTCACTCACACAGAAATTATGAATTCTTTGATAAATATTGAGAAAGTTGTAATTATCATAATGCTCGATCACATCATCCTGCAATAACTGACATTGCCTTGTAATCCAGTAATCCACCGCAACCATTTCATCGGCTGAAACCTGATCCGTTGCCGGGTCAAAACCATTCAGGTTTGAAAGCATGAATCGGGCTGTGTTTCTAATTCGGCGATAGGAGTCGGCTACACGTTTAAAGATTTCATCAGAAACCGTCATCTCACTACGATAGTCTGTTGCTGCCACCCACAGGCGCAATATGTCAGCACCATATTGATTGAATATTTTTTCCGGTGCTACCGTGTTACCCAGTGACTTCGACATTTTCTTGCCTTCGGAGTCAACGAAAAAACCGTGTGTCACAACTTCTTTATATGGCGCTGTGCCATTCATGGCGATTGCTGTCTTTAAGGAAGACTGAAACCAGCCACGATGTTGATCAGAGCCTTCTAGATATAAATCAGCTGGATAATGCAGTTCATCTCGGCGCTGTAGTACTGAAAAATGAGATACGCCTGAGTCAAACCAGACATCGAGTGTGTCTGTCACTTTTTCGTATAATGACGCCTCATCACCCAGAAGCTCCTCTGCTTCCAGTTGGAACCAGGCTTCAATTCCATCTTGTTCAATTTTTTTGGCAATCTGCTCAATTAACTCTGCCGTATTCGGATGCAATGCCTGAGTTTCTTTATTCACAAACAAGGTAATAGGAACACCCCAGGTACGTTGCCGAGAAACACACCAGTCAGGGCTGCCCTTTAGCATCAATTCGATTCTGGCCTTGCCCCAGTCAGGAACCCACTTTGTGTCTTCAACCGCCTTTAATGCCGATCCCAACAAGTCCTTTTCGCTCATACTAATGAACCACTGCGGCGTGGCTCGATAAATCAGAGGTGTCTTTGTTCGCCAGCAATGGGCATAGCTGTGAGTGATTTTATTCATCATCACCAATGCCTTACACTCGGTAAGTTTGCTGATAATAGCTTCATCAACTTTGTACACGTGAGCGCCAGCAAATTCCCCAGCGCCAGTGGTGAACACTCCATTTTCATCGACCAGGTTTAATGTGCCAAGACCATATTCTCTACCCACGTTAAAGTCATCAACACCGTGATCTGGAGCCGTGTGAACCGCACCTGTACCCGCTTCAGTTGTAACGTGTTCTCCCAAAATTACTGGCACTTTTCTGTCAACAAAAGGATGCTGTAGTAGCTGGTTTTCAAGTTCTGCACCAGTGGCAGAACCAAGAACCTCGTAGTTCTCGCATTGATAGCGCTGCATGATATCGGCAACCATATCTTTCGCCAAAACCATCAACTCGCTGCCGTATTCTAATTCGCATTGCACCAGCGCATAGTCCAGCTCGGCATGCAGGCAAACCGCCTGATTTGAAGGCAATGTCCATGGCGTGGTTGTCCAAATCACGACTGATACTGGGATGTTTTCAGGTATTGAGGATTCAACATTGAAAACCGACAGGAATGAATCGCGGCTGTCCGCAGAAAATCGTACATCAATGGCAAACGACGTTTTATCCTGATACTCAACTTCCGCCTCGGCCAATGCCGATGCGCCCACTACACTCCAGTAGACTGGTTTATAGCCTTTTACCAGATGACCGTTTGCAGCAATTTTTCCCAACGCTCGAACTATGTCGGCTTCGGTAGAGAAGTCCATAGTCAGATACGGATTGTCCCAATCGCCGAATACACCCAGGCGAATAAAACCTTTCTTCTGAATTTCTACCTGTTTAGCCGCATATTCACGACATGCCTGGCGAAATTCTGCGTGTGATATTTTCTGTCCGGCTTTGCCTTTCTTTTTTTCTACATTGTGCTCAATCGGCAGTCCATGACAATCCCAACCTGGAATATAAGGCGCATCAAATCCATTTAAGGATTTAGCTTTAACAACAAAATCTTTTAACGATTTATTGATCGCATGACCTAAGTGTAGCTCGCCATTCGCATACGGCGGGCCATCATGCAGAACAAATTTTGGCTTACCTTTATTTTTTTCGCAAATGCGTTGATAAAGGCCAGTCTCTTGCCACTTAGCCAGAATTGACGGTTCCCGTTGCGCCAGATTGGCTTTCATAGGGAAATCCGTGTGGGGCAAATTTAATGTATCTTTATAGTCACTCATTTTCTAAAACAAATCTTCCAGTTTGATTTTTGAACCACATCTCTTTTATATCTGTAAAAGAGCTTACATATTTAGCTCTTATCAGCACTTAATAAAATTCTAGCCTGTTCAACGTCTTCGCTAATTTGCAGCTTCAAGGCATCCAGATCATCAAATTTCACTTCGTCACGTATTTTATGCTTAAAAATAACCTCAATTACTTTTCCGTACAAATCTTCATTAAAATCCAGAATATGTGCCTCAAGAAGAGCATTCCCGTCTTCTGCGACCGTAGGCCGATAACCAATATTCACAGCAGAAGCGTGATATCTATCGCCAAGCCTTACCATGCAGGCATATACACCGTGCAGTGGAATTCGACGCCGCTGGGGGTTTATATTGCAAGTTGGAAATCCAAGATCAGTTCCCAGTTGTTTGCCATGCAGGACTTCACCCTTTATTGAATAAGGCCTTCCCAATAACTGCTCAACCAGAGAAAAATCGCTGCGCGCCAATTGCTCTCGAATGAACGTGCTGCTGATTCGCTGTCCATTTCTTTCATATGCGGCGGTTTCAATAACTTCAAAACCAAGTTCTTTGCCCTTGCTTTGTAAAAGTGCAAAATCACCGACTCGCTTATGGCCAAAGCGAAAATCATTACCTACTATAAAACTGGCAACACCAAGGCCATCAACCAGGATGTCCTTAATGTAGTCCTGCGCACTTAATTCACTCAGGTCTTTGGTAAATTCCAGCTGGAAAACAAAGTCAATATCGAAACTTTCCAGAAGCTCGAGCTTCTCCTGAAGCACCGTTAATCGCGCAGGGCAATCGTCAATTTTGGCAGAGAAAAACTCTTCCGGATGAGGCTCTATCAATATAACCAGAGACGGCAGATTTAGCTGCTCAGCCTTCTGTTTTAGCTGATCGAGTATTAGTTGATGCCCTAGATGCACGCCATCAAACTTGCCAATGGTAGCTACACAGCTCTGTTGTAATTGAGAAAAGCGACTTGTGTCTTGAAAAATTAGCATTGGTTCTGGATTGGAAGCCCGAAAAGCGCAGAATTATACTCTTTTTATCGCGAAACTGTGCAGAATTCCTGCGGACACTTAATCGACGGGAGATTTAGAATCTGTTGCTGAATTACTGCCACGCAGGCCAGCCATGCCTTTTTTCAGCAATATTCGAACTATAACAAGCAGGCAAATGATCAGTATTCCCTGGCCTATCAGTGTATTCACTACAGAAATGGTTTCGGGCCGGGTTGATATCAATATTAGATTAACAGCCGTTGCGCCTGTAATAATCACGAGAAGCAGAGCCGCAGCCAACTGCACTAGTGCAACAAATTTATTCATAATCAGGCTGAGTCACGTAGTTGATGAAACGAGTTAAAATGCTTATATCCTTCGGCGCCCAGAAAGCGAGTGAGAGTTTTAGCATCAGTTTTTCTAGCATCGACAATGATTAGCCCTTCAAGCGAATCATTAAAGTTAGGATGGATATTAAAGCACACCAGCCTTCCACTTACCGAAAGATAATGACGTAATAAAACCGGAAGCCCCTTGCCAGGATCACAACGCCCGATGAGCTTGCTTAGCATCTTCACATTAGCGAGTTCTATTAACATTTCATCTGTCCAAACTCGACTTCGAATTTTGTGCGGTGTAATTGGTTTTACCAGACGCTCAAACTCCACGGCCTTAAAATTTGCCAGCAAGGTGTCCGCTATCAGCGCCCTCGCTAAATCACTGTACTGCCTGGAAATGCTGACCGAGCCAAATAAAGTGTGATACCTGGGCATTTTAACTAAGATTGCGCCTATTCCGCGCCACAGCAAATTTAACGCTACAGGTTTTCTCTGGTAATCAGGGTGAATAAAAGACCTGCCCATTTCAATTGCTGAGCCGAGTTGCTTGATAAAGGCTTCGTCGTATTCATATAGCGACCTGCTATACAGCCCTTTTACGCCATGTTTAGCAACGATTTCATCAACCAGCCCTACTCTATAGGCTCCTACGATTCTGAACTGCGCCTTATCCCATAAAAACAAATGTAGATAGTGGGGATCAAATTGATCAGAGTCCTGAGACAATCCAGTACCCTCCCCTACAGAGCGAAAGGCGATTTCACGCGCTATAGCAATTTGCTCCATCACCGGCCCAAGACTATCGAACGGCGCACAATAAACATCAAATTGCTCATGTTCGATCAAACGATACTCAGCAAGAGAATCAATTGTAGACATTAGCTCGGCGTTGCTTATGTTCGGATCAAAGGTATCGACCCCTTGATGATGAACAATGCTAGGAGCCGCAGGTGTTCGCGCGAGCGCGTCAGTACTGACCCTCAAATAATCGGTGATGGCTTTAGGATTTTGCAGAAGCCTTAATTCGGGAGCTGGTATAGGACGCCCAAATATCAGCGGCAAATTAAACCCTTGTTTATTAGCTAGTTGCCGAGGCAGAAGAGCCGTTCGTAAGCGCGGGTGAAGCATGCCTGCCGCATAAAAATAAGAGCTGTTTCGACCATCGACATACACCGGAAGACAGGTACATTGATAACGCTTTAGCAACTGGCCAACTAAACGGCTCCATGATCGATCTTGTATTCGACCTTGCTCTGAGTCATACGTCGAGACCATGCCCGCGGGGAATATGAGCACCGCGCCATCATTCTTTAGGTGCTTGTGAACTTGTTTAATACTGCCCACGTTACTAGCAGCTGCATTGCTGGATAAAACATCAACCCCAATGAAAATATCTCTTAACTCAGGAATGCGCCGCAATAGCTCATTAGTTAACACCTGTAGATCAGGTCGAATCTCAGATATTACCTTGGCGATGGCAACACCTTCCAGCCCCCCAAGCGGGTGGTTGGCAACAATTAGCAACGGCCCTTTGCGAGGAATTTCATCCAGGTTATTTTCTCCATGCAACTCGAGGCTAACTCCCAGGGCGTCCAGAGTGTATTGAAGAAATTCATGAGGAGTAGAATTTTCAGGGCGAGCGTCATAGATGTCGCCAAGGCGGCTTAAACCCAGGGCTTTTTCCAACAAACTGGAAATTATTCGTGGCTTGAATGGAAGCCGGCAAGGATTAGTCATCGCAAAAGTAAATCACAGTAAAGGTTAATCATTCTCGGGCTAATCATTGTAAGGGTAGTGCTTCACCAGATTATTCTCGTAGCGCCAAGCTTTATATAATGCCATAAGTCCAGGTGGTTTATGTCCACGCTTTCTATTCGCGTGGCCAAGTTTAAACAGGGTATTGTATTGCTGCAACAAAGTTTTAATTGCTGTCCAAAATCCTGCATTTCGGTCCCATATGTTAATAGACTCAGAACTGGCACCATTAATTTCAATTATTTCAAAATTCTTTCCCTGGCTCAGGCTTTGGGTGTCCTTAAATTTCACGTCCAACCTTCCGTAATAGAAACCCGGTATGTCCTTAAAAATAGTATCTAAAGACTGTGTCAGTTTTATGTCCATTAGCTCTTTAGCATCTCGAAATATTGCTCCTCTCGAGTGGCTGGCTGCAAACACCAGTCGAAAAGGCTCTGCTTCCGGGATTATATGATCCCATTGATCTGCATGCCTTTCTTTGTACAGGTGCAATAATCCTCCTGCACGAGGTTCATCAGCAACCAATTCTCCAAGGCTTCGCTTACCATCTCCAACCACATAAGGCATATATTTCAAGGTTAGCGATGTTACCTCCCCTGTTTCATCATCAGGGTGTCGGACATAAAACACCCCTGCCTCGGCATCCCACTGACTTAGATGCTGAAACTGAACACAGCCACCAACAGGGAATTCGCTTAAATAAGCTTCCAGTTCCTGCTTATTACTTAAAAGTCGAACACCAACTCCCCGACAACCCATGTTAGGTTTTGCTACCAGCGGAAACGACAAGCCCGCTTCCTCAATCTTTTTTTGCGCCATTAGGCACTGTTGCTGCAGCTCTTCATCACCCATATCAAACAAACACCAGGGGAGTATCCACTGCCGAGCTGTGGCTCCCGCGGCCTCAAATACGGCAGACTTAGCTACTCCTACCATTCCCGACAGAGGCACCGCGGGATTCGCGATTAATGGCAAACTCAGACTATGGTAACGAATGGATAACAATATCCATTGTATGGCCACAGGGAAATACATAAGCCATGCAGGCCAGAACTCGAAGAACGACGTTGTTCTTCCAGAAGTTTCCAGCGGCGGCATGCCCCGGGGCACATAGGCTGTTTTGTTGATTTCAGTCTTTGTCACTGCCTAATCTCTGTTAGTCCTTAGTACCTGGCAATCAGACCGGCAAGCATCTGATTAATTCCCAAGCTATAAGCTGCCATTGTCGATTTATATTCTAGTAATCGTATTTCCAGATTATCGCATTGCCGCGCCCTGGCCTCAATTAGGAAACGCCCCATAACTCTAGCTATGCAAGCAAAGCCACTGTTATTATCCTCACAAGACTATCAATGTCAGGAAATACTCAGTCAATGCTTGGAAAAATCCTACTTACCATCGCCGTAATAGTCACCGCACTATTCTATATTCGTCGGCGTGATCTTCAAGAAACCACAAGTAAGAAACCAAAGAAAAAACCCACACAATCTACCGTGACACCCAAGACTGACAACAAAGTAGCTGACGATAGCCTGTCAGCCGATTTGCGACTTGGTGCCTATATGTTTCTGGTTCTTATGATTGGCTTAGGCGGGGCTCTCTATTATTTTCGCTGGCAGGACGATCACACAATTCTTACGATAACTTTACATAGCGATAGTCAGGCAGAAAATACTCAATACCAGGTGTACAAGTATCAGTTACAGGATCGCTCATTCGTTACACTGGATGGCATTCTGGTGACCGTTGCCAGCACTGAGCGCATGGAAGTATTAGGACTCGAATAGGCGACGACTAACTGGCCTTAAARCAAAGCGACTACGGCGATACCAGRGCAATATYTCTGTTAGARTTTTCTCAAWTGTGAGATTGCTTTTATTGCTACAGGTTTAAGCCTTGCCCCATCKCCATCTGCGTACTCAATAATTTGAYCTTTCATCGACCTGGCCCAAAACCGCTTAAKATGATTTGCYAGTTGTGCMGCCGCYWCATCATCGCTTTCGCCGATGGCTATGTTGTCCGCAATTTGATTGATCATTTTTATTAGATGATCCAGTTCTGTAGTCGACTTCACATGCAAACCTTTATTTGCTCTATCAGTTTGTCTTTAAGATAGAAGCCGCGCTGAATTTGAATATACAACATGGCGATTTTCTCTTGAAAAACCAATCAACGTTATACCTGTTTGATCAGCTATATCTATAGCCAGCGAAGTAGGAGCAGACATCGCGACAACAATTCCTATATTGGCCATGGCTGATTTTTGTAGAATTTCGTAGCTGGCACGACTGGAGATTAATAAAAAACCCTCCTGTGAAATCAGTTCCTGTGAAAGCAACAAACCGACAAGTTTATCCAGCGCATTGTGTCGTCCTACATCCTCACATACCAGGAGCTGCTTTCCCTCTACGTTGCACCACGCCGCACCATGAGTCGCCCCGGTTAATTCTTGCAAAGGCTGGTGATTATTCAAGTCCCTGGTTGCGCGGTCAATAGCCTCGTGAGAAATGCAGAAATCAGCAATAACTTTAGATAAGCTCAGATGCACTTGCTGTAACGATTCCGCCCCGCAAATTCCACAACCTGTTCGGCCTGACAAATTACGGCGCTTGTCTTTCAGCCTTGCAAAACACTGGCTGGATATTGTGACAGATACCTCTATGCCTTCGTCTATGGAATCGACCTGAATTTCATAGATATCTGCAGCACAATCTACAATGCCTTCGGTCAAACTAAAACCCAAAGCAAAAGCCTCCAAATTTAACGGCGTAGCCATCATTACCGCGTGGGAAACGCCGTTATACACCAGGGCTACAGCAACTTCGTTAATTATATTATCAACTGAGCTACTGCTTTTCTGGTTCTGCCATACCTCAACCCCACGTTCAACCACACTTTCAACCACAGCGCTTTGACCGTCTCCCGCCGCAGCCTTATCTCGGATTAATGATTGCTCGGAGTTCTTGTTCACTTTGGCATCCAATTTAAGAATCGGCCTCGTTTTTGAAAGCTATTTGCCGCTCAGAAAAT
>NVVJ01000054.1 GCA_002402175.1 SAR86 cluster bacterium
GCGGGGCAAACACCCCGCGCTTGTAATAATCGGCCAGCTCTATAAGCCGTTTAAGTAATCGACCGCCTTCTGAGCCTGTGCCGAGGCTTTAAAGATATGTTTGCTATCGTTCTTTAAAGCCTGCAACCATGATTTTATATAAATGGCGTGATCGTCTCGCGTCTGTTGTTTTATACCAAACTTGGCACATAAGAACGCTGATCCAAGCTCGGCTATAAGCTCTTCAAAGGCGTAGCCTTGCTTATTATCCTTCACCGTTAGCGGTTTACGGTCTAAACGAGCTGTGCCACCTGTCCAGTGGGTTAATTCATGTAACAATACCGCATAATAGTTTTCTGTCGCACTTTGTTCACCATCAAAAAACAGATTTTCTTTAGGCATTGTGATTTTATCTAGCAGTGGCGAAAAGGAAGCTTTTGCCCCTGTCTCAATAACGGCTTTTGTTTTTTCTATAAACTGCTCAATCTCGGCGATTTTTTCAACGGTGCCGAATACTTCCTTTGTGCTGTCGGTTTCTGGCTCGTAACCGTCTACTTGGTCGGCATTAAAAACGCAGTAAGATTTCAACATATTGTAAAAGCTTTTTTCATCCTGACCGCCTGCCTGCGCCTCTTCTTTCTTTTCAACCTTTTTGTAATAGATGATCTGTGAAGATTTCTGGCCTTTTTTTACCTGTGCGCCTTTCTCTTTCCATTGCTGATAGGTTGCCCATTCATTAGATGCAAAGCTCTGTTCACTCTGAACGCACCACAAAAACACAGTGTTTATGCCGTGGTAATAATTACCAGTGGTTGGGTTCATTGGTGGAAGATCAGAAAATATCTGTGCAAACGGTGCTTTATAATCGCTTAGCTCCACTTTTTCTAATGCTTTGATGATGTAGTTTGTAATTTCCTGATAGATGTCATTTTTCATTGTCTAAGGCCTTTTCAATTCGGTTTAAGGGTCACGACCCGCGAAGCGCGCGTCATGAACCTCTGCCGACTAGGGCGACTAGCGGACGTGAAAAAATCAGGAAAAATCGTGACCGATGGCGCGGGCAGGAGCGAAACGAGCACAGCGAGGTGCGACAACACGGCGGTTATCTATTTTTCTTGATTTTGAGGGGAACAAGACCCCCTCCAAAAACTGATTTAGAAAATCGGGGCGATACGGGGTGTCCCCGTAGAAAGGGGTGTCGGAAAACACAATCTTGATTGTGGTTGAAGCAAGGGGAAAGCTTTCCCCTCTTAGAATATTATTTGTATAGCGTATTGTTGAATAACTTTTTTGCCACAAATTTGCCACATGCCGAAAAAGGCCAGCTCAAACAATGGCAGAATTCTGCGGGTCACAGAAGGTTAGTAAAATGTGGCAATTTTAAGGAATTGTTAAGTATTCTGGAAATTAATGGCTCGTAAGCCTTTGAAAAATAATGGCGCGAGTGACGAGACTTGAACTCGCGACCTCCGGCGTGACAGGCCGGAGAAAAGATATTGTTTACAGCTTACTAATAACCTCATGCCACAGTTTCGCCACATGAATTTAGACCTAAACGCTCCAACATGCCCGGACGCTTCTTTGACTTGTCTTCCACCTCTTCGATTAAATGACCATAAGTGTTGAATGTTGTCTCTATTTTTTCATGCCCCATTAAGCGTTGAATTTTCTTCAAATCAACTTTTTGACGTATCAACATCGAGGCATAAAAATGCCTAAGTGAATATGGCGTATATTTTGGTTTTTCTATGACCTTACCATTTTCATATACTCTCACCGTTAAGCCCGCCTCAATACAAGCCACCCTAAAACCACGATTACGCCAATTTTCTATTTGTAACCACTGCCCCGTAGCTGTTGGAAAAACCAAGTCATGCTTACTTATCGCCGCATGGTTTGCGGCATAATCGTTAATTAATTCAAGTACTTCGTCACTCAAATCAATAAAACGCCTTCCAGCCTTGGTTTTGGTCACAGATATTTTGTAACCACCGCGCTCAATTGCTTGGGTTACTTGAACACCTGCACTTTTTATATTGGATTTTGGCAAAGCCAGATATTCTTGCGGTCTCATGCCTGAATCCACCGCAAGATAAAGCATTGGACGATACCTCAACCATGTCTTGGCCGTTCTTCTATTACTTGAATTCGCAAGCCTATCAGCGGCGGCGAGTAATGCATGTATTTCTTTAGGTGTGGGTATTTCAACCGGTACGTCATACCGAGAGGATGATTTTATACTGATACCCGTGGCAGGATTACTCCCCATATAGCCACGCAATGTCATTTCTTTTAACACAGTATGAAACGATGAAAGTGTTTTTCTGGCCTGATCTTGAGTATATGTCTGCGCCAACCACGTCCGAAATATCACAATGTCTGGCGTTGTTATTTCAGATAATTCCTTATCCCAGCCATAGGCTTTAATTCTATCGGCACGATATTGATATGTTTTAAGCGTGTATTTTGTAACTGGCTCATGACCATCAGTGCCCTCCATTTCACAAACATCCATCCATAGATCAACTGCTTGGGATACGGTCTTGATGGCAGATTGTGGCGAGCCATTCCACTCAATAGAGTTTTCAGAAAAAGCGCGCGCTTCCTTCATTGTTCTAAAAGTTTTAAAGGCGTATCCCGTCTTAGTTGACGCATTAGGATACCGAACCTGATAGGTTACACCCTTCTTCCCCTGTCTTTTTCGAATATCTGCCATTGCTATCCATAGCCTTTCCGATTCTCAAGATCAAGGGGGTTTTCTATTTTTCAGGTTTAAAATATGCGGTATTTTCAGCCTCGCTCTGACATTTATTATAAATATTTAACAACGTGCCTTTTTCAATTTTGAGTTTTTTGTCTATCGGATCAATAAAAAAAGGAAGTTTCCGCCTGCCTTTCGCATCCATGTCGGCAGCGCGTTTCATCTGTCGGTGATTAAGCTCCACACCGATTTCAGCCAAGGCTTTTCGAGCCTGTTTTAAATTTATGTACTGCGTAGGTCCCATACCTTCTATATTACAGGTATAGAGTTAAGACTATATTAACCAATTATCTACCTTTAATTTCACCGCTACTGATACAAGAAGAAAAATTGACGTATTACATGAATTGGCTAAATCAGTCTCTTCTTAACTATTTACAACAATGCCTTCTTGTTCCGCCTTTTCAAGGACTTCAACCAATACAGCACACTGCTTTTCGGATGGTATTTTTCGGGGTATCTGTGCCGCAATCTGTAATATTCCAGCTTCTTTAGGCGTTAAAACACCTCTCTGATCACATTGTTCCAAAAGAGAGCGCCATTTCGGCCCTGTAATTTCCATGACCTTTCTTTGTGCTTCAATGCCGTCATCGATCTTTTGTACTTTCTTTGCTGACTTTTTCTCTTCAAGAATTAGATCTTTATCTACGAGACTTACTTTAAAAGCATCTGGCAGAATTTTATCGAGCTCTATAACCTTTTCCTTAATCCGCAACCAACAGCCTTCTTTCTTACACCACTCTGTGACATTAGATATTCCATCGGGTGGGGCGGTAATATCATCATGTACAAGCTTAGCTGTAATCTCTATTGCAATTTCTACTTCATAAGAGATGGATTGTAGATCCCATATCTTCATAAAATTTAGAGCCTTATCCTTTTGAGAGCAGTAAAGGCCCAGTAATGCTAGTGTATAGGCCACAACATTTGCTCTATATCCTCCGTTATACCAAGGCTGAGCAGAAACTAACTTTTCCGTCTTACGGAATAAAATAGCTCTTGAAACAACTCTCTTGAAATACAGCTCATTGAACCCTTCCGCTGTTTTTTCCCACTCCTTACCTATACGTTTTGCATACTGAGCAAAGTTCTTTTGTGCGCCCAAGTTAACGTATCTAGGATTCTCATCCCATACATTTTCAAATTTTGCCAAATCTGTCTTCGCAAACATCTGAGGTTTAGGATGCTCTGCTTGAAATTTTTTCTTTTCGCCGGGTGTGAATTTACTTTGAGCATCAGCGTACTGACCTCGAGCTCTCTCATAAAACCATTTCGTCTCTCTCTGAGCCCCTTGTTGTGCTGGCGCCCAAATACGACGTGAAAACTCTTCCATACGTATGTGGAATGGATGATTGGAAAAGAAGTCTGCTGCATTAACTTTATTCTGAGTATTCGCATATTCAGATATCCGTGGAACTACACTTTCGCTTTCATCACTGTCAATTACAGACAATTTCATCTGGACAAAAATTCCCTCAAGAGAAGCCTTGTCTTTCCGGTTTGTATGGAACAAGGATGCTGTAGTTTGCCCACCATTAACAATCTGAAGGTCTTTAATACTTACCAATTCTAGGCCAGCTTCTGTTTTTCTTGTTTCCACCTCCTGTGCTGTGGCCGTAATACCATTGTTATAAGCGAAGAACATCTGAGGCTCATTAAGTATAGTGTTTCTTATCCCTTTATTGACATTCCCGCGAGCCTGTAAAAAACACCGTACGTTTTGTTCGAGAAGCCTAGCACCATATTTTTCATACAACGAAGAGAGCACCGTTGCAGGAATGACAATTAAATATGACTGGTAAGTTTCTGATCCAAGATGTGCAGGTAAGCAAGAAATATTGGTACCAAAATCATCTGGAAAATTGATATCAAGAGCCTCTTTATGTCCTCTTGAACTGTACTGACGCTGTAATCTGGAAATGTCCCATATATGATATGATGCAGGAACCTCTGCAATTTCATTATCTTCCAGTGCCTGCAATCTTCCACTCAATGCGCGTTCAGAAAGCAGGTAGAAATTTACTTTTCGGATTAGACGTCCGCGTTCTTTTATCTGCCTTGCCAGCCCATACTCAGGAGCTGTGTCTTCCAAATCCAGGTACAGGTTTTTCTCTTTGCTTGCTTCAAAGAAGTTGCTCACTCGCTTAAAGGCAGAGTCAACTTCAGTTTTTGTTAGTGATAAAAGCTCTTCTCTACAATCAAAGTCTGCAATAAAAAGATCAAGAGACCCTTCGTCATTGAACCAATAGCCATCTACACGCAGACCTCTCTGGGCTCGAAAATGACAAAATTCAAAACCTTCAATAAAACCAGTATCCGTAAGTTCATTTGCTACGGCTTCTACAAATTCAGAGAGCTGAAAACTTTTGTTTGCTTCTGCACCTGCCATAAGCTCTTGGCGGAAGTCATGAAAGAATTCTTGTATGGTTGGTTCCATTCTACTTACCCCATATTTCCTGATTGTCGCATTTAAACCGCTCTATCGTTTCCAGCTTGATTTCGTAATCTACCTTTAGAATACCGCCTGGCAATTCCGATCTTATGAGGCGTGGAAACGCGGCTTCCACACAATATGGTTTTTCCTCAGCAACAAGGAATTTGGGCGTGTCATATGCACGCAACTCAACATAACCAGCCTTCGCTAGCTTTTCCGAAAAGCTTTCTATAGCATCAGCCTCCTGTAAGTTTCCTTCCATCTGCTTAACCAAGTCATTTAGAGAAAGGGCCTTATCTGAATCAGGCATATCAATCAGTCTATAAATTTTTAAAAATAGATTGTCATTCACGCCCTCAAGCTGATCTTCTGAAGATATTCGAACTGTACTTCGCTCTCTACCTGAAAGAGATTTTATTTCCACTGCTGTATTAGAAAATATAAAGTCCTGATGAGATGCTTCAGGCCCCTGCCATGAATCACAAACCTCTTTTTCTGAAAAGCCCTCATTCTGCATGCTTTGAAAAAACTTCAGCTCGCTGAATAGCCCTCTAATTTCTTCAGCGGATAGAACCCGGCCTTTTTTGCCCGCCATGAATGCCTTCCAGCGCTTAATTTGTGATAAGGCTACAGAAAGCCCTACGGCAGAGTCAGAGACATCACTCAACGCGCTAACAAGGGTTTCACATAGACTAAAAAACAAATCCTGATCAATGTGCTTTTCTAATACAACAACCAGGCCTTGGTTTCCTGTTGTATTGATAAGTCTTAAATCTGTTTTGATGCCATGTACTGATATCGAATGTTTATTAAATATTTCTGCATGATCCCCCTCAAGCTCAACAATAAAAACACAGTGACCTGCAGAATCTTTGCCCCAGTATAAAGGTAAGTGTTTGCTTTCTTTTATTTGCCTGACACTTAAATCATCTTTAGGTGTTTTAATATCATCCCACGGAGAAATATTACTCATCATCTTCCTCCTCATCTTCTGGGGCATCAAAGATGCCGCCGTGTAGCTGATCTACCCAGACCACATTGGCGACAACACTTACCCCTTTGGAGTAATCACCGGGTGGAAAACTGATTCCAAATGCAGGAACATTTTCTTGAGAGATTTCTTTTTCTTTGTCTTTAAGGTCAAGAATATGGATCATCAACAGAGGCTTATCACGTACACTTCTGTAATGGAAATCAGATGGCTTTTTACCTCTTTGATGAGCCAATGCTACCGCTTCTTTTTTCTGCTCGTCATCCAAACCAATTTTTTCATCTCCTCTACTGGCAACCCGGTCCTTACTTAATCTCCAGTAAGAACCATTTTTTAGTTCTGCGCTTTCTCTTAATTGAGGGCCCATTTTGAAGTCCTTTTCGCTACCGCCATCTTTCAATGAAATCAAAATCACATCAGCAACGGAAAAATTTTCAGCAATAGATCTTAGATAGGTAACAACAGCAGATCGTCTCTCAATGAAGTCCTGATGAGTGTGAAAGCCGGATAAAAAACTCCCGATTTCTTTTACAGAAACATCTTCAATGAACCAGCCTTTATCAGTGGGTTTTATTTTACTTTGTCCCTTGCCAAAGCCAGATTTCCAATACTTTTCTATTAAATCTCGATTTGATTTGTTGGCTTCTTCATCAAAAGGAAGAATATAACTTTCAACAAGCCTTCCGCTGAAATTATGCTTAAACGTTCTTTTATCACCAGATCTCATCTTATTTGTGGCAGTCACCAGCAATCTATCTGGGTGATCACGCACATAAAGGCCGAATTTTTTTGGGCTTAGCTTATCTATACGCATTTGTGTGATTTGCTCTCTGAGATCATCGGCAGATTCTGCAATATGCGAATACCAGTCTATAGAATCTCTTGATAGATAAACACGACATAAATCCTCGAAACCTGGACGATATCCAAACCAGCGTCCCATTTGCATTAATGTATCGTACATACGGGTATTACGATACATGTAGCTTACACAAAGCCCTTCAATTGTAAGCCCCCGTGAAAGGCTCAACCCTCCAACGGCAATAGCTGTCAGGCCAGTACCATCTTTTTCATACTTTTTATAATCTAACGGCTCATCAGATTTACTATTAACCACGTAGGTTCTAATACTATCGACAGCATTGAAAAGTTGAGCTTTTACTGTAGGCCAGTCAAACTCGGAATCTATAAAATCTTCTTCAAAAAGATCTTTAATAAGCCGCATATACTCATTTTCAGAAGAAATATCTTCTGACATGGCGTAGTTTGCTTTGATGGCTTCTTTCAATTTTTTTAAATAAACATTTATCAACGTTCTAACAGTGTTCTGAATATCAATAAATCTCGACACATTAACCAACATGGAGCAATGTTGGTTTTCTTGTCCTCGAAGACTACGTATTGCTTTGACGATTACAAATTGGCGAACAGCTCTGTATAAAGAAGGAGGAAGATCAGGGATTTCATAATCTTTTTTGTGAGAAAACGGCAGGTAATTCTCAGCATCCCGAATAGTTTCTAATATTTTATCTGAACTCTCATCATCTAAAAAAACCTTATCAGGTCCAAAGTAAGTGTTAGGTGCATCCAGGGAGTAAATGAAATCCTTAGGGAAAAGTTCTTCTCTAAGTTTTTCATCGCCATATGCATCAGGGTTAATAAAAATATTGGCAAAGGGTGTCGCTGTGTAGCCAACATAACAGGATTTATCAAATAGGCTCAGAATTTCTCGAATCCGCCTGTTTGTCTTTGTTGGATCAAGATCTTCTTTTTTTGTATTGATAGAGGCATTGTCAGCCTCATCATCTATCATAAGCATGGGAATATCAGATATTTTCCCTTTACCCTTAGCATTAAGCTCTTCAAGCCAACGATGTAGTGATGCCAGCGTTGAAACATGTTTTTTAATAACCAGAACTACGGGTTTACTGAAATCATTAATACTCCAACCGCTATGATTGGCTGTTTTCTTATTAAAATCATCATATATATTTGTGAGGGTCGCAGGATGAGGGTAATCATCATATCCCACCCCTACTATTTTCCATTTATCTTCTTCTTTTGTTCTACCAACAAAGCCTTCATCAATCCGTTCTTGCGTCTGTTTTCTTAGGTTGTTGTGTACACCTGCAATCACGATAATAAACTTGTATCCTGCATCAGCAGCCTTGGCGACCACTCCTAAATAATTTGCTGTTTTTCCTGATTGGACGTGTCCTATAACCAGACCGCGTCTATCCCATGAGCCTTCAGAGAGGGGGTCCTGAAGGTGTCCTAGAATTTTTGTTCCTACATCGCTTAGAGATTGTACAACGGTAGGGGACCATTTTTCTTGTTTCAGGTGTTTTTCATAGGCGTCGGAATAGAACCACTCAACATCATTTCTTTTGAAAACCCAATCTTCATCATGGTTTGCTTCTGTATCAATAAGCGAAACTCCAAGGCCCATCTTTGAATCGACGGAATAAAGAGCTTCTTTAATAGGACTCTCCAACGATCCCTTATAATTGATAATGTCGCTAAGCTTTATTGCCATCTCTTCTATCTCTTCTCGAGATGGTATGTGATCAGGCTTGCTCAACGCTGCAATCAGAGAGACGGTAAAATTCTTTTCAGCTTCAACCTGTGCTTTGTTTTGGCTCATCAAATTCCTCCTCAATAAATTTTTCAACTATATCTTTGTGGCTATCAAACATGCGTGTAGATGCCATGACTTCTCTAAAAATGCCTAGATCAGCAACGTTTTTTTCAAATAAAGTTTCTTTCAGTTGTTTTAACCGCTGTATAACAACTTCTTTTTCAACGGAAACCTGGTCCACATCGCGTGGAGTGGAAGAGTAATCTGAATAAATCATTTCTATAGGTAAAGATGATGTTACAGCACTAAGGTAACCCGTGAGGCTTTTAAACTGCGTATCTGTCAGACCATTCTTCAATGAATCAAGAATTGGATGCGACATATTCAGATCAAACCGAATCTTTCCTTTATCTGCATACCGTTCCCAGATAGGTGCGGATGTTTCTTGGAAAAGTTTTTGACCACGACCTCTATGAACGCGAGTACTGGTATGTGTAATCTTTGATATGACTTGTCTTAATCGTTCTCTGACTTCGTGAGGCGGTCGTGCTCGAGATTTCTTAATATCAATAGTCCAGTTTTCATCAAGAGCATTAGGAAAATCTATCTGAACTCTGGCAAGTTTTGTTGCCTCACCCTTCGGTACCAAGCGGAACCAGTCGCCCCATGCCATAAGCCTCCCGCTTCTGTATATATATACCCCTTGATTGGAGATGAAACTGCTACGATCTTCATAAAAATCATACTCAGCTGCGGTAAGCTTGCTGTGATGAGGTAAAATATAAGGTTGAATTACAACATCATTGCCACCCACTCGAACGATCTCTTCAGGTAAGATCTGTGTCGCTTTATTTTTTTTGCAGAAAGGATCAAATGCGGTAACTGGGTGGCCGTTTATTCGTATTAGAATTTTTTTTCTTTGTTTGATTTCTCCTGAAATAAATCTGTGAAAAACGAGAGCTAGATGCTTTTCAACCAGATCAAGTTTTTCATTTACAATCTCGTCTCGTTTAAAGCCTGATTGATCCTCAAAGAGTCTATCCAGCTTTCTCCAAACAACCATTGTCCCTGTTGATGTGAGTTGTTCCATATAAAGAAATTCTTTGATTTCTTGCTGGTCGAGAATAGACAAAAACCACTCGTCTTTTTCACTGACAAAATCGAGGTCCCACTCAGCACCAGACAAAGCGCCTTTATTTGAACTGATCACAGTTAAATTACGGCACTGAGAGAAAGATGCCGTTTTTAATCCCAACCCAAAACGTCCAAGATCCAAAGGGGATCTTTCTTGCTTTGGGTTAATAGCGCCATGCTTCATAGCAACCAGAAGCTCTTTATCAGACATGCCCTGCCCATTATCAATGATGGTAAGTGTGGGGTTATCTCTGGCTAAATCACAAAAAACGTTGATCTCAGTAGCTTCTGCGGTAATGCTGTTGTCAATGATGTCAGCTATAGCCGTGGCTAATGAGTAACCGAGATCACGCATGGACTCTGACAGGGAAGAAGCACTTGGAGGAAGTTTATGAGGAGTAGACATCAGGCACACTCCTTTATATCAGTTACACTTTTTTTCAGTACACTCCGTGGGCTTCTATTAAGCTCGCATTCCCAAACAGTTAGAACTCGCCAGCCTTTTTTCTGCAGTTTTTCAGTTTTCTCCTGATCACGTATTACAGTTTTGGAAAACTTATCCTGCCAGAATTCTTGCCGTGATTTCGGGTTATATGCATACTTACATCCATCATGACGATGCCAGAAACACCCATTAACAAAGATTACGACCTTATAGCGCGGAAGAACTACATCTGGCTTTCCTGGCAACTTCTTATCGTGAATACGAAAACGTAAACCTGCCTTGTGCAACATTGAACGCAACATGACTTCTGGCTTCGTGTCTTTTCCCCTGATACGAGACATATTCCAGCTTCTTTTTTCCTTAGTAAGTGTATCTACCATTAATCCTCCGGAATTTTATCCAAGACTTCTCTAACTATTTCTGCAATTTGAACCGCAAGATATGGGGGAACAGCATTCCCTACCTGATGATATTGGGCCGTTCGAGGGCCTTCGAAGTTGTAGTTATCAGGAAAAGTCTGAATACGCGCAGCTTCCCTTACGCTGAGACTCCTACATTGCGCCGGATCATAATGTATAAAATAATGACCGTCCTTTGATATATGAGATGTAACAGTTGTACTAAACCGTGACTTAATCTGAACCCGGAACCTATCGGAGAACATTTTCCCTTCACAACCAATTTTCACATTCTTGTGCGCGGGCAAAAGTTCTGGAGGGAAATCAGCCAATTTTGGAGATATATCTAATGCAGCTCCATGAGATGAGGCATATAGATATCTATGAAGATCACTCGCCATATGAGACCGAGCTTCATGAGACACAGACACACTCAGGCGCTCATCGTAATACCAAGAACGCATGACGCGAGGAGGTCTATAAACCTTTGAAGAGGTATTTAAATTCGAATTTTTTATTTCTTTAACTGCAGCCCTGATAACCTTTTTAACGAGTCTGTCATCTACACTATTAGATGGCAGCCAATCGGCCCCCTTCACAGAAGTAATTATATCTTTCCACAAACTTATAGAGTCTTTTTGACGAGATACACCACTGCGAATCTTAGGCATACTGCCAATTATTTGCTCAACTGTCGGAGGTTTACTCTTCTTCAATGAATTAGGTTTTATTTCTATATCTGAACGAATCCCCAATATAAACATTCTATGACGAGCCTGTGGAACGCCATATTCTTCAGCCTTAATTATAAATGATTTTGGGTCAATATCTCCTTCAATATCATCAGAATGAGAAAGAGAATACAGACGATATTTCAAGCCATTATTTTTTTTATTAATAGCCCTGATAGGACTTGAAAGATCCTTTAGTATCTTATCTATTACAGGCTCGCCGTTCACCTTTGCAGATAAAAGCCCCTTAACATTCTCCATAATAAAAACAGGCGGCCTGTGATCAATAATGATCTTTAAATATTCCTTATAGAGGAAATGACGTTCATCTTCTTCAAACTCAGGATTGCCCATCATTCTAGACCGACCCACAAGTGAATAAGCCTGGCATGGAGGCCCTCCAACCAAAGCCCACTTGTTAGCACTACCTAGACGTTTCTTAATAAGGCTCTTTACTACATCATGACTTTCCTGCCCCAATGATATCCTTAAAGCAGTATTCTCCGCATGTGACCACTGACTTGGATATTTATTTTTAAGTTCCTCTTTTGTTATGCGCCCCTCCATGTATCTATAGTAATCTTCAGGCACGCACTCCCGCTTAAAAATCTTATAAAAATGTCTAAGTACAAGCGTCTGATGCGCAAACTCGTCTCGTTCAATTGCAGCTATAGATTTAAATGACCGACTGTCATCCATGTTGTATAACTCAGAAAAGCCTTCGCCTAACCCCCCTGGGCCTGCGAACAAATCAACAATAGGATACGTAGGTTCATGCCTCGTCATTTATCGCCTATCTCTTTCTTCCGTTGGTTAATCCAAACTTCTATATCTTCTTTCTTAAACCGCCAACTACCTCCGGCTTTAAAGCCCGGTAACTTGCCCTGTTGAGCAAGCCTATAGGCCGTCTTTTCTGCCAGTTTTAGGTACTCAGCGACTTCTTTCAAAGTCAAAATTTCATCATTCATAGCGTAATCCAATGAATAGTCTATCTGAGAGAATAGGGCAAAATAGAGTAATCCACAATAAGCTTATAATATTGATGGCTTTTATGCCTTATACTGGGCCGAAAGAGGGTTTTAATCGGATGGAAACGGATGGATTATTGGATGGGGATTAAAAGTGACGCTTGTCCTTAATATCCGATAATACCCCCAAATACTCGATTTCAAATGGATTCGCATGGGCAACATTAGGGTGGTACACTTGGGTTCTACCTTGAACGTCAGGTAGGATTTTATATTTAGCATTATCAGTAAGTTACGGGCGTTCCGTAAGATTTAAAATGCAGTGGTTCAAGTCCTCTTCTGGGCACCATCATTTCTCAGTGTCAGTTCGGCTCGCCAGACATTTTTAAAACTCATTGTTCCGACCGAGACTTGATCCGATAAGAGGTTCACAAAATGCGCCAGCATTTTGGACGCCTGCCTTACAAGGCGCCCCGCAGGGGTTGAAATGGCCCTTAGGCTATTTCAATCAACCCTCTTCCTAACTGTATTTCAATACTACTGTGTTTTTACTCCGACCCTATTTCCTTACGAGTCAGGAAGATATCCTTAAACCCGAGTACTCGAAAAGAAGTTGCGTTGATATAGTAATTTGGCAACCACTACACCAACAAATAAAGGAACGATTTCTGCGAATAGCACATTCATTACATACGAAATGATTAAACTCAGTGATCCATTCGCTGAAAGATCCAAAATTGGTAAAAGAACTAGCAACGTTGCTGCAATGATTGAAGCTCTAATACCGAGCACTGGCGCTAACAAGACAATTCCTAGACCAACTGCGAAAGCAGTTATGCTTATAAACAACCATCGAAAACCCATCAATTGCGCCGGAAACAAAAAGAATTCTTGTATTGATCCAACAATCGCTAAAGCAAGTATTGCAAGCACAATCACGGTGAAAACATTTACGAGACTACTTCCACTTGGAATCACTCTATTTCGGATCACTGAAAACTCGAGAGATGTTGACTCGACGCCTAAAGCCTGACTAATCAAAGCTACTGTATGCATGGAAGCAATGCCGTCTTTTTCAATACGCTGAATCGTACGCGGGTGAACACACGCTTTTTCTGCTAATTTTTCCTGAGTCCAAAGCTTCTTCTCGCGCAATTCTTTGACCAATTCGTAGTTTATTTTCATTTCCATATCAGACCCCTGAAACTCATATTATTTCATGTCCCATTGTTACATCGGATCTGACTATCCTCCACGGCATGCACACGACATCTACTTGACTATATTACGACATTTACAAATGTGCCTTTAAATCCGAAAATGCGTAATCTGCTTCAGAAAGCACAAATTTCGCAGCACACTCTATTCTCATATTTGCGGCATGTTGATATTTAGAACAGGAATCTGCCACGTTGTCTGCTGAAAACCCTCATATCGGTGGTTCAATTCTATCCTTCGGCACCGTTTTGAGCATCCAAGAACAAATCAAAGCTCTCTAACCCTATTTCCATTATGTTTTTATAACCATGTTTTCGTACTACGTATAGGTACCGCGTGACCTAAAGGTCTAATCCTTGTAACACTTTCAATTTCTGTTTTTGCGTTTCTTTTAATCAGATGGAAACGGATGGACTATCGAGTGTAAACATGTAATAGTTAATCGGATGGAAACAGATGTCTAATCGGATATGCACATGAACACTAATTCACTTAATGTGAGTAATGCCATTTTGGCACTGATCTCTGAACTCGATGAGTTCAAGGGAGCATGGCTCGCTATCGGGCGCATAGCTCCTGAACGCCTTTCGAGCCTACGCCATATTGCTACCATCGAAAGCATCGGCTCATCTACCCGCATTGAGGGTGCGAAATTGTCTGACCGCGAGGTTGGAAAACTTTTATCTAATCTTGATGTTCAGTCGTTCGCAAGCAGAGACGAGCAGGAAATTGCGGGCTACGCTTCTGTCATGGAGACAGTATTTGAGAATTTTCAGGAAATTCCACTCACTGCCAACTACATCAAACAGTTACATGGAGAACTGCTTCGGCATTCAGAAAAAGACATAAAGCACAAAGGGGAATACAAAACTCTCTCTAATAGTGTCGAAGCCTTTACATCAGAAGGGGAGAGTATCGGCGTAGTTTTTGAAACTGCCACTCCATTTGATACACCACGCCTGATGGATGAGCTTATTGCATGGACAGATAAAACCTTTACCGAAAAACTGTTACACCCATTACTTATCACGGCAATATTCACCGTGGTTTTCCTGGAAATACACCCGTTTCAGGATGGCAATGGAAGGTTGTCACGTATTCTAACCACCCTGCTCTTGTTAAAAACGGGCTATCGCTATGTGCCCTATAGTTCATTAGAGAGCGTGATCGAACAAAATAAAGAAGGCTACTATCTCGCCCTCCGCCAAACCCAAGGCACAATTAGAACGAAAACACCTGACTGGCAACCGTGGATCACTTATTTTTTAAAATCTCTGAGCAAACAAAAGCAACGACTTGAGGGAAAGATCAAACGGGAGCGCATTATTATTGGTGACCTGCCACAGCTCTCTGTACAGATTTTGGAAATTGCGCGCGAGCACGGGCGAGTGACCATTGCCGATACCGAAAAAATCACGGGCATCAGCAAAAACACCATTAAAGATCATATGAAATCTTTGCATAAAAATGGGCATATCGAGCGTCATGGTGCAGGGCGTGGAACCTGGTACTCTTTGACATAAGCTGTCTTGAATACCTTATGGAACTTGGCGTTATGTATTAGCTGGCCACAAGAAAATCTTGGACATTTTTTCTATGTACGTTCTAACTAAATTCAGACACCATCTCTTTCTCAATCAAATTTCAACGACCGAGAAAACCACTCATCTAAAAGCTCYCTRCYCATAATYCCACTRTGTGAYTGCATYTCATGAYYSGCATTGAAAAAATAACTCCTTGGCAATTCACCAAACCAGTTACTGTCAATCGAGTAMCGAAGGCGYTCYACRAAACTGTCYGCGAACATCCACGATTCAATTTCTTCYAGYTGAAAGTCCTGTAGAAARTCMGCKGCATATTCTCTTTGMTCAATAGGGTCCGTAGAGATCARCACGAAYGGCATMTCWGGATTTARYTGCAAAAGCCTGCCCATCATCTCTAGCTCTACCAGACATGGCGGGCAATCCACMGACCATAARCCCAGCAGAAATTCCTGACCTTGATATTCCTGTTTTATCTGCTCRAATGATTCCRAAGTAAACGCYCGRAAATTATCGGCATAGGAAGCSATGCAGAAACAACAYAGRAAACTCAGAGTGWAATATTTTATATAGCGACTCATGTTCTATTCGCCCGATTCTAGCTTAGCGGATTGCGTGCTGGTTAGTTCGTGAAACACATAACCCATTTCTTCACTATGCCAGCTCAGGTATAAACCATTTTTACCGCTGACAATTAGGGGATGATCTGAGCCTTGCGCAGTGGTGATTAATGTTTCAGGAACTGACCAGCTTTTGCCATCGTCGGTAGATTTAATAAGCTGTATTAATGACTGCTCGCCATCGAAGCCTTTCCAAACCAGATATAAGGTCTTATTAAATTCTGCAAGATAGGGATGGCCTGCACCGGCATTACCATCAACCTGAAATACATCTTCAGGCTCATTACTGTCAAAAGAAAAACGGCCATAGTAAATGCCCTGATGAGCATCACCATTGGTAAACCAGCTCATGTGATAGTCGCCCGACAGGCTAGATTGAATCATTGTAGGGCCGTGATGCGGGCAGGCATCAATTTGCCATTCGTCGTAACTGGCTCTGTGCATGTTCAGGGTTTGCCCGTTGGGTGTTAACACGGCAATGGCATGGTCTCTAGTGGTCACACCAAAAATTTGCCGCCACAGAATAGTAATATTTTCGGGGCCCTGCGGCGCAATGGCTATTCGGCAACATTCGCAGCTGTGATTGGCTACCCGATAATTTTGTGAAAAGGTTTTTCCTTCGTCGCTGGAAACCGCATAGTAAACCGCTGCTCCAGTATATTCAGACCCCTGGCTTATGCTTGATTCAAGATCACGCTTGTCTATCCAGGTTAAATACAAATGCCCTGAGTCGGTTAAATATAAACTTTCGAAACGATGACCAGTGAACAAATTATCGTCATTGATCGTTCGGGGCGCCTCGAAGGTTTTGCCTGCGTCTATTGATTGTGAAAATCGAATTTTTCCGGTGAATCTGGGTGAGGTTTTCTGTGTCCAGGAAAGGTAGATATGATCGTCATCTACTATTATCTTTGGTCGGTTTTCTCCGTTGTGTTCGATGTCTTCCTGTTCCGCATTTACCGACACCGACTCAGAATAATGACGCCCAAGATCATCCGAGTGACTGACATAAACTCTTTGATCGTAAACGAAGGCAACCCAGAGGCGACCATCCTGATCCAGTGTTGCGCTTGGTGTTACCCCGCAATGGACAGAGATATTTCTATCGAGGTCATTCTCCTCTACAGACACACATTTTTCAGCGATTGCCGGCGACGATACAAGCGTAAACGCCGCAACTGTAACAATAGGCAGCATTAGACTGATGCCAGTTCGAATAAAATTTAAAGATGAAGTAAGCACTATTCCAACCTTGTTTTAATTTAGAAGTCGTAAGACATGTTCAGGTAAAAAGTACGCCCCGGCCATGGATGAGCAACATAGGCAACTTCGTCGGTTAGATTGTCTATTCCTGCACCTACAGACACTCCACTATCAAATCGATAGGTAGACTTTAAACCCACTCGGGTGTAACCGTCCTGAGCGCCATACACGTTATCTTCTCGGTCAGTATTATCAATTCGGCCAAAGCTGTCGCTGGCATATTGCAGGTTAGCTCCCATATCCCAGTTATCACTGAAATGATAAGTCGCTAGTAAGTTCCCACGCCATTTGGGCATGCGCGGATAAATGTTGCCCTCAAGCGCTGGATTCGGATCGTTCTTGACTACTTTGGAGTCTGTGTAAACCATGTTGAATCGTATATCTACATTG
Source organism: SAR86 cluster bacterium (assembly GCA_002402175.1). Lineage (GTDB taxonomy): Bacteria > Pseudomonadota > Gammaproteobacteria > Pseudomonadales > Pseudohongiellaceae > UBA9145. The sequence continues at coordinate 17,452 of NVVJ01000054.1, forward strand.
CTGCTCAGTAGATCGCTGGCATTGACGATGAGCTCGATTCCGTCTGTCTGCAATTCGTCTACGGGAAGAAATGTTCGCAAAGATGTGCCCCCATTCAGAATCGTAGACTGCGATTCGATAGCGTTCTCAATCTCCTCGGTGAAATAATTCACCCGGACATAACCGCCAGGTATAGCGCGCTCAGCCATCAGATTGTGATGCAGACCATCCTCTGGGTCGAGCCCAGGATTGGAGACGCTTATGGCATTGTAGGCTTCAAACTGACTAAATAGCTCTTCGACAATTGGAAACCTGTAAGCCTTGGCCAGCGAATAACGGAATGACCAGTTATTATCCGGCTTGTAGCCAAGAGAAAACTTAGGTGATGTTTTTCTCATAGAGCGTCCGGGCACATGTGTTACATCAAATTCTGGTGTTGCTGCATCATCACTGTCGAAATAGCCGTTAGTGCTTTTAAATTCCTCTACGCGAACTCCAAAAGCCGCATCCCATTGATCAGAGAACTGCCAGTTAAGCTGCGCAAAGGCCGCTAGTATTTTTGTTTCGCCGCCGCTACGAGAAGTGAAGGAATCCTTACTGCCTGCYGCATAATTRCTGGARTTGAAAACATCCAAATTTAATTCATAAGACTCACTTCGAATACCGGCAACCATRCCYAGGCCTTCAACACCAAGGTCRTCGAAATACAGTTTTACTTCCGCSGTGTCCCARCCYGTATCACCAAARTCAGWRACCTGACCGTTAAGYGTATGAGCAGGATCATCGGGRTGTGARCTGGAGCYTCGAGTYTCGTCTCTTAGCACCGTAAARCGRTTTATGTTGGCTTCCAACTCTATGGTGTCMGTTAGCGGGCCTCGCAGTCGYAGCCCGGCCGACAGGCTTCTTCTTTCYAGRTTACTGCTGGCAAAACGGCTCGCCGGAAYTGAAAACTGCCTGCCGTCCTGAATAACGTCGCCTCGGTAWACGGTGTYTCCTGCGCTATCGCGCAAGTATGAATTGGATGAATCGTTAACTGAGTTACGGTCTTCGTAAGCAACATTCAACAGSGTCGACCAKCTGCCAAARTCATGTCCGAGTTTAAATTTGTAGTTGTTGGTTAAGGTATCAACGACGCCAGTGTCCATGAACCAGTTTCGCGAACGGCCACGCTCATCGTTGTCTATAATTGATCCTGTTACTGAGGTTGGACTGGCACTGGAACTACTACCACCATAGCGAAAAGTCTGTGGCTGAGATTCATTTTCCAGGCGATTAAATGACAGGTAATAACTGGTATTGCCTACTTTATTTCCGTAGGACATAAAGGTCTTGTAGCCAGTTACGGTGTCATCAAAGCCATAGCCATCAAAGGTTTGGGAGTAATAGGAGCTGTCAAAATGGACCTCGCTTTTTTGTGGTATTGCGGTTTCAATCTCCATTACACCACCCATCGAATTACCGCTATATTCCGCAGAGAAAGGACCGTAGAGAATCTCTACCTGGGCTATCTCACTAGCTGAAACCATGGTCCATCGAGGAGCACCATTCCAGCGAGATTGCAGAAGATAATGTAAAGGCACACCATCGGCAAACACCATGGAGCGGGACGTCTGGAACATATTCGAGCCGCGCATACCTAGCACACCATTGGAATCACCAATAAATCGGCGGCGAATTACAACACTGGGTTCGAACTTCACTATGTCTTCTGTCGTGGCAACATTAATACTTACAATGTCTTGCTGATTAAGAACGCTTGTGGGACTTGGGTTACCAAAGCGCTGATCATTTTCGCTTCCCCACACTACAATTTCTTCTATTTGCTTCTCAGCAGCGACGGCTAATGGACTAGCGAGGGCCGCAGTAACCATGGCGATTTGTAAACTAAGGGCTTTTCTCTTGATAATCATTTGTAGACACTCTTCGTTGCGTTGAGTCGTTGAAGTTGTGTGGATTCTACAAACAAGTTTGGGCTTTGGGATGTGACATAGTGTCGCAGAAGCGATACTACACTGAAGAAAATTGATTTAGATCAACCAAAAGGGCACCTTAGGAGGCAAGAAACCCTTTTGACTGATATTAGTCGATCGTTCTATTAAAATTGATATTTCAATTATTATTCCTAACAGTAAAGCTAGAATGAATATCGAAGGCTCAGTTCATAAGACCTGGGGTCCCCGAATATCCACTGATTGGAAACATAAGGAGAAAGCACGTAGTCTTCTTCGTCGGTCAGGTTTTTAGCACGTGCTGTTATGGTCAGCTCATCCGAAACCATCCAGTTGATGCTTGCATCGAACACCGTATATTCGGGCATTTTTTCGTTATTCTCGTTATCCGCATAACGAGAATCAACATAGCGAAAACCACCGCCTACCTGCACATTATTTATCGGTGACCAGTTAAGCCACAAATTAACGGTCTGTTCAGGCACACTGCGCGGCGTGTTGCCCGCTAAGGAGACACCGCCGGAGTAGAACTCATCAAACTCAACATCGATAAATGCCGCATTGAAATCGATACTCAGAGATTCGATTGGGTTTACACGCAGGCTAAACTCAAAGCCATCTGAACTCTGCTGCCCAATCTGCTCTGTTATCGCCGACGCGGGGCGTCTGGTAAGTATGTCCTGCTTTTCAATATCGAAATATGCCAGAGTATATTCGCCTCTGCCCTGCATGAATTGCTGTTTTAATCCCACTTCATATTGACGCCCGGTAGCCAGATCAAAGTCTTTATTGCCGCTGCTTATCGATACCGGAGAAGTCACCGGATCAGCAGCCGTGCTGGTCTGAGCATAGAAGCTTAGTTGTTCAGTGGGCTGATAAACCAAACCTGCCCGCCAGGTAAATTCCGAAAAACCCGCCGAGAAACGCGAAGCTGGGTTGCCACCAATGGCCAGATCAAACCGATCGTAGTCTATGTCATCGAAGCGGCCACCAAGAACCAAACTTAGCTGATCATTTATCTGCAAAACATCGTCTATAAAGATAGCGTACTGTCTGGTGTCGGTTTGATAGTCAAGAATCGTGGGAATAGTCGCCTCTGGAGTTGCGCCTGGATTAAAACCAAACACTGGCACACTATCACCGACACCGAATCCACCCGTGCTGAAATTGTTCAGGTAGTTAAGGTCTATGTCATTTACCTCTGCGCCAAGGCTTAGTCGATTCTCCATGCCCCCAAGGTCAGACTCAACAAGAAAGTCGAAACGTGAACCTACCTGCTCTTCTTCATGGATGATGCCCAGATAGTATGCTCGATCGATCAAGTCAGTAGTGCTGTTATAAGCGTATTCTTCGAGGTTCTGCCATTCTCGGGTGGCATCAAGCAGATAGGTGTCACTTCTAAAAGTGATATTATCCGCGACATTCCACTCAACATGAATTCGTGACCAGGTGTCTTCGTACTGCACCTTACCGTCAGCAAAGTTGTAATTGTTCTGACGATGAGAGCTGCTTGCCTTACCGTTTATAAGAGGCGTTCCCCAAAATGGCGCTGTGTCTACGTCGGCATAATCAACACTAAATCGAACACTCAAGTCAGCATTAGGCTGATACAGCAATGATCCAGCAAATACGTCCCGTTCTTTGTCTGCTCGATCTACATAACCGTCTTCCTCCTGATGCGATGCATCAAGTCGAAAAGCCCACTCGTCAGAAATTTGCGCACCACCACCCACAGCCAGTCGCTTCATTTCAAAACTGCCCGCGGCAACTACTGCTTCGAAATTACTATCTCCAAAAACCGGAGACTTAGGTACGTAATTTATTGTAGTACCAAGAGCACCTACGCCATTGATCACAGAGCCAGCACCACGTAAAACTTCTACGCGGTCGAGAGTCCAGGTATCTGCTGGAAAGGTAACTGTGCCAGCGACAATATACAGACGTGTTCCATCATAGGTATAAACTGTGGACCCATGACCGTTGAATCCACGAGATGAAATTGACGTGCCACCATTGCCCGGATTGGCGCTGGCGGAAATGCCGGTGGTGCGAGTTACTGCATCTAAAGCGCTATAGTCTCCTTTGGTTGCAATTTCATCCCGGCTTATAATATCTACACTAGCTGGTGTGCTAAGCCCACTCAGACCCAGACGACTACCCGCTGAGTTTGATACACCAAGACGAATGCTGCCTACGCCGCCCTGACCAGTAACTACTATTTCTTCGATTGTACTTTCTACGGCTACGGCTAGAGCACTTGTGGCCATTCCCATAACCACAAGGGCGATGGCGGCGACTAAGCTTTTTCGTCTATCTGGCAACTGCCTGATTTGTGTTGTAGTCATTGCTATATATCTCCTGCTTATTCTAGTGGGCAGCACTGAGCTGCGTGTGGCATCGCGAATCAACAGCGGCGGAGTGTATAGCTGTCATCAGTCAATTACTCAGCAAAAATAGGCTCCTTAACTGTTTCAAAACGTTGCGCAACATTTTTTAACTGCATTTATTTTAGCCACGCCAGTCGTCTTGTTGTTATTCTCTAGAACAAGGTTTTGTAACTATTAGTTTTAGGTTTGCTTAGGAGAAATGGCGATTGATCAAGTCGGATGAAGTATCAAGTTATTCCAAAAGTCGGTTCGCTAGCCTGGTAGCTATCGTGTTCTCATTACTTTCATGTACAACAGAAACTGTAGAATGGATTAATGTCCCTCTTGCTGAGAATATTTATTATGCGAGCAGCCCGCAGCACAAAACAAATTCCATAGAGATTCCACTGTCAGCCAATTCCGACCTGGAGTATATGCTCGACATGAAGCAAGGCAATTCAGTTTCGTATCAATGGCTGGCTAACAACTTGTCTGATTCTGAGTTGTTGCTTACGGAATTTCATGGCCACACCATAAGAATTTCAGAGGAACCTGGAGAAGTTATGTTCTATAAACAGGGCCGGGGCGAATCGTCAGAGGGCTATATGGTGGCGCCTTTCGATGGTGTTCATGGTTGGTATTTCTCCAACGAAACCGATAGAGACATTACAATTAGTCTTTCGCTTTCAGGCTTTTATAAACTTCCATGAAGTTGAAACCGTTCCTGTTTTTGGCTCATCGCTGGCTTGGCATCGGCATGTGTCTATTATTCGCACTGTGGTTCGCCAGCGGCATCATCATGATGTATGTGGAATATCCTGAACTCACCGAAGAAGAACGATTTGAAAATCTTCAGCCGCTGAATGTTTCACAAATTTCACTCTCTCCTCTTGAAGCTTCTGCATCAATTACAGCGGATAGCGTATTTTCAAGTGTAAAATTGACCACGGTTCTGAGCCGACCGGCTTACCAGTTTCGCGGTGTCGACGGAGCGATCTATATAGTCTTTGCAGACAGCGGTGAGCTTTTTACAGGATTGAACCCGCAATCAGCGCTCGCTGCTGCAAGGCAATCAGGGTTTTCTACTAGCGACGCAACGCCCTCATACGACAAACAAGTGAACATGGACCAATGGTCCATATCTTCAGGGCTAAATCGATATCGTCCTCTACACCGAATCACCATGAATGACTCGGCCGGAAGCATTATTTATGCCTCGACTGTAAGCGGTCAGATTGTTCTGGATACTACTCGAAACGAGCGCTTTTGGAACTGGCTTGGTTCCACTGTGCACTGGATTTACCCGGTGCAGCTTCGTAAAAACGCATCACTGTGGAATCAGATAATTGTCTATGTATCACTAATAGGCATAGTGTCTGTTGTCACTGGAGCCATCATTGGCTTTATGAGAATTAGACTTAGTCGACGTGCAAAAGGGGCGAATGGCTCTAGCATTAGCCCTTACAAAGGATGGATGAAGTGGCACCATATTCTCGGATTGCTGACTCTTGTATTTGTTTCCACTTTTATATTCAGCGGACTTATGTCGATGGGGCCCTGGGGTGTTTTTAA